>NZ_JBITES010000007.1:0-73292 GCF_044455405.1 Streptomyces sp. NPDC051243 | reverse complement strand
GCCCCCCCCCGCCCCGCCCCCGGGGGGGGGGGCCCCCCCCCCCCGGGGGGGGCCCCCCCCCGCGCCCGGGCCCCCCCCCCCCCCCCCCGGGACCCGCGCGCGCACGAAAGGCATTGGACAGGGGGCGCTGGCCAGAGCTTTCGACGCAAGGGGTGCAACCAACATGACAACCACCGACGTTCCACGGGTCGCCGCCTATCGCGAGGTGACCGACAAGTACGGACGCGTCTACCGCATCGGCGAGTCCGACATCGACATCATGGGCCGCAAACGCAAGTGGATGGTGATCCTGCCCTGGGTCGGCATGATGGGCATTTCCTCCGCCGAGTACGCGTTCGCGTCCGCCGAGGACACGCTGCACACCGCGCACTCCTGGGCCAGTGCGCACATCTTCTGGATGATGACCGTCTGGGTGTTCTTCCAGGCCGCTGTGGCCTTCCCCGCCGGCAAGCTGCGTGAATCCGGCAAGCTGCCGGCCCGTTTCGCCATGATGCTGGGTGCGGCGGGCACACTGATGGGGTACCTCTCGCTGGCCTACGCGCCCCATGTCGTCGTCGCCTACGTCGGCTTCAGCATGTTCAGCGGCATGGGCGCCGGCATGGTCTACGCCACCTGCGTCAACATGGTCGGCAAGTGGTATCCGGAGCGCAAGGGCGGCAAGACCGGATTCGTCAACGGCGGCTTCGCCTACGGCTCGGTGCCCTTCGTCTTCCTCTTCACCGGCTACATGGACCTGACCAACTTCCGCTGGGTGCTGGTCTCCGTCGGTCTCTTCCTCGCCCTGATGGTGGGTACGGCCGGCTTCTTCTTCAAGGACCCGCCGAAGAACTGGTGGCCCGCCGCGGTCGACCCGCTCAACCCGCCGAAGGACCCGCGCGCGGCACGCTCGCTGCGGATGAACCCGCCGGCGGTCCGCCAGTACTCCCCCAAGGAGGCCTGGAAGACCGGCCGGGTGGCCCTGATGTGGTTCTGTCTGGCGTGCACGTCCGGCGTGAACATCTTCGGTATCGCCTTCCAGGTGGACATCGGCGAGGAGGCCGGATTCGCGGGCGGGATCGTGGCCACGGCCATGTCACTGAAGGCGATCGTCAACGGCACCGGCCGCGGTGTCATCGGCTGGCTCTCCGACCTCTACGGCCGTAAGCGGTGCCTGCTCGTCGTGTGCGTCATCCTGGGCCTTTCCCAGTACGGCATCCTCTGGTCGGCCGAGATGAAGAACCTTCCGCTGTTCCTGGTCTTCTCCTCGATCTCCGGCTTCGGCGGCGGCGCCATCTTCCCGATGTTCGCGGCGCTCACCGCCGACTACTTCGGCGAGAACAACAACGCGTCCAACTACGGCATGGTCTACAGCGCCAAGCTCGTCTCCGGTCTGGGCGCGGGCATGGGTGCCGTGGTCGTCGGCGCCTGGGGACACTCCGGCGCCTTCATCCTGGCCGGCTCCATCTCGCTCTTCGCCGGCTTCGTCGCGCTGTTCCTCAGCCCGCCAGGACGTGACAAGGAAACCCGTCGCATCGCTGCCAACCCACAACCGCTCGGCGAGGACATGGCCTGACATGACGGCAGATCCGTACGCAGCAAACAGCTCGTCCGCACCTTCCGACGCCGCGCATCGTCCCTACCGTGAGGTGACGGACGCGCGCGGGCGCGTCTACCGCGTCGGCGAGACCGACCGCGACCTCCTCGGCCACTCCCGCAAGATCATGGTGTATCTCCCGTGGATCGCCATGATGGCCATCAGCGTCTTCGAGTACGCGTACGGCTCCGCGGAGGACACCCTGTCCCACGCGCACGGCTGGACGCAGAGCAACACCTTCTGGATCCTCAGCGTCTGGGTGTTCTTCCAGGCTGGCATCGCCTTCCCGGCGGGCTGGCTGCGGGAGAAGGGCATCCTGACGGCCCGCACGGCGATGTACATCGGCTCCGGCATGTGCCTGCTGGGCTTCCTCGCCCTGTCGCACCTGAGCGATGTCCGGCTCGCGATCCTCGGATTCGGCGTCATCGGCGGCATCGGCGCCGGCCTGGTCTACGCGACCTGCATCAACACGGTCGGCAAGTGGTTCCCCGAGCGGCGCGGCGCGCGGACCGGGTTCGTCAACGGCGGGTTCGCGTACGGATCGCTGCCGTTCATCTTCATCTTCAACTACGGGTTCGACACCGCGAACTACCACCGGGTGCTGGACCTGATCGGCTGCTACATCGTGATCGTCGTGTTCGGATGCGCGTTCTTCTTCAAGGACCCGCCCAGGAACTGGTGGCCCGCGGAGGTCGATCCGCTGACCTTCACGGGCGACCGGAGGAACGCGGCGAGTCTGGCGAAGAACCCTCCTGCGGCAAAGCAGTACACGCCCCGGAAGGCCATCGGGACGGGCATGCTGCCCCTGATGTGGCTGTCCGTCGTGCTGACCGCAGGGGTGTCCATTTTCGGCATCTCCTTCCAGGTCGACTACGCCAAGGAGGTGGGCTTCGGCCCGCTGGTCGCGGCGTCGTCGATGGGCGTGATGGCCGTCATCAACGGCATCGGCCGCGGTGTCGTGGGCTGGCTGTCCGACCGCTGGGGCCGTAAGTCGACCCTGGTGTCCGTGATCGTCGTGCTGGGTCTCGCCCAGTTCGGTGTGATCTGGGCCGCAGACGTCCGGAGCGAAGGGCTGTTCCTGTTCTTCGCCTTCCTCTCGGGCTTCGGCGGCGGCGCCTTCTACCCGCTGTTCGCGGCACTCACCCCGGACTACTTCGGGGAGAACTACAACGCGACCAACTACGGCCTCGTCTACAGCGGCAAGCTGATCAGCGGCCTGTTCGGCGGTGGTCTCGGTTCCATGGTCGTGGCGGCCTGGGGATACGACGGCGCGTACGCGCTGGCCGGCGGTGTGTCGATGGTGGCGGCGGCGATCGCGTTGCTGTTGCGGCAGCCGGGGCGGACGGCGAGGCCGCAGCCAGTGGGTTGACCGGTCGCGGGCATGAGGAGGCCGCGGGCATGAGGAGGCCGCGGGCATGAGGAGGCCGCGGGCATGAGGAGGCCCTCCCCCCGCTTGGGGGAGGGCCTCCTCATGTGAGTTCCGCTGTCAGCACTTCTCCCGCAGCGAGTGCAGGTGCTCGCTCGAACGGCGGGCGAACGTGAAGGACTCCGTCGGGTTGTCGTGCTCCGCCTGCCAGTGATGGGCGAATCGCTGCCCGCGCAGTCTGGTCACGGCGGAGATGAACCGCTGGTAGTCGATGTCGCCGTCCCCGACGTCGACCATGCGGTAGCCGTAGGTGTTGGCCGGGTCGCTCACGCCGTCCTTGACATGGAAGAGCGGGTAGCGGTGAGGCTGCCTCAGCACGTAGTCCAGCGGCTCGAAGGGGGCGGGTGAGCCGTCGGGCCGCTGCGAGAAGCGGAACTGGCCGGAGTAGGCCCAGAAGATGTCCATCTCCAGGAAGACGAGGTCGGGGTCCGTCTCGGCGAGCAGCACGTCGTAGAGACGGACCTTGGGGTTGTCGGTGGCGAAGGAGAACTCCTCGGAGTGGTTGTGCTGGTAGAACTTCATGCCGCGCGCCTTCGCCGCCGCGCCGTAGGTGTTGAACTCCTCGGCGGCACGCTTCCAGGCGTCGACGGTGGATCCGTAGCGGAACGGCCCGGACGCGGTGCCTATGTGCTTCAGACCGAGGGCCTGGGCGTCGTCGAGGACCTTGGTGAGGTTCTGGGCGAAGGTGTAGGCGTTCGGGTCGTTGGAGTAGTAGCCGACGTGGCTGCCGATCGGGTTCAGGCCGTGGTCGCGGGCCAGCCGCTTGAGCTGGGCGAGGGTGATCGGGCCGGCCGAGCCCTGGGTGTATCCGGCGAACTCGACCTCGTCGTAGCCGTACTTCTCGAGTTCGGCGAAGACGGGGGCGAAGCCGAGCGTGGAGACCTTGTCGCGCAGGCTGTACAGCTGGATGCCGAGTCGGCCGGGCGGAAGGACGGGGCGGCCCCGGCCGACGGTGCGGGAGGACGCGTCGGTGGTGGACGCGGCGGTGGTGGACGCGGCGGTGGTGGACGCGGCGGCGGTCGCGGGGGCCGCCGCGCCCAGCAGGGCGGCGGCCGTGGCGCCCGCCGCGACGCCGAGCATGCCTCGTCTGGTGAGGCGGTGCGTGAGTTCGGGGTCCGTCTGGGAAAAGCGGCTCATGTCTGGAACTCCTTGAGATCGAAGGCCGTTGTCAGTGGTGAGTGCTTCACTGGTGACCAGTCGGAAGAGACGGGCCGGTGGGACCGGCGAGCTGGTGTGTGCCGGTCGTGACCGGTCAGCCGAGACCGGCGAGTTGGAGCAGGAGTGACTTGACATCGGTGGCCGCGACGCGGTCGCCGACAGCGCGGGGGGTGGAGCAGATGAGGAGCGGACCTTCGTCGTCGCTCGCGGGAAGGCGGCCGTGGCTGCCGCGAATAGGTGACGGATCCAGGGGCACGACCGCCATGCGGTAACGCATGCCGAGTTTCTTGCGGGCGAGCGCGGTCGCGGCCTTGACCTTGACGCAGGGGTCGAGGGGATCCATGAAGAGTTCGACCGGGTCGTAGCCGGGTTTGCGATGGATCTCCACGAGTCGCGCGAAGTCGGGCGCGCGGGCGTCGTCGAGCCAGTAGTAGTACGTGAACCAGGCGTCCGGCTCCGCGACGGCGACGAGTTCGCCGGAGCGCGGATGGTCGAGATGGTGGGCCTTCTTGCCCTCGTCGTCGAGGAGTTGCCCAACGCCGGGAAGTTTGTCCAGGGCCGCCCGGGTCGCATCGAGGTCTTCGGGCCGGCGTACGTAGACGTGGGCGATCTGGTGGTCGGCGACGGCGAAGGCACGTGACGCCATCGGGTCGAGGTACTCCATGCCGTCCTGAGTGTGCACTTCCAGCAGTCCCGCACGGCGCAGGGCCCGGTTGATGTCGACGGGGCGGTCGACGCGGGTGATGCCGT
Source organism: Streptomyces sp. NPDC051243 (assembly GCF_044455405.1). NCBI lineage: Bacteria > Bacillati > Actinomycetota > Actinomycetes > Kitasatosporales > Streptomycetaceae > Streptomyces > Streptomyces sp. NPDC051243. Next base: position 68,385 of record NZ_JBITES010000007.1, on the reverse strand, counting down.
ATTCGGAGAGCGCGACCACGGTGCGGCCCTCCGCTCGGGCGTCATCCAGGAGCGGAGCCATGGCCGCGTCGAGGTCGGCGGCCGCTTTCAGTGCGCGCGGGTCGTCGGGGCCGAAGCGCTGCAGGTCGTAGTCGAGGTGAGGGAGGTAGCAGAGGGTCAGGTCGGGGTGGCGGGTGCGGATGATGTGGCGGGTGGCGTCGATGATCCAGCGGCTGGAGACGAGGTCCGCTCCGGGTCCCCAGAAGTGGAAGAGCGGGAAGGTGCCGAGTTTCTCGGTGAGTTCGTCGTGCAGGGCGGGCGGCCGGGTGTAGCAGTCGGGTTCCTTGCGGCCGTCGGAGTAGTAGATCGGACGGGGGGTGACGGTGATGTCGGTGTCGGCGCCCATGGCGTACCACCAGCAGATATTGGCGACCGTGTAGCCGGGGTGGGTGCGGCGGGCGGCGTCCCAGAGTTTGTCGCCGGCGACCAGGCCGTTGTGCTGGCGCCACAGGAGTACGTCGCCGAGGTCGCGGAAGTACCAGCCGTTGCCGACGATGCCGTGCTCCGACGGGTGGGTGCCGGTGAGGAAGGTGGACTGGGCGGCGCAGGTGACGGCGGGCAGCACGGTGCCGAGCGGCGCGTGGGAGCCCGACTGGGCGAGCCTCTTGAGGTGCGGCATGTGGTCGAGGAGACGGGGGGTGAGGCCGACGACGTCGAGGACCAGGACAGGGGTGGGGCGGCGCTTGCCCGTGACGTCCGGCGGGGGCGCTGATCGGGTGCCCGGGACTGCCCGGTCCGGTCCCTCGGTCATGGCAGCTCCTTGAGGCCCAGGTCGGTCAACAGGTCGCGGGCGAGGGTGAGCTCGGCGGCGATGCCGTCGGCGAGCTGGCTGCGGGCGCGGGGCCGCAGTTCGGCCGGGAGTGCCTGCCAGGTGTAGGTCTCGACCTCGAGGTGCCGGGTGAGCGGGGTGGGGCCGCCTACGAGGCGGGTCAGTGCGGCCTTGAGAACCGGGAGTGTGGAGGTGAGGGGTGCGGCGGGTGCCGCGTGGAGTGGGACGTGGAAGTGGGCGCGCCACGGGGAGGCGTCGGGGAGGGCGTCGCTTTTGAGGGCCTCGCCGAGGTCGTCGGTGCCGCGCAGGCCGGCGGCGGTGGCGGTGCGGGTCTGGTGCAGGAAGCGGGGTTCGTCGAAGGCGGCGAGGGCCTCGCGGACGTCGGGGAGGTGAGGGTGCTGGGCGTGCAGGGCGGCTGAGAGCTGGGACTTGACGATGGGGACGCGGGCTTGGGTGAGCGCGTCCAGGGCGGTGTGGGGATCTTCGAAGGAGGTGGCGAGGTGACAGGTGTCGACGCAGACGCCGATGCGGTCGTGGCCGATCGCGGTGAGCGGGGCGATGGCGTCGGCGGTGGTCTCGACGATGCAGCCGGGCTCGGGTTCGAGGCCGACGCGGATGTCACGGCCGGTCAACTCCTGCAGGGCGTCGAGGCGTTCGGCGAGCGTGAGCAGGGCGGCGCGGGCGCTGTTCGCGCGGCCGTCGTCGTAGGCGGTGCGCCAGGCGAGGGGCAGCGTGGAGATGCTGCCCTCGGTGACGTCGTCAGGGAGGAGGCCGGCGAGGACTCGGGCCAGGGCGGTGGTGTGGTCGAGGCGTTCGGGGTCCGCCCAGTCCGGCTTGTAGACGCGGTACTTGACCTCTTCGGCACCGAAGCCCTCATAGGGGAAGCCGTTGAGGGTGACGACTTCGAGGCCGCGCCGGTCGAGTTCCGTGCGCAGTCCGCGCAGGGCCGACGGGTCGGAGACGAGGGCGTGGGCGGCGTCCTTGGCGAGCCACAGGCCGATGCCGAGGCGGTCGCGGCCGAGCCGTCGGCGCACGGGTTCGCAGTGGTCGCGGAGTTGGGCGAGGACGCCGTCGAGGGTCTCGGCGGGGTGGACGTTGGTGCAGTAGGCGAGGTGGACGGTGGATCCGTCGGGGTGGCGGAAGCGCATGGCTCACGCTCCAGAGGCAGGGGCGTCGCTCCGGGCGTCGGCCCACGGGTCCGGTTGTCCCGGCGCGCCGGCCTGTCCCTCGGTGTCCTTCGGGGCGCCGCGCAGGATGGAGTTGCCCTCGTGGGTCGCCTCGGGGGTCGCGACGTCGAGGGTGAGTCGGCCGCTGAGGCCGTAGAAGGCGACGGGGTTGCGCCACAGCACCTGGTCGACGTCGTCCTCGTCGAAGCCTTCGGCCAGCATCAGGTCGGCGACCTTGCGGGTCTTGAGCGGATCGCTTCTGCCCCAGTCGGCGGCGGAGTTCACCAGCACCTGCTCGGTCCCGTAGGCGCGCAGGATGGCGACCATCCGCTCCTCGTCCATCTTGGTGTCGGGATAGACGGAGAAGCCGAGCCAGCAGCCGCTGTCCTTGGCCTCCTTGACCGTCGTCTCATTGAGGTGGTCGACCAGAACGCGCTCCGGGGGCAGAGCGGACTCGCGGACGACGTCGAGGGTGCGGCGCAGGCCGGCCAGCTTGTCGCGGTGTGGGGTGTGCACGAGGGCGGGCAGTTCGTGGTCCGCGGCGAGCTGGAGCTGTGCGGCCAGGGCGGTGTCCTCGGCGGCAGTCATCGAGTCGTAGCCGATCTCGCCGACGGCGACGACCTGGTCCTTGACGAGATAGCGGGGCAGTTCGTCGAGGACGGGGACGCAGCGCGGGTCGTTCGCCTCCTTGGGATTGAGGGCGAGTGTGCAGTGATGGGCGATGCCGTACTGGGCGGCGCGGAAGGGCTCCCAGCCGAGGAGGGAGTCGAAGTAGTCGAGGAAGGAGGCGACAGAGGTGCGGGGCTGGCCGAGCCAGAAGGCGGGCTCGACGACGGCGCGGACTCCGGCGGCGTGCATGGCCTCGTAGTCGTCGGTGGTGCGCGACGTCATGTGGATGTGGGGGTCGAAGAGGCGCATCAGGACTCCTTGCCGTCGGTGCCGCGGGTGCCGCGCTCGGCGGCGCGCGCGGGTGGGGTGGCCGTGGGGTCGATCAGGGTCAGGACGCGGTGCAGGTCTTCGGGCACGGGACGGCCGGCGGCGGTGCGCTCAGCGGCGTAGTCGCCGAGCATGCGGGCGAGTTCGGTGTCGCGTCGGGCGCGGCGGTCCAGGTCGGTGACCGTGTCGACGGGCACGCCGGTGAACAGGCACTTCAGGACGGCGTGGCGCCACTGGTGGGGGTCGAGGTGGCGGGCGGCGTAAGGGCCGACGGCGGCGGCGAGGAGGCGGGTGTCGTTGGTGCGCAGGGCGTCCTCGACGAGCGGGAGGGCTTCCGGGCCGGGCACCAGGTGGGGCAGTGCGTGCAGGACGGCGCGGCGTTCGGCGGCGGTGCCCTGGACGTAGACCCGGGTGAGGGCGTCCTCGTCGGCGCGGGCCGCGTGCAGGATGAGGACGCGTGCGGCGTCGGCGTGCTCGGGGCCACAGCGGCGGCCCGCCTCGGCGATGCGCAGCTCCCACACGGAGATGGGCCCGTGGGTGCCTGGTTTCGCCGTGGCCTCGTCGAGAGCTCGGTGCAGCCAGTTACGGGCGGCGGCGCTCAGGCGGGCGGTGAGGTGGACGCGGAGCTCGGCGGGCGGCGTGAGGGCGAGGGTGGTGCCCTGGCGTGCCGACTGGCCGAGGACACCTGCCGGGCCACCGGCGCGTGCGGGAGCGTCCTCGTCTCTTTTGCCCTCGCCGCCTGGAGAAGCCTCCGCGCCCGGGGTGGCGGGGCTGGTGCGGGGGTGGGTCATGAGGTGCTCCCTTCAGGGGTGGCGGAGGGATCGCCGTGGGGCGGGACGAGTACGGGTGTTCCGGTGGCCGTGGCTTCGGCGCGGCGGAGGAACGGGAGGGAGAGTTCGGCGAAGTGGGGGCCCGCGTGGGAGTGGCGGGGCAGTTCGACGACGGTGAGGCCCTGGTAGCCGGTGGCGGCGAGGGCGGCGAGCACGGGTGGGAAGTCGATCTCGCCCTCGCCGAAGGGGAGGTGTTCATGGACGCCGCGGCGCATGTCCTCGATCTGGACGTGGCGCAGCCAGGGAGCGACGGCGCGTACGCAGTCGGCGGGAGAGAGGGGTTCGAGGCACTGGCAGTGACCGATGTCGAGGGTGAGGCCGAGGTGTTCCGGTTCGCCGAGTGTGCGGCGGAGCCGGTGGAAGTCGGCGATGGTGGCGAGGAGGTGGCCGGGTTCGGGTTCGACGGCGAGGGGGATGCCGGCGGTGGTGGCGGCATCCAGGGCGGGGGTGAGGGCCACGGCCAGGCGGCGCCAGGCGGTGTCCGGGTCCGTACCCGGCGGTGTGATGCCGCTGAAGCAGTGGACGGCGTGGGCGCCGAGGTCGGCGGCGATCCGGACGGCACGGATGAGCAGGTCGACGCGGCGGGCACGGGCGTCCGGGTCGGGGTCCAGCAGGGAGGGGTCGTGCTTGCGGCGCGGGTCGAGCACGTAGCGGGCGCCCGTCTCCACGGTGACGTCCAGACCGAGCGCGTCCAGCCGCTGCGCGAGGCGGCGGGTGCGGGTGGCGAGGTCGGGGGCGAGGGGGTCGAGATGCATATGGTCGAGGGTCAGGCCGACCCCGTCGTAACCGAGGTCGGCGAGCAGGGCGAGGGCGTCGTCGAGGCGCAGGTCGGCGAGGCCGTTGGTGCCGTAGCCCAGGCGGAGGGGGATGACGGCCGGAGTCGGGGTGACGGCGGTGGCGTTCTCGGCGCTGGTGGTGTGGGAGCCGTTGCCGTCTCCCCGGGCCGAAGCACCGGTGGACCGCCCTCGGGTGGTCGTCGCGTGGTTCATCCGACGCTCACCTTCCTTCCACGGCGGTCGTGGCCGGGCCCGCGAGGGCTGTCGCCGGGCCAGCGAGGAGCGTCGCAGGGCCCGCAAGGGGCGTCGCCGGGCCAGCGAGGAGCGTCGCCGGGGACGGTGAACAGGCCGGGCGGGCGCAGGAGTTCGGCCCGGGTGGGCGCCGGGCCACAGGGCTCTCCGGGGCCGTCGATGGCCGAGGGCGTGCGAGGCTTGTGGCTTCGGTCACGGCCGCTCCCCGTCAGAACCGGCGTGCGGCGTGGGCGGTTCGGGGGCCGCCAGTCGTTCGGCGAAGCCGGTCAGCGCCGCGTACTGATCTCCCAGCGCCGACGGCCCGTCCCCGACCGGATCCTTGAAGTAGAAGCCCAGTTCGCCGAGGGGGCCGGACAGGCCGGCCTCGTGGGCGCGTGCGGTCAGACGGGCCAGGTCGAGCACGAGCGGTGCTGCCAGGGACGAGTCGCAGCCCTGCCAGATGGTCTGGAGGATCATGCGGGTGCCGAGGAAGCCGTCGAAGGCGATGTGGTCCCAGGCCGTCTTCCAGTCGCCGAGGGCGGGGACGTCGTCGATGTGGACCTCGCCCTCGGGAGGGATGGCGAGCGTGTCCGCCAGCACCCTCTCCTTGCCGGCGTTCTTCGCAGCCGCCGCGGCCGGGTCGGACAGGGCGGCGCCGTCGCCGCCGCCGAGCAGGTTCGTGCCGGACCAGGCGCGCACCGCCAGGGCTCGCTGGGTGAACATCGGGCCCAGGGCCGAGCGGAGCAGTGTCTGGCCCGTCTTGCCGTCGCGGCCGGCGAACGGCAGGTCGGTCGACGACAGCAGGGGCGCGAGCGCCGGGTGGTCCAGGCCGGTCGAGGGGGTGAAGTTCACGTAGGGGCAGCCCGCGCGCAGGGCCGCCGCCGCGTACAGCGAGCTCGGGGGCAGGGAGGTACCGGTGGGTGTGGGCTCGGTGGAGGCGACGTTCACCACGACCGCTCGGGTGAGTTCACACCGCCGTACGAAGTCCCGGATGTCGGAGGCGAAGGCGGCGATCAGTTCGTCCTCATCGCGCGTGTCTCCGGGAAGCGGGCCGCCGGGCCTGATCTCCTGGTCGGCCGCCACGAGTTCGGCCCGTACCGCAGCGGGCACTCCCGGGGGCAGGACGCCGCCTGCCGCGAGGGCCTCCGCGCGTTTGGGCAGGGGGCAGTCCACCGTGTCGTGACCGCCGAAGACGAGGGACGACAGCGCGGGCAGGCCACTGTCCGCGAACATCGGTGTCTCGGTGACCAGGCCCGTCGGGGGGTGCAGGCCCGCGGTGACGGCGGCGCACCCGGCGACGACGGTCGTGGCGACGGAGCCACGTGCCCCGATCAGCCATACGCCGACCCGTGGCACGGACGGCGAAACGGACGCGGACATGGCAGCCTCCTTGTCGAGCGCGTCGTGTGCGAGCCCCATGGCCGGGCCTCCGGCGAGGCCCGGTGGGGTGAAGACGGCGGGCGGGAGTCCGGCGTCCCTCGCCCGCCGCCGCTCAGTCGCCCTGCGAAGTCATGAGTCCGGAGGACTCGGCGATCCTCGTGGTCTTCGCGGGCAGTTCCTTGATCCGGACGTCACGGAAGGACACCTCGTCGTCGGCTCCGTGGTTCTGGATGCCGATGTGTCCGTCGGTGAGGCTCCGGGCCGGGTCGGTGTTGGTGAAGTCGTTGATCTTCACGCCGTTGAGATAGACGCGGAGGCGTTCGCCCTCCACGCGGATCTCATAGGTGTTCCACTCCCCCGGCGGGTTCAGGGCACGGTCACGCTTGTGCAGGTCGGCGGACTTGAAGCCGTACACCGCGCCGGTGGTGCGGTCGGCGGCGTCGGTCGCGTCGATCTGGATCTCGTAACCGTTGTTGACGGCCGACCACGGGTCGTCCGAGGGCGGGAAGCCCACGAACACACCGGAGTTGTCGTCGCCGGCCATCTTCCAGTCGAGCTTCAGGGAGTACGACCCGAAGCCCGATCCGGCGTACCAGAGCATCCCCATGCCGCCGGTCGACGTGAGTGTGCCGTCGCCGGACAGGGTGAAGGAGCCCGGGCCCGCCTGCCGCCAGGCGTCCAGCGAGGCCTGGGTGCCGTCGAAGAGCGGGCGGTAGCCGTTCTCCGGGCGGCAGTCGGCCTGGCCGTCGCCGATGGCCCAGCGGATTCCGCCGAGCAGGTGCTCGCGGAACAGGGGCTCGGCGTAGGACTCCTTGGTGTGGCCGCCCCCGGTGTAGAAGGCGCGGCCGCCCTGGTAGTTCTGGCACCAGGCGATCGGATGGTCGCCGTTCATGGTGCCGCCGGTGTACGAGGACTCGTCGAGGGACGCGAGGACATGGGCCCTCTCCCTCGGGTTCGAGCGGTAGTTGTACCACTCGTCCGTCCGGTTCCAGGTCTGTGCCAGACCCGAGGTCGCCGGGTGGGCGTGGTCCTCGACGTCCACGGTCGCGGGCTGGATCGCCGGGTGCGACTGGAAGTAGGCGCCGGCGATCCCGCCGTAGAACGCCCAGTCGTACTCGGTGTCGGCGGCCGCGTGGATGCCGACGTAAGCTCCGCCGCGCCGGATGTAGCCCTCGAACGCCGTCTGCTGGGTGGCGTTCAGGACGTCTCCGGTGGTCGACAGGAACACGACCGCGGCGTAGCGGCGCAGGTTGCCGGCGGTGAAGGCCGTGGCGTTCTCCGTCGCGTCGACCGTGAAGCCGCCCTGCTCGCCGAGTTGTTTCACCGCGGCGATGCCGTCGGGGATGGAGTCGTGGCGAAAGCCGGCCGTCTTGGAGAAGACCAGTACCCGCTTGCCCTCGTCACCAGGGTGGGAGGCCTGTGACGCGGCCGGTCCCGACACACAGCCGAGGAGTACGGCGGCTCCCACGACTGCCGTTGTCACTCGTTCCGTTGGACGCATGCGCATGCTCCGTCCCTCCTCTCAGCCCGTCGTGAAGGTGAAGTCGTCCACGTCGAACAGGGCGCCGGTACCGCTGCCCTTGAAGACGAGGTAGAGCGTGGTCGTGCTCCTCGGCGCACGGGCAAGATCGGCCGTGACGTCCTGGAAGGTCTCCCAGCCGCCGGTCACCGGCACGGTCGCCTTGCCCAGCAGGGTTCCCGTCGAGGACCCCGCACGGACCTCGAGGGTGCCGCCCGCGCCGCCGGAGGAGATCCGGGCGGTGATCTTCTTGGCGTTGCTCAGGGCGTACGGCGTGAAGGAGATCCAGTCGCCGTTGTTGATGTCGCCGACCGTCCGGCCGCCGTGTGCGGTTGCCTTGGTGATGATCGAGACGCCGGAGCCGTTGCCGAAGTGCTCGGCCTGGCGGTGCCTGGGCTGGGTGACGTTCTGGTCGTGCGTGGTGAGCGGGGCCTGGCCGCCGCCTCCGCCGTCGGTGTACTCGGCGTCGATGACGCCGAAGATGTTGGCGTCCTCGTCATGGCCGCCGTCGGCGCTGGTCTGGAGGCTGCCGGTGCAGCCGTTCGCCGAGGTCAGCGGGTGGCCGTGGCTGTCGTGACCGAGGATGAAGCTGACCTTGACCTTCGAGCAGTCGATCGTGCGGTCCTCCGGGTCGGTCACCTTCACCCTGAACGGGATCGCGTCACCGAAGCTGAACAGCTGCCCGTCCTGCGGCAGTTCCAGCGTCACCTTGGGCGCGGTGTTGCCGACCACGATCTGCACGCTCGCGCTGCCGGTGCGGCCGGAGGTGTCCTTGGCGGTCAGGGTCGCGGTGTAGGTGCCGTTCTTCTTGTAGCGGTACGACGGGTTGGCCGCCGTCGACTTGCCGCCGTCGCCGAAGTCCCAGTTGTACGACAGCGCGTCGCCGTCCTGGTCGGTCGTGCCCTCGGAGGAGAACTGCACCCTCAGCGGCGCCGTGCCGGAGGTCTTGCTCGCCGCGGCCTGGGCGACCGGTGAGTGGCCGTCGGTGGCGTTCTCGATGCGGTAGAGGGCCGAGTGCTCGTCGCCGCCGAACCACGCGGTGCCGTAGTCCAGCACGTACAGCGCGCCGTCCGGGCCGAAGGCCATGTCCATGATCTGGGTGCCGGTCCACGGGACGTCGTTGATCGACTGCACGGCGCCGGAGCCGTCGCTCACGATCCGCTTGATCCAGCGGCGTCCGAACTCTCCGGCGAAGAAGTTCCCGTCGTAGGCCTCGGGGAACTTCACCGGCGAGTCGAGCGAGGCGTCGTAGCGGTAGACCGGGCCGCCCATCGGCGACTCGGAGCCGGTGCCGAACTCGGGCACGGAGCCGCCGTCGTACGGGATCCAGGCGGCCTGCGCCGGGGGAAGGTCGGTCAGGCCGGTGTTGTTCGGTGAGGTGTTCTTCGGCGCGGCGCAGTCGAAGGACGCGCCGGACCGGCCGGTCGCGAAGTCGTAGTCGACGTAGGCGTCGTTGTCGCCGGTGCAGTACGGCCACCCGTAGTTGCCGGGGCCGGTGACCCGGGCGAACTCGACCTGGCCGGCCGGGCCGCGCGCCGGGTCGGCGGCGCCGGCGTCGGGGCCGTAGTCGCCGACGTAGAGGATCCCGGTCGCCTTGTCCACGCTGAAGCGGAACGGGTTGCGGAAGCCCATCGCGTAGATCTCGGGCCGCGTCCTGGCGGTGCCGGGCGCGAAGAGGTTGCCCTCGGGGATCGAGTACGAGCCGTCGGCGTTGACCTTGATGCGCAGGATCTTGCCGCGCAGGTCGTTGGTGTTGCCGGAGGAACGCTGGGCGTCGAAGGCCGGGTTGCGGCCCGCGCGCTCGTCGATCGGGGTGAAGCCGTCCGACTGGAACGGATTGGTGTCGTCGCCCGTTGAGAGATACAGGTTGCCCGCCGCGTCGAAGTCGATGTCACCGCCGACATGGCAGCACAGGCCGCGGGAGGCGGGGATGTCGAGGATCTTCGTCTCGCTGGCCGCATCGAGCGTGCCGTCGGTCTTCAGGACGAAGCGGGAGAGACGGTTGACGCCGTCGAACGGGGCGAAGTCCGCCGCCGTTCCGGTCTCGGGGGCGTCACCGGCCGGCGTGTCGAGTGGGGGTGCGTAGTAGAGGTAGATGAAGCGGTTCTCGGCGAATCCCGGGTCGACGCCGACGCCTTGCAGGCCCTCCTCGTCGTGCGAGTACACGGCGAGCTTGCCCGCGAGCTTGGTGTTGCCCGCCGCGTCGGTGATGCGCAGCTCGCCGTCGCGGGAGGTGTGCAGGACCGAGCGGTCCGGGAGGACGGCGAGCGACATGGGCTCGCCGACCTCCGGCTCGCCCTTGGCGAGGGTGACCTGCTGGAAGTCCTCCGCGGCCACGATTTCCCGGTCGGCTACGGCAGCGCCGGCCTGGGGGGCGGTGAAGGTGAGGGTGGCGCCTGCCAGCAGCGCGCCGCTCAGCAGCGCCACCGCCTTGTGGAAGGACAGCCGTCGTCTGTGGGTCTCGTTTCTGTCGGTGCTGGTGGTGCGGTCGTTCCCGTGCACGGGTGCCTCCAGAAAGGGGCCGGTTGTACGGGCGGGTGCGTGCGCCGGGATGCGCCGTCATCCCGGAGAGCGATTGCAGGGCTCGACGAGCCCTCGTCACAGGTCAGTTGCCCTCGAAACAGGTCAGTTGCCGAACGCCGCGTCGAAGGAGGCCGACGGCGGCTCGAAGTCGTACGCCTTGAGACTCCTCAGCGCCTCCGGGGCGCCCTGGAGCCGGTCCATGCCGGCGTCCTCCCACTCCACGGAGACGGGGCCCTGGTAGCCGATGGAGCGCAGCATCCGGAAGACGTCCTCCCAGGGGACGTCACCGTGCCCGGCCGACACGAAGTCCCAGCCCCGGCGCGGGTCGCCCCACGGCAGGTGCGAGCCGAGGCGGCCGTTGCGGCCGTCGAGGCGTTTGCGGGCCTCCTTGCAGTCGACGTGATAGATGCGGTCGCGGAAGTCCCAGAGGAAGCCGACCGGGTCGAGGTCCTGCCACACGAAGTGGGAGGGGTCGAAGTTCAGACCGAAGGCCGGCCGGCGGTCGACCGCCTCCAGCGCACGCTGGGTCGTCCAGTAGTCGTAGGCGATCTCGCTCGGGTGCACCTCGTGCGCGAACCGCACGCCCTGCGCGTCGAAGACGTCGAGGATCGGGTTCCAGCGCTCGGCGAAGTCCTGGTAGCCGCGCTCGATCATCGACTCGGGCGCGGGCGGGAACATGGCGACCAGGTGCCAGATCGCGGAGCCGGTGAAGCCGATCACCGTGTCGACGCCGAAGGCCGCCGCGGCCCGCGCGGTGTCCTTCATACGGGCCGCGGCCCGCTGCCGGACCCCCTCCGGGTTCCCGTCGCCCCACACCTCGCCCGGCAGGATCGCCCGGTGGCGTTCGTCGATGATGGCGTCGCAGACCGCCTGGCCGACCAGGTGGTTGGAGATCGCCCAGCACTTGAGGCCGTACTTGTCGAGCAGGGCCTTCCTGGAGTCGATGTACGACGGGTCCGCGAGGGCCTTGTCGACCTCGAAGTGGTCGCCCCAGCAGGCGAGTTCGAGGCCGTCGTAGCCGAAGTCGCGGGCGAGCCGGCAGACCTCTTCGAGCGGCAGGTCGGCCCACTGGCCGGTGAACAGCGTGAACGTACGCGGCATCGCGCGTCAGCCTCCTCAGACCGCTATCGGGGTGTAGACGGAGTTCTTCTCGGCGCTCTCCTCCACCGCCGCGAGCACGCGCTGCACCTGCAGCCCGTCGGCGAAGGAGGGTTCGGGCTGCCTGCCCTCGGCGATGGCGTGGACCAGGTCGCGGGCCTGGTGGACGAAGGTGTGCTCGTAGCCGAGGCCGTGGCCCGGGGGCCACCAGGCCTCCAGGTAGGGGTGTTCGGGTTCGGTGACGAGGATGCGGCGGAAGCCGGCGTGGGCTCCGGGTTCGGTGCCGTCGTGGTAGGCGAGCTCGTTGAGCCGCTCCAGGTCGAAGGCGATCGAGCCGTGTGAGCCGTTGAGTTCGATGCGCAGGGAGTTCTTGCGGCCGGTGGCGTAGCGGGTGGCCTCGAAGGAGGCGAGGGCGCCGGACGGGAAGCGGCCGGTGAACAGGGCGGCGTCGTCGACGGTGACCTGGCCGGTGCCGGTGGCCGAGACGGCGGACAGGCCGCTCGTGGGGCCGCCGGGCAGCGGGCGTTCCTTCACGAAGGTCTCCGTCAGGGCGGACACCCCGGTGAGCCGCTCCCCCGCCAGGTACTGCGCGAGGTCGATGATGTGCGCGCCCAGGTCGCCGAGCGCGCCCGAGCCGGCCAGCTCCTTGCGCAGCCGCCAGGTGAGCGGGAACTCGGGGTCCACCAGCCAGTCCTGGAGGTACGTCACCCGCACGTGCCGCAGGGCGCCCAGGCGCCCCTCGGCGACCATGCTGCGGGCCAGCGCGGTGGCGGGCACCCGGCGGTAGTTGAAGCCGACCATCGCCAACTGGCCGCGTCCGTGCGCCTCTTGAGCCGCGGCCGCCATCGTCTCGGCCTCCTCGACGCTGTTCGCGAGGGGCTTCTCGCACAGGACGTGCTTGCCGGCGGCCAGCGCGGCCAGCGCGATCTCGGCGTGGCTGTCGCCGGGGGTGCAGATGTCGACGAGGTCGATGTCGTCCCGTGCGATCAGCGCACGCCAGTCGGTCTCCGCCGCCGCCCAGCCGTGCCGGTCGGCCGCCGCGCGCACGGCCGCCTCGTCCCGCCCGCAGATCGCGGCCAGGACCGGCCTGCGGGGCAGGTCGAAGACACGGCCCACGGTGCGCCAGCCCTGGGAGTGGGCGGCGCCCATGAAGGCGTAGCCGATCATGCCGACGCGCAGTGGCGGATTCCCGGGCCCGGTGGCCCCTGCCTCCGCCTCGGCCTGGTCGGGCTGCTGCGGCTGTCCCATGCGAAAGTCCTCCTCGTCGTCGTGCCGCGGTGGGGGGTTGGGGGACGTCCTGCGGAGTTCGCCGGCCGTGGAGCGGAGCTGACCGGCGGTACCGCGGCCTCGGCCCGTACCGCGACCACGACCACGACCACGGTCCGTACCACGACCACGACCACGGTCCGTACCGCGACCGCGGACTCGGCCCGCACGCGACCACGGCCGCAGTCGGCCGCCATCTCCCCGGGCTCCCGGCCGCCCCACGGCCCGCACCCACCGGAGTCCCGGACTCCGCCAGGTCGGTCCGCATCCGAAGTCGCCGCTGCCCCGGTCGGCTCGATCCGCAGAACGCTCCCCGCCCTGCCCGGCGGACCCCTCGTCCCCGCCGGGCAGGGTGCGCCTCACTTGAAGCCGGTGGACATGTACCGGTCGACGTTGGTCTTGTCGACGACCGCCGAGTAGAGGGTGATCGAGGCGGGGATCTCGAACTCGGCCATGCCGCCGACGCCCTTGCCCTGGCCCAGCGCACGGGCCAGGTCGATGGCGGACGCGGCCATGGTCGGCGGATACAGGACGGTGGCCTTGAGGACGCCCTCGTCCTGCTTGATCGCCTGGAACGCGGACAGGGCGCCCGCGCCGCCGACCATCAGGAAGTCGTCGCGCCCGGCCTGCTCGATGGCCCGCAGCGCGCCGACACCCTGGTCGTCGTCGTGGTTCCACAGCGCGTCGAACTTCGACTGGGCCTGCAGGAGCTGGGCCATCTTGGCCTGCCCGGACTCGACCGTGAACTCGGCCGCCTGGCGGGCCACCTTCTTGATGTTGGGGTAGTTCTTCAGGGCGTCGTCGAAGCCCTCGGTGCGCTGCTTGGTGAGCTCCAGGTTGTCCAGACCGGCCAGTTCGATGACCCTGGCGTCCGGCTTGTCCTTGAGCTTCTCGCCGATGTAGTGACCGGCGTTCAGGCCCATGCCGTAGTTGTCGCCGCCGATCCAGCAGCGGTACGCCTGCGGGGTGTTGAAGATCCGGTCGAGGTTGATGACGGGGATGCCCGCCCGCATCGCCTTCAGGCCGACCTGGGTGAGCGCCTTGCCGTCGGCGGGCAGCACGACCAGCACGTCGACCTTCTTGTTGATCAGCGTCTCGATCTGGCCGATCTGGGCTGCGGTGTCGTTGGAGCCCTCGGTGATCTCCAGGGTGACGTCGGAGTACTTCTCGGCGCGGCTCTTGGCGTTGTCGTTGATGGCGTTGAGCCAGCCGTGGTCGGCCTGGGGTCCGGCGAAGCCGATGGTGACCTGCTTGCCGGGCTTGTCGTCGGCGGCCGGCTGGTCGTTCGCGGCCGGTTCGTCCTTGGACTCGTTGCTCGTGCAACCCGTGAGGAGGGCACCGGCCCCTACGGCGGCGGTCCCGAAGAGCAGCCCTCTGCGACTGGTGAAGCGGCCCATGGTCTCTGGCATGGCGGTGAACCCTTTCCTCAGGTCGTGCTCGCGGTACGGCGCTGGACCAGCACGGCGGCGACGATGATCGCGCCCTTGGCGATCTGCTGGACGTCGCTCTGCAGGTTGTTCAGGGCGAAGATGTTGGTGATCGTGGTGAAGATCAGGACGCCCAGCACGGAGCCGACGATGGTGCCGCGCCCCCCGCTGAGCAGTGTGCCGCCGATGATCGCGGCCGCGATGGCGTCGAGTTCGTAGAGGTTGCCGTTGGTGTTCTGGCCGGAGCCGGACAGGACGATCAGCAGGAAGGCGGCGATGCCGCAGCACAGCCCGGACAGCAGGTAGAGGTAGAGCCGCTGGCGGCGGACGTCGATGCCGGCGAGCCGGGCCGCCTCCGCGTTGCCGCCGACGGCGACCGTGCGCCGCCCGAAGGTGGTGCGGTTCAGGATCAGCCAGCCGATGATCGTCACGACCGCGAACACCATGACGAGCGGCGGAATGCCGAGCACATACGCGTCACGCTCACCGAGGTCCAGCACGGAGGGCACGGTGACGATCTGCGTCTTGCCGTCGGTGATCTGCAGGGCGAGTCCGCGCGCGGAGGCCAGCATGGCGAGCGTGGCGATGAAGGGGACCATCGCGCCGTACGCGATCAGCACCCCGTTGACCAGGCCGCACCCCACGCCGACGATCACCGCCGTGAACAGGATGCCGCCGAAGCCGTACTCCTGTGTCGCGACCGTCGTCGCCCACACCGAGGCCAGCGCGACGATCGCGCCGACGGACAGGTCGATGCCGCCGGAGACGATGACGAAGGTCATGCCGACGGTGACGACGCCGATCACGGAGGCCTGGGTGAGGACGAGTTGGAGGTTGCGGGTGTCCAGGAACTGGTCCGGCTTGGTGATGCCGCCGATGACGATCAGCGCGGCGAGGACGCCGAGCAGGGAGAGGGTGCGCACGTCGGCGCGGGCCATCAGGCCGCGCCAGGCGGGCGCCGCGCCGGCCGGGGGCACCTTGCCGGTGCTGTCCCGGGGCGGGGAGGCGTGCTGCGTCATGACGCCGGGCTTCCTTCCATGACGAGGTCGAGTACGCGGTGTTCGTCGAGTTCGCGCGCGGGCGCGGTGTGAACGACGCGGCCTTCGCGCAGGACCAGTACGCGGTCGGCGAGGCCGAGGACTTCGGGCACTTCGCTGGAGACGAGCAGTACGGCGAGGCCTTCGTCGGCCAGTCGACGGACGACTGCATACAGTTCGGCGCGGGCGCCGACGTCGACGCCGCGGGTGGGTTCGTCGAGCAGCAGGACGCGGCAGCCGCGCAGCAGCCAGCGGGCCAGGACGGCCTTCTGCTGGTTGCCGCCGGACAGGGTGCGCACCGGCACGGACGGGTTGTCGGGCCGTAGCGACAGCTCACGCGTCGCGGCGCGCGCGGCCCGCAGTTCGGCGGCCCGGTCGATCCAGCCGCCGCGCGAGAAGCGGGACATGGACGACACCGACACATTGCGGGTGACGGTTTCCAGCATCAGCAGCGCCTGCGCCTTGCGTTCCTCGGGTGCGAGCCCGAGGCCGGCGCGGACGGCGGCGCGGACACTGCCGGGTTTCAACGGCCGTCCCTCGACCAGCACCTGACCGGATGTCGGCTTCCGCGCCCCGTATACCGTCTCCAGGATCTCCGACCGCCCCGAGCCCACCAGCCCGGCGAGCCCGACGATCTCACCGGGCCGCACGCTCAGGTCGAGAGGCTCGAACTCACCATCGCGGGCCAGCCCCCGCACCTCCAGCAGCGGCTGCCCGGCCGCCGCGTCGCCGGTCGGCCGCTCGGGGAAGACGTACTCGACATTGCGTCCCGTCATCATCGCCACGACGTCGCGCGTCGGCGTCGACTTCGCCGGAAGCCCGCCCGCCACGGCCCGCCCGTCCTTCAGCACGGTCACCCGGTCGCCGATGCGGCGGATCTCCTCCAGCCGGTGCGAGATGTACACGACGGCGACGCCGCTCGCGGTGAGGTCGCCGACGATGCGGAAGAGGTTGTCGACCTCGTCCGGGTCGAGGGCGGCGGACGGCTCGTCCATCACGATCAGCCGTACGTCGTGGGAGAGCGCCCGCGCCATGGACACGATCTGCTGCTGCGCCGCCGACAATTCCCCGACCAGCCGGGCCGGGTCGATCTCCGGGTGCCCGAGTCGCTTGAGGAGCTGGGCTGTCGACACCCGCGCGGCCTTTCCGCGGACGACGAAACCGGCGGCCGTGGGCTCATGGCCGAGGTGGACGTTCTCGGCGACCGACAGGTGCTCGACGAGGTCGAGTTCCTGGTAGATGGTCGCGATACCGAGACGCATCGCGGCGATGGGCGAGCGGAGGGTGACCTCCTCGCCGCGCCAGCGGATGGTGCCGGTGTCGGGCTGGTGGGCGCCGGCGAGGACCTTGATGAGAGTGGATTTTCCGGCGCCGTTCTGGCCGAGCAGGCAGTGCACTTCACCGGCCTGGACGTCGAGGTCGACCCCGTCGAGGGCGCGGACTCCGGGGAACGACTTGGTGATGCCGGACATGCTGAGCAGCGGTGGTTCTGGTGCCATGAGGTCCCCTTGGCGGGCGTGCGGGCCGGTTTCAGGGCGGTTCCCTTGCGGGGCGGGCGTTTTCAGGCAGGGCAGAGCAGGGCGCTGTGCTGGTGTGGTGCCACTCCGAACGGTGTTACGGGTTCCGGAAAGGTGTCACGCCGGCGAGAACAGGTGGTCGCTGATGAGCCGGGCCGCGCCGATGACTCCGGCGGTGGGGCCCAACTCCCCCAGGACGATGGGCAGGTTGCCGGTCGCGAGGGGCAGCGACTGGCGGTAGACCTGGGTGCGGATCGCGGCGAGCAGGTTGTGGCCGAGGCCGGTCACCCCGCCGCCGATCACCACCAGGCCGGGGTTGAAGAAGCTGACGAGGCCTGCGATGACCTGGCCGACGCGGTTGCCGCCCTCGCGGATCAGGTCGAGCGCGGTGGCGTCGCCGGCTGCGGCCGCGGCGGCGACGTCGACGGCGGTCAGGGTGCCGTTCGCCGCCAGCCGCGAGGCAAGTTCCTCGGACCGTCCCTGCTGGGCCGCCTCCACGGCGTCCCGGGCGAGGGCCGCCCCGCTGAAGTGGGCTTCCAGACAACCCCGGTTGCCGCAGGCGCACGGGCGGCCGTCGGGCACGGCCTGGATGTGCCCGATGTCGCCCGCGCTGCCGGTGACACCGCGGTGCACGTCACCGCCCGCGACGATGCCGCAGCCGATGCCGGTGCCGATCTTGACGCAGAGGAAGTCGCCCACGGAGCGTGCGACGCCCGCGTGCTGCTCCCCCATCGCCATGAGGTTCACGTCGTTGTCGACCATGACCGGGCAGCCGAGTTCCTGGCTGAGCGCCTCCCGCACGGGGAAGCCGTCCCAGCCCGGCATGATCGGCGGAGCGACCGGGACGCCCTCGGGGAAGCGGACCGGTCCGGGGACGCCGATGCCGGCGCCGTCGAATCCTTCCGCGAGCCCGGAGGCCCTCAACTTCGCCGCCATGGACAGGACTTGCTCGAAGACCGCGACCGGGCCCTCACGGACGTCCATGGGCTGGTTGAGGTGGCCGAGGATCTCCAGTTCGGCGTTGGTGACGGCGACGTCGACCGAGGTCGCGCCGATGTCGACACCGAGGAAACGCAGCCCCGGGTTGAGCCGGATGTTGTGGGAGCGGCGGCCGCCGCGCGAGGCGGCGAGTCCGTCGGCCACGACCAGACCGGTCTCCAGCAGGCGGTCCACCTCCACGGCCAGCTTGGACCGCGAGAGGTCGATCTGATCGCCCAGCTGGGCCCGGGAGTTGGGCCCCCCGTCGCGCAACAGCCTGAGCAGCTTGGCCTGATGGGCGTTCGCGGGTCGAGCCGTCATACGTCTCACGAGCCCCTCCCCGCCTCGATCGGCCTGTGCGCGCCGGGTTTCGGCCACCTCTGTGGCCTGCTTTCGAGGGGAACGTAGCAGCGGCGGCCGGGAGTGGGAAGAAGTTGCGCAGAGATTGCCGTCAACTTTCTCCACTCACAGGACAAAGCTGGATGACCATGGGCTGGAGAAGGCCGTACAGCGCCCTGGCGCCATCGCGCGCCGACCCCCAGGATGGGCACGGCGCCGGGTCTGCCGCGGTCCGGCACGGGGAGAGGGGGACCGGATGTTTCTGGTGACGGGTGCCACGGGGAACGTGGGTGCCGAGCTGGTGCGGGCGCTGGCGGAGGCCGGGGAACCGGTGCGTGCGATGAGCCGCGCCGGCCGGGCGGACGGGCTGCCGCCCGGCGTGGCGGCCGTGGCGGGCGACCTGAACCGGCCCGGTACGGTGCGGGACGCGCTCGACGGCGCACGGGCCATGTTCCTGATGCCCGGTTACGCCGGGCAGCGGCAGATCCTGGCCGACGCCCGAGCGGCGGGCGTGGAGCGGGTCGTGATGCTGTCCGGGAAGTCGGCCGGGACCGGCGACACGGGAAACGCGGTCGCCGGTTACCTGATCGACGCCGAGGCCGCCGTACGCGAGTCGGGCCTGGCCTGGACCTTCCTGCGCCCGACGAGTTTCATGTCGAACGCGCTGCAGCTCGCGGACCAGATCCGCAACGGCGACGAGGTGCGGGTGCCGTTCCCGGATGTGCGCACGGCCGACATCGACCCGTACGACATCGCGCGGGTCGCCCTGCGTGCCCTGCTGTCGGACGAGTACGCGGGCCAGGCCCTCGAACTGACCGGTCCCGAGGCGCTGTTGCCGGCCGACCGGGTCCGCGTCCTCGGCGAGGTGCTGGGCCGGGATCTGCGCCCCGTCGGGCTCGCGCACGAGGAGGCGCGCGTGGAGATGGAGGCCCGTATGCCGAAGCCGTACGTCGATGCCTTCTTCGGCTTCTTCGTCGACGGCACCCTGGACGAGTCGACCGTGCTGCCGACGGTGCGGGAGGTCACGGGCCGGGAGCCGCGTACGTTCGCGCAGTGGGCTCGGGGGCACGCGGACGCGTTCTGAGAGGACCTCTTGAACTACGGCCGCTGGCGTGCGTGGTACGAGCGGCGGGTGTGCTCGGTGTGTTCACGCATGAGCTGGGTGGCGCGCTCCTCGTCGTGGTCGGCGATGGCGCCGATCAACTCGCGGTGCTCGCTCCAGGACTGCCCTCCGCGCAGGCGGGCGACCGGTGTGTAGTACCAGCGCACCCGGCGGTCGACCTGAGCGGCGAGCTCGGCCAGCACCGAGTTGCCCGCCAGCTCCATGATCTTGGCGTGGAACGCGGCGTTCAGGGCGACCGCGGCGTCCACGTCGTCGGAGGCGACGGCCTTGAGGCCTTGCGCCACCAGTTCATCCAGGGCCGCGATGCCCTCGCTGTCCGCGTTCGCCGCGGCGAGCCGCGCGGCCTCGGCCTCCAGCAGCATACGTACGCTGAGGAGCTGGTCGGCCTCCTCCTCCGTCGGCTCGTGCACGAACGCGCCCTGCGCGGGCCGCAGATCGACCCAGCCCTCGGTGTTCAGCCGCTGCAGCGCCTCGCGCACCGGCTGCCGTGACACGCCGAGGTGGCCTGCCAGTTCGCTCTCGACCAGGTGCTGGCCGGGCTGGAGGGCGCGGGTGGTGATGAGTTCGAGCAGCGCCTCGTAGACGCGGTCGCGCAGCGGGCCCGGCCGTTCGAGCTTGGGCACCGCACCCTGCGGTAGTCCTGCCGACAACATCCGTCCCCCTCCTGGGCGAACACCGGGCGACTGCATGCCGTAGCCGACCGTCACGGAAAGCCAGTATCAATTGTCTTTCGTCTACAGTCTACGGCGCACAAAGGCCAGAGAACCGGGGAGTTGGCCACATCACACCAGGGCGGTCGGGCCACGGAACGCAGGCGCCAGGGACCGTCAGGGACAGCGGACGACCTGCCCGGCGTACGACAGGTTCCCCCCGAACCCGAACAGCAGCACCGGATCCCCGCCGGAGATCCTGCCCTGCTCCACGAGCTTGGAGAACGCCAGCGGAATGCTCGCCGCCGAGGTGTTCCCGGACTCCGCGACATCGCGCGCGACCACCGCGTTGACCGCGCCCAGCTTCTCGGCGAGGGGCTCGATGATGCGCAGGTTGGCCTGGTGCAGCACGACTCCGGCGAGGTCCTCGGGCGCGAGGCCCGCCCGCTCGCAGGCCCCGCGGGCGATGGCCGGCAGCTGTGTCGTGGCCCAGCGGTAGACGCTCTGCCCCTCCTGCGCGAACCGCGCGGGCTGTCCCTCGATGCGCACGGCGTGCCCCATCTCGGGCACCGAGCCCCACAGCACCGGCCCGATCCCGGCCTCCTCGGACGCCTCCACGACGGCCGCGCCCGCCCCGTCGCCGACCAGCACACAGGTCGTGCGGTCACCCCAGTCGGTCACGTCGGACATCTTGTCGGCGCCGATGACCAGCGCCCGGGCCGCGGCGCCCGCGCGCACGGCGTGGTCGGCGGTGGCGAGGGCGTGGGTGAAGCCCGCGCAGACGACGTTGACGTCCATCGCGGCGGGCGAGGGGATGCCGAGGCGGGCCGCGACACGGGCGGCCATGTTCGGGGAGCGGTCGATGGCGGTGGAGGTCGCGACCAGCACCAGGTCGATGTCACCGGGGGCGAGCCCGGCCGCCGCGAGCGCCTTGGCGGCGGCGTGGGCGGCCAGTTCGTCGACCGGCTCGTCGGGTCCGGCGATGTGACGCGTGCGGATGCCCACCCGGCTCATGATCCACTCGTCACTGGTGTCGACCATGCCCGCCAGGTCCTCGTTGGTGAGCACCTTGGCGGGCTGGTAGTGACCGACGGCGGCGATGCGCGAGCCGTTCATCGTTGGTGATCCCCTCGAACCTCGGGTAGCGGGATTCACCAGTCTGATCAGTGACTCACGGGTACAGCGGCACGTGATGCCACAGGAATCGGGCGCCCGCATTGTCGGCTTCCCTCAGACCGTCGGACGCCCGAACAACTTCCGAACACCTACCCGGTGAACAGCTGCGTCGCCTTTTGTACGAGTTCGTAGACCCCGTACGCGAGCGGCACCCCGACCCACACCCAGGCGAAGGCGATCAGTCCCCGCCGGTCGGGCGGCGTGCTACTGCTGTCGCTGGACATCCGCGGCCTCCTTGTCCTTCTGCTCGTTCGACGCCGGGGCGGGAACGTGATGGCGGGGGTGGACGGGCCGGACGAGTTCGTTGGCGACGAAGCCGACGGCCAGCAGCCCGATCATGATGAACAGGGACAGCGTGTACAGCGACGAGCCGTCCTTGCCCGCCTCCTCCTGCCGGTCGGCGATCCAGTTCACGATCAGCGGCCCGAGCACGCCGGCCGTGGACCAGGCGGTGAGCAGCCGACCGTGGATGGCGCCCACCTGATAGGTGCCGAA
This sequence comes from Streptomyces sp. NPDC051243, assembly GCF_044455405.1. Lineage (NCBI taxonomy): Bacteria > Bacillati > Actinomycetota > Actinomycetes > Kitasatosporales > Streptomycetaceae > Streptomyces > Streptomyces sp. NPDC051243. Next base: position 47,110 of record NZ_JBITES010000007.1, on the reverse strand, counting down.
GAGGTCCTTCAGATAGGCGGGGATCGTGGCGAAACCGCCGCCGTAGAAGGACAGGATCACCAGCGCGCACAGGATGAACAGCGGCTTCGATGAGTCGCCGGCCAGCGCGATCAGGCCGTACATCAGCGCGCCCGCGCCCAGGTAGACGCGGTAGATGTTCTTCCGCCCGATCAGGTCGGAGGTGGACGACCAGCCGATGCGGCCCGCCATGTTGGCGGCGGAGAGCAGGGCGACGAAGCCGGCGGCGGCCGACACCGACACGGGGGTGGAGGTGTTCGCGAAGAAGTCCGTGATCATCGGGGCGGCCTTCTCCAGGATGCCGATGCCCGCGGTCACGTTCATACAGAGCACGACCCACAGACACCAGAACTGGGGCGTGCGCACGGCGTTGCGGGCGGACACCTGCGGCCCGTCGAAGGCGCCGGGCCCGTCGCCGACCGGCTTCTCGGTGCGCGGCACCCGGACCAGCAGTACGCCGAGCAGCATGAAGACGGCGTACGACAGTCCGTGCACCAGGAACGCCATCGCGATCCCGGAGCTGTCGCTGCCGAACGACTCCAGCATCTGCGCCGACCAGGGCGAGGCGATGAGCGCGCCGCCGCCGAAGCCCATGATGGCGATGCCGGTGGCCATGCCCGGCCGGTCGGGGAACCACTTGATCAGTGTGGAGACCGGCGAGATGTAGCCGATGCCGAGGCCGATGCCGCCGACGAAGCCGTACCCGAGGACGATCAGCCAGTACTGCTCGGTCGCCGCGCCGAGGGCGGACAGCAGGAAGCCGGACGAGAAGCAGATCAGGGCGACGGTCATCGCCCAGCGCGGACCGTTGCGCTCCACCAGCGTGCCGCCGAACGCGGCGGACAGGCCGAGCATGACGATGCCGAGCTGGAACGGCAGCGCGCTCTGCGTGCCGCTTAGGCCGAGGGCTGATTCCAGCGGCGGCTTGAACACGCTCCAGGCGTAGGCCTGGCCGATGGACAGATGAACCGAGAGAGCGGCGGGCGGAACCAGCCAGCGGCTCCATCCCGGGGGTGCGACAGGGGGACTCATGATCCCGAACGGTAAGGAGGCGCCGGGCAGTTGAGAAGGCGGCGCGTCGACCGTATGCGGTGAGCGGTATGCCGGGCGCGACGAACGGTCGAACGCCGTCCGGAAATCCCCACCGAAGGCTCTGCGCGAACCCTTGCTGACCCCATATCCATACTGTAGACAATATTCAGTCGACGATACTCGACTGATTGGACACTGCTTCCCAGCCACCTCCGCGGTACTCCCTCGACCGAACGGAGCGTTCCGAAGTGAAAGTTGCAGTCCTCGGCGCCGGTGCCATCGGCGCCTACGTCGGAGCCGCGCTCCATCGTGCGGGCGCCGACGTGCACCTGATCGCCCGTGGACCGCATCTCGCGGCCATGAGGCAGCACGGAGTACGGGTGCTCAGTGCGCGCGGCGACTTCACCGCCCGTGCCCATGCCACCGACGACCCGGCCGAGGTCGGCCCGGTCGACTACGTCTTCCTGGGCCTGAAGGCCAACTCGTACGCGGCGTGCGGGCCGCTGATCGAGCCCCTTCTGCACGACACCACGGCGGTCGTGGCCGCCCAGAACGGCATCCCCTGGTGGTACTTCCACCGGCACGGCGGCCCCCACGACGGCCACCGCGTCGAGAGCGTGGACCCGGGCGGCGCGGTCAGTGCGGTGCTCGCGCCCGAACGGGCCGTCGGCTGTGTCGTCTACGCCGCCACCGAGCTCGAAGGCCCCGGTGTCGTACGGCACTTGGAGGGCACCCGGTTCTCCATCGGCGAACCCGACCGCAGCGTGTCCAAGCGCTGCACGGACCTCAGCGAGGCCATGGTCGCTGGTGGCCTGAAGTGCCCGGTCGAACCCGACCTGCGCAACGACATCTGGCTCAAGCTGCTCGGCAACATCTCCTTCAACCCGATCAGCGCGCTGGCCCGCGCCACCATGCGGCAGATGTGCCTGCACGGCGGCACCCGCAAGGTCATCGAGATCATGATGACCGAGACGCTCGCGGTCGCCGAGGCCCTCGGCTGCGAGGTCGGCGTCTCCATCGAGCGCCGGCTCGCGGGCGCCGAGCGGGTCGGCGACCACCGCACCTCCACGCTCCAGGACCTGGAGCGCGGCAAACCGCTCGAACTCGACGTACTTCTCGCCGCGGTCGTCGAGTTGGCGGAGATCACCGGCGTGGAGGTGCCCACCCTGCGCACCGTGCACGCCATCTCGGACCTGCTCGCACTGAGGAGCGCCGCATGAGGAAACGCCGGCCGAAGACGTACACCCGGCTCACGCATCCGCTGATCAGGGACTCGCGTGACGAGCCCTTCCGGCAGGCGAGTTGGGAGGAGGCCCTGGACCGGGCCGCTCGAGGCCTGGCGCGCAACCGAGGCGCCTTCGGCATGTTCTCCTGCGCCCGGGCCACCAACGAGATGAACTACGTGGCGCAGAAGTTCGCGCGTGTCGTGATGGGCACGAACAACGTCGACTCCTGCAACCGGACGTGCCACGCGCCGAGCGTCGCCGGGCTGTCGGCGGCCTTCGGATCGGGCGGCGGCACCTCCTCGTACGAGGAGATCGAGCACACCGACGTCATCGTGATGTGGGGCTCCAACGCCCGCTTCGCGCATCCGATCTTCTTCCAGCACGTGCTGAAGGGGATCAGGAACGGCGCCCGTATGTACGCGGTCGACCCGCGCCGTACCTCCACCGCCGAGTGGGCGGAGAGCTGGATGGGCCTGAACGTCGGCACCGACATCCCGATGGCGCACGCGATCGGCCGCGAGATCATCCACGCGGGCCTCGCCAACGAGGCGTTCATCGAGCGGGCGACCAGCGGTTTCGAGGAGTACAGGGCGCTGGTCGAGCCGTGGACGCTGTCGCTCGCCGAGAAGGTGACGGGTGTACCGGCCGCCGCGACAAGGGAGTTGGCGCACGCCTACGCCCGTGCCGAGCGCGCCCAGCTGTGCTGGACCCTCGGCATCACCGAGCACCACAACGGCACGGACAACGTCCGCGCGCTGATCAACCTGTCGCTGCTGACGGGGCACGTCGGCCGCTACGGCTCCGGGCTCCAGCCCCTGCGCGGACAGAACAACGTGCAGGGCGGCGGCGACATGGGCGCGATCCCCAACCGTCTGCCCGGGTTCCAGGACATCCTCGATCCGGCCACCCGGCTGAGGTTCGAGTCGGCCTGGGACACCGTCATCCAGCCCCACTACGGCCTCAACCTCACCCAGATGTTCGAGGCGATGGAGGAGGGCGAGCTCAAGGCCGTCTACTGCATCGGCGAGAACCCGGCTCAGTCGGAGGCGGACAGCGAGCAGGCCGTACGGCGTATGCGGCGGCTGGACTTCCTCGTCGTCCAGGACATCTTCCTGACCAAGACGGCCGAGCTGGCGGACGTGGTCCTGCCGGCGACGGCCGGGTGGGCCGAGACCGACGGCACGACCACCAACAGTGAACGGCGCGTTCAGCGGGTGCGGCGGGCCGTCACGCCGCCCGGCGAGGCACGCGAGGACATCGACATCATCTGCGAGCTGGCCGCACGGCTCGGCCACGAGTGGAAGTACGCCGACGCCGAGGCCGTCTGGAACGAGCTCCGGTCGGTCTCGCCGGACCACTACGGGATGACGTACGAACGCCTGGAGCGGCACCAGGGCATCCAGTGGCCCTGTCCGAGCACGGAGCAACTCGAACCGACCTACCTCCACGGCAGGTTGTGGGAGAACGATCCGGCCCGGCGCGGGACGCCGGCGCCGTTCGGGATCGTCCAGCACGATCCGCCGGTCGACCTCACCGACGAGGAGTACCCGATCCGGCTCACCACCGGGCGGCGGCTCGACTCCTACAACACCGGTGTGCAGAGCGGGAGTTTCGCCTCACCGCTGCGGCGCGGCGAGTACGTCGAGCTGTGCCCGGAGGACGCCGAGCGCTACGGGGTCGTGGTCGGCGAGGAGGTCCAGGTGACCTCGCGGCGCGGATCGGTCGTCGCACCCGTGTGGATCGACACCGCGCTGCGGCCCGGGCTGGCCTTCATGACCATGCACTTTCCCGACGAGGTGGACACCAACCAGCTGACGATCGAGGCGAACTGCCCGATCGCGGGGACGGCGGAGTTCAAGGCGTCGGCGATCCGGATCGAGAAGCTGCCCGTCGCGACCGTAGTGACGAACGTGAGGTGAGTTCAGTGGACCTGCACTTCGGCGACAGCAAGCCGACGGACGACGAACGGGCGGCCGTGGACGCCCTGTTGGGCCCTCCTCAGTCCTCGTGGGAGGGCGCGGACCGCAGCGACGCCGACCTCAGGTGGGCGCGTGGCGGCCGCGCGGCCCGGGACCGCCGCGACCTGCTGTTGCCGGGGCTGCACGCCATCAACGACCGGATCGGCTGGATCAGCGAGGGCGCCCTCGACTACCTGTGCCGGCGGCTGACGGTGCCGCCCGCGGAGGCGTACGGCGTCGCCACCTTCTACGCCATGTTCTCGGTCAAGCCCCGGCCCGCCACCGTGCTCCATGTGTGCACGGACCTCGCGTGCGCGGCGGCCGGGGCGAGCGAGCTGTGCGCCGGGATCGAGGCGCGGCTCGGACCGGGGAGTGGGGTGAGCGTGGAGCGCAGTCCGTGTCTGGGGCTGTGCGAACGGGCTCCGGCGGCGCTCGCGATCAAGGCCGGCGATCCGGTGCGTACGGCCGTCTCGGCGCCGGCGACCGTGCACGACGCGGTCCTCGCCGCGAGCGCGCCGGACTCGGCGGCTCAGGAGCCGGCGGCGGCGATGGCGGTTCCTCAGGCCGGAGATCCCTCATTGACCCTCCTGCGGCGGGTCGGGGTCGTCGACCCCGCGTCGCTGGACGACTACCGGGCCCACGGCGGCTACACGGCGTTGCGCCGGGCCTTCGAGCTCGGTCCCGCCGGAGTCATCCGTGAGGTCACCGACTCCGGCCTGGTCGGGCGTGGCGGCGCCGCCTTCCCCACCGGCCGCAAATGGCAGGCCACGGCGTCGCAGCCCGACCATCCGCACTATCTCGTGTGCAACGCCGACGAATCGGAGCCGGGCACCTTCAAGGACCGCGTGATCATGGAGGGTGACCCGTTCGCGCTGGTCGAGGCGATGACGATCGCGGCGTACGCGACCGGCGCCCACAAAGGCCACCTCTATCTTCGCGGCGAGTACCCGCGCGCGCTGCGGCGCCTGGAGCACGCCATCGCGCAGGCACGCGCGCGTGGCCTGCTCGGGGACGATGTCCTCGGGCAGGGATACGCCTTCGACATCGAGATCCGGCGAGGGGCGGGCGCGTACATCTGCGGTGAGGAGACGGCGCTGTTCAACTCCATCGAGGGGTATCGCGGCGAGCCGCGCTCGAAGCCGCCGTTCCCGGTGGAGAAGGGACTGTTCGGGAAACCGACGGTGGAGAACAACGTCGAGACGCTGGTCAACGTGCTGCCGATCCTGACCATGGGTGCGCCCGCGTATGCGGCGATCGGCACGGCGAAGTCCACGGGTCCGAAACTGTTCTGCGTCTCCGGGAGTGTCGCGCGGCCCGGGATCTACGAGCTGCCGTTCGGCGCGACGCTCGGCGAACTGCTGGAGCTGGCCGGGGTGCGGGAGGGGCTGCGGGCGGTGCTGCTGGGCGGTGCGGCGGGCGGCTTCGTACGGCCGGACGAGACGGACATCCCGCTCACCTTCGAGGGCACGCGGGAGGCGGGCACGACTCTCGGTTCGGGCGTGGTCATGGCCTTCGACGACACGGTTCCGCTGCCGAGGCTGCTGCTGCGGATCGCCGAGTTCTTCCGCGACGAGTCGTGCGGGCAGTGTGTGCCCTGCCGGGTCGGGACCGTACGGCAGGAGGAGGCGCTGCACCGGATCGTGGAGCGCACGGGTGCGGCGGCCGCCGATGACATCGCCCTGCTCAGGGAGGTCGGCCGCGCGATGCGGGACGCCTCGATCTGCGGTCTCGGGCAGACCGCCTGGAACGCCGTGGAATCCGCCATCGACCGTCTGGGGGCGTACGAATGACCGCGATACCGCTGGGTGTGCCGCGCCGGCTGGTGGAGTTCACGATCGACGGGCAGGAGGCCAGGGTTCCCGAGGGTTCGACGATTCTGGACGCCTGCAGGGCGGCCGGGAAGGACGTACCGACCCTGTGCGAGGGCGACACGCTCAGGCCGAAGAACGCCTGCCGCGTGTGTGTCGTGGAGGTGGAGGGGGCCCGGACGCTGGTGCCGGCCTGCTCGCGGAAGGCCGAGCCCGGCATGGAGGTCCGCACGGGCACCGAGCGGGCCCGGCACAGCCGCAAGATCGTCCTCGAACTGCTCGCCTCGTCGGTGGATCTGTCCACGACTGCGCAGGTCGCCGGCTGGATCAAGGAGTACGAGGCGAAGCCGGACCGGTTCGGCCCGGACGCGGCGCGGCTCGGCGAGGAGCCGAGGGTCGACAACGAACTGTATGTGCGGGACTACGACAAGTGCATCCTCTGCTACAAGTGCGTGGACGCGTGTGGCGACCAGTGGCAGAACACCTTCGCGATCTCCGTGGCCGGGCGGGGGTTCGACGCCCGGATCGCGGTGGAGCACGACGCTCCGCTGACCGATTCGGCGTGCGTGTACTGCGGGAACTGCATCGAGGTGTGTCCGACGGGGGCCCTGTCGTTCAAGTCCGAGTTCGACATGCGGGCGGCGGGTACGTGGGACGAGACCGAGCAGAGCGAGACGACGACCGTGTGCGCGTACTGCGGAGTGGGCTGCAACCTCACGCTGCACGTGCAGGACAATGAGATTGTCAAGGTCACCTCGCCGCACGACAACCCGGTGACCCACGGCAACCTCTGCATCAAGGGCCGCTTCGGCTACCAGCACGTACAGAACCGGGACTGACCGGGACAGGGGACGCACTGGGGCACGGGACGGACGCGGGACACGGGACGGACACGGGACGGACAGGGGACATGGGACGAGTCACGGAACGACGCAAGGTGATCCGGATCCGGGACGGAGCCGTCTCCGCGCGCCCGGACACGCTCGTCGCCGAGGAACCGCTGGAGATCCGGCTCAACGGCAGACCGCTGGCGATCACCATGCGCACGCCGGGCGACGACTTCGCGCTGGCCGCGGGGTTCCTGGTGAGCGAGGGGGTGCTGGGCGAACAGGACGACCTGCAGAACATCGTCTACTGCGCGGGCGCCACGGTCGACGGGTCCAACACGTACAACGTGGTGGACGTAAAGACGGCGCCGGGCGTGGCCGTCCCCGACATCACCCTGGAACGGAACGTCTACACGACGTCGTCCTGCGGGCTGTGCGGCAAGGCGTCCCTGGACGCCGTCCGTACGACGGCCCGCTGGCCCATCGACGACGGTGATGGCACCCCGGTCCGGCTCGACCCCGACCTGCTCGCGGGCCTCCCCGACCGGTTGCGCGCGGCCCAGCGGGTCTTCGACCGGACCGGGGGTCTGCACGCGGCGGCCCTGTTCACCGAGGACGGAGAGCTGCTCGACATACGGGAGGACGTGGGCCGGCACAACGCGGTCGACAAGCTGGTCGGCCGCGCCCTGCAGCAGGGCGGCCTGCCGCTGTCCCGGACGATCCTGCTGGTGTCGGGGCGGGCCAGCTTCGAGCTCGCCCAGAAGGCCGTGATGGCGGGGATCCCGGTGCTCGCGGCGGTCTCGGCGCCCTCCTCGCTGGCGGTGGATCTGGCCGCGGAGACGGGGCTGACGCTGGTGGGATTCCTGCGGGGCAGCTCCATGAACGTGTACGCGGGCGAACACCGGCTGGCTCTGCGGACCGCGGCCGCCCAGGCCTGACAGGCTCCCCGCGACACGGCGGCGGGGCCCCGATCGGCGGGGAGCGCCCCCTGCGCCGTTTCGGGGCCCCGCTGTGCATGTGCCGGGCCTGCGTCTCTCACGCGGGCCTCACCCCTTTGATGGCTCGGTCGCCTCCGGGGCGCCGCATGTCGGTGTCGAGAGGCCGAGCGTGCTCAGCCCTTCGGGCCTGTGCGCTCCCCCACTCTCGACTTCGCTCGAGCGGGAGGTGCCCCCATGGCCTGTCGACACCGACGCGCCCCTACGGCTCCCTCGCGGCCGGTGTCGTCGGACCAGTGAAGTCGGTGGGCACTTGCCCGGTGTTGATGTGGGCTGGTTGGCTCGTCAGCCGTCTGTGAGGGTCAGTTGGGCCGCCTTGACCACTGAGCCCAGCCTCGGGAAGTCCAGTCGTACCGATGCCTCGTGCTCGGCCGCTGTGAACGCCGTCATCGCGTCCTCGACGAACACCAGGTCGTAGCCGAGGTCGGCGGCCGCGCGCGCCGTGGACTCCACGCCCAGGTTGGTGGCGATGCCGCCGAACACCAGGGTGGCGACGCCTCGTTCGCGCAGGCGGTCGTCCAGGCCCGTGCCCTGGAAGCCGCCGATCGTGTGCTTCACGATCTCGATGTCGCCTTCCTGGAGCAGTCCTGTCACGAGGCCGCTGCCGGGCGGCTGCTCGGCGACGCCGGGGCGTTCGACGCGGACGACGACGACGCTCGCTCCCGCGGAGCGGAAGGAGCCGGCCAACTCCTCGCAGGTCACCAGGACTTCGGTGCCCTTGCGGGGCTCCAGGGGCAGCGCGACGATCCGGTCCATCAGGTCGACGAGCACGAGGGCGGTGCGGGCGGGTTCCAGCGCGAGTGGTGCGGTCATGACGGAACGTTATCCGTCGTCAGCTCTGCGTACCGGAAATCCGGATCAACAGCTCCATGAACCGGTCGCGTTCGGCCGTCGAGAGCGGGGCGAGGAGCGCGTCGTTGGCCTCGCGCGCCGCCTTCTCGCAGCGCTTCAGCAGACGCCGGCCTTCGCCGGTGAGGGAGACCGCGTTCTTGCGACGGTCGTTCGGGTCGGGTTCGCGGACGACGAGGCCGGCGGACTGCAGGTCGTTGAGGATCCCGACCAGGTCCTTGGGGTCGAGCTGGACGCCACGGCCGAGATCGGCCTGCGCGACGGGTGCGAGGTCGCGGACGGCGGAGAGCACGACGTGGTGCCACATCTTCATGCCCTCCGCGGCCAGCGCCTCTGCGACCAGTGCCCGGCCGCGGGCGGCCGCACGGCCGAGCAGCCAGCTGGGGAGGGAACGGATCGCGGGGAGGGGGGCCTCGGACATGGCTGAACCCTATCGGAATTCATTGGACTTCCCAACGACCAGTCGATAGCGTCAGGATCGCTCAAACCGTTGGTGTTCCCAATGACTCCCCCCCGGCGACTTCCGTCCCGATCACTTCTGTCCCCATGACTTCTGGAGGTGCGATGCGCCGCGTCCGCTATGAATCCACCGGCGGCCCCCTGTTCCTGGAGGAGGCCCCCGTCCCGGAGCCGGGCCCCGGTGAACTGCTCGTCCGTTGCGAGGCGATCGGCGTCACGCTTCCCGTCGTCCGCAAGGTCGCCGAGGCCGCCGAGCCCGTCCCGCTGGGCGGCGAGATCGCGGGTGAGGTCGTGGGCGCCGGGGCCGGAGTCGGTCGCTTCCGTGTCGGCCACCGTGTGACCGGACTGTGCTTCGGGCACGGATACGCCGAGTACGCGCTCCTGCACGAGGCCATGGCCTCCCCGGTCCCCGACACCGCCACCGCTGTCGACGCGGTCGCCCTCGTCCGCAGCGGTCTGGTCGCGCTCGGCGCGCTGGCGGCCGCCCGGCCGGAACGCGGGGAGGCGGCGCTGATCACCGCGGCGGCCAGCGGGGTCGGGCATCTCGCCGTGCAGCTCGCGCGGGTGCGGGGCGCGGGGCGGGTCGTGGGCGCCGTGTCCGATCCGGCCAAGGCGGACTTCGTGCGCTCCCTCGGCGCCGACGACGTGGTCACGTACGGGGAGGAGAGCTGGGGGGACGCCGTCGACTATGTTCTGGACGGCGTCGGTGGCGACCTCCTCGGGCCTGCCCTTGCCGCACTCGGCGCGGGCGGTCGGCTCGTGGCGTACAGCTCCGGTGGCGGGACCATACGGGCGTACGACCTTCTCGTGGGGGCCAAGTCCGTCGTCGGGTTCCAGATGGCGCGGATCGCCCGCGAGGAGCCCGAGTTGTACGAACGGTGGCGGCAGGAGCTGTGGCGGCTGTTCGCCGAAGGGGCCGTGAAGCCCGCTGTGCACGGGGAGTTCGCGCTGGAGGAGGCGGCCGAAGCGCACGCGGCGGTCGAGGCGCGGGGCAACCGAGGGAAAGCAGTACTCCATCCGTGACGTGACACGTGCACGGTTCTTGTGATGTGTGGGATAGCCCAACTAACGTCTGTGATGCGCACTTTGGACGTGGGATGTCCGAATGTTCAGATGCCTGGACGCATGACCAGACGATGAAGGGCGGGCCGCACCATGCCGTCAAGAGTTCGCGCACGTCTCAGAGCTGCCCTCGTCGCGGCCGTCGCCACCACGGCGACGGCCGCGACATCGGTTCCGGCACAGCCCCAACCCACCGGCCGGACACCCCTGTTCGAGCAGCAGGTCCTCTTCAGGGCCGATCAGGACCCCGGCTACGCCTGCTTCCGTATCCCGGCGATCGTGAAGACCAAGGACGGCACGCTGCTGGCCTTCGCCGAGGGGCGGGTGCTCAACTGCGGTGACGCCGCCGACATCGACATCGTGCTCAAGCGGTCGACCGACGGCGGAAGCACCTGGGGCCCGCTCCAGGTCGTCAACGACGGCGGCGGCGACACGCACGGCAACCCGGCGCCGATCGTCGACCGTCGCACCGGCCGCATCCTGCTGGCGGAGACGTACAACACGGGCCGTACGGACGCGGGCAGTTGCTCGGTGCCGTGTGACCGCACCCCTCATCTCCAGTACAGCGACGACGACGGCCGGACCTGGTCCGCGCCGCGCGATCTGAGCGACCAGATACTGCCGGCGGACTGGAACTCCTGGTACGCCACCGGTCCCGTGCACGGCATCCAGCTCACCAAGGGCAAGCACGCGGGGCGGCTCGTCTTCGGCGTCAACACCGAGACGTGGAACGGCAGTCGGGTCACCGCCAACCACGCCGCGCTCATCGTCAGCGACGACGGCGGCGACACCTGGCGGGCCGGCGCCGTCGACTCCTGGCCCATCGCCGCCGAGGACGGCACCTTCCGGCAGAAGCCGTCCGAGGTGACCCTCAGCGAGCGCACGGACGGCACGATCCTCATCAGCGGCCGGGAACAGGACGGCTCCGACCTCGGCCACCGCTCCCAGACGTTCAGCCGCGACGGCGGCGACAGCTTCACCGGGCCCTTCCGCGGACTCCCGGACCTGTACACGCCGCAGGTCCAGGGCGCCACACTGCGCATGGGCAACCGCATGCTGCTGTCCGCGCCCGCCGACCCCGACCGCCGGCGGACCATGATGGTGCGGTCCTCCTACGACGGCGGCGCCACCTGGGAGAGCGTGGACCGCGGCAAGGTCGTCACCACGGACTGGTCGGGCTACTCGGACATGGTGGGCATCGACGCCTCCACGGTGGGCCTGATGTACGAGGGCGGCGCCGTCGACGCGCGCGACGAGATCCGCTTCGCCCGGTTCGACCAGGACTGGCTCGGCCCGCGCCGGGCCCCCGACCCCACCACCCCCGACCTCGTCCCGGGCGCTCCCCGCGCGACCGTGCTCGGCGGCGCGCGCACGACGAGCGGCGTGTTCGGCGACGCCCTGGAATTCGACGGCGTCAACGACGCGGTGCGGTTGCCGTACCGGTCCCGACTTCCGCTCGGTACCGGGGACTTCACGGCTTCGCTGTTCTTCCGGTACTCGGCCACCAGTGGCGAGCAGCCGTTCCTGTGGATGGGCGGGATCGGCACCACCCAGCCCCAGGTGTGGATGCGTGGCGAGCCCGACAACGACCGGGTGCGCGCCCTGATCACCACCCGGGAAGGGTTCCGGACCGTGCGCACGGCGTCGGTGTGGTTCAACGGCGCCCGCAACGACGGACAGTGGCACCATCTCGCGCTGCGGCGGGATGGGGGTACCTCCCGCTCGGGCGAAGCCGAGAGTGGGGGAGGGCAGTTGACGCTGTTCCTCGACGGCGAGGCGATCAGCACCGCGGACGTGGCCGGCTCGGTCAGCCGGAACTCGCCGTTCGGGGTGCACGTCGGCCAGCGCATGGACAGCCGGGCCTTCCTCACCGGCGCGATCGACGACGTCCATGTGTGGAACCGGGCACTCGGCGACGCCGAGATCCAGGCCGCCGCACTGGCCGGCACCCGCGGGGCCGCGACCAAGAGCGACAGCGTTCTGTGGCTGCCCATGGACCAGGTGCGCCGAGGCCACTAACGTCACGGGCGTGCCCGACGACGCACGAGCACGGCAGCGCACGGGAACCGGCCTCGGAGTCCTGCTGGCCCTGGTTCTCGCGGCCGTGCTGCTCACCGCCCTCCCGGACGACGGCGAACGGGAGGGCGGTGGCGCGTGCGCACCGCACTCGGTGGCGTCCTGGTCGGCCGACGACGGTCTCAACGCCGAGTTCGCCCGCTACGGCGACGATCCCTCGCGAGCCGACGACTGGACCGGCGGCGACGGCACGCACTCCGTGCGGCTGCCGGACGGGCGGCTGCTGTGGCTGTTCTCGGACACCTATCTGGGCCAGGTGTACGGGCCGCCCAATCCGTTCGGCGAGTCCGTCGCCTGGCGGGACACCACCGCTCCCCTGGTGCGCAACTCGGCGGTCGTCATGCGCGGCGACCGCCTGGAGCGCACCCTGCCCGCCCCGCTCTTCCCCGACCCCGCCCCGAACCAGTGGCGCTGGCCGGTCGCGGCCCGCGTCGAGCCCCGCTCCCCCGGCTCGTCGGCGCAGGTGCTGCGGGTGCTGCTGTGGGTGCGCACGGCCGGCCAGTCCCCGTGGATCTACGGTGTGCCGACCGCCACCGAGGTCGCCACGCTGTCGCTGCCCGACCTGCGGGTCGAGTCGGTGGTGAAGGTCCTCGACCAGCAACTGGTGCCCGACCCGTCCCGCCGGGTGCTGTTCGGGACGACGCTGGTCGAGGAGGGCGGCTGGACGTACGTCTTCGGCGGTGACGACGGCCAGGCGGCGTCCCGGCCCGCCTCTCGGGCGTACGTCGCGCGCGTGCCCGAGGGCAGGCTCGCCGAGCCGGGTGCCTGGCAGTACTGGAACGGCTCCGCGTGGGCGGAGGCGGGGGCGGGTGCCCGGCCGGGCGCGGTGCTCGGGGACGGGCGGCGCACGGGGGTGGGCAGCGCGTTCTCGGTGGCGCGGGTGCGGGGGACGTATGTGCTGTTCACGATGGCCGCCGGTACCGCGGGGCTGACGACCGTCACGTCGTACTGGGCCTGCTCCCCCACCGGCCCGTGGCACGGGCCGACCAGGGACTTCAGCCCGTCGCTGCCACACGGCGCCCAGGTCGCCGCCTACAACCCGCAGACGCACCCCGAGCTGAGCGACGGGGGGCGTCTCGTGCTGAGCTACGACGTCAACTGGCTGGAGACGGCGGGGGCCGCCGCGCAGCTCAACCGGAACGTGTCCCTGTACCGACCGCGGTTCGTGACGCTGAAGGTGGCGCCGACCCGGTGACCGGCCCGGGGACGTCGGCGTCGGTGCCGTGGCTGCCGGCCTCGGTGTCGTGGGCCTCGGTGTCGTGGGCCTCGGTGTCCTGGGCGCGCCGCTTGGCGATGACCGCGCACACCATCAGCTGCATCTGGTGGAAGAGCATCAGCGGCAGCACGGCCAGCGAGGCGTGCGCGCCGAACAGGACACTCGCCATGGGCAGGCCGGAGGCGAGGGACTTCTTGGAGCCGGCGAACTGGATCGCGATGCGGTCCTCGCGGCTGAAGCGCAGCGCCTTGGCGCCGTACCAGGTCAGCAGCAGCATGACGGCGAGCAGCACCGCCTCCACGGCGAGCAGGCCGGCCAGCCGGACGGGGCTCACCCGGTGCCAGATGCCCTGGACCATGCCCTCGCTGAACGCGGTGTAGACGACCAGCAGGATCGAGCCGCGGTCGACGAGCCCCAGCACCTTCTTGTGCCGGGTGACGAAGTCGCCGATCCAGCGCCGCAGCAGCTGCCCGGCGACGAACGGCACCAGCAGCTGGAGCACGATCTTGACCACCGAGTCGGCGGAGAAGCCGCCCGCGCCGGCGCCGAGCACGGCCGCCGCAAGGAGCGGGGTGACGACGATGCCGACGAGCGAGGAGAAGGAGCCCGCGCAGATCGCCGCGGGCACGTTGCCGCGGGCCATCGAGGTGAAGGCGATGGACGACTGGATGGTCGACGGGACGAGGGTGAGGAAGAGCAGGCCCTGGTAGAGCGGGTGCGTCAGGAAGACCGGGACGAGGCCGCGGGCGGCCAGGCCCAGCAGCGGGAAGACGACGAAGGTGCAGGCCAGAACGGTGACGTGGAGCCGCCAGTGCTTCAGCCCGTCCAGCGCCTCACGGGTGGACAACCGGGCGCCGTAGAGGAAGAACAGGAAGGCGATGGCGGCCGTGGAGGCCCCGGACGCCACGTCGGAGGCCGTCCCGCGCGCCGGGAGCAGGGCCGCGAGGCCCACAGTCCCGAGCAGCAGCAGGACGTACGGGTCGATCGGCATCCGACGCGGCCATTGCAGGCGTTTCACTGTGCTCCACTACTTCGCTGTCGTACGGGGTGTCGCTTCGGCTGAACTTCCGGTTCCGGGCACGGACGTGCCCTCTCCATCGTCCTCCGCGCCCCAGCGATCGGGAATCCGGCATACCACTCTGACTGTCATCACGTTTCGCGATAACGGAGCTAGCCTGGAGGCGTGTACGACCCTTCCCATCTGCGGACGTTCCTGGCGGTGGCGCAGACGCTGAGCTTCACCCAGGCCGCGCGGCGGCTCGGTCTGCGCCAGTCGACCGTCAGCCAGCACGTACGGCGCCTGGAGGACGCGACCGGGCGGCCGCTGTTCAGCCGGGACACCCACTCCGTGGAGCTGACCGAGGACGGTGAGGCGATGCTCGGCTTCGCCCGCCGGATCCTGGAGGTGCACGAGCAGGCGACGGCGTTCTTCACCGGCACCCGGCTGCGCGGCCGGCTCCGCTTCGGCGCGTCCGAGGACTTCGTCCTGACCCGGCTGCCGGAGATCCTGGAGGGCTTCCGTTACGACCATCCCGAGGTCGACCTGGAACTGACGGTCGAGCTGTCCGGCACGCTGCACGAGCAGCTCGCCGCCGGGAAGCTGGATCTGGTGCTGGCCAAGCGGCGCCCGGAGGATCCGCGCGGGGAGTTGGTCTGGCACGACCGGCTGGTGTGGATCGGCGCCGAGCGGCTGCGCCTGGAGCCGGACCGTCCGGTGCCGCTGATCGTCTATCCGCCGCCGGGGATCACCCGGGCGCTCGCGTTGGAGGCGCTGGAGCGGCAGGGGCGCGACTGGCGGATCGTGTGCACGAGCGGCAGCCTGAACGGCTTGATCGCGGCGGCCCGCGCCGGGCTCGGCGTGATGGCGCACTCACGGGGCCTGATCCCGCCGGGTCTGGTCCGGGTCGCCGAGCGCTCGGGACTGCCGGAACTGGGCCGCGTCGACTTCGTCCTGGTCCACGGCCCGCGCCGGACGGCGGCCCAGGGCGCGGCGGACGCGCTGGCGGCGGCGATTCTGGCGGGCGGGGATCGCCTGCACCGACGGTAGGGTCCGCGCCCGCCGGAGACCGGAGTGACGGATTCAGCCATCCGTGCGCTGACAGAAGAGGCGACGGCATGCGGCGGATAGCATGATCCACAGGGCCCGGACCGGGTAATCGGGTCGTACAGATTCCGTGGAGATTACGGGTCCGAAACTTACTCGACCGTCAGTTTTCTGTCCGACCCTTCCCCATGTGAGCGCATTTTCCGGCGCTGACCGGTGCGTACCTGAGCACCCGTCGATTTCCCGCCCCCTCCCGCCCCGACGACGGGTGGGGTAGCTTTCACGGCGCTGAGCGGAGCGTCAGCGAGGCATTCGGAGCGGGGAGCGGGGTTTGCGCGAGTTCACCAACCCTCCGTTGGCGTTGGCGCCGCCCGTGGGCGGCCTGGCCGACGTCGTTTTCGAGCATGCCCAGGACGACCCGTTGTATGTCGCCCTCGGCCGCAAGGACGACGGCGGGAACTGGCGGGATGTCACCGCCGCCGAGTTCCGGGACGAGGTGCTCGCCCTGGCCAAGGGCCTGCTCGCCCGTGGCATCCGGTTCGGCGACCGGGTCGCGATCATGTCCCGCACCCGGTACGAGTGGACGCTGTTCGACTACGCGCTGTGGACCATCGGGGCCCAGGTCGTGCCGATCTACCCCACCTCTTCCGCCGAGCAGTGCTTCTGGACGCTGTACGACGCCGAGTGCTCGGCGGCGATCGTCGAGCACGAGGACCACGCGATGACGATCGCCACCGTCATCGACCGGCTGCCCCGGCTGCACCAGCTGTGGCAGCTGGACTCGGGCGCCGTGCAGGAGCTCTACGACGCGGGCGCCCACCTCGACGACGACGTGGTCCACCGCCACCGGCAGGCGGTCACCCCCGACTCCGTCGCGACGATCATCTATACGTCGGGGACGACGGGGCGTCCCAAGGGCTGTGTCATCTCGCACGGCAACTTCATGTACGAGGCGGACACGGTCATCGAGCGCTGGGAGCCGGTGTTCCACTCCAAGAAGGGCGACGAGGCGGCGACCCTGCTGTTCCTGCCGCTCGCGCACGTCTTCGGGCGGATGGTGCAGGTCGCCGCGATCCGCGGCAAGGTCCGCTTCGGCCACCAGCCGCAGATGAACGCCGCCGCCCTGCTGCCCGACCTCGCCGCGTTCAAGCCGACGTTCTTCCTCGCCGTGCCGTACATCTTCGAGAAGGTCTTCAACGCGGCCCGCCGCAAGGCCGAGAAGGAGGGCAGGGCCGGCGCCTTCGAGAAGGCCGTCGAGGTCGCCGTGAAGTACGCGGACGCCGTGGAGGCCAAGGCGTGGGGTGTCGGCCCCGGCCCGTCGGCGGGGCTGCGGGTGCAGCACCAGCTCTTCGACAAGCTCGTGTACGCGAAGATGCGGGCCGCGATGGGCGGCCGTATCAAGCAGGCGATGACCGGCGGTTCGGCGATGGACCGGCGTCTCGGACTGTTCTTCGCGGGCGCCGGCATCCATGTCTACGAGGGATACGGGCTCACCGAGTCCACGGCGGCCGCGACGGCCAACCCGCCCTATCGCACCCGCTACGGCACCGTCGGCCAGCCCATCCCGGGCATGACCGTGCACATCGCCGACGACGGCGAGATCTGGCTGCACGGCGCCAACATCTTCCAGGGCTACCTCAACAACCAGAAGGCCACCGACGAGGCCCTGCACGACGGCTGGCTGGCCACCGGCGACCTGGGCTCGCTCGACGAGGACGGCTACCTCACCATCACCGGCCGCAAGAAGGAGATCCTGGTCACCTCCGGCGGCAAGAGCGTCTCGCCGGGAGTGCTGGAGGAACGCGTCCGCGACCACCCCCTGGTCGCCCAGTGCATCGTCGTGGGCAACGACCGCCCGTACATCGCGGCCCTGGTCACCCTCGACCAGGAGGCCGTCGAGCACTGGCTGATGATGCGCGACAAGCCTCCGATGACACCGGCCGAGCTGGTCCGCGACGCCGACCTGGAGACCGAGGTGCGGCGTGCGGTGGTCGCCGCCAACACCCTTGTCTCGCAGGCCGAGTCGATCCGCACGTTCCGCATCCTCGCCCAGCCGTTCACCGAGGAGCACGGACTGCTCACGCCGTCGCTGAAGCTGAAGCGCAAGGCGATCGAGAACGCGTACTCCAACGAGGTGGAGGCGCTGTACCGCGCGTGAGGCCGATTCCGGCGGATTCTCCGGTCAGGAATGCATCGCGGCCCGTGATCGTTGACGATGAGGAGTACCACCTGACGACAACCGTAAGGATCAAGAGCTCGTGAGCAGCAAGGTCCCCCCGATCATCCTCAACAACGGCGTCGAGATGCCCCAGCTGGGCTTCGGCGTCTGGCAGGTGCCGGACGACGAGGCGGAGCAGGCGGTCGGCACGGCGCTGGAGGCCGGGTACCGCAGCATCGACACAGCGGCGATCTACGGCAACGAAGAGGGCACCGGCAAGGCCATCGCCGCCTCCGGCCTCCCGCGCGAGGACATCTTCGTCACCACCAAGCTCTGGAACAGCGAGCAGGGGTACGACTCCACACTGCGTGCCTTCGACGTGTCGATGGAGAAGCTGGGCCTGGACTACCTCGACCTGTACCTCATCCACTGGCCGCTGCCGTCCCGCGGCGCCTACGTCGACACGTACAGGGCCTTCGAGAAGCTCCACGCGGACGGCCGGATCCGCGCGATCGGTGTCTCCAACTTCCTTCCGGAGCACCTCGAGCGGCTGATCGGCGAGACGTCGGTCATCCCGGCGGTCAACCAGATCGAGCTGCACCCGCGTCTGCAGCAGCACGCCTCCCGCGAGTTCCACGCCGGGCAGGGCATCGCCACCGAGGCCTGGTCGCCGCTCGGCCAGGGCAAGGGGCTGCTCGAGGTTCCGGCGATCGTGGCCATCGCGCAGAAGCACGGCCGCACCCCGGCCCAGATCGTGCTGCGCTGGCATCTGCAGCTGGGCAACGTCGTGATCCCGAAGTCCGTGACGCCGTCGCGGATCAAGGAGAACATCGAGGTCTTCGACTTCAGTCTGGACGACGAGGACCTCGCCGCGATCAGCGCGCTGAACGAGGACCGGCGGATCGGCCCGGACCCTGCCGCGTTCGACGTGGTGTGACGGCGTTCCGGTATTTCGACATGGTCTGACGCCGATCCGGTACGACGACCGTCACCGTTGCGGTACGACTCCGCCCGCCGCTCGGCTGCCCGAGCGGCGGGCGGACGTGCGGGTGCCGTCTCAGTCGCCGCGCACGTCGGTGTGGACCACCTCGAACTCCTCCAGTCCGGTCACGGTCACATGTGCCTTGGCCGCTCCCTCGTGCCGGGCCGCCGCCTGGCCCGCGCGGGACGCCGCCAGGGAGGCCTGGTCGACGAAGGTGTTCCCGACCAGCCCGCGCCCCCGCTCCCGGTCGACCAGAAGGACCGCCCTGGCCAGTCCCGGGAGAGTCTCGATCTTGGGAATCACCGTGGTACGGAACGTGTCCGCCAGCAGGTCGGTGTCCATGGGGTCGAACTCCAGCCTGGTCAGGCGCAGTCCGCCGCCCGGCTGCGGCTGCTGGATCTGGTGGAAGACCAGCGCCTCGTAGTTCTCGACGGCGAGGGTCCCCGCGAACGGCTCCAGCATCGCCGCCCGCCGCTCCCGCAGCACCTCGTCACTGTTGCGCCGGGCCTCCTCCGTCTCCCACCAGCTCGCCGCGAGCAGCTTTCCCAGCGTCCGGTCCACGAAGACACTCGCTCCGCGGTATCCCGGGCGGTCCTCCAGCAGGTCCCGCCCTTCCGTGTTCATAGCCCTGATGGCCGTGTCGATCTTCGTGGGATCGCCGGTCGCGTAAATGGCGCGTACGAACATGACACCTCCAGAAACCGGGCGAATGTCCGAAATCTTTGACACGACCAGTCTTCTACTGGGGTCCTGACGCCGCAATCAGCGCCGGCTCGGATAAGGAAACCTTCCTGACAGACCTGCCACAGAAGGGCCCCTCGCACGTGCACATCCGACAACGAACCCTCACCGCGGCCTCCGGCGCCGCGCTGCTCGCCGCCGGACTGCTTCCCGCGACCGCGTCCGGCACGCCGCAACCGCCGCCTCTGGAGGCACCGGTCGGCGCGGCCGACCTGCTCGCGAAGGTGGCGACCTGCGCGCAGATCTCGAACGGCAGGTACCGCACCGACGCAGGGGCCCCGGCCACCGTTGCGGTGTGCGGCAAGCACGGCGCCGTCTTCTGGAAGGCCGACATGGACATCGACTGCGACGGCCAGCGCACCGAGATGTGCAACGAGAACACCGACCCCTGGTTCCAGGCACAGACGGCGTTCCACCAGTCCGACGGCAGGCCGCTGCGGTCCGAGACCCTGCCGTTCGTCGTCGTCCCCGGTGTCAGCGACACGTGGGACTACAAGACGGCCGGAATCAGGGGCGGCAGCGTGGCCGCCGTCATCCACGACGACCAGGTCCTGTACGCCGTCGTGGGCGACACCGGCCCCAAGAACGTCATCGGCGAGGCCTCCTACGCCGCCGCCGAAGCCCTCGGCATCGACCCCGACCCGGCGACCGGCGGCACCGGCTCCGGAGTGACGTACATCCTCTTCAGGAACTCCCAGGTCTCGCCCATCGAGGACCATGAGGCGGCGGCGTCGCTGGGCGAGAGACTGGCGAGGGAGTTCATTCAGGACAACTGAGCGCGGAGCGAGGTCAGTTGGGCTGTCCGAGCGGCCGTACGACGACGGTGTTGACGTCGACGCCGTCGGGCTGCCGGACAGCCCACACGACCGAGTCGGCGATCTGTTCGGCGGTGAGCAGACGGCCCGGCGGCAGGCTGCCGTAGCCGTCCCAGAACGGTGTCTCCACCCTGCCGGGCGCGACCAGGGTCACGCCGACGCCCCACTCGGTGACCTGCCGCCGGGTGTTCTCGGCGAGCCCGGTCACGGCCCACTTCGTCGCCCCGTAGAGATTGCCCGGCCCGTGCACGAACCCGGCGACGCTGCCGACGAGGACGATCCGGCCGCGGGTCTCCCTGAGGGCGTCGATGGAGGCGCGGATGAGCAGGGCCGGGCCGAGGACGTTGGTGAGCACCATGTCGGCCCAGCCGCTCGGGTCTCCCTCGGCGACCGTGTCGTGGGTGGCGACACCGGCGTTGGCGACGACGGTGTCCAGTCGGCCGAAGGCCTTGAGCGTAGTGTCGACGGCCGCCTGGACGTCACCGTGGTCCGCCGTGTTTCCGGCGATCGTCAACAGGCCCTCGGGTTCCCCGAGTTCCTTAGCGAAGCCACGCAGCCGTGCCTCGCCGCGCCCGGTCACGGCGACCCGGTGGCCGGCGTCGAGGAGCTGCCGCGCGACCGCGGCGCCGATTCCACTGCCGCCGCCGGTGATGAGTGCGACCGGAGAGTCGGTCATGGTTACCCCCTGTGTGTGTCGAACAGGGGGAGTAGACCAGTTGGAGAACTCTCGAAGTCAAGGGGCTCCGCAACGGCCTGCGCGTCACCGGCCGGCGGCCGAACGGTTGCCGACCGGCGTCACCTCGTCCGCACCGCCGTGTACACCGTCTGCGCCGCCAGGACGAACACGTCCGGCCGGTGATGCACGCTCGCCTTGTCGTCCGGGTCGAGGAGCCGGTCGAGGGTCGCGCGGTCGTCGGCGTCGAGGTGGTCGGCGAGGGCGTCACGGGTGCGGGTCAGGGAGGCGACGACGTAGGCGCGGGCGCGGTCCGTGGTCGGGGCGGGCAGGTCGAGGAGGAAGGTGCGGGTGCCGGTGGGCCGCAGGCCGGCGGCGGTGAGCAGGGCGGGCCAGTCCTCGGCCTCGGCGACGGAGCCGGGCAGGTCCGCGCGCATCGCGGCGAACCACTCCTCCTCCAGGACGTCGAGGCGCGCCTGCAGCCCGGGCCGGCCGAAGCCCAGGTCACGCGGGAGGAAACGGGCCGGGAGGCCGCCCTCCTGGAGGGCCAGTGTGCCGCCGTGCGTGAGGCGTGCGGCGAACGCGGCGAGGGCGGCTCGCTGGTCGCCCAGGTGGTGCAGGCTGCGGCTGGCCCACAACAGGTCGGCCGGGTAGTCCAAGTCGTCCAGGACACCCGGGAGTTCACCGGTGAGCGTGCCGAAACGGTCGGCGACCCCGAGCCGCTCGGCCCGGGCCCGGGCGCGCTCCAGAAGCGGCCCGGAACCGTCCACGGCGACGATCCGGGCGCCGGGGAAGGTGTCGGCGAGCAGGCAGGCGACGACGCCGGGCCCGCTGCCCGCGTCGACGATCAGCCCCGGTTCGGTCTGCCGCTTGGCCAGCCAGGCCAGGGCGTGCTCGCACAGGGGCGTGAACAGCTCCGCCTGCGCCTCCAGGAGCGGGGCCATCTCGCTCCAGTCGATGTCGGTGTGGTCGTGGTGACGGTGACCGCCGTGCCGGTCCGCGTGGTGGTTGTGCGCCATGCCAGTCAGCCTCTCCTCGGGATGGGGCCAGCGTGCGCCGACGCACCGTCGAGGGGCCACTGTCATTGCCGTAACGGCAAAAACGACTGCGCGAGAACGACTGCCCGAACACGACTGCCCGAACACGACTGCGCGGAAAGCGGTAGCGAGAAAATGGGGTGCGGGCCGGACGGCCGGTCCCCCACGATGGCCCGATGGACGACGAGATGGTGGAACGCTTCCTCGAGGACGGGTTCGTGAGGATCGAGGGCGCCTTTCCGCCACGTGTCGCCGAGCACTGCGCCCGGCTGCTGTGGCGGGAGACGGGGTACGACCCGCAGGACCCGGGCACCTGGAAGGCCCCCGTGCACTGGGTGTACGACATGGCGCAGGGCCCGTTCGCGGCCGCCGTGAACACGCCCGTCCTGCACGAGGCCTTCGACGTACTGGTGGGCGAGGACCGCTGGCAGTCCCGCTACTCGCTGGGCAGCTTCCCGCTGCGGTTCCCGCACGAGGAGGAACCGGACGACGCCGGCTGGCACATCGAGGGCAGCTATGTCCCCGAGGGCGCCGAGCACCCGCACACGAACGTGCGCTCCAAGGACCGCGCGCTGCTCATGCTCTTCCTGTTCAGCGAGGTCACCGAGGACGACGCCCCCACCCGCATCCGGGTCGGCTCGCATCTCGACGTACCGCCGGTCCTCGAGCCGTACGGCGAGTACGGCGCCTCCTTCCTGGAACTCGGCCCCAAGGTCGCCGAGGCCTCCGCACACCGCCCGCTCGCCCACGCCACCGGCCGCCCCGGCGACGTCTACATCTGCCACCCCTTCCTGGTCCACGCGGCCCAGCCCCACCACGGCACCCGCCCCCGCTTCATGGCCCAGCCGCCGCTGCACCCGACGGAGCCACTGCAACTCGAGCGCCCCGACGGCAACTACTCGGCAGTGGAGTTCGCAATCCGCCGGGGCCTGGCCCAAGAGCTCTGACCGACCCCGGCGAACTACGACGCCCTTCAGGGGCGTGGGGCTGTAGTCGATTTGCGGCTACCGCCGCGCGGGCGCGACCAGCCACACACGGCCCGCAGTCGCAGTCCCCGCGTCACGACAACGGCGGATACGCGTTCTGCATCAACTGCTGGAACTGCGCAGAGAACCAGTGCCCAGACAGCGGAGCGTTCGGCAGCGCACCGGACATGTTGTTGCCGTTGCGCGGGTTCCCCGTGTACGTCGGGTCGCACATCCGGTCGAACCCCTTGCCCTCGTCGTTCGGGATCTCCTGGCTGGCACCGTCGGACTCCCCCGGCGGCTTCATCCAGACGTACGCGTCGATCCCGGCCGCCGGACTGGCCTGCGGCCGCTCACCGAGGCCGGCGCCGGACTGGTTGCACCAGTTGCCGGTGTTGAGGCGGCGGTCGTAGCGGCCGCCGTTGACGTACGCGTCGACGTCGGTCATCGGGCCGGGACCGGCGGGCCGCGCCGAGCCGCCCCAGCCGTTCCTCGACGTGTCGATCAGCATGCCGATACCGGAGTTGAAGCCGGTCGTGACCAGCTGCCGGCGGAAGGCCTGCGCGAAGGACAGCTCGTCGACGTACCGGTTCCAGTCGACCCACTTGGACTCGCGGACCGACTTGCCGGCCACGGAGTCGTCGATGGTGAAGTTGTTCTCCTTCAGGGCGCTGTAGTTGGCCGTGTTGGTGATGAAGCCGTGCACGTCGTTCACGGTGGCGCCCTCGGAGGTGGCGGCCTCCTTCATCATGGCGGCACTGGGGGCGAAGTTGTCGTCCCAGCCGATCCAGCCGTGGTGCCCGGCGTCGATGTAGTTGTAGACGTTGGCGACGTCACCGAGCTTGTTGAGGGCGTAGCCGACGCCCTTCTGGTAGTTGCCGTTGGCCTTCATCACGTCGCACTGCGGGGTGGCCGTGGGCCGGCTGCCGGTGTTGGTGACGAGGTTCGGCAGCGAGTCGATCTCGATGGTGGTCACGATCCGCAGTGAGGCGTACTTCGGGTCGGCGAGGATCGCGGCGATCGGATCGATGTACTCGGTCTTGTAGCGGCCGATCTCCGTCGGGCCGAGTTCGCCGTTGGAGGCGAGGGCGGAGCAGTCGCGTCCCGGCAGGTTGTAGATGACCAGCTGGACGACGAGTTCGCCGGAGCCCTTCTGGGTCAGGGCCTCGTCGAGGTGGTCGCGCAGACCCATGCCGCCGTTGACGCCGTTGATCGCGGCGATCCGGTCCAGCCAGACACCGGTCGGCTGGTCGGCGATGCGGCTGCCGCCCGGTTCGGCGGCGGCCTTCGCGGACCACTCCGGGTTCACGTACACCTTGGCGCCGGAGTAGGGGTTGTCGACCTTCGGGCCGGTCGGGTCGGGGTCGGGGTCCGTGCCGCCGCCACCGCCGTCGTCGACGTTGCAGGTCACACCGTCGAGGGTGAAGGTCGCCGGGATCGCGTTGGTACCGCTGTAGGACGCCTGGAAGCCGAAGCTGACCGAACCGCCGGTCGCCAGCGTGCCGTTGTACGACTCGTTGGCCGCGGTGACGTCGGCACCGCTCTGGCTGACCTTGGCGTTCCAGCCGCCCGTGACCTTCTGGTTTCCGGCGTACGACCACTTCACCGACCAGTTCGACTTCGCGGCCCCCTGGTTGGTGACCGTCACGGCGGCGGTGAACCCGGTGTCCCACTGGTTCTGCACCTTGTAGTCCACGGTGCAGGGCACGGCGGCCGTGCCGATTCCGCCCGGATCCGCGGCGAGCGCGGTCCCCGAGGCTCCGGCGACCAGCGCCAGGGCGGCGAGCATCGCTGTTCTCGTACGACTCATGAGTGCGGTTCCTTCTTGGTTGCGGGTGCTGACGGTCCATCCGTGCAGGGCGCGCAAGAGGCAAGGAGGAGATGCCGACGACGGCTAAAAGTACTGAACGCGGGGGGTGTCGCATGAGCGACTCCTCGCGGCCCGAGCCCGTCGTGACGGACGCGTCGACTGATGGAATCGCTCCCACTGGTGTCAATGAAGCTAGCGCCAAGTGACGGTGAAGGACAGGGGAGTTACGGAGTTTTGCTCAACTGGACTCATCGAATCTTTTCGACTCTTCAAGCGCCTTGACCCCTTGCACCCCCGTCCCCACTATGGGAGCGCTCCCACTGGTTCAAGCCTTGACTTCTCCGAGCCGCAAGGAGGAACCAGCACATGCATCCCCCACGCAGACGCGGAGCCGTGCGACGGCTGTGGACGGCCGTCGTCGCGGCCATGGCGCTCCCCTTGACGATGCTGAGCACGGGATCAACGCCCGCTCGGGCAGCGGCCCTTCAGTGCAGTGTCGACTACAAGACCAATGACTGGGGCTCCGGCTTCACCGCGGACCTGACGATCACCAACCGGGGCACGGACGTCATCGACGGCTGGACCCTGACGTACGGCTACGCGGGCAACCAGAAGCTCAGCAACGGCTGGAACGGCACCTGGTCCCAGTCCGGCCAGACGGTCACCGTGAAGGACGCCGGCTACAACGGGCGGATCGCCGCCGGGGCCGCGGTCACGACCGGCGCGCAGTTCACCTACAGCGGCAGCAACGCCGCCCCCACCAACTTCGCGATCAACGGCACCAGCTGCACCGGCGCCCATCAACCCCCCATCACCGTGCTGACCAGCCCGGCGGCGGGCGCCGTCTACTCGCAGGGCGACGCGGTCCCGCTCGCGGCCACGGCCGCTGCCGCGGACAACGCCACCATCAGCAAGGTCGAGTTCTACGACGACGCCACGCTGCTCGGCACGGACACGACGGCGCCGTACTCGCTCTCCGTCTCAAGTTTGACCGTGGGCAGTCATTCGCTCCTCGCGAAGGCGTACGACAGCATGGGCGCGTCCGCGGAGTCCACGCCGGTCGGCATCACGGTCGCCTCGGGTCCCGCCGTGGTGGCCTCGCCGGCCCAACTCCCGGTCCAGCAGGGCAAGACGGCGACGTACGACGTGAAGCTGTCGACCCAGCCGTCGGCGAACGTCACCGTCACCACCGCCCGCACCAGCGGCAACTCGGGGCTGTCGGTGACCGGCGGCGCCTCGCTCACCTTCACGCCCTCGAACTGGAACACCGCCCAGAAGGTGACCATCACCGCCGCCTCCTCCGGCACCGGCTCGGCGACGTTCGAGTCGACGGCCGGCGGGCACGCGAAGGCCACCGTCACGGCGACCCAGATCGCGGCGACAAAGGCGTACGACGCCCGCTTCCTGGAGCTGTACGGCAAGATCACCAACCCGGCGAACGGCTACTTCTCGCCCGAGGGCATCCCCTACCACTCGGTCGAGACACTGATCGTCGAGGCACCGGACCACGGCCACGAGACCACCTCGGAGGCCTACAGCTACCTTCTCTGGCTGCAGGCGATGTACGGCAAGGTCACGGGCGACTGGTCCAAGTTCAACGGGGCCTGGGAAATCATGGAGAAGTACATGATCCCGACCCGCGCCGACCAGCCGACCAACTCCTTCTACAACGCCTCGAAGCCGGCGACCTATGCGCCCGAGCTGGACACGCCCAACGAGTACCCGGCGAAGCTGGACACCGGGGTCTCGGTCGGCTCGGATCCGATCGCCGGTGAACTGAAGACTGCATACGGTACGGACGATGTCTACGGTATGCACTGGCTGCAGGACGTCGACAACGTCTACGGCTACGGCAACTCGCCGGGCAAGTGCGAGGCCGGGCCGACGGACACCGGACCGTCGTACATCAACACCTTCCAGCGCGGCGCGCAGGAGTCGGTGTGGGAGACGGTGCCGCAGCCGACCTGTGACCAGTTCAAGTACGGCGGCAGGAACGGCTACCTGGACCTGTTCACCGGTGACGCCTCCTACGCCAAGCAGTGGAAGTTCACCAACGCCCCGGACGCCGACGCCCGTGCGGTGCAGGCCGCGTACTGGGCCGACAAGTGGGCCGACGAGCAGGGCAAGGGCGGCGACATCTCCGCGACCGTGGCCAAGGCCGCGAAGATGGGCGACTACCTGCGGTACGCGATGTACGACAAGTACTTCAAGAAGATCGGCAACTGTGTCGGGGCCTCCTCCTGCCCGGCCGGTACCGGCAAGGACGCCTCGATGTACCTGCTGTCCTGGTACTACGCCTGGGGCGGTGCCACCGACACCTCGGCGGGCTGGGCCTGGCGCATCGGCTCCAGCCACGCGCACGGCGGCTACCAGAACCCGATGGCCGCGTATGCGCTCAGCGCGTATGCCGATCTGAAGCCCAAGTCGGCGACGGGGCAGGCGGACTGGGCCAAGTCCCTGGAGCGGCAGATCGAGTTCTACCGCTGGCTGCAGTCCAGCGAGGGCGCGATCGCGGGCGGTGCGACCAACAGCTGGGCGGGCCGGTACGCGACGCCGCCGGCCGGCAAGTCGACCTTCTACGGCATGTACTACGACCAGCAGCCCGTCTACCACGACCCGCCGTCCAACCAGTGGTTCGGCTTCCAGGCGTGGTCGATGGAGCGGGTCGCCGAGTACTACCAGCAGACGGGGAACGCGGCGGCGAAGGCGGTCCTGGACAAGTGGGTCGACTGGGCGCTGTCCGAGACGACCGTCAACCCGGACGGCACCTTCCGGATCCCGTCGACGCTCCAGTGGTCGGGGCAGCCCGACACCTGGAACGCCTCGAGTCCGGGCGCCAACAACGGACTTCACGTCACCGTCGCCGACTACACCAACGACGTCGGTGTGGCGGCCGCGTACGCCAAGACCCTGACGTACTACGCCGACCGCTCCGGTGACACGCAGGCCGCGTCCACCGCCAAGGCACTCCTCGACGGCATGTGGGACAACCACCAGGATGCCCTGGGTATCGCCGTCCCGGAGACCCGCGCCGACTACAACCGCTTCGACGACCCGGTCTACATCCCGAGTGGCTGGACCGGCACCATGCCGAACGGTGACGCGATCAACTCGTCGTCGACCTTCGACTCGATCCGTTCGTTCTACGAGGACGATCCGGCCTGGTCGAAGATCGAGGCGTATCTCGCGGGCGGTGCGGCGCCGTCGTTCACGTATCACCGGTTCTGGGCTCAGGCGGACATCGCCCTGGCCATGGGTTCGTACGCGGAGCTTCTCGAATAGACAGCCCCGCGAGGCGCTCCGCGAAGAGGCGGTGCTTTGTCTGCGGGTCCGATGTGGCTGGTCGCGCAGTTCCCCGCGCCCCGAACACAGGGCGTTGCAGGCACCGCTCTCGACCGGAACCGCCTGAAAGGCTCCGCGTACGAGGTCCCGTCACCTGACGGCGGGACCGAAACGCCGGGCGGCCCCCTCCCGCACTGGGGGTCGCCCGGCCACTCTCACGAACCGCAGAAAGCGCTTGCCGCCCGTGGTCCCCTCCTCCCTCCCCCCACATCCCGGAAAGGAACCTCCGTGCGAAGAACCCGCATCCTCACGGCGGTGCTCGCGCTCGCCGCCGGGCTGCTCGCCGGCAGTCCGCCCGCGCTGGCCGCCGGCAGTGCGTCGAAGGACGTGTCGATCACCGCCGACACCTACACCTGGAAGAACGCCCGCATCGACGGCGGCGGCTTCGTCCCCGGCATCGTCTTCAACCGCAGCGAGAAGAACCTCGCCTACGCGCGCACCGACATCGGCGGCGCCTACCGCTGGCAGCAGTCGACGAAGACCTGGACGCCGCTGCTGGACTCGGTCGGCTGGGACGACTGGGGGCACACGGGCGTGGTGAGCCTGGCGTCCGACTCCGTGGACCCGGACAGGGTGTACGCGGCGGTAGGGACGTACACCAACGGCTGGGATCCGAAGAACGGCGCCGTGATGCGCTCCGCCGACCGGGGCGCGAGCTGGCAGAAGGCCGACCTGCCGTTCAAGCTGGGCGGCAACATGCCCGGCCGCGGCATGGGTGAGCGGCTGGCCGTGGACCCGAACCGGAACAGCGTGTTGTATCTGGGCGCGCCCAGCGGCAAGGGGCTGTGGCGGTCGACGGACTCCGGGGTGACCTGGTCTCAGGTGACGAACTTCCCCAACGTCGGCAACTACGCGCAGGATCCGAACGACACGAGCGGGTACGCCAGTGACAACCAGGGCATCGTCTGGGTCACCTTCGACGAGTCCACGGGGACGTCCGGGAACGCGACGAGGACGATCTACGTCGGGGTGGCCGACAAGGACAACGCGGTGTACCGGTCGACGGACGCGGGCGCGACCTGGTCGCGGGTCGCCGGGCAGCCGACGGGGTACCTGGCGCACAAGGGGGTCCTGGACGCAGCGAACGGGTACCTCTATCTCGCCTACAGCGACAAGGGCGGGCCGTACGACGGCGGCAAGGGCCAGTTGTGGCGGTACGCGACGGCGACCGGCACCTGGACGGACATCAGCCCGGTGGCGGAGGCCGACGCCTACTACGGATTCGCCGGTCTGACCGTCGACCGGCAGAAGCCCGGCACGGTGATGGCGACGGCGTACAGCTCCTGGTGGCCGGACACGCAGATCTTCCGCTCGACGGACAGCGGCGGCACCTGGACGAAGGCGTGGGACTACACGGCGTATCCCGACCGGGCCAACCGCTACACGATGGACGTCTCGTCCTCGCCGTGGCTGACCTGGGGCGCGAACCCGTCGCCGCCCGAGCAGACGCCCAAACTCGGCTGGATGACCGAGGCGCTGGAGATCGACCCGTTCGACTCGAACCGGATGATGTACGGGACGGGCGCGACGATCTACGGCACCGAGAACCTCACGAACTGGGACAGCGGAAGCCGGTTCACCATCAGGCCGATGGTGCAGGGCCTGGAGGAGACGGCCGTCAACGACCTCGCCTCTCCCCCGTCGGGCGCCCCGCTCCTGAGCGCCCTCGGCGACATCGGCGGTTTCCGGCACACGGACCTCACCAAGGTGCCGTCGATGATGTTCACCCAGCCGAACTTCACCACGACGACGAGCCTGGACTACGCCGAGTCCAACCCCGACACGCTCGTGCGGGTCGGCGATCTCGACTCCGGTCCGCACATCGCGTTCTCGACGGACAACGGCGCCAACTGGTTCGCGGGGACCGACCCTTCGGGTGTGAGCGGTGGCGGTACGGTCGCGGCGGCGGCGGACGGCAGCCGGTTCGTGTGGAGCCCGGCCGGTACGGGCGTGCAGTACGCGACGGGCTTCGGCAACTCCTGGTCGGCGTCGAGCGGGATACCGGCCGGGGCGATCGTGGAGTCCGACCGGGTCGACCCGAAGACCTTCTACGGCTTCAAGTCCGGCAAGTTCTACGTCAGTAGGGACGGCGGCGCAACGTTCACCGCATCCTCGGCGACCGGGCTGCCGAGCGGGGACAGCGTCCGCTTCAAGGCGCTGCCCGGGGTGAAGGGCGAGGTGTGGCTGGCGGGCGGTGCGGCGGACGGGGCGTACGGGTTGTGGCACTCCACCGACGGGGGTGCCTCCTTCACCAAGCTGTCCGCCGTCGAGCAGGCCGACACGATCGGCTTCGGCAAGGCGGCGACGGGGGCGTCGTACCAGACCCTCTACACCAGCGCGAAGATCGGCGGCGTGCGCGGCATCTTCCGCTCCACCGACAAGGGCGCGACCTGGACCCGCATCAATGACGAGGCGCACCAGTGGGGTTGGACGGGTGCGGCGATCACGGGGGATCCGCGGGTGTACGGCCGCGTCTACGTCTCGACGAACGGCCGAGGTGTGATCTACGGCGACACCTCCGACACCGGCGGCGGCACGGATCCCACCCCCACCCCGACCGGGGCCTGCACGGTGACCTACAAGATCACCAACCAGTGGTCGGGCGGCTTCCAGGCGGACGTCCAGCTCGCCAACACGGGCTCGACCGCCTGGAACGGCTGGTCACTCGGCTGGGCCTTCGCGGATGGCCAGAAGGTGACGCAGGCGTGGAACACCGAGGCCTCGCAGTCGGGTACGGCGGTGACCGCGAGGAACGTCGACTGGAACGCCAACGTGGCGGCGGGCTCGTCCGTGAGCTTCGGCTTCACGGGGAGTTGGTCGGGGTCGAACACGAAACCGACGGCGTTCAGGCTGGGGGGTCAGAACTGCACAGTGTCGTGAAGTCCGCCCGCGGGTGCCGTCAGCCGGCGGCACCCGGTCGGGGCGGGCGCCGCCGCCGTGCGTTCTCGTCGTCAGGATCCGGTGGCCGCCGCAGGAAGGGAAGCTGGTCCCCGGCGTGGTCGGGCCTGGACCAGATCCGGTACGGAGCCGGCCGGACCATCTCGAGCCGCCTGATGTCGGCCGGCTCGAAGTCGGCACTGTCGAAGCCGCTCAGCCCCATGAGGTCCACCAGCATGCGCTGGGACAGCTCCGGGTTCAGCTCTTCCGCCACGCCCTCCGCGCCCCAGCGGACGACATGCTCGGCGGCCCTGGCCAGCCCCTCGGCCGACGCACCGGGAAAGGCCAGCGCCAGTGAGGCCCGCACGATCTCGATCGCATCCTCGGAGCGCATGTTACCTCCGCCTTTCGCACACGATGCACAGCCCCACCTGAGCGGTCACCAGCAGGGTGAGGCGGGCGGTGCCCTGTGCCTGCCGAAGGCACTCATGACGGTCGAGGTCAGCGTACTGCTGCGTCGAGACCATGTCCCGGACGAAGACCTCCCAGTGGTCCTGGGCCCGGTCCCAATCATTGCGATGGGCGACCCGTACCCAGGCGTCGACGAAGTCCTGCTCGGCGATCGAACCGTGGAAGTATCTGCGCAGATCGTGGATCAGTCCGGGCGGCTTCAGCCGTTGTCCCCACGTCCGTTGCCGGAAAAGCGTCTCGGTGGAGATCGATTTGGCTCTGCTGATGCGGGTGGCGATCACGTGTCCGGCCACTCCACCGATGATGGCGGGGACGAGGAGCCAGCCGATCAGGGACGGGCCCCACAGGATGCCCACGTCGGGCGGGTCGATCAGAGTGAACGCCTTGTAGACCTCACTTGGTGAGGTGGAGCGAGCGGCGTAGATGTAGAGCAGTACCGCGCC
Organism: Streptomyces sp. NPDC051243; assembly: GCF_044455405.1. Classification (NCBI taxonomy): domain Bacteria; kingdom Bacillati; phylum Actinomycetota; class Actinomycetes; order Kitasatosporales; family Streptomycetaceae; genus Streptomyces; species Streptomyces sp. NPDC051243. The sequence continues at coordinate 15,226 of NZ_JBITES010000007.1, read as the reverse complement.
GACGGCCATGGGAGCGCCCCAGTCGATCATCCACTGGGTGATACCTTTCAGCGCCTTCCTGGAACGCCAGACGCGCCGCAGCCGTCGGCGGGTACCGAACTTCACCGGCGCCAGCTTCAGGTCGGGCGGAATCGGGATGGGCCCGGTGAGCAATGAACTCCCCCGTAGTCATGCACTGTTGACACGCATGGCTACCCAGGCCCCCCTGGTGACCATGCGGAGGCCGATTGTGCAACAGACCACGGGGAGAAGGCCACCGATTCCCGACCATTGCCTGGGATACGTGGTTATGGTCAGCGGTGGGTGGGTGCCCGGCCATGCAGCCACCCTCGGTCACTCACGACGTGGAGACCGTCGGCCGCGGCGCCGTGGCCATCCCGTTGCCGATGAAGAAGCTCGGGTGCGGGGGCTGGTTGCACGCCGTGTTTTGCCAGGCCAGGGCCGTGCGGTACATGGTGTCGTGCAGAAGGGTCGTGGTCTTCGTGGTCGTTTCGTGCGGCGTGGAGTAGATCCGTAGCGCCGTGTTGTTCGACGTCGGCCAGATGACCTCCTCGCGCCAGTCGCCGAGGACGTGGGGGATGTGGCGGCGCCGTTCAACCTCCTGGGAGGACGGACGGATTCCGAATCCTCAGTGGTCGCCGCGCGCCGCGAAGTTGCCGTATCTTTCGGCCAGTTCGGCGGCCGTACGGGCGATCCGCTCGCGCAGTTCCGAGGGCTGAAGCACCTCGATGTCCGTGCCCAGCCGCAGGAAATCGCCGTGCGCGTGGTCGACGGATTCGATGGGGACCGTGGCCCGGATCCAGCCGTCGTCGCCGGTGCGGCCGTTCGCGGCGACGGCACGGGCGAGCGGCCCGGAGAGCGCGGCTCCCGGCGCCAGCCGCACCACCGCCTCCCCGCGGTACAGGCGGTCGTGGAAGTCCCGCTGGTACGCCGTCCAGTAGGCCGCCAGGTCGAAGGCCTCCGGGCGGGTGAACTCCTCGCGCGCCGTGACGAGTTCGAGGATCTGGTCGACGCGGAAGGTGCGCGGCCCGGGGCCGGCGACGACGTACCAGCGGCCCGCCTTGAGGACCAGACCGTACGGTTCCAGGCGGCGCTCCACGTCGGTGGGTTCGCGCCAGCGCCGGTAGACGACGTGCAGCACACGGCAGTTCCACACCGCGTCGGCGACCGCCGCAAGATGCGGGGCCTGCTCGCCGTCCGCGTACCAGCCGGGGGCGTCCAGGTGGAACCGGCCGCTGATCCGGTCGGCGTGGGCGCGCAGCTCCGCAGGGAGGGCGGCGCGGACCTTGAGCTGGGCGGCGGCGAGCACCGACCCGAGGCCCAGTTCGGCGGCGGGGCCCGGGACTCCCGCGAGGAACAGCGCCTCGGCCTCGTCGGCGGTCAGCCCCGTGAGGCGGGTGCGGTAGCCGTCCAGCAGGCGATAGCCCCCGGCGTGACCGGCGTCGCCGTACAACGGCACCCCGGCCGAGCTCAGCGCCTCCACGTCCCGGTAGACGGTGCGCACGGAGACCTCCAGCTCCTCGGCGAGCTGGGCGGCGGTCATCCGGCCCCGGGTCTGGAGGAGGAGCAGGATCGAGACGAGTCGACTGGACTTCACTGACACAGGATGTCAGGGAAGCGGTCCTAGCGTCCTGCCATGAGCTTCACCGAGAAACTGCTGACCGTTCCGCCGCCGATCGAGGTGTCCGGGCGGCACATCAAGCGCTACCACGTCACCGCCGACCCGGCGGGCATCGCGCCCGAGGTCGAGAAGGCTGCGTACGCGATCCTGCCGGAACTGCTGCCGGAGCCGGACGGCACGCCCCCGGCGACGTTCGTCGTGCTGCACCGGGGCGGGGACGACGGCGCCTATCTGAACGCCTACAGCTGGGTGTGGGACAACGTCCTGCATTTCAAGGGCGCGGCGGCGGGCCAGCCGGTGCTGGGCTGCCCGGACAACGACCCGACGCATTTCGTCACGCCCGACCTGCCGTGGATCGGCTGCGTCTGGGAACTCCCGCCGATCCAGCACGAACGGGACGCATGGGTGCGGCACCTGCTCACGCCCGAAGTCCCGGACCTCGATGCCTACTTGGCCGATTCCCTGTCCGCAGGAACCACCGGAGACCGCACATGAGCAGCCCGCACGACTTCGACTTCTTCCACGGCGAGTGGGACGTCGTCCACCGCCGCAGCACCGACTTCCTCGACCCGGACAGCGCCTGGGAGGAGTTCCCGTCGACCAGCCGCTGCCGGCCCCTGTTCGACGGGGCCGCCAACATCGACGAGATCGACATGCCGCACCTGGGCTCGAAGGGGCTGACGCTGCGGTTGTTCGACCGCGAGACCGAGCAGTGGTCGCTGAACTGGTCCTCCAGCCGCAGCGGCAAGCTGTTCCCGCCGGTGACCGGGCACTTCGACGGGGACCGCGGGGAGTTCTACGGCGAGGACACCCACGACGGCAAGGACGTACGCGTGCGGTTCGTCTGGTCGGGCATCACGGCCGGCTCCGCCCGCTGGGAGCAGGCGTTCTCCGTGGACGGCGGGGAGACCTGGGTGCCCAACTGGGTCATGGAGTTCACCCGGGCTTCCGGAACGCCCGGAGCGTGAACACCGGGTCCGGGCGGGGGCGGTCCTGGTCCGGGAGCCGCGCCAGCCGGGCGGCGAACCCGTCGGCGCGCGGGTCACCGGGCGGCAGGGTGACGAACCAGCCCCGGCGCAGGTCCGCGATCGTGCGCCGGGGGCTGCGGCCCTGACCGCGGCCCGTGAAACTGGTCTGCCCCGCCGGGACCAGGCCGTGTTCCAGGGCGTACGACTCGACGCACGCCGCCTGGTCCAGGGCCGGGCGGCGCGGGCGGGAGGCCATGACGGCGTCGATGTCACTGCCCACGTTGTGGGCGGCGGCCTTGTCGACGGTGGTGACGTAGACCCCGCCGGGCCGCAGCACGCGCGCGCACTCGCCGACGGTGGTCCGCACGTCGTCGTCCGTGCGGGCCAGGTGCAGCAGCCACACGGTGCTGACGGCGTCGAACCGGCCGGCCGGGAACGGCAGCCGGCGGCTGTCGGCGAGCACGACGGCGCCGGGCAGGCGGGCGGCGGCCTGGCGGGCCATGGCGAGGGCGAGGTCGACGCCGGTCACGCACAGGCCGTCCCGTCCTGCCGCGAGCCGTCGCGTCACGATGCCGGTGCCGCAGGCGACGTCGAGCAGGCGCCGGGTCCCGTCGGGCAGGAGGCCCAGCAACGCCTCCGCGGCGGCCGCCGCCCTGGGCTCGCCGCCGCGCGAGGCGTCGTACCGCTCCGCTTCCTTGTCGTAGTCCAGCACGCGCGTCAGTGTGCCCCGTGACCAGGGGCGAGTTCCTCGATCCTGGTCGCGAGCGCGAAGTCCCGCTCGGTCACGGCGCCCACGGTGTGGGTGTTCACGGTGAGGGAGACCGTGTTGTAGCCGAGGGTGAGGTCGGAGTGGTGGTCGAGCTCCTCCTGGACCTGCGCGATGTGCACGACCATCGCCGTGGCCGCGAAGTGCGAGGGCAGCCGGTAGGAGCGGGCGATGCGGTCGCCCTCCAGCGACCAGCCCGGCAGCTCCGCGAGCCGGTCCTCGATCTCCTTCTGCGACAGCGGTTCGAGGGGCATGGCCTCGCTCCTTCCTGCACGGAGGGTTACGGGAGGTTTCGTCCTCAGCCTGCCACAGCCGGAGTGCGGCGGCCCTGGTCAGACGGGTTCCCCGATGCTCAGCGCCGCACGCCTTCGGCCGCCAGGTCGTCGGCGAGCGCGGCGATCGGAGCCCGGCCCTCGACGCGTTCCAGCCACTCGTGCGGAAGGCCGTGGTCGCCGATGGGGGCACCTCCCGCTCGAGCGAAGCCGAGAGTGGGGGAGGGCGCCCAGCAGGTTGCCGCAGACGGAGCCGGTGGAGTCGCTGTCACCCGAGTGGTTGACGGCCAGCAGCAGGGCGTCGCGCACACCGGGGGTGACGAGCGCGCAGTACACGCCGATGGCGAGCGCCTGCTCGGCGACCCAGCCCTCCCCCAGGGACTCGACCTTCTCCGCGGTGGGCGAGCCCGGTTCGGCGAGGTCGACGGCCTCGGTGAGCGCGGCCGAGGTCTCTTCGTGCCCGGGGTGGCGTCGCAGCAGCCGCAGTGTGCGCAGGACCGCGCCCTGCAGGGAGTCACCGGCGACGAGGTGCGCCACGATCGCGGCCATCGCGCCCGCCGCGTAGTAACCGGTCGGGTGACCGTGGGTGATCTGGGCGGCGCGGGCGGCCATGGCGAACGCGGCGTCGGCGGAGTTCACCAGGCCGAAGGGCGCCGAGCGCATCACCGCTCCGCAGCCCTTGGAGTCGGGGTTGACCTCGCCGGGTCTGCCGTCGAGGGCGAGCTGCGGATCGGGGGCGTACATCTGCGCGATCCCGGACACGCAGGCGTTGCCGGGGGCGCGGCTGGGGGTGCCCCCCTCTGGGGGAGTACAGCCAGGGCTGCGTGATGAGTCCGCCCGCGGGAGCGCCGCTGTTGGGCGGTGCGGCGTGCTCCGGGCCCGGGTGGCGCTGTGTCTCCAGCCAGCGCTCGTATGCCCAGCGCACCAGGAGGGCCCAGCCACCGCCGATGCCCTTGAGCCGCTCCCGGCGGTGGGCCTGGATGAGCGCCTCGGCGGTGAAGAGCGTCATCTGCGTGTCGTCACTGATCCGGGCCACCTCGCTGTCGCCGGCGAAGAGGAGCCCCGTGATGCCGCGCCGCGCACCCGGGCGCGGTACACGGCCTCGGCCGCGAAGGACGACATCCACGGCTCGTTCACTTCACGCGCTCCTCGACTACGGTCGTCATCATGACCATTGTCCCGCCGGGCGCCGCCCTGCCTGCCGCCACCCCCGCCGACCAGGGCATCGGCCCCCTGCTGCGGGCCTGGCGCGAGCAACGGCGGGTCAGCCAGCTGGAGTTGGCGCTGCGGGCGGACTCCTCGGCGCGGCACATCAGCTTCATCGAGACGGGCCGTTCCCGCCCCAGCGAGGAGATGGTGCTGCGGCTGGCCGAGCACCTGGACGTGCCGGTGCGGGAGCGCAACGCGCTGCTGCTGGCCGCCGGCTACGCCCCCCGCTACCCGGAGACCCCGCTGGACGATCCGGCGCTGGACGCGCTGCGCGCGGGCATGGAGCAGCTCATCCAGGGCTACGAGCCGTATCCGGCGCTCGTGGTGGACGCCCTGTACAACGTGCACGCGGCCAACCGGGGCGTCCTGATGCTCCTGGACGACCTCCCCGAGCACCTCCTCGAACCCCCGCTCAACGCGATGCGCCTGACCCTGCACCCGGAGGGCCTCGCGCCGCGCATCCGCAACCTGCGCGAGTGGCGCGGGCATCTGCTCGCCCAGATGGACCGCCAGATCGCGCTGCGCCGCTCCGAACCGCTGCGCGCGCTGTACGAGGAGGTGGCCGCGTATCCGGTACCGGAGGAGCCGCCCGGCGCCGGGGAACCTGCCGAACCCGTCCCCTACTTCGCGCTGCCGATGCGGATCGAGCACGGGGGCCGCGTGCTGTCCTTCATCTCCTCCATCTCCACGTTCAACACGCCCATGGACGTGACCGTCGCCGAGCTGGCCATCGAGACGCTCCTGCCGGCCGACCCCGCGACGGTCAAGTACCTTCAGTCCCTGATGCCCTGACGGGACTTCAGCGCGGCGTACTGCAGCCCGGCGAACCCGGCGACGGTGAGCGCCTGCAGCACGGTCCACACGGCGCCGGCCGCGGTCGGCGACAGCCACACCGCGAGGGCGACCAGACTCAGCATGGCCCAGGCGAGGTTGGCCTCGATGACGGCACGCACCGGCAGCGCGGCGGGGCGGGCCCGGGAGGCGAGCAGACCGACGCCGGCCGCGTACGCCGTGAGGAACGCGCCGAGCACGAGCAGCAGGCCCGAGTCGACGCCGAGGAGGCGGCCCAGCGGGCCGGACACGACGAGATAGGCGAGCCCGTTGGCACCGGTCACCACCGCGTCCAGGGCCAGGAAGCGGCGCAGCACGGTGTGCGGGTCGGAGGTCCGGGCGAGCGCGCCGAGAGCGGTGGCGGACATGGTGAATCACCCTCCGTCGAGGTCGGGTTGCGATGGCGGACCCGGCTCCCGGGACGGAGTGCGCCGGCCCGGGATCCGGTGCCTCCACGGTCTCGTGGACGGGAGGGGCAGTCGATTACCTGCCGGGTAATGGCCAGGCTCTGAACCCCGACCTGCCACACCCGGCGTGATCACTGAGGGTGACGGACCCGCGTAGTGGCGTCAGGGGTTGACGAGGACCTTGAGGGTCTTGCGGTCGGCCATGTCCTGGTAGCCGGCCGGGACGCCGTCGAGGTCGGTGGTGGCGTCGAAGACCTTCCCGGGTTCGATCCTGCCGTCGAGGATGTCGGGCATCAGTTCCTCGATGCAGGCGCGCACGGCGGCGGGGCCTCCGGCGAGGCGGATGTTCTGGACCTGCCCCTGTCCCACCGGGCCGTTCACGACCTGACCCTCTACACGGCCGAACCGGGCAGCACCTGCGAAGAGCGCCTCAGACTTCTCGCCAGCCTGGCAGCCACCCCGGCCCGGGCGACAGAGCCTGAGCGGCTGCGCGGCGACCACCCCCACGGAACCGCGTAACAGGTCCTTAACGCCGCCCCCGTGTGCCCACTCCCGGCACATGGCACACTGCACCCCGTACTTTCGGCGCGTAGGGGAGGCGTGGCGTGAGTGAGCGGCGGCCCGCTCCCACCGTGGGCCAGGTGGTGCTCGGAAAGCGTCTGCAGGAGCTGCGGGAAGCGGCCGGACTGGGGCGCGACGAGGCCGCACGCGTGCTGCGGGTCGCTGCGGCGACCGTGCGCCGTATGGAGACGGCCGAAGTCGCGCTGAAGATCCCGTATGTGCAGGTGCTGCTGGAGACGTACGGCGTCCCGGAGAACGAGGCGGCCGCCTTCGTCGCCCTCGCCGAGGAGGCCAACCAGCCGGGTTGGTGGCAGCGGTTCCACGACGTGCTGCCGGACTGGTTCAGCCTGTATGTGAGCCTGGAGGGCGCCGCCCGCATCATCCGCTCCTACGAGCCGCACTTCGTGCCCGGTCTGCTGCAGACCGAGGACTACGCGCGTGCCGTGATGGAGGCCGGGACGATCGGGCAGACGGGGCCGGAGACCATCGAGCGGCATGTGTCCCTGCGCATGGAACGGCAGCGCCTGCTGGAACGCCCCGACCCGCCCCACCTGTGGGTGATCATGGACGAAACGGTACTGCGGCGCCCGGTGAGCGGCCACGGCCAGGTGATGCGCGACCAGTTGGACAAACTGCTGGAACTCGCCGAGCGCGACCGGGTCACCCTCCAGATCGCCGAGTTCGCCTCCGGACCGCACCCGGGCACGTACGCCCCCTTCTCCCTGTTCCGCTTCGCCGAGCCGGAGCTGCCCGACATGGTCTACACCGAGTACCTCACCGGCGCCCTGTATCTGGACTCCCGCAAGGAGGTCGCCGCGCACCTGGAGGTGCTGGACCACATGTCGACGGCCGCCGCTTCGGCCGAGCGCACCAAGAAGATCCTGCGGGAGCACCGCGACGGTTTCTGATCCGGTGTGCGGCAACCTTCCCGGCCACCGGGGACGACCTGTCCACGACGGCGGACGAGCCCCGGCCCGACCGTGTCGAGCCCCGACCAAGCCCCACGAGCCCCGAGGAGAACGCACCGCATGACCGGATCCGAGGCCGCGCCCACCCGCGTCGACACCAGCCGGCCGCACCCGGCCCGCGTCTACGACTGGTGGCTGGGCGGCAAGGACAACTACCCGGTGGACGAGGAGCTGGCCCGGCGGATCCTCGCCGTGGACGGCACGGTCCTGCGCGGGGCGCGCGCCAACCGCCGGTTCATGCACCGGGCCGTCCGCACGGTCGCCGAGGCCGGGATCCGCCAGTTCCTCGACATCGGCACGGGCATCCCCACCGAGCCCAACCTGCACCAGGTCGCGCAGGGCGTCGCCCCCGAGTCCAAGGTCGTGTACGCGGACAACGACCCGATCGTGCTGCGGCACGCCGAGGCGCTGCTGCACGGATCCGCCGAGGGCAGCACCACCTACGTGCACGCCGACGTCCGTGACATCGACACCCTGCTGGGCCGGGCCGCCGAGTCCCTGGACCTCTCCGAACCCGTCGCGCTGTCGCTGGTCGCGCTGACCCACTACCTGGGCGACGACCCCGACGGCGACGACGTGTACGGCCTGCTGAAGAAGTACGTCGCCGCGCTCGCCCCGGGCAGCTATCTGATCCTTTCCCAGGTCACCGCGGATCTCAGCCCGGAGGCCATCGAGAACGCGGCGAACCAGTTCCGGCGCAGCGGCACGCCCTTCCACCCCCGCTCGCTGGCCGGGTTCTCCCGCTTCTTCGACGGCCTCGAACTGCTCGGCCCCGGCGTCATCCCCGTCTACGGCTGGCGCCCGGAGCAGGTGGACGTGGCAGCCCAGGCGGAGGGCATCGTGCCGGTGTACGCGGGGGTCGCCCGCAAGCCCTGACCCGTACGGGTCGGTGCCGAGGTGACCCGTACGGGCGCCGTGAACGGGTGCGCTCCCGCGCGCCGCCCTAGGTTCGTGGTCAGGGCAAGCCTAGGGAGCGCCTGTGACCGACACGGAGATACCGCCCGCCCCGCCCGCCGAGCCGGGCGCGGCGCTGCTCAAGGCCGGGAGGTTCTTCCGGCCGGGTACGCCCGCGCCCGATCTGCACAGCGTCGAGCTGACCGGCGGGCGGGACGCGGACGTCTTCCACCGGGACCGCTGGAGCCACGACAAGGTCGTGAACTCCACCCACGGCGTGAACTGCACGGGCTCGTGCCGCTGGAAGGTGTACGTCAAGGACGGCATCATCACCTGGGAGTCGCAGGCGACGGACTACCCGTCGGTCGGCCCCGACCGCCCCGAGTACGAGCCCCGCGGCTGCCCGCGCGGCGCGGCCTTCTCCTGGTACACCTACTCCCCCACCCGGGTCCGCCACCCGTACGTCCGCGGCGTCCTGCTGGACATGTACCGGGAGGCGAAGGACCGTCTGCGCGACCCCGTCCTGGCCTGGGCGGACATCCAGGACGACCCCGAGCGGCGCCGGCGCTACCAGCGGGCGCGCGGCAAGGGCGGTCTGGTGCGGGCGAGTTGGGACGAGGCGGTCGAGCTGGTCGCGGCGGCCCATGTCCACACCATCAAGACGTACGGCCCCGACCGCATCGCCGGTTTCTCGCCCATCCCGGCGATGTCGATGGTGTCGCACGCGGCGGGCGCCCGCTTCCACTCCCTGATCGGCGCCCCGATGCTGTCGTTCTACGACTGGTACGCCGACCTGCCCGTGGCCTCCCCGCAGGTCTTCGGCGACCAGACCGACGTGCCGGAGTCGGGCGACTGGTGGGACGCGGCGTATCTGATGATGTGGGGCTCGAACGTCCCGGTGACCCGCACGCCCGACGCGCACGGGATGGCGGAGGCACGCTACCGGGGCCAGAAGGTGGTGGTCGTCGCCCCCGACCACGCCGACAACGCCAAGTTCGCCGACGAGTGGCTCCACCCGCACCCCGGCACGGACGGCGCGCTGGCCCTGGCGATGGGGCACGTCATCCTCAAGGAGTTCTTCGTCGACCGTGAGACACCGTTCTTCGCCGACTACGTACGGCAGTTCACGGACCTGCCCTTCCTGGTCACTCTGGAGGAGCGGGACGGCGCCCATGTCCCCGCGAAGTTCCTGCGCGCCTCGGACCTGGGGCAGCAGGGCGAGGCCGCCCGGTGGAAGACGGTCGTGCTGGACGAGGCCTCGGGACGCGCGGTCGCCCCGAACGGCTCGCTGGGCTTTCGCTGGACCGAGTCGGGCAAGGGCCGCTGGAATCTCGAACTCGGCGACATACGCCCCCGGTTGAGCCTGTACGGCAGTGAGGTCGCCGCCGGTGTCGAGGTACTGCTGCCGCGCTTCGACACCGAGGGCGGGGCGCACGGGCAGGGGCGCGGGGACGTCGTACGGCGGGGTGTGCCGGCGACGAAACTGGGCGGTGCGCGCGGGCCGCTGGTGACGACGGTCTTCGATCTGCTGCTCGCGCAGTACGGGGTGGCACGTCCGGGGCTGCCGGGCCGCTGGCCGGTGTCGTACGACGACGCCGACGCGCCCGGCACGCCGGCCTGGCAGGAGGCGCACACCTCCGTCCCGGCGGCCAAGTGCGTACGGATCGCCCGGGAGTTCGCGCGGACGGCGGAGCGGTCGAAGGGCCGCTGCATGATCCTGATGGGCGCCGGCACCAACCACTGGTTCCACTCCGAGACGATCTACCGCGCCTTCCTCGCCCTGCTCCAGCTCACCGGCTGCCAGGGCCGCAACGGCGGCGGCTGGGCGCACTACGTGGGTCAGGAGAAGTGCCGTCCGGTGACCGGCTGGGCGACGCTGGCGGCCGCGTCGGACTGGTCGCGGCCGTCGCGCCAGATGATCGGCACGGCGTACTGGTTCCTCAACACCGACCAGTGGCGTTACGACCGCTTCACGGCCGACGTGCTCGCCTCGCCGCTCGGTGCGGGGCGGTTCCGGGGGATGACGGGCGCGGACTGCCTCGCGCTGTCGGCGCGTCTCGGGTGGATGCCGTCGTACCCGACCTTCGACCGCAATCCGCTGGAGCTCGGCGACACCTTCGGCGATCCGGTGGCGCGGGTGGTGGCCGAACTGCGCGCGGGCACCTTGAAGTTCGCCTGCGAGGACCCGGACGCGCCGGAGAACTGGCCGCGGGTGCTGACGCTGTGGCGGGCCAACCTGCTGGGCTCTTCGGCGAAGGGCGCCGAGTACTTCACGCGTCATCTGCTGGGCACGCACTCGTCCCTGCGAGCCGAGGAAGCCCCCGAGGGCGTACGGCCACGCGAGGTGACCTGGCGCGAGGAAGCCCCCGAGGGCAAGCTCGACCTGCTGCTGTCGCTGGACTTCCGGCAGACGTCGTCCACGCTGCTGTCGGACGTCGTGCTGCCCGCCGCGACCTGGTACGAGAAGCACGACCTGTCCAGCACGGACATGCACCCCTACGTGCACTCCTTCACCCCGGCCGTCGATCCGCCGTGGCAGGCGCGCACCGACTTCGACACGTTCAAGGCGCTGGCCGAGCGGCTCAGCGAACTCGCCGTCGACCACCTCGGCGTACGCAAGGACCTGGTGGCGACTCCGCTCCAGCACGACACCCCGGACGAGACGGCCCAGCCGGGCGGCGTCGTACTGGACTGGAGGCGCGGGCAGTGCGATCCGGTGCCCGGCAGGACCATGCCGAACCTGACCGTCGTGGAGCGGGACTACACGGCGATCGGCGCCCGGTTCGCCTCGCTCGGGCCGCTGGTGGAGGAACTCGGGCTGCCCGCCAAGGGCATCACCCTGAGGCCCGAGGAGGAGGTCGAGGATCTTCGGCATCTGAACGGCGTGACGCCCGACGGCCGGCCCTGCCTCGACACGGCCGTGAAGGCGGCGAACACCATCCTCGCCCTCTCCGGAACCACCAACGGGCGCCTCGCCACCCAGGGCTTCCGCACGCTTCAGGCCCGCACCGGGCAGGAGATGGCGCACCTGGCGGCCGAGCACGAGGGCAAGCGGATCACGTACGCGGACACGCAGGCCGCACCCGTGCCGGTGATCACCTCGCCGGAGTGGTCGGGCAGCGAGTCGGGCGGGCGGCGCTACACCGCCTTCACCCTCAACACCGAGCACCTCAAGCCCTGGCACACCCTCACCGGCCGTCAGCACTTCTTCCTGGACCACGACTGGATCCATGAGCTGGGCGAGGCACTCCCCGTCTACCGGCCGCCGCTGGACATGCACAAGCTCTTCGGCGAACCGCGCCTCGGACCGGACGGGCAGCGGGAGGTGACGGTCCGTTGCCTCACCCCGCACAACAAGTGGTCCATCCACTCCGAGTACCAGGACAACCTGTTCATGCTGGCCCTCTCCCGAGGCGGCCAGAACATCTGGATGTCCCCGCAGGACGCGGATGTGATCGGCGTGGTCGACAACGACTGGGTGGAGGCGGTCAACCGCAACGGCGTGGTCGTCGCCCGGGCCGTCGTCTCGCACCGTATGCCGCAGGGCACGGTCTACCTGCACCACGCGCAGGAACGCACGGTCGCCGTCCCCAAGGCGGAGACCACCGGCCGGCGCGGCGGCATCCACAACTCGCTGACCCGGCTGATCCTCAAGCCGTCCCATCTCGTCGGCGGCTACGCCCAGTTGTCCTGGGCGTTCAACTACCTGGGCCCGACGGGCAACCAGCGCGACGAGGTCACGGTGATCCGCCGCCGCAGCCAGGAGGTCGAGTACTGATGCGTCCGATGGCCCAGATCGCGATGGTGATGAACCTCGACAAGTGCATCGGCTGCCACACCTGCTCGGTCACCTGCAAGCAGGCGTGGACCAACCGGCGCGGCATGGAGTACGTCTGGTTCAACAACGTCGAGACCCGCCCAGGCCAGGGCTATCCGCGCCGCTACGAGGACCAGGAGCGGTGGCGCGGCGGCTGGGAGCTCAACCGGCGCGGCGCGCTGAAGCTGAAGGCGGGCGGGCGGCTGCGCAAGCTCGCCGGGATCTTCTCCAACCCCGAACTCCCGCAGATCAAGGACTACTACGAGCCCTGGACGTACGACTACAAGAACCTCACCGACGCACCCCTCGGTGACGACTTCCCGGTCGCGGAGCCGATATCGCAGCTCGACGGCAAACCGATGAAGATCGAGTGGTCGGCGAACTGGGACGACAACCTCGCCGGTGCCCCCGCCCACGGTGACTCGGACCCGATGGTCGAGCGTGCTCGCCAGCAGGCCTCGGACAAGGTGCGGTTCGAGTTCGAGCAGTCCTTCATGTTCTATCTGCCGCGCATCTGCGAGCACTGCCTCAACCCGTCCTGCGTGGCCTCCTGCCCGTCCGGGGCGATGTACAAGCGGGCGGAGGACGGCATCGTCCTCGTCGACCAGGACCGGTGCCGGGGCTGGCGGATGTGCGTGACGGGATGCCCGTACAAGAAGGTGTACTTCAACCATCACACCGGCAAGGCCGAGAAGTGCACGATGTGCTATCCGCGGATCGAGGTCGGACTGCCGACGGTCTGCTCGGAGACGTGCGTGGGGCGGCTGCGCTACCTCGGGGTGATGCTGTACGACGCCGACAAGGTGGCGGCGGCCGCCTCCGTGCGGGACGAACGAGCGCTGTACGAGGCGCAGTTGGACGTCTTCCTGGACCCCGAGGACTCCCGGGTGCGGGTGGCCTGCGAGGAGGCGGGAATCCCGTACGACTGGCTGGAGGCGGCCCGCCGCTCCCCCGTGCAGGCGCTGATCAGCAGGTACCGGGTGGCGCTGCCGCTGCATCCGGAGTACCGGACGATGCCGATGGTCTGGTACATCCCGCCGCTCTCCCCGGTGGTGGACGCGCTGACGGAGACCGGCCACGACGGTGAGGACGCGGGGAACCTGTTCGGCGCCATCGACAGCCTGCGCATTCCGCTGGAGTACCTGGCGGAGCTGTTCACGGCAGGCGACCTCGGCCCGGTCCGGTCAGCGCTGGAGAAGCTCGCGGCGATGCGCTCCCACATGCGGGCGCTCAACCTCGGGGAGGAGCCGGACCCCTCGGTGCCGGCCGCCGTCGGCATGGGCACCTACGAGATCGAGCAGATGTACCGGCTGCTGGCGATCGCCAAGTACGAGGACCGGTATGTGATTCCGACGGCCGCCATCGGCGACGCCCGGCGCCTTGAGGAGTCGGCGCTGCCGCAGGGGTGCAGCCTCGACTTCGACGGCGGGCCCGGGATGGGCGGGGACGGCCCCTTCGGCCACGACGGCCCCTTCGGGCAGGACTCGGGCCGCAAGCTGCTGCCGCTGGTGCCGGTGGAGAACTTCCACATCCTGCGCGGACGGCAGCCCGCCGACGACGGCGACCCGGCCGCCGTGACCCACACATCCGACGCCGAGGAGGCGTGATGCCGTCCTTCGAGGTGCTCTACCAGGCGGCCGCGCTCTGCCTGACCTACCCGGACGACGACTTCCGCGCGCGCCTGCCGCTCCTGCGCGAAGCCGCCCCGCAGCTGAGGGCGTTCACCGACCACGCCGCGGTCACACCCCCGCGTGAGCTGGCCGCGCACTACGTCGAGGTCTTCGACTTCGAGGACCGCCACAGCCTGTACCTGAGCTGGTGGCACGACGGGGACACCCGGCGGCGCGGGATGTCGCTGGTCCGCTTCAAGGAGCTCTACCGCGCGCACGGCCTGGAGTTCACCGGCGACGAGCTGCCCGACTTCCTGCCCGCGGTCCTGGAGTTCGCGGCCCGCACCGGCAACACCGACCTGCTGCTGGAACACCGGGACACCCTGGAGCGACTGCGCTCCCGGCTCACCGACTTCGGAACTCCTTACGCGTCCGTCCTGGACGCCGTATGCGTCACGCTGCCGACCGCACACCCGGGGGTGCGCTCATGACCACACTGCTCTGGGGCGTCCTGCCGTACGTCACGTTCGCCCTGCTCGTCGTCGGTCTCTTCTGGCGCCACCGCTACGACAGGTTCGGCTGGACCACGCGCTCGTCGCAGGTCCACGAGTCGAGACTCCTCAACATTGCCTCGCCCGCCTTCCACTACGGCATCCTGTTCGTGCTGGCCGGCCATGTCGTCGGCCTCTTCGTGCCCGAGTCGTGGACGGACGCGGTCGGCGTGAGCGAGCACACCTACCACCTGTTCTCCCTCTACGGCGGTACGGCGGCGGGGCTGCTCACGGTCGCCGGAATCGCGCTGCTGGTCTACCGTCGCCGCACCAACGCCCCGGTGTTCCGCGCGACGACCGTCAACGACAAGATCATGTACGTCGTCCTGCTCGCGGCGATCGTGATGGGCATGGCCGCCAAGCTGGCCCACACCTCCGGCGACGGCTACGACTACCGCCGGTCGATCGCTCCCTGGGCCCGCAGCCTGTTCACCCTGCGACCCGACATCGACCTGATGGCGGGCGTGCCGGTGCTGTACGGGATCCACGCGGTGATCGGCATGGTGCTGATCGCGCTCGTGCCGTACACCCGGCTGGGGCACATGTTCAGCGCGCCCGTGCAGTATCTGTTCCGGCCGTACGTGGTGTACCGCAGCCGCGACCTCGAACAGCTGGGGCCGCGGCCGGAGCGGCGGGGCTGGGAGAAGGCCGGGTCCTAGGTCGTGTCCGCAAAGTCCCGCCTGCCCCGCGACGCCTGGCACGCACTCTCGCCGCACCGGGCGAAAGCCCACGTACAACCAGTACGAGGGCT
>NZ_JBITES010000006.1:33209-524534 GCF_044455405.1 Streptomyces sp. NPDC051243 | reverse complement strand
GGCGTTGACTTTTGGCACGCTGTTGAGTTCTCAAGGAACGGACGCTTCCTTCGTACTCACCCTCTCGGGCTTTCCTCCGGGCGCTTCCCTTCGGTGTTTCCGACTCTATCAGATCTTTTCTCGATCCGATTCCCTGTCGGCGGGATGTCGGGAGGCTTTGGGCTTTCGCCCGTCGGCCTTTCGACATTCACTACGTTAACCGATTCCCCCACCCGATTCATAATCGGGCCCGGTGGATTCGAATTCGGGCATGCGGACACGCCGAAAATCGACCCCGTTGAGGGTGTTCGTAGGTAGTGGGTTGGCCGCTCCGGCTGCTGACTACGCAGTACCCGGTTCAGCGGCTCGGGCTACGTTACGCGCCTCGCCAAGGCGAGTCAACTTGAGCGGCGCCTCGGCACGTGGGCCCGATAGGGGCTGACCGTGGGGTCGTTGGCCACCCAGTAGCGCCAGGGGTGGATGTCGCCGTTGCCGCCGTCGCCTGCCACGCCGGTACGTGGGCCGTTGCGTACCTGGTCGGAGGGGATCGGGGTGCCGGCGAGGATCCTCAGCGGTGTCTCGCCGGGGGCGCAGGCGTCGGTGCCGTCCAGGGCTCGGTCCACGTCCAGGGCAGTGGCCAGGCGGGCCGGGCCTTTGGCCAGTTCCTTGTCGTTGCGGGCCGAGAGTCGACGTTTGCGGGCGAGCTCGGCGCCCTCGATGATCTCGCCGGCCCGGAGCAGGACCGCGCTCGCCTGGCCGTCGGGGCCGCACACCAGGTTCATGCAGTGCCACATGCCGTAGGTGAAGTAGACGTAGACGTGTCCGGGGGGACCGAACATCCCGTCATTGCGGGGTGTGCGGCCGCGATAGGCATGGGAGCCGGGGTCGTTCGGGCCGTCGTAGGCCTCGACCTCTGTGAGGCGGAGGGTGATCGGACCGTCCGGGGTGGTGCGTACGAGGAGGCGGCCCAGGAGGTCGGGGGCGACTTCCAGGACGGGCCGGTCGAAGAAGTCCCGGGGAAGGGGCGTACGGTCGGGGGTCGCGATCATGCCGTCCGAGGGTAGTGCAGACGGGTGGTCGCAACGGGGTGGTCAGGGGGCGCGGGCCTTGCCAGGGTGAGGACGCGGAACCGGCCACGGCCGGATCGCGTTTGTACGGATCAAGGATCCACTCTGAGAA
Organism: Streptomyces sp. NPDC051243; assembly: GCF_044455405.1. NCBI lineage: Bacteria > Bacillati > Actinomycetota > Actinomycetes > Kitasatosporales > Streptomycetaceae > Streptomyces > Streptomyces sp. NPDC051243. The sequence goes on along the minus strand of NZ_JBITES010000006.1, from coordinate 523,376 downwards.
GAACGGATCAAGGATCCACTCTGAGAAGAGGAGAGTCATGGCGTTCAAGAAGCTGCTCGCGAGCCTGGGGGCCGGCGGTGCTTCGGTCGAGACGGTGCTGACGGAGGTCAACGTCGTCCCGGGCGGTGTCGTCCAGGGTGAGGTGCGGATTCAGGGCGGGTCCGTGAACCAGAACATCGAGGGCCTGTCCGTGGGGCTTCAGGCGCGCGTCGAGGTCGAGGGGCAGGACTCGGAGTACAAGCAGGACATCGAGTTCACGAAGCTGCCGCTCGGTGGTGCCTTCGAGCTGCAAGCCCAGGCCGTGCACGCGGTGCCCTTCGGGCTGGAGATCCCCTGGGAGACGCCGGTCACGATGATCGACGGGCAGGCGCTCCGCGGCATGAACATCGGCGTGACGACGGAGCTGTCGATCGCGCGGGCCGTGGACTCCACCGACCTGGACCCGATCAACGTGCACCCGCTGCCCGCTCAGAAGGCGATTCTCGACGCCTTCATCCAGCTGGGCTTCCGCTTCAAGAACGCGGACATGGAGCGCGGCCACATCCGCGGTACCCGGCAGAAGCTGCCGTTCTACCAGGAGATCGAGTTCTTCCCGCCGCAGCAGTACCGCGGTATCAACCAGGTCGAGTTGAGCTTCGTGGCGGATGAGCACGCGATGGACGTCGTCCTCGAAATGGACAAGAAGCCGGGGCTGTTCAGCGAGGGCAGCGACACCTTCCGGTCGTTCCAGGTGGGTCTGACCGACTTCCACGGGACCGACTGGGCGGCGTACCTCAACCAGTGGCTGTCCGAGGTCGGCAGCAAGCGCAACTGGTTCTAGGCTCGGAACCACAGAACCCGCGATTCCGCTGTTCCTTCAGGAGGTATCGACGTGACCGAGCTCAAGAGGCGGCCGCTGCCCCACGACTTCCATCCGCCCGTGCCGTCGTTCACGGTCACGAGCAAGGACGTCGAGCACGGCGGGACCCTCCAGGACGCTCAGGTCTACGCGGCCGGCAACACTTCGCCGCACCTGCGCTGGGAGGGCTTCCCGCCCGAGACCAAGAGCTTCGCCGTGACCTGCTACGACCCCGATGCCCCTACGGGGAGCGGGTTCTGGCACTGGGTCGTCTTCGACATCCCGGCCTCGGTGACCGAGTTGCCGGCGGGTGCGGGCAGCGGCGAGTTCGACGGGCTGCCGGAGGGTGCCGTACAGGCGCGGAACGACTACGGGTCGAAGGACTTCGGTGGTGCCGCGCCGCCGCCCGGTGACGGGCCGCACCGGTATGTGTTCACGGTGTACGCCGTGGATCAGGAGAAGCTCGGGCCGGACTCGGACGCCAGTCCCGCCGTCGTCGGCTTCAATCTGCGGTTCCACGCGATCGCGCGTGCCCATGTGATCGGTGAGTACGAGGTGCCTGCCGAAGCCTGACGTTCATGGAACGTTTGCCCGCCCCTGGTCTTGGAAGTGATCAGGGGCGGGCATTTTTTATTTCGTTGTCCATCTCGGCGTGCCCGGCCAGAGTTGATCCCAGCCCGCCAGGGGGTGGGCAGGTGCACACGGGAGGTGGGCTGGTCATGCGGGACACGCTGGTACTGAACGCGAGCTTCGAGCCGCTGTCGACGGTGACGTTGAACCGAGCCGTCGTTCTGGTGCTTCAGGACAAGGCCGTCGTCGAGCAGGCCCACCCCGAACTGCGTATGCGTGGAGCCGCGGTCGACATACCCGCGCCTCGGGTGATCAGGCTGTGCAGGTACGTACGGGTGCCGTTCCGAAGACAAGCGCCGTGGTCGAGGCGGGGTGTGCTGGTGCGGGACCGGCACAGGTGCGCGTACTGCGGTCGCCGGGCCACGACTGTGGACCATGTGGTGCCGCGGTCGCACGGTGGGCAGGACACGTGGCTGAACACGGTCGCCTCGTGTGCGGAGGACAATCATCGGAAGGCTGACCGGACGCCTGAGCAGGCGGGGATGCCGTTGCTTCGGGAGCCGTTCGAGCCGACGCCTGCTGATGCGATGTTGCTGGCGCTGGGGGCCGATGAGTTTGAGGCGTTGCCGGAGTGGCTTGCTCGGGACGCTGCCTGACTAATCGCCGTGGGACCACATGCAGTTCGCAGGCTGCGGGTTCGTTGTGGCTTGTCGCGCAGTTCCCCGCGCCCCTCAGCGGCACTGGGGCCCGCCTTCTTTGGAGAAGGCGGGCCCCTTTGCCGTACGACGAACGCCGCGTCAGTCGATCGACGGCTTCTCTCGGCGTTCCGTGCCGCTGTTGCCGGAGGATCCGTTGCCGCCCGAACCGCCGCCCAGGCCGCCCAGGTTGCCCATGGCGCCCGACAGGCCCTTGAGGGCGTCGCCGATTTCGCTGGGGACGATCCAGAGCTTGTTGGCGTCGCCTTCGGCGATCTTGGGGAGCATCTGGAGGTACTGGTAGGAGAGGAGCTTCTGGTCCGGGTCGCCGGCGTGGATGGCCTCGAAGACCGTGCGGACCGCCTGGGCCTCGCCTTCCGCGCGCAGGGCCGCTGCCTTGGCCTCGCCCTCGGCGCGCAGGATCTGGGACTGCTTCTCACCTTCGGCGGTGAGGATCGCGGCCTGCCGCGTACCTTCGGCGGTGAGGATCGCGGCGCGCTTGTCGCGGTCGGCGCGCATCTGCTTCTCCATCGAGTCCTGGATGGAGGTGGGGGGTTCGATCGCCTTCAGCTCGACGCGGTTGACTCGGATGCCCCACTTGCCCGTAGCCTCGTCGAGGACGCCGCGCAGCGCCGCGTTGATCTCCTCTCGGGAGGTCAGGGTCCGTTCGAGGTCCATGCCACCGATGATGTTGCGGAGCGTGGTGACGGTCAGCTGCTCGATCGCCTGGATGTAGCTGGCTACTTCGTAGGTGGCGGCGCGGGCGTCGGTCACCTGGTAGTAGATGACCGTGTCGATGTTCACGACCAGGTTGTCCTGGGTGATCACCGGCTGCGGCGGGAACGGCACGACCTGTTCACGCAGGTCGATGCGGTTGCGGATGGTGTCGATGAACGGGACCACGATGTTGAGGCCCGCGTTCAGTGTCCGCGTGTAGCGGCCGAAGCGTTCGACGATGGCCGCGCTCGCCTGTGGGATGACCTGGATCGTCTTGATCAGGGCGATGAAGACCAACACCACCAGAATGATCAGGACGATGATGACCGGTTCCATCGTCGTTTCCCCGTACCCCTTCTCCGCTGCGGCAACTTCGGCAGATCTTATGCTTGTTGAAGATCTTGCTGATCGAGTCTGACAGACCGTCGCGTGGCCCGTGGCGCGTTCGCGCCAGTTACGTCGTGCGAGGTCACATGACGATCGCCGTGGCCCCCTCGATGTCCACGACGTCCACTTCCTGGCCTACTTCGTAGGCGCGGTCGGTGTCGAGGGAGCGTGCCGACCAGATCTCTCCGGCGAGCTTGATCCGGCCGCCGGAGGCGTCGACGCGCTCGAGTACGACGGCCTGTTTCCCCTTCAGTGCCTCGATGCCGGTGGCGAGTTGGGGCCGCTGTGCGCGATGCCGGTTCGCGATGGGCCGTACGACGGCGATGAGTGCGGTCGAGATGACGACGAAGGCCACGACCTGGACGACGGCGTCGCCGCCGAAGATGCCGGCGACCACCGCGGCCGCGACGGCGCCCACCGCCAGCATGCCGAGTTCTGGCATCGCGGTGACCACGAGCCCGATGCCGAGCGCTGCCGCGCCGATCAACCACCAAACCCACGCGTCGATTTCCACATGGTCATGGTATGACCGCGGGCCCTGTCACGGACAGGGCGCCGATCAGTTTGAAGGGCCTTCTTACCGGGGCTTCGCCGAGGTTTCGCGGGGTGAAGGGCGGGGTCAGGACAGAGGGAGGCCCTGTGCGGTCCAGCGGTCGCCGACCTGTTCGACGACGAGCGGGAGGCCGAAGCAGAGGGAGAGGTTACGGGAGGTGAGTTCGAGCTCCAGCGGGCCGGCGGCGAGGACCTTGCCCTGACGGATCATCAGGACGTGGGTGAAGCCGGGGGCGATCTCCTCGACGTGGTGGGTGACCATGAGCATCGACGGGGCGATCGGGTCGCGGGCGAGCCGGCCGAGGCGGCGTACGAGGTCCTCGCGGCCGCCGAGGTCGAGGCCGGCGGCGGGCTCGTCGAGGAGGAGCAGCTCGGGGTCGGTCATCAGGGCGCGGGCGATGAGGGTGCGCTTGCGTTCGCCCTCGGAGAGGGTGCCGAACTTCCGGTCCAGGTAGTCGCTCATGCCGAGGCGGTCGAGGAAGGCGCGGGCGCGCTGCTCGTCGATCTCGTCGTACTCCTCCTGCCAGCCCGCGGTCATGCCGTACGCGGCGGTCAGGACGGTCTGGAAGACGGTCTGGCGCTTGGGGAGCTTGTCGATCATGGCGACGCCGGCCATGCCGATGCGCGGGCGCAGCTCGAAGACGTCGGTGCCGGGGTTGCCGAGGGTCTCGCCGAGGATGGTGGCGCTGCCCGTGGTCGGGAAGAGGTAGCTGGAGGCGAGGTTCAGGAGCGTGGTCTTGCCGGCGCCGTTGGGGCCGAGGATGACCCAGCGCTCGCCCTCCTTGACCGACCAGGAGACCTGGTCCACCAGAGCCCGGCCCTCACGGACCACGGATACGTCCTGAAGCTCCAGAACATCGCTCATGAGCGCGTTGTCTCCCCTTGCAGTGTGACCGGTGTCGGCGTCTCGGCGGCTAGGCGTCTCGGTGGTCGCGTGCGCCGGTGGGCGCACCCCTCAACGAAATCTACGCCACCGGTCCACCGCTTCATTCCATCGGTCCGGTCCTTAGGGTGGGGGCATGCTCTCGGAACCACGTTCAGGACGTCTTGCGGCTTGGGGAAATGCCCTTTTTGCCGGACTTGTCTCGCCGGATGACGCTGTGCTCGAGATCGTCGGGGACGATGCCGTGCACCGGGTGGAGGGGCTGCCGGGTGAGTCGGCGCCCGTCGGGCTCACGCTGGCGCTGGGGCGGCTGCGGGCGCTCGGGGTTTGCGGGCTGCGGGTCGCGCTGCCCGCGCCGGGGCATCCGCTGGGGTTGAGCGGGCCGCCGGAGTTCAATGCGCGGGCGATGGATGCCGAGGAGGCGGTGATCTGTCACGGGGCCGCGTTCGGGCTGGTACCTGAGGTGTACGAGGCGGGGCCCGACGGTGATGTGCATGTCGAGGTGGTCTGGCACTGCCTGGCCGTGCGGGAGGCGCCGCCTGCCGATGTGCCGTCGCTGGGTGAGGCCGAGCGGGAGCTGGCGGAGGCGTTGCGGGAGGCGACCGAGGTGTTGTCGCGGCTCGATGTGGCCGGGTCGGGGCCGGTGGCGGAGGCGGCGATCGATGCGTATCGGGCGCGGGCCGAGCGGGGGCGGGAGGTGCTGGCGCCGGGGTATCCGCCGCGGGCGGTGCGGGTGCTGGAGCTGGCGCAGCGGGTCGGGCTGCTGGTTTCGCTGGCGTACGGGAACGGGCACGGGGGTGCGGTGAGCTCCGCCGAGATGGGGGCGCGGGTGGAGGCGTTGCGGCCGGTGGAGCGCGTGGCTCGGCGGGCGCAGGTTGCGGCTTACAACGCGTATGTGGAGGAGCGGGAGCGGGGGGTGCGGTGAGCGCCGGTTCCTTGGTGACCGGCGTGGGTGTGACCGTCCTGGGGGCTCCGCCCCAGCCCCCGTATCGGCCCTGAAAGGGCCTCGTCCTCAAACGCCGGACGGGCTGGTTTCACTGACCGGCGCCGACAAAACTGACCGGCCTCCCGAGGATGCCCGGGAGGCCGGAGGTCACTGCTTGTTTCGAGGGTCGTCAGTGGTTGACGGCCTCGTTGCCGAAGGCAGGGTTCAGGATGCCGACGACGTTCACGCTGTTGCCCGAGACGTTGACGGGGACGTTGACCGGGGCCTGCACCACGTTGCCCGACCCGATGCCCGGGGAGCCCACGGCCTCGCCGTCGGCGTGCGCACCGCCGGTGGCGGAGGCCATTCCGGCACCGGCGGCCAGCAGGCCACCCGCCACCATCGTCACAGCCGCTGCCTTCTTCAGGTTCTTCACTTCTAAGCCCTCCTTGCGGTTGCCGCGGCAGTCGCCGCAGCACGCACTGGAGAACGGCGGAGATCCACGAAGGATGCGCCATCTGGGGGACATTCCCACGACGGTATGAATCTCAGTCCGGAGGGGAACCCTCCGTATTGCCGTCCGTGACGTCCTGCGGAGAGCGTTTCAGCCGGTCACGCCATGGCGTACGGCCCACAGCGCGGCCTGTGTGCGGTCCGCCAGGTCGAGCTTCATAAGGATGTTCGAGACGTGGGTCTTGACGGTCTTCTCCGACAGGACGAGGGCTCTGGCTATCTCGCGGTTCGAGCGGCCGTCCGCGATGAGGCCGAGCACCTCGCGCTCCCGCTCCGTCAGCGAACCCGCTCTCCCCTGCCCCGAGTTGGCTTCCTCCTGGGACAACAAGGCGCCCGCGACCTCGGGTTGGAGCAGGATGTGGCCGGCGTGGACCGAGCGGATCGCTCCGGCGAGGGCGTCCGGGTCCACGTCCTTGTACACGTACCCGGCGGCGCCCGCGCGCAGGGCCGGGATCACCGTGCGCTGTTCGGTGAAGCTGGTGACGATCAGCACGCGCGCGGGGTTGCCCAGTTCGCGGAGCTTGCGCAGGGCGTCGACGCCGTCCATGCCCGGCATCTTGACGTCCATCAGCACGACGTCCGGCTTCAGTTCCTCGGCGCGGGCCACTCCCTCGGCGCCGTCGGCGGCCTCGCCCACGACCTCGATGTCGTCCTGCACCTCGAGAAAGGTGCGCAGGCCCCGGCGGACCACCTGGTGGTCGTCGACGAGCAGCACCTTGATCGCGTCAGCCACCGGGTACCTCCATCTCGATCGTGGTGCCCTTGCCGGGCGCCGATTCCACGGTGAGTGTGCCGCCGACGCCACTCGTCCGGTCCCGCATGGAGACCAGGCCGAGGTGGCGTCCGGCGCGGCGTATGGCCTGCGGGTCGAAGCCGTTGCCGTCGTCCGTGACCCGTAGGACGGCTCCGCTGCCGCGCCGGTCCAGCGTCACGTCGACGTGCTCGGCTCCGGAGTGCCGCAGGGCGTTGTGCAGGGCCTCCTGGGCCACCCGCAGCACGGCCTCCTCCTGGGCGGCGGGCAGGGCCTTCACGCCGTGACCCGCGAAGGTCACGCGCGCGGTGTGGGCGCGGTCGAGGACCTGGATCTGGGTGCGCAGGGTGGCGACGAGGCCGTCCTCGTCCAGCGCCGCGGGGCGCAGCTCGACGACCGCGGCGCGCAGTTCGTCGGCGGCCTCGGCGGCGAGCGCGGCCACCTGGTGCAGCTCGCCCTTGGCGCGGGACGGGTCGCGGTCGATCAGGGCGGCTGCCGCCTGGGCCGTCAGACGAAGGGAGAACAGCTTCTGGCTGACCGCGTCGTGCAGTTCGTGGGCCAGGCGCGAGCGCTCCTCGGCGATCGTCAGTTCCCGGCTGCGTTCGTAGAGGCGGGCGTTGGTCAGGGCGATCGCGGCGTGCTGGGCCAGGATTCCCAGCAGTTCCTCGTCCTCCTGGGTGAAGCCGCAACTGCCCTGAGGTTTCGGGCAGTTCTTGTTGGCGAGGAAGAGTGCGCCGATGACCTCGTCGCCGTCACGGATCGGCAGGCCCAGGAAGTCGGACATCTCGGGGTGCGCGGACGGCCAGCCCTCGAAGCGGGGGTCCTTGCGTACGTCCGCCAGGCGTTCGGCCTTGGCCTCCTGGAGCATCGCGGCGAGGATGCCGTGCTGGCGGGGCAGCGGGCCGATGGCCTTCCACTGCTGGTCGCTGACGCCGTCGACCACGAACTGGGCGAAGCCGCCGTGGTCGTCAGGGACGCCGAGCGCGGCGTACTGCGCGTCGAGCAGCTCGCGGGCCGAGGCGACGATCGTCTTGAGGACGTCACGCACCTCGAGGTGCCTGCTCATGGCCAGCAGCGCGGAGCTCACCGCGGCGAGGCCGGACCTGGGGCCTTGACTCATGCCCTCACGGTACCGGCGGGGTGTGACAGCCGGATCGGACCTGTGGCGGCGGCCGGCTGCGGCGTGGGACCTAGGGCTGCGGTCGCAGGCCCGGCGTCGCAGGGCCGCCGTCCCAGGCCCGGCGGCGTAGGGCGAAAGGCCCCCGGTGGCCGGCGTAGGACGAAGGGCCCCGGGGCTCTGCGGCCCGCGTCCGAGGCGGTGCGGGGCTTGCGGTTCCTACGTTGAGGGCACCGCCGATCGGTGGCGGACTCGGACAAGGGACGGTTGTCATGCCGGTAGCGATCATCACGGGGGCCTCGAAGGGCCTGGGCCGGGCGCTCGCCGAGGCGCTGGCCGGGCGCGGCTGGGACCTGGTGCTCGACGCCAGGACGGCGGAGATCCTGCAGGAGACGGCGGCTGGGCTTCAGGTGTACGGCACGCGCGTGGCGGCCGTGCCGGGGGACGTCACGGACGCCGGGCACCGGGCCGAGCTCGTGGCCGCCGCCCGGAGGCTGGGCGGCGTCGATCTGCTGGTGAACAACGCCAGCGCGCTGGGCGCCGAGCCGCTGGTACGGCTGGACGAGCTGCCCCTGGAGGGGCTGCGCAGGGCGCTGGAGGTGAATGTGGTCGCCGCGCTGGCCCTCGTCCAGGAGGCGTTGCCGCTGCTGCGGGCGTCCGGGGCGGGCACGGTGATCACGGTCAGCTCGGACGCGGCCGCCGAGGCGTACGAGACGTGGGGCGGGTACGGGGCGTCGAAGGCCGCGCTGGACCATCTCGCGGCGGTGCTCGGCGCGGAGGAGCCCCGGCTGCGGGTGTGGGCGGTCGATCCCGGGGACATGGCGACGGACCTGTACGCGGCGGCCGTACCGGACGACGACGATCCGCGGCCGGCGCCGGGCAGTGTGGTGCCCGCCTTCCTGCGGCTGCTGGACGAGCGTCCGGCGAGCGGGCGCTACGGGGCGCCGTCCCTGCTGGAGGGGCGGCGATGACGCTGGCGGTGAGGGTGCCGGAGGAGTTGTCGGCCCGGGTGCCGGCCGAGCAGCGCGGGCCGGGTCTCGACCGGGATGCCGTACGGCTGCTGGTGTCGCGCGGCACCGAGGTGTCGCACCACACGTTCGGTGAGCTGCCGCGGCTGCTGCGGGCCGGGGATCTGCTGGTCGTCAACACCTCCGAGACGCTGGCCGCCGCCGTGGACGGGCGGATCGGGCACGCGCGCGTGGTGGTGCACTTCTCGACGTGCGGGGACGACGGGCGGTGGGCGGTCGAGCTGCGGGACCCCGACGGGAACGGCACCACGCGCGCGCACGTATGGAGCAGGGCGCGAAGCGCTCCTTGGAAGGGTGGTGGCGGCCGACGGGCGGGAGGGCCCGCGGGGACCGAGGTACGGCTGGCCGGTGGTCTGCGGCTGGTGCTGGAGGAGCCGCTGGGCGCCGGGAGCGGGCGGCTGTGGTGGGCGCGGGTCGTCGGCCGCCGCGGAAGCCAGCGAGATGGCCCTCAGGGGGCAGCAGGCGCCGCGGAGGTGCTCGGGCTGATGCGTGAGCAGGGGCGGCCGATTCGCTACTCCTATACGGAGCGGGACCAGCCGTTGTCCGTGTACCAGACGGTGTTCGCGCTGCCGTCGGCCGACGGGGCGGGCAGTGCGGAGATGCCGAGCGCGGCGCGGCCCTTCACGGTGCGGATGGTGACGGAGCTGGTGAGCCGGGGCGTGCAGTTCGCGCCGATCACGCTGCACACCGGGGTTGCCTCGGCGGAGGCGCAGGAGCCGCCGTCTCCGGAGCGGTTCGCGGTGCCGGAGGCGTCGGCTCGGCTGATCAACGCGGTCAGGGCCGGGGACGGCAGGGTGATCGCCGTCGGGACGACGGCCGTGCGGGCCGTGGAGTCGGCGGCGGACGCCGACGGGGTCGTACGCGCGCGTGCGGGCTGGACGGATCTCGTCGTCACCCCCGAGCGCGGGGTGCGGGTGGTGGACGGGCTGCTGACCGGGCTGCACGAGCCGGAGGCCTCGCATCTGCTGATGCTGGAGGCGGTCGCGGGGCGAGCCGCTGTCGACCGTGGTTACGAGGAGGCGCTGCGGGGGCTCTACCTCTGGCACGAGTTCGGCGACGTGCATCTCCTCCTCCCGACGGAGGCCCCTCACTCAGAGCATTGCGCCAGCAACTGCCGGTGAGACTGTTACACGGCTGATGTGAGCCCGCGCATAGGGCGCACGTCACGTACGAAAGTCCGTAGTAGGTAGAGGCGTCCCTTTTGAGCGGGACAGACGGTCCTGTCTGTCCTGATTTGCCCTTCCCGGCTCCACTATCGAGGATCGTACGTCACACCTTTGCCACGCAATTTTGCGGCCGCTAAGAATTGCTCTCGTCGCTCAACGCCGCGGGTTCCGCCCGCGGCGTTTGTGCCGGAAGCACCCGTGTCCCCCGCCGGACAGCGAGCGACCTCCTGCGCTATTCGAAGAGGTCAATCTGCCATGCTCAAGAACACCAAGAACCGCGGTCCCATACGTGCGCTGACCCAGCGGCACAAGATCGCGATCGCCGGTGTCGCCACCCTCGGCGCCGCCGCCCTCGCCTTCTCCGCCGTCCCCGGCAACGCTCAGACGACCACGGCCGAAGCCCCCGCGGGCAAGGTGGCCTACAGCAGTGAGCAGATCAAGGACGTCAAGGGCAGCGTCACCGACCAGCTCGCGTCCGCCGGCGTGAAGGCCGAGGAGATGTCGGCCAAGCACAAGGCCGCCGTCGCCGCCGCCAAGCACCGGGCCGCCGTGGCCGCCGCCAAGCACCGGGCCGCCGAAGCCGCTGCCAAGCACCGGGCCCACGTGGCCGCCGAGGCCAAGAAGAAGGCCGAGGCCGAGCGCAAGGCGAAGGAAGCCGCGAGCCGGTCCACCAACCGCATCAAGATCCAGCCGGTCGCCGCCAAGTCCTACACCAACAACCTCGACGGCTGGATCCGCGAGGCCCTGGACATCATGAAGAAGCATGACATCCCGGGCACTTACAACGGCCTCTACCGCAACATCATGCGGGAGTCCTCGGGCAACCCCAACGCCATCAACAACTGGGACATCAACGCCCAGAACGGCGTCCCCTCGATCGGTCTGCTCCAGGTCATCAAGCCGACCTTCGACGCCTACCACGTCCCCGGCACGGCCTTCAGCCAGTACGACCCGGTCGCCAACATCACCGCCGCCGCCAACTACGCGGCCGACCGGTACGGCTCGATCGACAACGTCAACAGCGCGTACTGAGTGCGGTAGGCCCGGGCCTGTCATCACATACGCCGAAGGGCGGCACCCTCCTGACGGGTGCCGCCCTTCGGACGTCGTACGGCGGTGACTACTTGCGCATGACCTCGGGCTCGTGCCGGCGCAGGAAGCGGGCGACGAAGAAGCCGCAGATCACGCCGAGGGCGATCAGGGCGAGCATGTCCATGGTCCACGCGCCGACGGTGTGTTCCCAGAGCGGGTCGTTGCTCTCGCCCTTGGCGGGCGGGCTGATCCTGTTGAAGTCCAGCGTGGCGCCCGCGGCGCCCACCGCCCAGCGCGACGGCATCAGGTACGAGAACTGGTTGACGCCGATCGAGCCGTTCAGGGCGAACAGACAGCCGGTGAACACGACCTGGATGATCGCGAACATGACCAGCAGGGGCATCGTCTTCTCGGCCGTCTTCACCAGCGCCGAGATGATCAGGCCGAACATCATCGAGGTGAAGCCCAGCGCCATGATCGGCAACGACAGCTCCAGGAGCGTCAGCTCGCCGAGGACCAGGCCCTCGTCGGGGATCACTCGGCTGGAGAAGCCGATGACGCCGACCATCAGGCCCTGCAGCACGGTGATGAAGCCGAGCACGAACACCTTGGACATCAGGTACGCGGAACGGGACAGGCCGGTCGCGCGCTCACGCTCGTAGATGACCCGTTCCTTGATCAGCTCACGGACGGAGTTGGCGGCACCGGCGAAGCAGGCGCCCACCGCGAGGATCAGCAGGACGGTCGTGGCCGTGCCGTTCGGGACGGGCAGGCCGGTCTTCGGATTCACCTCCGTGTTCACCAGCAGGTCCTTGTCCGCGTCGATGAGCAGGCTCACCGCGCCGAGGACGGCCGGCAGGATCACCATCAGCGCCAGGAAGCCCTTGTCCGAGGCGATCACCGAGACGTAGCGGCGCACCAGCGTCAGGAACTGCGACATCCAGCCCTGCGGCTTCGGCGGCTTCATCGCCTGCATCGGAGGCATCTGTACGGACTGCGGAGCTATCGCGTCGATGTCCGCGGCGTACATCTGGTAGTGCTGCGAGCCCTTCCAGCGTCCCGCCCAGTCGTAGTCGCGGTAGTTCTCGAAGGCGGAGAAGACGTCGGCCCAGGTGTCGTAGCCGAAGAAGTTCAGTGCCTCCTCGGGCGGGCCGAAGTACGCCACGGCACCGCCCGGCGCCATCACCAGGAGCTTGTCGCACAGCGCCAGCTCGGCCACGGAGTGGGTGACCACGAGGACCGTACGGCCGTCGTCGGCGAGGCCGCGCAGCAGCTGCATGACGTCGCGGTCCATGCCCGGGTCGAGGCCCGAGGTGGGCTCGTCGAGGAAGATCAGCGACGGCTTGGTGAGGAGTTCCAGGGCCACCGAGACGCGCTTGCGCTGGCCGCCGGAGAGGGAGGTGACCTTCTTCTCCTTGTGGATGTCCAGCTTGAGCTCGCGCAGCACCTCGTCGATGCGGGCCTCGCGCTCCTTGGCCGTGGTGTCGGCCGGGAAGCGGAGCTTGGCCGCGTACTTGAGGGCCTTCTTGACGGTCAGCTCCTTGTGCAGGATGTCGTCCTGCGGGACCAGACCGATGCGCTGGCGCAGCTCGGCGAACTGCTTGTAGAGGTTCCGGTTGTCGTAGAGGACGTCGCCCTGGTTGGCGGGGCGGTAGCCGGTGAGTGCCTTGAGCAGGGTCGACTTGCCGGAGCCGGACGGGCCGATGACCGCGATGAGGGACTTCTCCGGGACGCCGAAGGAGACGTCCTTGAGGATCTGCTTGCCGCCGTCGACGGTGACGGTCAGATGGCGGGCGGAGAAGGAGACCTCACCGGTGTCGACGAACTCCTCGAGCCGGTCGCCGACGATGCGGAACGTGGAGTGGCCGACGCCGACGATGTCGGTGGGGCCGAGCATCGCCGAGCCGCCCTTGGGGATCGGCTGGCCGTTGACGTACGTGCCGTTGTGGGAGCCGAGGTCGCGGATCTCCATGCGGCCGTCGGGCGTCGAGTGGAACTCGGCGTGGTGCCGGGAGACTTGCAGGTCGGAGACGACCAACTCGTTCTCCAGGGCACGGCCGATGCGCATCACGCGACCGATGGAGAATTGGTGGAACGTGGTGGGGCTGCGGTCGCCGTAGACCGGCGGCGCCCCCGCGCCACCACCGGGGCCGTGCTGCGCCGGGATGTGCGCCGCGGCCTGCTGCGGCTGCTGCCAGCCGGGCTGCGGTGCCTGTTGCGGGACTTGCTGCTGCGGGACCTGCTGCTGCGGGACCTGCTGCGGAACTTGCTGGGCCGGCGTCTTCTGTACCGGTGTCTGCTGGGGCCAACCCGCCTGCGCGCCCTGCGCGGCGTACGGCTGCTGTTGCGGCTGGGCCTGCGGAGAGGCGACGGAGGCCGCGGGGCCGGAGAGGTTCAGGCGCGGTCCGTCGGTCGCGTTGCCCAGGTGCACGGCCGAGCCGGGGCCGATCTCCAGCTGATGGATTCGCTGACCGTGCACGAACGTGCCGTTGGTGCTGCCGTGGTCCTCCAGGACCCAACTGCGGCCGCTCCAGCTGATCGTGGCGTGCCGCCAGGAAACCCTGGCGTCGTCGAACACGATGTCGCCCTGCGGATCGCGTCCGAGCGCGTAGGACCTGGACGGGTCGAGCGTCCAGGTCCGTCCATTCAATTCCAGTACGAGTTCCGGCACTCCACGCCCCACTGAGTAGTCCCCCGAGTTACCCCCAACACAGGGAGTCTAGGGATGTCGAACATCGTCGGGAACTATTTCAGGCTCCGCCCCCTGACTGAAAGTCGGGCCTTATGAAGACCACGACGAAGACCACGCGCGCGTGCTTCGACTGGTTCCGTTGACGGGGTTGAAACCAGCCCGGAGAGTGGTAATCCACGCGAGGGGGACATGCGCGGCGAGCCGGCCGCGCCGCGGATCGGGGGGTCTGCATGAGCGCGTCCACGAACGTCGAGAGCGCGAGGCACGGCACGCGACTGCCGTGGGGGCACATCCTGTTGTCCGCGATCGCTGCGGTGAGCTGGGCGTTGATCGGGATGGCGGGCACGGCGGCGCTGGGTCTGCATCTCCTGGAGGCGGACGCGGCAAGCTCGTTGGGCCCGATGACCGCGGCGGTGGTGGCCCTTGGAGCGGGTGGTTCCGTCACACCGTCCGGTGACGTGTCAGCTTTCGGTTTGACGGGCGCGGAGGCGGCGACCGCCATCGAGATCACGCCACTGGGGGTGAGCCTGGTCGGCGCCGTACTGCTGTCGTGGTTCTTCCTACGGTCCTTGCGCGGCGCCGGAGTTGTGATCGCGCCGACCGAACTCCTCGCGCGCGCGGGTGCGGTGGTCGTGCTGTTCGTGGCGACGCTGGGCGGGCTGGCGTGGGCGGGGCACGACGTCATCACGATCGACGGGAGTTCCCTGGGGCTCGACGATCTGCCGGGCGGGGGCGGGGGCGGCGGCGTCGAGATCCCCGGGGTCGGTGACATCGGGGGTATCGGGGACATAGGCGGGCTGTTGCCCGACCAGATCGGCGACCTCATCGACGCGGAGGCGTCGGTGGGCTTCACGGTGGACACGGCGCCGACCCTCCTCGGCGGCCTGGGCTGGTCCGCCGGCATCCTGCTGATCGCCCTGCTGGCCTCGCGCCGCACCCCGCTGCCGCGCGGCTGGGAGGCCGTGCACCGGGTCGTACGGCCCGCCGCTTCCGCCCTCGTCACGGTGCTGCTCGTCGCGGTCGCGGCCGGGCTCACGGCGGGGGCGTACGCGGCGATCGGCGACGACAACCCCAAGCGCATCGCGGGCGCGGCCCTGCTCGGCGCCCCGAACGGCGTGTGGCTCGGCATCCCGATCGGCCTGTTCGTCCCGTTCGACGGCAGGGCGACGGGGGCCCTGGTCGGCCTGCTGCCGGATCCGCTGGACGACCTGCTGAACAGCGGATCCGACCAGTCCGTGACGCTGAGCGCGCTGGCGGAGCTGGACGGGCGCGTGTGGCTGCTGGGGGTCGCGGCGGCGGTGATGCTGCTGCTGGCGGGAGTGTTGGCTGCGGTTCGGACGCCGGTCGGGGTGGCGGGCGGGTTCGGTCAGGCTCCGGGGGTGCGAGGCGGGATGACTCCCGGTGCCGGGACGGCTTCGGCTGCGGGGCCGGCGGATGGTGGCTTGCGTGGTTCCTCGGGAGTACGGCCATCGGCGGCCCGGGCCTTCGGTGGGACGGCCCCGGGAGTCGTACGGCCATCTGCGGGCGGTGCCGCAGGAGGGCCGGGTAACGGTGGCGTACGGGGGCCGGGGGCCTTCGGTTTCGCCGGACGGTGTGCGCTGCGGCTCGGGATCGCGACGGCGTTGACGCTGCCGCTGCTCGCGTGGCTGACGGAACTCTCCGTGGACGCCTCGCTGTCGGTACTGGGCTTCGACGCGTTCGGCGCCGGGGTCGAGCTGCGGGGGAACCTCGGCATGGCGCTGCTCCTCGGGGCGGCTTGGGGCGCGATGACGGGGGCGGTGGGTGCGCTGCTGGCCTGGGCTGCGGGGGCGGCGGGGCAGCGGGCGGCGCCGTTGGCTCTGGGCGCGGCGGAGGAGGGTCGGCCGGGGCTCGCGGAGCATGCGGCGGCGGGTGCGAGGCCGGGTGCGGCGGGCGTAGGGGGATCCGCGGGTGCCGGGGGCACGGCGGCGCGGGGTACGGAGGCTTTGCCGTACGGCAGCCGGTCGGGGCCGTACACGCCGGGCACGCCCTATCGGCCGCCGAACCCGGCGACGAACCCGTACCTGCGCGTGCCGGAGGAGCTGCGTGAACCGGAAGACGCGCGGCCGCCGGGCGCGGAACCGTCTTCCGGGGGTGCGTGGCCGTCCGGTCAGGCGCGTGGGACGGATGCGAGGTCGGGACGGGACCCTGCACGACGGCCCGGTGACCCCCAGCCCAGCGACCCGGCCTCCAGCGACCCGCCGTCCCCTGCCGCCGGCGACGACATGTACGGCGCGCCCACCGTCGCCCGGCCGATCGACCCGCCCCCGAGGTCGCCCCGGCCTCCCCGGCGGCGTGGGAACCGACCGTCGTCCGGAGCGGACGAAGGGCCTCCGCCCCCGCCACCGCCGCCTCCTCCCCCGCCTCCGAGGAAGCCGAAGGGGCGCCCGTGACCGGCGCCGGGGAGCCGAAGCGACGCTCGTGACCTGCGGACCCGGCAGCGGCCTCGTTCGATGCCGGGCAGCCGGCGCGACGGCGGGCTGCTGGACCGGGCGACAAGCTGCGCCGTGATCGGCCCGGGCGCAGCCGCCGTCCATCCCGGTGGCGACCGGCCGGCGCGACCCGACGCGCCGAGCCCCGGCGCCGTACCCGCCCAAGCACCCGGCGCGAGTCAGCGCCCCGAGCTCACAGGTACGCCTGTGCCGATGCACAGGCACTGGTGCGACCGTGGCCCGGATGTAAGACTCGGGCCATCCGAGCGACACCCACTGTTCCGTGTCCGCTAGGCGGACCTCAGGGGCGGCAGGCACTGAGTGCCGGATACGGTGGAAGCACCATGAGCGCTTCGCAGACCTCCGACATCCCCACACTTCTCGTCAAGATCTTCGGGAAGGACAGGCCGGGCATCACGGCCGGCCTCTTCGACACGCTGGCCGCCTACTCCGTCGACGTGGTCGACATCGAGCAGGTCGTCACCCGTGGCCGGATCACGCTGTGCGCACTCGTGACGCCTCCCCCCGCCGGGATGGAGGGCGATCTGCGGGCGACCGTCCACAGCTGGGCGGATTCGATGAAGATGCAGGCGGAGATCATCTCCGGCCGTGGTGACAACCGGCCCCGTGGACTGGGGCGGTCCCTGGTGACCGTGCTCGGGCATCCCCTCACCGCCGAGGCGACCGCCGCGATCGCCGCCAGGATCACCAAGTCCGGCGGCAACATCGACCGTATCTTCCGGCTCGCCAAGTACCCCGTGACGGCGGTGGAGTTCGCGGTGTCCGGTGTCGAGACCGAGCCCCTGCGCACCGCCCTGGTGACCGACGCGGCGGCACTGGGTGTCGACATCGCCGTGGTCGCCGCGGGTCTGCATCGGCGCGCGCAGCGGCTCGTCGTCATGGACGTGGACTCCACGCTCATCCAGGACGAGGTGATCGAGCTCTTCGCCGCGCACGCCGGCTGCGAGGACAAGGTGGCCGAGGTGACGGCGGCCGCGATGCGCGGGGAGCTGGACTTCGAGCAGTCGCTGCACGCGCGCGTGGCGTTGCTGGAGGGCCTGGACGCCTCGGTGGTGGAGAAGGTGCGCAGCGAGGTGCGGCTGACGCCGGGCGCGCGGACGCTGATCCGTACGCTGAAGCGGCTCGGCTATCAAGTGGGGGTCGTCTCGGGCGGGTTCACCCAGGTCACCGATGATCTGAAGGAGCGGCTCGGGCTCGACTTCGCCCAGGCGAACACGCTGGAGATCGTCGACGGGAAGCTGACGGGCAAGGTCACCGGCGAGATCGTGGACCGGGCGGGCAAGGCGCGGCTGCTGCGCCGGTTCGCCGCCGAGGCGGGTGTGCCACTGTCCCAGACGGTGGCGATCGGCGACGGGGCCAACGACCTGGACATGCTCAACGCGGCCGGCCTGGGCGTCGCCTTCAACGCCAAGCCGGTGGTACGGGAGGCGGCGCACACGGCGGTGAACGTGCCGTTCCTGGACACGGTCCTGTATCTGCTGGGCGTCACTCGCGAAGAGGTCGAGGCCGCGGACATGCACGACGAGGTCTGACGCGCCGCGGGTGGATCGCCGTACGGGCGAACACCGTGCGGTGCCGACCCGCACCCGATGGCCTGCAGGCGCGGTCGTGCCCACGATGGCCTGCACCCGTTGTCCTGCGTCCGCTGTCCTGAACGCGAGGGGCCCGGCACCACGACGGTGCCGGGCCCCTCCGCGTGGGTCGGTCACTCCGACGGAGCCCAGTAGTCCACCAGCGTGGCCACGCCGGGCTCCAGCGTCTTCCAGGTGCCGCTGAAGGAGAGCACGGCGAAGGCGGCGGCCGGGAAGCCGCGGCGGCTCATGCGGTCGCGCGCATCGCCCTCGGCCGAGCCGGACAGGATCTCGGCGAGGCCCTGTACGCCCGGGTTGTGGCCGATCAGCAGGAGGTTCTGCGCGTCGTCGGGTGTTTCGTTGAGCACGGCGATCAGCTCGCCGGGCGAGGCCTCGTAGATCCGCTCTTCGTAGACGGTTTTCGGCCGGTGCGGGAACTCGTGGACGGCCAGCTTCCAGGTCTCCCGGGTCCGGGTCGCGGTGGAGCACAGGGCCAGGTCGAAGGGGATACCGGTGTCGGTCAGCCTGCGGCCGGCCTCTGCCGCGTCCAGTCGGCCCCGATCTGCGAGCGGCCGCTCGTGGTCGGTCACCTGTGGCCAGTCGGCTTTCGCATGCCGGAAGAGGACAATCCTGCGGGGTTCTGCGACGCTCATGGGTCCCAGCTTCGCATGAAACAGGCCACGGGGCGCAGGGAGTTGACGGGCGGGTTCGGCCGTGCTCAGCGCGTGATCAGCCGTGCTCAGCGCATGATCAGCTGCTGTATGCGCTCGAAGAGCTGGGTGATCGCGGGCTCGGCGGTCGCCGCCTGGGCGCCGGACGGGTTGAGTATCAGCGTCAACAGCGTGATGAAGGCGAGCGTCGGCAGGGCGAGGGCCCACCAGGGCAGCCGGATGTCGGCACGGCCCGTGGACGCCGGGTGGGGCGGGGTGTGCGTACGGGCCGACATGATGCCTCCGTGGGTCTTCGAGTGGTCCGTGTCCGCCTCTCGCGGTCACACTCCGAAGCTACGGAACTCGCGGCCCTCAACCCATCCGGTGATCCACCCAGTTGACCCTGACACTCACCCCCTAGGGGATGGTGGTGCTAGCCCCACCATCGGCCTGAGGAAGCGCGTCAGGGAGAGGCGACCGTGGCGATGACGGCGATGATCACGAAGATGGCGAAGAACGCCCCGAAGACGAGCAGCATCTTCTTCTGGCCGTTCTGGGGGTTCGGGTCGAGCACTGGCATACGGCAAGTCTCGCACCCTCCGCCCGCGCCGAACGCGCCGGGGTGAGGCTCAGCGGACCGCCTCGTCCTCCACCGTGCGGTTCCGTCCCGCGATGACGCCGACCAGCATCTGCGGGATCATCAGTGCGGTCATGAGCGCGATGGGCAGCCCCCAGCCGCCGCTGTGCTGGTAGAGCACGCCCACCAGGAGCGGGCCGGGGATGGAGAGCAGGTAGCCGGTGCTCTGGGCGAAGGCGGACAGCTGGGCGACGCCCGCTCCGGTCCTGGCCCGCATCCCGACCATCGTGAGCGCCAGCGGGAAGGCGCAGTTGGAGACGCCGAGCAGCAGCGCCCAGGCCCACGCTCCGGCGGCCGGCGCGAAGTACAGGCCGGCGTAGCCCGCGAGTCCGCAGACGCCGAGCGCGACGACGATCGGGCCCTGGTGCGGCAGCCGGGTGGCCACGCGCGGGATGACGAAGGCCAGCGGCACGCCCATCACCATGGTGACGGCCAGCAGCAGCCCGGCCGTGGACGCGGGGACCCCGGCGTCCCGGAAGATCTGTGCCATCCAGCCCATCGTGATGTACGCGGCGGTGGCCTGGAGCCCGAAGAAGACGGCCAGCGCCCGGGCGGTGCGGCTCCGGGTGACACGCAGGGGCGGCTCCTCGCGCGCGTGCTCCCGCCTCGCCGCCGGCGGCTCGGCCGGCCCCGCGCCAGGTCGTCGTACGAACGGAATCCACGGCAGTACGGCCGCCGCGGCCAGCCCCGCCCACACCGCGAGGCCGGTCTGCCAACTGCCGCCCAGCGTCTCGCTCATGGGCACGGTCACGGCGGCCGCCGACGCGGTGCCCAGGGCGAGGGCCATCGAGTACAGGCCGGTCATGGAGCCGACCCGGTCCGGGAACCAGCGCTTGACGATGACCGGCATCAGGACGTTGCTGACGGCGATGCCCATGAGGGCGAGCGCGCTGGCGGCCAGGAAACCGGCCGTGCCGCCGGCGTAGGGGCGCAGCAGCAGTCCGGCGGCGATGGCGGCCATGCCCGCGCACACCACGGCGCCGGGGCCGAAGCGGCGGGCGAGCCGTGGGGCCATGACGCCGAAGACGGCGAAGCAGAGCGGGGGCACGGACGTGAGCACTCCGGCCACGCTGCCGCTCATGCCGAGCCCGTCGCGGACCTCTTCGAGGAGGGCGCCGAGGCTGGTGATGGCGGGGCGGAGGTTCAGCGCCGACAGCACGATGCCGAGCACGAGCAGCCGTGTCGTCCACGCGCGCGTGGAGGGCGTCGTGGGCTCGCTCGTCTGGGAAGGGCCTATGGATGTCGACGTCGTGGTCCGGGTCTCCTCGCTTGCCATGCGGCCCATCATAGAATCATGGGATGATTGGTTGTCCACCCCCGGGCCGCCCGGTCGCGGCCCTCCCGTGCGAAGGTGTGCCATGCCCCTGAGCCACCCCCGCCGCTCGGCGCTGTCCGAGCAGGTCATCGCGGCGTTGCGGAACCAGATCGCCTCGGGCGAATGGCCGGTCGGCTCCCGCATCCCGACGGAGCCCGAGCTGGTCGAGCAGCTCGGCGTGGCCCGCAACACGGTCCGTGAGGCCGTCCGCGCGCTCGCGCACAACGGACTGCTGGACATCCGGCAGGGCTCCGGCACGTATGTGGTGGCGACCAGCGAGCTGGCCGGTGTGATGCACCGCCGGTTCGCCGACGCCGACCCCCGGCACATCGCCGAGCTGCGCTCCACGCTGGAGTCGGCCGCCGCGAAGCTGGCCGCCGAGCGGCGCACGGAGAAGGACCTCAAGCAGCTGGACGCGCTGCTGGTACGCCGCGAGGAGGCCTGGGCGTCCGGTGACGCGGAGGCGTTCGTGGCGGCCGACGCGACCTTCCACCTGGCCGTGGTGGCGGCCTCCCACAACGACGTGATGACCGCGATGTACGCGGACCTCGGCGAGGTGCTGCGGGACTGGCTGCGCGAGGACGTGGGCGAGGAGCTGCGGCCCGAGACGCACATGGACCACGCGCGGCTGGTCGACGCGATCCGCGCGGGCGACGCGACGGCGGCAGCGGCCGAGGCCGCGAGCTACCCGTTCCTGTGCCGTCCGGGGCGCTTCAGCTCTCCCGCCGGTGACTGACCCACACCGAGCCGACCTCTTTCCAGCACCGCGCGGTCATCCGCACGGTCTGCGCCGGTTCGGCGTCCACCGAGGAGCCGTCGCTGTCGAGGTCCCACCAGCGGGCGCACTCGACGTGCAGGCTCACCCGGTCGGTCTCCGGATACGGGTTGTGGCAGTACACGGTCACCTGGGACCCGGTGATGCGTACCCGGCACTCGGCACCGAACGGATGCTGGGGCTCCGCTTCGGCGGCGGGCACGCGCGCGTGGGCCATCGCCGCATACGGCAGGGGCAGTACGCAAGCGACGGTGACGGTCGTCGAGGCCAGGCGGCGGGACAAGCGCACAAGGGGACCTCCTCGGCCGTACGGGGGAGGGGCACGCGTGGTGAACGCGTACTCCAGAGTGCGTGGTCGCAGGTCTCCCCCGCCCGGCCGGATAGCCCGAACGAGTGACGCCCCGCTCCCCGCACGCGGCGGGAAACGGGGCGTCGAGGACGTACCGGAGGATCAGGCGCCGATGGCGTGCAGGCCGCCGTCCACGTGGACGATCTCGCCGGTGGTCTTCGGGAACCAGTCCGACAGCAGGGCGACGATGGCCTTGCCCGCCGGCTCCGGGTCCTCCAGCTTCCACTCCAGCGGGGAGCGGCTGTCCCACACGGACGCGAGCTCGGCGAAGCCGGGGATGGACTTCGCGGCCATGGAGCCGAGCGGGCCCGCCGAGACCAGGTTGCAGCGGATGTCGTGCTTGCCCAGGTCACGCGCCATGTAGCGGTTCGTGGCCTCCAGGGCGGCCTTGGTGGGGCCCATCCAGTCGTACTGCGGCCAGGCGAACTGCGCGTCGAAGGTGAGGCCGACGACGGCGCCGCCCTCGGTCATCAGCGGCAGCAGCGCCATGGTCAGCGACTTCAGGGAGAAGGCGGAGACGTGCATGGCGGTGGCCACGGACTCGAACGGCGTGTTCAGGAAATTGCCGCCGAGCGCGTCCTGGGGCGCGAAGCCGATGGAGTGGACGACGCCGTCGAGCTTGTCGCCCAGGTGCTCGCGCACCTGGCTCTCCAGGCGGGCGAGGTGCTCGTCGTTGGAGACGTCGAGCTCCAGGACCTTGACCTTCTCCGGCTGGGGGAGCTTCTTGGCGATGCGCTCGGTGAGCGTCGGACGCGGCCAGGCGGTGAGGATGATCTCCGCGCCCTGCTCCTGGGCCAGCTTGGCGGCGTGGAAGGCGATGGAGGACTCCATCAGCACACCGGTGATGAGGATCTTCTTGCCCTCGAGGATTCCAGCCATGGTGATCAGTGACCCATTCCCAGTCCGCCGTCAACGGGGATGACGGCTCCAGTGATGTACGAGGCGTCGTCCGAGGCGAGGAACCGCACCGTCGCGGCGATCTCCTCCGGCTGCGCGTACCGGCCGAGCGGGACCTGCTGCACGATGTTCGCGCGCTGCTCGTCGGTGAGCACCTTGGTCATGTCGGTGTCGACGAAGCCCGGCGCGACGACGTTGAAGGTGATGTTGCGCGAGCCCAGCTCACGGGCGAGGGAGCGCGCGAAGCCGACCAGGGCGGCCTTGGAGGCGGCGTAGTTCGCCTGGCCGGGACCGCCGTACAGCCCGACCACCGACGAGATCAGCACGACGCGGCCCTTCTTGGCGCGCAGCATGCCGCGGTTGGCGCGCTTGACCACGCGGAAGGTGCCGGTGAGGTTGGTGTCGATGACCGAGGTGAAGTCCTCCTCGGACATGCGCATCAGGAGCTGGTCCTTGGTGATGCCGGCGTTGGCGATCAGAACCTCTACGGGCCCGTGCTCGGCCTCGATCTCCTTGTAGGCCTGCTCCACCTGCTCGGTGTCGGTGATGTCGCACTTGACGGCCAGGAAGCCGGCCGGCGGCTCACCCGAGCGGTATGTGATCGCGACCTTGTCGCCGGCGTCGGCGAAAGCGCGGGCGATGGCGAGGCCGATGCCCCGGTTGCCTCCGGTGACGAGAACCGAGCGGCTCAACGGATCACCCTTTCGATAGGGGTCTGACACACCCGCCCGAACAGCTGGATGACAGGCGGCTTCTCCGAAAACCTATCGGTCCCGTACCGGCCTCGGACATTCGGGCACCGACAGTGGCTTACCGGTGTCACTGTCGGGTCCCTACAGAAAGATGCGGACTCCAGCCGGAAACGTGTGGTCCACGGCCACGCCGGCGCGACATGATCGGTGCCGACTGGCCACGACAGCAGGGAGACCTCCGTGCCCCATACGATCGATGAAGCCTTCACGGCGCTTCCGCTACGCGCCCTGGCCGACGCGGCGCTGGCACGCGCGCGTGCGCTGGGTGCCGAGCACGCCGACTTCCGGTTCGAGCGGGTGCGCAGCGCGTCCTGGCGCCTGCGGGACGCCAGGCTCGCCGGGTCGTCGGACACCACCGACCTCGGGTACGCGGTGCGGGTCGTGCACGGCGGGACCTGGGGATTCGCCTCCGGGGTCGACCTGACCCTCGACGCCGCCGCCAAGGTCGCCTCGCAGGCGGTGGCGATGGCGAAGCTGTCCGCGCAAGTGATCAAGGCCGCCGGGTCGGACGAGCGGGTGGAGCTCGCCGACGAGCCCGTGCACGCCGAGAAGACGTGGATCTCGTCGTACGAGATCGATCCGTTCACCGTGCCCGACGAGGAGAAGTCGGGGCTGCTGGCGGACTGGAGCGCGCGGCTGCTGGCGGCGGACGGGGTCAACCACGTCGACGCCTCGCTGCTCACCGTCCATGAGAACAAGTTCTACGCCGACACCGCCGGGACCGTAACGACCCAGCAGCGCGTACGGCTGCACCCGCAGCTCACCGCCGTGTCGGTCGACGAGTCCAGCGGCGAGTTCGACTCCATGCGCACCATCGCACCGCCCGTCGGGCGCGGCTGGGAGTACCTGACCGGCACCGGCTGGGACTGGGACGACGAGCTGGCGCGCATCCCCGAGCTGCTCGCCGAGAAGATGCGGGCGCCGAGCGTCGAGGCAGGACCGTACGACCTCGTCGTCGACCCCTCCAACCTGTGGCTGACCATCCACGAGTCCATCGGCCACGCCACCGAACTGGACCGCGCCCTCGGCTACGAGGCGGCCTACGCCGGCACCTCCTTCGCCACCTTCGACCAGATCGGCAAGCTCAGGTACGGCTCGGACCTGATGAACGTCACCGGTGACCGCACCGCCGAGCACGGCCTCGCGACCATCGGATACGACGACGAGGGCGTCGAGGGGCAGTCCTGGGACCTGGTCAGGAACGGCACCCTCGTCGGCTACCAGCTGGACCGGCGGATCGCGAAGCTGACCGGGTTCGAGCGCTCCAACGGCTGCGCGTTCGCCGACTCCCCCGGGCATGTGCCGGTGCAGCGCATGGCCAATGTGTCGCTGCAGCCGGATCCGGCCGGGATGTCGACGGAGGATCTGATCGGGAGCGTGGACCGCGGGATCTACGTCGTCGGCGACCGCTCCTGGTCAATTGATATGCAAAGGTACAATTTTCAGTTTACCGGCCAGCGGTTCTTCAAGATCGAGAACGGCCGGATCACCGGGCAGCTGCGGGACGTCGCCTACCAGGCGACGACCACGGACTTCTGGGGCTCGATGGCGGCGGTGGGCGGTCCGCAGACGTACGTCCTGGGCGGTGCCTTCAACTGCGGCAAGGCCCAGCCGGGCCAGGTCGCGGCGGTCTCGCACGGCTGCCCTTCGGCCCTTTTCAAGGGCGTCAACATCCTCAACACCACGCAGGAGGCCGGTCGATGAGCCCTCGTACGAACAAGCCGCACGAGATCGTCGAGCAGGCTCTGGAGCTGTCGCGGGCCGACGGGTGTGTCGTCATCGCCGACGAGCAGTCGACCGCGAATCTGCGCTGGGCGGGCAACGCGCTGACCACGAACGGCGTCACGCGCGGGCGGACGCTCACCGTGGTCGCGACCGTCGACGGCAAGGAGGGCACGGCCTCCGGGGTCGTCTCCCGGTCCGCGGTGACCGCCGACGAGCTGGAACCGCTGGTGCGGGCCGCCGAGGCCGCCGCGCGCGGCGCCGGGCCCGCCGAGGACGCGCAGCCGCTGGTGGCGGACGTACCGGCGTCACCGGACTTCACGGACGCCCCGGCCGAGACGTCGTCCACCGTGTTCGCCGACTTCGCCCCGGCGCTCGGTGAGGCGTTCGCACGCGCGCGTGCGGGCGGGCGGGAGCTGTACGGCTTCGCCAACCACGAGCTGGTGTCGACGTACGTGGGCACGTCCACCGGGCTGCGGCTGCGGCACGACCAGCCCAACGGGACGCTGGAGCTGAACGCCAAGTCGCCGGACCGTACCCGCTCGGCCTGGGCGGGGCGCTCCACGCGGGACTTCAAGGACGTGGACCCGACGGCGCTCGACGCCGAGCTGGCCGTACGTCTGGGGTGGGCCGAGCGGCGCCTGGAGCTGCCCGCCGGCCGGTACGAGACGCTGCTGCCGCCGACCGCCGTCGCCGACCTGCTGATCTACCAGATGTGGTCGGCTTCGGGGCGGGACGCGGTCGAGGGCCGGACGGTGTTCTCCAAGCCCGGCGGCAAGACGCGCGTCGGCGAGAGGCTGACCGAGCTGCCGCTGACGCTGCGCAGCGACCCGAACGAGCCGGGCCTGGAGTCGGCGCCGTTCGTGATCGCGCACTCCTCCGGCGGCGACCAGTCGGTGTTCGACAACGGGCTGCCGCTCACGGCCACCGAGTGGATGCGCGAGGGCGAGCTGAAGCACCTCATGACCAGCCGGCACAGCGCGGGGCTGACGGGGCTGCCGGTGGCGCCGGGAATCGAGAACCTGATCCTGACGGGCGGCGAGGACCGCTCGCTGGAGGAGATGGTCGCGGACACCGAGCGCGGGCTGCTGCTGACCTGCCTGTGGTACATCCGCGAGGTCGACCCGGCGACGCTGCTGCTCACCGGGCTCACCCGGGACGGGGTCTACCTCGTCGAGAACGGCGAGGTGACCGGCGAGGTCAACAACTTCCGGTTCAACGAGTCGCCGGTGGATCTGCTGGGGCGGGCGACGGAGGCGGGGCGTACGGAGAAGACGCTGCCCAGGGAGTGGAGCGACTGGTTCACCAGGGCGGCGATGCCGGCGCTGCGCGTCCCCGATTTCAACATGAGCTCTGTCAGTCAGGGCGTATAACCTCGTAGGCGTTCGCAATCGGCTGTCATCCGACCGGCCGAAGATCACCGAGGAGACACGAGAACCGTGACGGACATCGTCGACGAGCTGAAGTGGCGTGGCGTGATCGCCCTGTCCACTGACGAGGACGCATTGCGCAAGGCGCTCGCGGACGGTCCCGTCACGTTCTATTGCGGTTTCGACCCGACCGCGGCCAGCCTGCACGTCGGCCACCTGGTCCAGGTCCTCACCATGCGCCGCCTGCAGCAGGCGGGATTGCGCCCGCTGGCGCTGGTCGGCGGCGCGACGGGCCAGATCGGCGACCCGCGCCCGACGGCCGAGCGCACGTTGAACGACCCGGAGACGGTCGCGGCCTGGGTGACGCGGCTGCGCGGGCAGATCGAGCCGTTCCTGTCCTTCGAGGGCGAGAACGCCGCCGTGATGGTGAACAACCTGGACTGGACGGCCGGCATGTCGGCCATCGAGTTCCTGCGGGACATCGGCAAGCACTTCCGCGTCAACAAGATGCTGACCAAGGACTCGGTCGCCCGCCGGCTGCAGTCCGAAGAGGGCATCAGCTACACGGAGTTCAGCTACCAGCTGCTGCAGGGCATGGACTTCCTGGAGCTGTACCGGCGGTACGGCTGCACGCTCCAGCAGGGCGGCAGCGACCAGTGGGGCAACCTCACGGCGGGTCTGGACCTGATCCACAAGCTGGAGCCGCACGCGGGCGTGCACGCGCTCGCGACGCCGCTGATGACCAAGGCGGACGGCACCAAGTTCGGCAAGACCGAGGGCGGTGCCGTCTGGCTCGACCCGGAGATGACGACGCCGTACGCGTTCTACCAGTTCTGGCTCAACGCGGACGACCGGGACATCTCCACCTACATGCGCATCCTCTCCTTCAAGTCCCGTGCGGAACTGGAGGAGTTGGAGAAGCAGACCGAGGAGCGCCCCCAGGCCCGGGCCGCGCAGCGCGCACTCGCCGAGGAGCTGACGACGCTGGTGCACGGCGCCGACCAGACGGCCGCCGTGATCGCCGCGTCCAAGGCCCTCTTCGGCCAGGGCGAGCTGACCGAGCTGGACGACCGGACGCTGGCGGCGGCCCTGTCCGAGGTGCCGCACATCCAGGTCGAGCAGCTCGGTCCGGTCGTCGACCTCTTCGCGGAGGTCGGCCTCGTGGCCAGCAAGTCCGCCGCGCGGCGGACCGTGAAGGAGGGCGGGGCCTACGTGAACAACGTCAAGGTCGCCTCCGATGACGCGGTGCCCGCGAAGGAGGAGCTGCTGCACGGGCGGTGGCTGGTGCTGCGGCGCGGGAAGAAGAACCTTGCGGCCGTCGAGGTCACCGGTCCCTGACGGATCCGCAGGGACGTAGGCGCGACGAGGGGGCGGCTTCCCGGAAGGGCGGCCGTCCCCTCGGTGTGTCCGGCCTCAGGTCCGCTGCTTCCGTTTGCCCAGCGTCGCCATGTACAGCATGTCCCCGGCGTACACGATGATCACCGCGGCGACGATCTGGAAGATGTGCCGGCTCCAGTCGATGCCGCGGGTTGACTCGACGCCGAACCCACGGGCGACGGCGTTGCCGACGACCGCGCCCAGCATGCCGAAGATCGTGGTCAGCCAGAGCGGGCTGTGCTGCTTGCCCGGAATGAGCGCCTTCGCGATCAGCCCCAGGACGAATCCCACGATGATCGCCCACAACCAGCCCATGGCTGCCTCCTCCTACGACTCGGGGTGAGCCTCCCGCCCAGTCTTGGTCCGGCTGAGGTACGCCGCATGCCGGGTACCGCCGTACGTGTTACGGCTGGCGGTGTTCCCCCAGGTGGCAGGGGCCCCGGTCTCGTAGGCGGCGGAGACGGGGCGTAACGTGGGAGGTGTCCTGGCCCGGGTCCCCGACCGGGGGCGGACGGGTACGGGCAGGGGGAGAGTCCGATGCGGGCGGATGGTGGAATCTGATGCGGAAGCTGCATGGCGGTGGTAACGCCCAGGTGTTCCGGATCACCAGGGCACGGGCAGGTCTCCAGGACGATGTGCGCGCCCGGCAGCGCCGGTACGTCATCTCGATGTCGGTCCGTACGGTGTCGGTGATCCTCGCCGCGTCGCTGTGGAACGTCGAACGGCACGTCGCGATCGTGGCGTTGGTGCTCGGGCTGGTCCTGCCGTACATCGCGGTGGTGATCGCCAACGCGGGGCGGGAGAACGCGCCGTCCCTGCCGTCGACGTTCGTGGCGCCGCCGACCCGGCCCATGATCACCCCGCCCAGGACGAATGACGGCTCCGCGGAATCCGTCCCGGAAGATGTCGCGGACGACGCCGCGCCGAGCGCACAAAGCAGAGCGGGCGACGGGATGTGATCCTGCGGAGCGGGGTCCTCCGGAAGTCTCCGGGAGTCGACTCCGCGCCAAGCTCAGGAAAAGCTCAGATCAATAGTGTTGTTCCGGTGCCGGGGGACGGGTTACCCGTGACATACTTCGTGGACGCTCCGCATCCCCCGTCGGAGCGACGGACCGACGCCGGGCAGCTCCCCCCGTGGCTGCTCGGCGTCGCCTTTTTGTGCGCGAACTTGTGAGACGAAGCTGTGAGTGACGAGACGCCGATCTGCTCCGCCAAGGGCTGCCGCGCCGACGCCTTGTGGGTGCTGGCGTGGAACAACCCGAAGATTCATACGCCGGAGCGGCGGAAGACGTGGCTCGCGTGCGAGGAGCATCGCGAGCATCTTTCGCAGTTTCTTGGGGTGCGGGGGTTTTTGAAGGACGTGGTCCTGCTGGAGGAGTGGGACGCGCGGGAGGTTTGAGGGCGCCATCGGTCGGGGTGGTGTAGGTCGTGTGGTGTGCGCGGCTTCGTTGTGGTTGCTCGCGCCCACGCGGCGGAGCCGCAAAATCAATGCAGCCCCGCGCCCCTGGGTACCTCAGCCGCCGATCGCTGACATGGGACGGTCGGGCTGTACGAACGTCGGGTCGTCCAGACCCGCCCCCGCCTTCTTGCCCCACATCGCCAGGCGCCAGATGCGGGCGATCTCCTCGTCCGGGTCGCCGGAGCGCAACGCCGCGCGCAGGTCCGTCTCCTCCCTGGCGAAGAGACAGGTGCGGACCTGACCGTCGGCCGTCAGGCGGGTGCGGTCGCAGGCCGCGCAGAACGGGCGGGTGACCGAGGCGATGACGCCGACCACGTGGGGGCCGCCGTCCACCACCCAGCGCTCCGCCGGGGCCGAGCCGCGCTTGTCCGCGCCCTCCTCGGTGAGCTCGAAGCGGGTGCGCAGGGACGTCAGGATGTCACCGGCGGTGATCATGCCGTCGCGCTTCCAGCCGTGCTGGGCGTCCAGCGGCATCTGCTCGATGAAGCGCAGTTCGTAGTCGTGCTCCACGGCCCAGGCGAGCAGGTCGGGGGCCTCGTCGTCGTTGAGGCCCGGCATCAGGACCGAGTTGACCTTGACCGGGGTCAGGCCCGCCTCGCGGGCGGCGTACAGGCCCTCGATGACGTCCTTGTGGCGGTCGCGGCGGGTGAGGGTCTTGAAGACGTCCGGGCGGAGGGTGTCGAGGGAGACGTTGACCCGGTCCAGGCCCGCCGCCTTCAGGGCGGTGGCGGTGCGCTTGAGGCCGATGCCGTTCGTCGTCAGGGACATCTGGGGGCGGGGGTCGAGGGCGGCGACGCGCTCGACTATGCCGACCAGCCCGGGGCGCAGCAGGGGCTCGCCGCCGGTGAAGCGGACCTCCTCGATGCCGAGGGAGGTGACGGCGATGTCGATCAGGCGGACGATCTCGTCGTCCGTGAGCAGGTCGGGCTTGGCCAGCCACTGCAGGCCCTCCTCGGGCATGCAGTAGGTGCACCGCAGGTTGCAGCGGTCGGTCAGCGAGACTCTCAGGTCGGTGGCCACTCGGCCGTAGGTGTCGATGAGCACGTGGGCCCCCTCCCTGGTCACGACCAGATTCAACTTCCGTCACCTGCGAGCCTACGTGACCGCACTGACAGTGACACAGGCCCGATCCCACGACGTAAGACGCGGCCGCGTCGTAGAGACCTACGACGCGGCCGCTCAGGGGCAGTGCTCAGTGGGCGCCGGTGCCGGTCAGGGACCGGACCTCCAGCTCCGCGTACTTGCCGGCGTCGGGCTCTTCCTTGGACAGGACCGTGCCGAGCCAGCCCATGAAGAAGCCGAACGGGATGGAGATGATGCCCGGGTTCTTCAGCGGGAACCAGGCGAAGTCGACGTCCGGGAACATCGCCTTCGGGTCGCCGGAGACGACCGGCGAGAACAGCACCAGGCCGACGGCGACGATCAGACCGCCGTAGATCGACCACAGGGCGCCCTGGGTGGTGAACCTCTTCCAGAACAGGCTGTAGAGGATCGTCGGCAGGTTGGCGGAGGCCGCGACGGCGAAGGCCAGGGCGACCAGGCCGGCGACGTTGAGGTCGCGGGCGAGGGCGCCGAGGAGGATGGAGACGGCGCCGATGCCGATGGTGGCCAGACGGGCCGCCCTGACCTCCTCCTTCTCCGTGGCCTTCCCCTTGCGGATGACGTTGGCGTAGATGTCGTGCGCGAAGGAGGACGACGAGGCCAGGGTGAGGCCGGCGACGACCGCGAGGATGGTCGCGAAGGCCACGGCCGAGATGGTCGCGAGCAGGATCGCGCCCCATGCCGAGTCGACGCCGCCGAGGTGCAGCGCGAGCAGTGGTGCCGCCGTGTTGCCGGACGGGTTGGACGCGATGATCTCTTCCTGGGAGATCAGCGCGGCGGCGCCGAAGCCGAGGGCGATGGTCATCAGGTAGAAGCCGCCGATGATGCCGATCGCCCAGTTCACGGACTTACGGGCGGCCTTGGCGTTGGGCACCGTGTAGAAGCGGATCAGGATGTGCGGCAGACCGGCGGTGCCGAGGACCAGGGCGATGCCGAGGGAGATGAAGTCCAGCTTGGAGGTGCCGGTGGCGCCGTACTGCAGGCCGGGCTCCAGGAAGGCGGCGCCCTTCCCGCTGTTCTCGGCGGCCTTGCCGAGCAGGTCGGAGATGTTGAAGTTGAACTTCAGCAGCACCAGGAAGGTGATCAGGATGGTGCCGCCGATGAGCAGCACGGCCTTGACCATCTGGACCCAGGTGGTGCCCTTCATGCCGCCGATGGAGACGTACACGATCATCAGGACGCCGACCAGGGCGACGATGAGGATCTTGCCCGCGTCGGAGGTGATGCCGAGCAGCAGCGAGACCAGGACACCGGCGCCCGCCATCTGGGCGAGCAGGTAGAAGATCGACACGACGATCGTGGAGGTGCCGGCCGCGGTGCGGACCGGGCGCTGGCGCATGCGGTACGCGAGCACGTCGCCCATCGTGTAGCGGCCGGAGTTCCGCAGCGGCTCGGCCACCAGGAGCAGGGCGACCAGCCAGGCGACCAGGAATCCGATGGAGTACAGGAAGCCGTCGTAGCCGAAGAGGGCGATGGCGCCCGCGATGCCGAGGAAGGACGCGGCGGACATGTAGTCGCCGGAGACGGCGAGGCCGTTCTGGAAGGCGCTGAAGGACCGGCCGCCCGCGTAGAAGTCGGCGGCGTCCTTGGTCTGCCGGCCCGCCCAGACGGTGATGAAGAGGGTCGCGATCACGAAGGCCGCGAACAGGGAGATGATCAGCGGCCGGTGCTCGCTGGCCTCGTTGGCCGCAAGGGTCATCATGGGGCTCATGCGCCGCCCTCCATACGGGTCTTGATGGCCTCGGCCTTGGGGTCGAGCTTGGCGCCGGCGTGACGCGCGTACCACCAGGCGATGAGGAACGTGGTGACGAACTGGGCGATACCGAAGACGAACGCGATGTTGATGTTGCCGAACAGCTTGGTGCCCATGAAGTCGCCCGCGTAGTTGGAGAGCAGGACGTACAGCAGGTACCAGACGATGAAGGCGACGGTCAGCGGGAAGGCGAAGGAGCGGTAGGAGCGGCGCAGTTCACCGAACTCCGCACTCTGCTGCACCTCGGCGAACTCCTCGGTGGAGGGGAGTTTGTTTTGCTCTTTCGAGGGGGGCGGTGCGTCGGTAGCCACGGAGTCTCCTCGCGTTGCGGGCGCTGTTGCGACGTTGGACGGGGACGGTTGGGGGGTTGGGGACGGATCGGGGGTCGGGGACGAATCGGGTACGGGCATGGCGGCTCTGTTCCTAGCGGTGACATGGATCACCTGAGCCGGGTGGCGATGTTAGGGCCACGGCGTGTGATCCGACAGAGGGCTCGATCCTGCTCGCGCCCCCTTCCCAAGGTCACGGCGCCACGCGAGGACCGGTTCAACTCCGATTGCGTCTTTCCGAAGTCACCCGGGCCAGCGATTGCTGGCCAGGAGGTTCGGGGTTAGCTTCGCTCCTGCACCACTCGTCATGTACCTGCCCGGGCGCGCATCCGTGCTCCGGGCTGTTGCCGTTCCGGATGATGTGGAGAACCCATGACTCATCTGCGGTCCAGACGCCGACTCGGCCTCGCCGCATCGCTCGCCCTGTCGCTGACCGCCTCGCTCGGCTTCCTGCCGACGGCGGCCTCCGCCGCACCGCCCGCGGAGCCCGGAGTGCGGGCCGCGGATGCCGCGGGCGCGCCCACCCTGGCGTATGTCGTCAACACCCGGACGGACCGCCGCACGATCGAGTCCGTGAAGAAGGCGATAGCCGCGACCGGCGGCACCGTCGTGATCGCGTACGAGGAGATCGGCGTGATCGTCGTCCACTCGGCGAACCCCGACTTCGCCAGGGCGATGCGAGCGGTGCACGGCGTGCGCTCGGCGGGCGCGACGCGTACGGCGCCCCTGAGCGCCGCCGGGGCGACGGACGAGGGCCCCGTCCAGCTCCTCACGGAACGGCAGGCCACGAAGACGGCGAGGGCGTCCGTGGATGCGGGTGCCGGTGAGCCCCTCGAGGCCGACCAGTGGAACCTGCGCGCGATCGGCGCCGACCGGGCCGCGGACATCGAGCCGGGCAGCCCCCGGGTGACCGTCGCCGTCATCGACAACGGCGTCGACGACACCCACCCGGACCTCGCGCCCAACTTCTCCGCCGCCCAGTCGGCGAACTGCGCCGGCGGCAAGGCGGACACCAGCCCGGGCGCCTGGCGGCCGTACACCACCGCCGACGCCCACGGCACGCACGTGGCCGGCGAGATCGCGGCGCCCCGCAACGGGATCGGCATCGCGGGCGTCGCTCCCGGCGTCAAGGTGTCCGCCATCAAGGTGAGCGACCCGGTCAACGGTCTCTACTACCCGGAAAGCGTGGTGTGCGCCTTCGTGTTCGCCGCCGACCACGGCGTCGAGATCACGAACAACAGCTACTACGTCGACCCCTGGCTCTACAACTGCCTGGACGACCCGGACCAGCGGGCGATCGTCGAGGCGGTCGACCGGGCCCAGCGGTACGCCCGGAACCAGGGCACCCTCAACCTCGCCTCGGCCGGCAACTCCAACCACGACCTGGCCTCCGACGCGATCGTCGACGCCAGCAGCCCCGACGACTCGACCCCGGTCTCGCGCACGGTCGACCCGCACAGGTGCTTCGACGTGCCGACGCAGCTGCCGGGCGTCGTGACGGTCGCCGCGACAGGCGTGCAGAACCTCAAGTCCTACTACTCCACCTACGGTTACGGCGTCATCGACATCGCGGCCCCGGGCGGTGACCGCCGCTACCAGATCCCCGACACCCCGTCGAAGAACGGCCGCATCCTGTCCACCCTCCCGGACGGCCAGTACGGCTTCCTGCAGGGCACGTCGATGGCCTCCCCGCACGCGGCGGGCGTGGCCGCGCTGCTGAAGTCGCGGTACCCGAAGGCGACCCCGGCCCAGCTCCAGGGGCTGCTGAAGGCCCAGGCGGACAACCCCGGCTGCCCCGAGTCGTACGACCAGGACGGCGACGGCAAGCAGGACGCGGTGTGCGAGGGCGGCGAACTGTTCAACGGCTTCTACGGGTTCGGCATCGTCGACGCGCTGGAGGCGGTCGAATGACGCGCGAGTCCTGAACCTTCCCGTGGCGGGCCGGGTGGCACTGTGCCGCCCGGCCCGGCGCGGCTGGGGCGGCACGGGTTCGGCCTCCGCCTCCGGAACGGGCCGGGCCCGACGCCCATGGGTGATGGCGGGGGCTTACCCTCGCGTGCGTTCCCGTGCTGAGGGGTCTGACGACGACACCGGAGAAGGCCGGAGATGAGTGAGACGTTCACAGTGGTCGCGGCGGCGACCGGACGACGCTATGCGGTCCGGGAGGCCGGCCCCGACGACGAGCGGGGCATCCAGGCGCTGTTCGAGGCCAGTACGGAGTACTTCGAGGCGGCCACGGGACTCCCGCCCGGTCCCGCCGACGTACAGAGCCTGTACTACGGCCTGCCGCCCGGTGCCGACCGGCAGGACAAGCGGATCCTGGTCGCGACCGGAGAGGACCCGGGCGGCGGTGGCCCTTCCGTCGCCGGTCTCGTCGACCTCGTACTGCGGTTCCCGGCGCCGGACGCCTGCTCCGTCGGCCTGTTCCTGGTGCATCCGTCACTGTGGGGCACGTCTCTCGGCGCCGGCCTGGCCGCCGGGCTCCTGGAGCGTGCCGCCGGTTCGGGAATCCGTCGGGTGACGGCCACGGTCCCGGCCGGGTGGGAGCGGGGACGCCGCTTCCTGTCCTCGCTGTCGTTCACCCTCACCGACTCGCCGGCGCGGGCGGCACACACCGGCAATCGTCGGACCGGGCCGAGGGAACCGGCCGTCCACAAGGCGGAGCTGGTCCTGTCCTGCCCATAGTTGATCCGGCCCGGCGCATAACTGATCTTGTACGGCGCACAGGTGGTCATCTCTGGCGCATAGTGGCGTCATGACAGACAGCGGTCACATGACAGACGCGGTCATTGCCCCTACGGCAGACCTGGAACACGCCTGGTCCGTCCTGGGCGGTGATCCAACGCTCCTCGAACACGTGTCCCTCGTTCCCCGGCGTGGCGCTCTCGAAGCACGCCTGCCCGTAAGGGAGTTGGCACGGGCGTGCGTGGGGGCGTGCGCGCTGGCCGCGGCCGAGCTGGGGGCGCGGCGGGCCGGGCTCGCCGAGGTGCCGAAGGTGCGGCTGGACGACGGGGCGGTCGCCACGGCGTTCGTGAGTGAACGGCATCTGCTGGTCGACGGGCGGGTGCCGGTCAACTTCGCGCCGCTGTCGCGGTTCTGGCGGACGGCGGACGGCTGGGTGCGGACGCACGCGAACTATCCGCACCACCGGGCCCGGCTGCTGGCCGCGCTGGGTGTGGCGCGGGAGGATCCGGAGGAGGTGGCCGCGGTGCTCGCCGAGTGGTCCGCGCACGAGGTCGAGGAGTCCGTGTACGCGGCCGGCGGGCTGGCCGTGGCGCTGCGTACGCCCGAGGAGTGGGCGGCGCACGAGCAGGCGGCCGCGGTGGCCCTGCGGCCGCTGGTCGAGCGCGAACGGCTCGACTCGGCACACGCGCGCGTGCTCCCGCCTCTCGACGGCACTCCCCTGCTGCCCGCCGCCGGAGTCCGCGTGCTTGACCTTACCCGGGTCATCGCGGGCCCCGTCGCCACCCGCACGCTCGCGCTGCTCGGCGCGGACGTACTGCGTCTGGACGCACCGCAGCTGCCCGAACTGCCCGACCAGCACGCCGACACGGGCTTCGGGAAGCGCTCGGCGACCCTGGACCTGGCGGCCGACCGGCGCGCCTTCGAGGAACTGCTCGCGTCGGCGGACGTCGTCGTCACCGGGTACCGGCCGGGCGCCCTCGACAGGCTCGGGCTCTCGGCGCGGGAACTGGCCGAGCGGCGGCCCGGTCTGGTCGTGGCGCAGTTGTCGGCCTGGGGGGCGTACGGGCCGTGGCGCGAGCGGCGCGGGTTCGACAGCCTCGTACAGGTCGCCACCGGGATCGCCGCGACCGAGGGAGCCCGGGCCGACGGACCGGCCGGACGCCCCGGCGCGCTGCCCGCGCAGGCCCTCGACCACGGGACGGGGTATCTGCTGGCGGCGGCCGTGCTGCGGGCGCTGACCGAGCGGCGGGAGCAAGGGTACGGCCAGTGCCTGCGGCTGGCTCTGGCGCGCACGGCGCAGTGGCTGACGAACGACATCCGGCGGGGCCCGGAGGTTGACCTGGCGTACGAGTCACCCGACGCCTGGCTCACCGAACGGGACAGCGCGGTCGGGCGGCTGCGGTACGCCCTGTCTCCGGTGTCGTTCACGGGCGGTCCCGTCGACTGGGCGCGGCCATCGGGGGTTTGGGGCGCGGATTCGGCGAGGTGGGACGGGTGAGGATCGGGGGCTTCGCGTCGGAGCCCGGCGGACGGGCGGCCGGGCGGCCAGGCACCTCTCCTTCCGTCGGGCCTGAGCGACTGAGGCCTGACTCCCCTCCGTCGGGCCTGAGCGACTGAGGCCTGTCTCACCTCCGTCGGGCCTGAGCGACTGAGGCCTGTCTCACCTCCTCGGGCGGGTGGCCCAGGCATTGTCTCCTCCCATCCGCCCGAACGGCCGAGTCCCCGTCCCCTCGCCTTGCCCCGAGCCGCGGATGCCGGCGTTCCGCACGCTCGGCCCGAGCATCGGCCTGAGCAAGGAGGCTGCCCCAGCCGTACCTCTGGGCGGAATGCCGCACCACCACTTGTTTTCCAGCACTTGCCCGACTCTGTGATGTTTTGTGAAGATCACGAGGTGACATTGACCGAACCCTCCGCCACCGCGTCGGACGGGAGTGCGCCGAGACCGCGTCCCGGCGTCGGCCCCGCCGTCGCCGTTCTCGTTCTGGTCGGGCTGGCGGCGCTGATCCCGCTGCTCGGGCCGTCGGCCGCGCTGCACGGCACCGGGGAGGCCGCCGCGCCCGGCACCGGTGGGATCGCGCTGCTGCGCACGGTGCTGTTCGCGGCGCTGTGCGTCCCGCTGGGCGAGCTGTTCGTGAGCCGGCTGGCCAGGTCCCTGCCCGGCGCTCCCCCGGCGCTGCCCCGCAGTTGGGCGCCGTACGCGGCCGCCGCCGGTTTCGTCGCCGCCCTCGGTCTCGCCTCGGTCGTGTCCACGGGCAACCTCGTCCCGGACAGCCCCGCCGACCTCGACATCGGCGGCCTGTACGCGTCGCGCGACGGCAAGCTGGCGCTGCTGGAGGTCAACGCCTTCGCCATGGCCGGACTGTGCGCCTTCTCGCGCCGGCCGACCACCCAGGTCTGGCCGTTGGCCGCGGTCGTGGTCGCCGAGGCCCTGCGCGCGCACCCCACGACCGAGTACAGCCCGCTGCTCGGCTCCGGCCTGACGCTCGTGCACCTCACCTGCGCGTCGCTCTGGGTCGGCGGACTTCTGTACGCGCTGCGAACCCTGCGTGGATGGGGTGCCGCGCCCGCGGGTGCGGCCCTGCTCGGCCTCTACGCGCGCGTGGCGGCCGTGCTGCTCGCCGCCATCACGGCGACCGGGGTGTGGAGTTCGTTGCGCAGGATGCCGTCGGACACGGTCCTCGGGCAGTTGACGGACACGGCGTACGGGCGCGCCCTGCTGGCCAAGGTGCTGCTGGTGGTGGCCGTGGCCGCGCTGGCCCTGTGGGCCCGGACCCGGCTGCGCCGCACGACCGACCCGCTGACCGCCTGCTCTCCCGCGCGCGCGGAGGTCGTCGCCCTGGGAGTGGTGGTCGCGCTGTCGGGCCTGCTCACGGCCCTGCCGGTACCGATCCGCTGGTGAACCCCGCCGGGCGGCCCGCAGCCGGCTGCTCCCCGGCCCCGGTGCCTGAGCCCCTCGGCCGGCTTCTCCCCAGGCCCCGGCTGACCGAGGCCCGCAGCCGACCTCGTTCCCGGCCTCAGTCGGCACAGGAACTCAGCCGACCCTTTTCCCCAGCCTCAGTCAGCACAGGAACTCAGCCA
Organism: Streptomyces sp. NPDC051243; assembly: GCF_044455405.1. Classification (NCBI taxonomy): domain Bacteria; kingdom Bacillati; phylum Actinomycetota; class Actinomycetes; order Kitasatosporales; family Streptomycetaceae; genus Streptomyces; species Streptomyces sp. NPDC051243. The sequence continues at coordinate 485,219 of NZ_JBITES010000006.1, read as the reverse complement.
ACCTCTCCCCAGCTCAGTCCACACAGACCCGCAACCGGCCACCCCCCGGCCTCAGATCAGCACAGAATCTCAGCCGACCCTTTTCCCCAGCCTCAGTCAGCACAGGAACTCAGCCAACCTCTCCCCAGCTCAGTCCACACAGACCCGCAACCGGCCACCCCCCGGCCTCAGTTGGTGACCAGGACCTTGAGCGCCGTGCGCTCGTCCATCGCCTTGTAGCCGGCGGGGACGTCCTCCAGGCCGACGGTCAGGTCGAAGACCGGCGACGGGTCGATCGTGCCGTCCAGGACGTCGGGCAGCAGCTCCGGGATGTACGTGCGGACCGGCGCGACACCTCCGCGCAGCGCGATGTTGCGGTCGAACATGACGCGGAGGTCGACACCCGTGCCGCTGCCGTGCGGTACACCGACCCAGCCGACGGTGCCGCCGTCGCGGGCGATCCCGAGCGCCGTACGCATCGACTGCTCGGTACCGACGGCCTCGACGACGGCGTGCGCGCCCTGTCCGCGCGTGAGTTCGCGTACGGCCTCGACGGCCGCGTCCCCGCGCTCGGCGACGACGTCGGTGGCGCCGAAGCGGCGCGCGATGTCCGTACGGACCTGGTGGCGTCCCAGCGCGATGATCCGCTCCGCGCCCAGGCGCTTGGCGGCGAGCACCGCGCACAGGCCGACGGCACCGTCCCCGACGACGGCGACCGTGGCGCCCGGGCGGGCTCCCGCGCCGAGGGCGGCGTGGTGGCCGGTGCCCATGACGTCGGACAGGGTCAGCAGGCTGGACAGCAGCCGGTCGTCGCCGGCCGCGTCCTTGGGGAGCTGGACGAGGGTGGCGTCGGCGAAGGGGACACGCACGGCCTCGCCTTGGCCGCCGTCGGAGCCCTCGGAGCCCCAGAAGCCGCCGTGCTCGCAGGAGGTGGTCAGACCCTCCCGGCAGTAGTCGCAGACGCCGTCGGACCACATGAACGGCACGACGACGAGGTCACCCCGCTTGACGCCCGTCACCTCGGAGCCGGTCTCCTCGACGACACCGAGGAACTCGTGACCGATCCGCTGACCCGGCTGCCGGACCGCCTCGCCCCGGTACGCCCACAGGTCGCTGCCGCAGATACAGGCGCGCAACACCCGGATCACGGCGTCGGTGGGCTGCCGCACCACCGGGTCGGGCACGTCCTCCACGCGCATGTCGAAGGGGGCGTGGATGGTGGTGGCGCGCATGGCGAGGATCCTTCTCGTCTCTTGTCGTACGTCGCACTCGAATGGGGTGGTCGAGCGCGCGTCCCACCGTACGTCGCCGTCGGCGCCCGGCGCGCTTCGAGGGCTCCGAGTATGCCGGTGGCCCGGGGGAACCGCGCGGCAAATAGGCACCCACCGGCGGTGGCCGCAGCTACACCCCGGCCACGTCCAGCAGCGACCCGGCCGCGTAGGTGACCCCCATGGCCAACGCACCGCCCGCCACATTGCGCAGCACCGCGCGGGTGGGGGCGGCGGCACCCAGGCGGGCGCTGCTCCAGCCGGTCAGGGCGAGGGCGGCCAGCACGGAGACGACGGTGACCGCCAGCCGCCAGGCGGAAGGCGGCAGCACCATCGCGAGCAGCGGCAGCAGCGCCCCGGCCGTGAACGCCAGGAAGCTCGCCCACGCCGCGTGCCACGGGTTGGTCAGCTGGTCCGGGTCGATACCGAGCTCCACGCGCGCGTGTGCCTTGAGCGCGTCCCGTTCCGTCAACTGGACGGCCGCCTCCCGGGCCACCTCCCGGGAGAGCCCCCGCCGCTCCAGCAGGACAACCAGTTCCTCCAGCTCCGCCTCGGGCCGCTCCAGCAACTCCCGCTTCTCCACGGCCAGCGCGGCCTTCTCCGAGTCGCGCTGCGTGGACACCGAGACGTACTCCCCCGCCGCCATCGACATCGACCCGGCGAGCAGCCCGGCCAGCCCGGCCGTGAGCAGCGCCGAGCGGTCGTCCGTCGCGCCGGCCACGCCGACGACGAGTCCCGCGGTCGACACGATGCCGTCGTTCGCCCCGAGGACGGCCGCCCGCAGCCAGTTCAGCCGCTCGCCCAGCGCGCCGCCGCGGGCCTCGTCATGCGTTGGTCCGGTCACATGCGGAGGATCGCACCGCAGGGGACATCCGGGACGTACCGACGCTCACGTCCGGGAACCGTGGTCACCGGGACGCGGCAACACGCCGTACACGCCGACCGGTTGACGCGTGTGCGTTCGCCCCGCTCGAACAGGCGGGCGCGGCAAGGCACCTGACGGTCAGGGCTGTCAGTGGCGGCCCGTATCCTCAGTGACCATGCTCGAAGACCGTACGACCGCAGCGTCCTCCCCCACAGTGTGGCCGGCCGCGTATCCGCAGGGATACGCGGTCGTTGACGTGGAGACCACGGGCCTGGCCCGGGAGGACCGGATAATCTCCGCGGCCGTCTACCGGCTGGACGCGCGCGGTGAGGTCGAGGACCACTGGTACACGCTGGTCAACCCGGAGCGCGATCCGGGCCCGGTCTGGATCCACGGTCTGACGAGCGAGGTGCTCGAGTCGGCGCCGCTCTTCACTGACATCGCCGAGGAGTTCTCGGCCCGCCTCGACGGCCGGGTGCTCGTCGCGCACAACGCGGTCTTCGACTGGCAGATGATCGCGCGGGAGTACGCGCGCGCGGAGCGGCAGGCGCCGGTACGGCAGCGGCTGTGCACCATCGCGCTGTCCAAGGAGCTGGGCCTGCCGCTGCCCAACCACAAGCTGGAGTCTCTGGCCGCGCACTTCGGCGTCGTACAGCAGCGCGCGCACCACGCGCTGGACGACGCGCGCGTGCTGGCGGAGGCGTTCCGGCCGAGCCTGCGGGCCGCGGCGGCGGGCAGTGTGCGGCTGCCGCTGCAGGAGTGCCGTCCGCTGACCGAGTGGCGGGACACCGCCACGCCCCGGATCGGGCAGCAGCCGGGCGGGTACGGCGGCTACAGCGGCTCCGGCGGCTACAGCGGCTATCGGCCGACCAGTTGGCGGCCGTCCCGCAAGAGGCCCGCCTGCCCCTATCCCAACCCGGGCCGCTACGAAGAGGGCAAAAGGCTCAAGCAGGGCATGCGGGTCGCCTTCTCCGGGGACACGTCGGTCGAGCGGGACCTGCTGGAGGACCGCGCGATCGAGGCCGGGCTGCATGTGTCGACGAGCCTCTCCCGGCTGACCAGCCTGCTCGTCACGAACGACCCTGACGCGGGCACCTCGAAGGTGGTCAAGGCCCGGCAGTACGGGACGCCGGTGGTGGACGAGGCGGCCTTCGGGCAGCTCCTCCGGGATGTGGAACCCGCCTCGGAGCAGTGACCGTACGGACGGGTGATTGCCGCGCGACTCGCCCGGAGCCGTCTCGCCCGGGCCGCGGTGACGGCTCACCCTGTGGCGCATGGCGACATGTGAAGTATGCGGAAACGACTACGGCATGACCTTCGAGGTGCACGCGCAGGGCGCGGTGCACGTCTTCGACTGTTTCTCCTGTGCGATCCACCGCATGGCTCCCATCTGCGAGCACTGCCGGGTGCAGATCATCGGGCAGGGCGTCGAGGTCGAGGGCCACTGGTACTGCGGCGCCCACTGCGCCCGCCAGGAGGGAAAGGTGGGGATCGTCGACAAGGTGTGACCCGGTACCCGCCTGAAAGCACCCCACGACCGAGTTGTACGGTCGTGGGGTGTACCGCTTCCTGTTGTCCCGGCAGTGGGTGATCCTCACGCTGGTCGCCCTCCTCCTCATCCCCACGATGATCAGGCTGGGCTTCTGGCAGCTGCACCGCTACGAGGAGCGCAGCGCCCGCAACCAGCTGGTCGCCGACGCGCTGGGCGCGAAGCCGGTGCCCGTGGAGGAGCTGACGTCCCCGGGGCACACCGTCACCTCGAAGCAGCGGTACCGCACCGTGACCGCCGAGGGGCGGTTCGACACCGACCGGGAAATCGTCGTCCGGCGGCGCGTCAACGCCGACGAGGAAGTCGGCTTCCACGTCCTGACCCCCTTCGTCCTCACGGACGGCAAGGTGCTGCTGGTCAACCGTGGCTGGATCCCCGCCGACGGGCCGAGCCAGACGGCCTTCCCGAAGATCCCCGCACCGCCGAGCGGGCAGATCACCGTCACCGGGCGGCTGATGCCCGACGAGACGACCGAGGCGAGCGGCATCAAGAACCTCGAGGGCCTGCCCGACCGGCAGGTCATGCTGATCAACAGCGAGCAGGAGGCGCGGCGCCTGGACGCCCGGGTGCTGGGCGGCTACGTCGTGCAGACGGCGCCCGAGCCGAAGGGCGACACACCGGAGCTGATCGGGAAGCCCGGTGACGAGAACGCTCCGCTGAACTACGCGTACGCCGTCCAGTGGTGGCTGTTCGCGGCCGGCGTTCCCATCGGGTGGGTGATTCTGGCTCGTCGCGAGGCAAGGGAGCGGAGGGCTGCCGCCGCTGTGCCGGAGGAGTCGGAGTCGGCGGCGGCTGCTGTCTAGCGGTCTCGTCCCGGGAGCTTCTGTCTCTGAGCGGCTGCGGGTCGTCCGTGGCTGGTCGCGTCCACGCGGCGGAGCCGCAATATCGACACAGCCCCGCGCCCCTTGCGTACGTGCAGTGGACGTACCTCAGGGGCGCGGGGAACTGTCCGAGCGACCACGAACCCCCCGCAGCCGCCCTCCGGCATCAGCAGCAGCGGCCCTCCGGCCGGCCCTCTTGGTGCCGCAGGCTCGATACGGCCATCAGCTCCCGCACATACCAGCGCACCCACCTCACCACCCTCACGACCGAACCTCCACCAGCGGCTCACCCTCCCGCTCCGGCACGTCGATACGGGACTCGACGTACGGCGCCTCGGTCGTCGGCAGCGGGCCGCCGGAACGGACCGCGCGCACGCACACCACCGCGCAGTTGACCAGGACCGTGAGGACCAGCAGCAGGAAGATCGCCATGAGCACGCCGTCGACCGTGTTGTTGAGCACGATCGTGTGCATGTCGTCCATGTTCGTGGCGCCCGGCAGGAGCTGCCCCTCCTCGATGGCCTGCGCGTACTTGTCCCGCAGGGCGAAGAAGCCGATCGCCGGGTTGTCCGAGAAGATCTTCTGCCAGCCCGCGGTGAAGGTGACGGCCACGTCCCAGGCCAGCGGGATGCCGGTGACCCAGGCCCAGCGCAGCCTGCCGGACTTGATCAGCACGGTGGTGGTGACGGCCAGGGCGACCGCGGCGAGCAGCTGGTTGGCGATGCCGAACAGCGGGAAGAGCTGCTTGATGCCGCCGAGGGGGTCGGTGACACCGGCGTGGAGGAAGTAGCCCCAGGCGCCGACGACCAGGGCGCTGGTGATCCAGATGCCGGGCTTCCAGGTGACGCGACCGATCGGCTTCCAGACGTTGCCGAGCATGTCCTGGAGCATGAAGCGGCCGACGCGGGTGCCGGCATCCACCGTGGTGAGGATGAACAGCGCCTCGAACATGATCGCGAAGTGGTACCAGAAGGCCTTCATCCCGGCACCGCCGATCACCCCGGCGAAGATCTCCGACATGCCGACCGCGAGGGTGGGCGCACCGCCGGAGCGGCCCACCAGCGTCTCCTCCTCGACCGCCTTGGCGGCTGCCGTGAGCTGGTCCGGGGTGATGGTGAAGCCGAGGTTCCGCACCGCTTCGGAGGCGGTGTCCACGGTCGGGCCGAGCAGCGCGGCCGGCGAGTTCATGGCGTAGAACAGGCCCGGTTCGAGCACGCAGGCGGCGATCAGGGCCATCACGGCTACGAAGGACTCCGTGAGCATGGAGCCGTAGCCGATCAGCCGGACCTGGGACTCCTTCTGGATCAGCTTCGGGGTCGTACCGGAGGAGACCAGGGCGTGGAAGCCGGACAGGGCGCCGCAGGCGATGGTGATGAAGAGGAAGGGGAAGAGGGAGCCGGCGAACACCGGTCCGGCGCCGGTGGAGGCGAAGTCGGTCACCGACTCTGCCTTCAGGTTCGGGGCCGCGATCACCACGCCCACGGCCATCAGGGCGATCGTGCCGACCTTCATGAAGGTGGAGAGGTAGTCACGGGGTGCCAGCAGCATCCACACCGGCAGCACGGAGGCGACGAAGCCGTAGCCGACCAGGCAGAAGACCAGGGTCTCCGGGCTCCAGACGAAGTACTCGGCGAGCGAGGAGTCCTGGATCCAGCCGCCGCCGAGGATGGCGAGGAGCAGCAGGGCCACGCCGATGAGGCTGGTCTCCACGACCCGGCCGGGGCGCAGACAGCGCAGGTAGAAGCCCATGAAGAGGGCGATGGGGATGGTCATGGAGACCGAGAAGGTGCCCCACGCGGACTCCGCCAGCGCGTTGACGACGACCATCGCGAGGACCGCGAGCAGGATGATCATGATGGCGAAGACGCCGATCAGCGCGGCGGCCCCGCCGACCTTGCCGATCTCGTCCCGGGCCATCTGCCCCAGACTCTTGCCGTCCCGGCGCATGGAGAGGAACAGGACGATCATGTCCTGCACCGCCCCGGCGAAGATCACGCCCGCGATGATCCAGATCGTGCCCGGCAGATAGCCCATCTGGGCCGCCAGGACCGGGCCCACCAGCGGACCGGCGCCCGCGATCGCCGCGAAGTGGTGGCCGAACAGCACCCGCTTGTTGGTGGGGTGGTAGTCGACGCCGTCCTCGAGGCGTTCGGCGGGGGTGGCGCGGCTGTCGTCGACCTGGAGTACCCGGCGGGCGATGAAGCGCGAGTAGAAGCGGTAGGCGATCGCATACGAGCCGAGGGCCGCCACGACCAGCCACACGGCCGAGATCTCCTCGCCCCGGGACAGGGCGAGCACGGCCCAGCCGAGGGCGCCGACGAGGGCTACAGCGCTCCAGATCGCCACCGACCTCGGCGACATTCGTGATTTTTCCGGCGCCGAGCGACCGGATTCGGGCATGGCTGATGCGGGCATGGCGGCTCCTGACCTGAACAGGTGGGCTAAGCGGGTGTGCGACAGACGGGGAAGTGCGGCTCAGCGATCGCGATGTCGATCCTGATGTGGATCGTGATGTCGATGTCGATCTCGATGTCGGTCCGTCAGCGCGTACGCCACGAGCAGGCAGAGGCCGCACCCCGGCACCCAGGCGAGCTGGTACCAGTAGAAGAACGGCGTCCCGGCCAGCCGCGGCTCGGCACCGGCGTACCAGGGGACCCACAGCAGGCCTGCGGCCGGCGCGAGAAGCAGTACGGCGATCGCGACGCGCCGTAGCCGGTGATGACCGGTCCGTGCCATGACCTGCGCTCCTCTCCCGCTCACTGTGGGTTTGTGCAAGAGTTGCGCACTCCCCCAGACCGGTTGACAGCGAGTTTCCGGGAAATTTCCCGCCGGTTCCGTGTCATCCGCTCCTGCCGCTCGCGCAACTTAGGCGCGAGGGCACAGGCACACCAAGGACGGTGACCCATGGCCGACGGCGCCATGACCGCGACGTTCCTCGCCGTGATCGGCGGGGCGTCGCTGCTCGCCGTCACCGCCCGGCGCCTCAGCCCGAGCGACCGGCTGCCGTCGCTGGAGGGCTGGGCGCTGGCCGACCGCAGTCTCGGCCCGGTGTGGACCTGGCTGCTGCTGGGCGGCACGATCTTCACCGCGTACACCTTCGCCGCGATACCGGGCCTGGCCTACGGCAACGGCGCGCCCGCCTTCTTCGCGGTGCCGTACACGGTGATCGTCTGCCCGCTCGCCTTCGTGCTGCTGACCCGGCTGTGGGCCGTGGCCCGCCGGCACGGCTATGTCACTGCGGCCGACTTCGTGCGCGGCCGGTACGGTTCGGCACCGCTGGCCCTGGTGGTCGCGCTGACCGGGATCCTCGCGACGATGCCGTACCTCGCGCTGCAACTGCTCGGCATACGGGCGGTGCTGGCGGCCGGGGGCGTGTATCCGCGAGGCGCGGCCGGTGATCTGGTGATGGTGGCGCTGTTCGCGGGGCTGGCCGTCGCCACCTACCGGCACGGGTTGCGCGCGCCCACCGTCATCTCCGCGCTCAAGGCCGTCGCCGTCTTCGTCTCGCTGACCGCGGTGACCTGGCTGGTCCTCGACCGGCTCGGCGGCCCGGGTGCCGTCTTCGACGGTGCGGCCGAGCGCCTCGGCGGACCGGCACTGCTCCTCACCCCCGAGCAGCAGCCCGCCTACGCCACCCTCGCGCTCGGCTCCGCGCTCGCGCTGCTGATGTACCCGCACGTGCTCACCGCGGGTTTCGCCGCCGACGGGACGCAGACCCTGCGCAAGGTGTCCGTGGCGCTGCCCGCCTGGACCGGGCTGCTCGCCCTGTTCGGCTTCCTCGGCATCGCGGCCCTCGCGACCGGCGTACGCGCACCGGACGGGGGCGCCGAGGCTGCCGTACCGATGCTGGTCGACCGGCTGATGCCGGGCCCGCTGGCCGGGCTGGTGTTCGGGGCGATCACCGTGGGGGCGCTGGTCCCGGCGGCGGTGATGTCGATCGCGGCCGCCACCAGCTTCGTCCGCAATGTGTACGTCGAGTACGTCCACCCGACGGCCACACCCAAACGGCAGGTGCGCATCGCCAAGACGGTGTCGCTGACCGCGAAGGTGGGCGCGGTGGCGTTCGTGTTCGGGCTGCGCGACCAGGACGCCATCAACCTCCAGCTCCTCGGCGGGGTCTGGATCCTGCAGATCTTCCCGGCCGTCGCGGTGGGCCTGTTCACCGGGCGGCTGCATCCGCGGGCGCTGCTCGCCGGGTGGGGCGTGGGCATGGCGGCGGGGACCTTCATGGTCGTACGGGAGGGGTTCTCGTCGATCGTGCCCATCGGCTCCGGCCCGGAGATCTACGCCGGGATCGCCGCCCTGCTCCTCAATCTGACCGTCGCCGTGGCCGGGACCGCGGTGCTCGAACGTCTGGGCGTCCCGCGCGGCGCCGATCTGACCGACCTGCCGTCACGCCTGAGCGTCAGGCGGCGCCCCGAGACGGGAGCGAACAACCTGTGAGACAGCACCTGAGACGCGAGAGCGGCGCTGCGGCGGTACCGGCCGTTGCGCTCACCCCCGCGGTGAGCGACCCGGCGGACCTGGAGCGCGAGGCCGGTCTGGCCCGCCTGTTCGAGCTGCACTACTCCTCGATGCTGCGCCTCGCCGTCCTGCTCGGCGCCGACGACCCGGAGAACGTGGTCGCCGAGGCCTACTACCAGATCTACCGGAAGTGGCGGCGCCTGCGGGACACCGAGGCGGCGGAGGCGTATCTGCGCTCCACCGTGTGCAATCTGACGCGGATGCGGATACGGCACCTCCAAGTGGCCCGCAAACACGTGGAGAAGCCCACGCCGGAGGAGCTCGTCGCCTCCGCCGAGAGCACCGCGCTGCTGCGTGACGACCAGCGCGTGCTGATCGACGCGCTCCAGCAACTGCCGGCCCGGCAGCGCGAGGCGCTGGTGCTGCGGCACTGGCTCGGACTGAAGGAGAGCGAGATCGCCGCGGCGATGGGCATCTCCTGCGGCTCCGTCAAGACCCATACGGCACGCGGCCTGGCCGCCCTGACCCAGGCGATGGAGGCCCGGCGATGACGCACCGAGACACCACTGGGTCGCGGGGCACCAGCCCGGACCGCACGGAGCGGGAGCTGCGCGAGGCGCTCGCCGCCCTCGCCGACGGTGTGCGGGCGGCGCCCGACGCCTACCGCACGGCGCGCGGCGAGTGGCTGCGCCGGGAACGCCGGCGCCGGCTCGTCCTCGCCGTCCTCGTCATGGTCGTGTTCGCCCTGGCCACACTGATCGGACTGTGGGTCCTCAACCAGGCCCCGGCTGATCCCGGCGTCATCTTCTCCGGCACCGGGTCCGCGTTCTCCGGCACCGGACCGGCGACGGGCGGGTCACTCCCCCGGCCCCACCCCTGATTGGCCCAGCGGCCCTTGGGGAACCCGCCATTGCGTGCACCCGCGCATCGAGGACTACGCCCTGATCGGTGACGAGCAGACGGCTGCCCTGATCGGCAGGGACGGCTCCGTCGACTGGCTGTGTCTGCCCCGCTTCGACTCGGGAGCCTGCTTCGCCAAACTTCTCGGCGACAAGGAGAACGGCCACTGGCGCATCGCCCCGAAGGCCGCGAAGGGCCACTGCACCCGCCGCGCCTACCGCCGGGACACCCTGGTGCTGGACACCGAGTGGGAGACCGCCGAGGGCACGATCCGCGTCACCGACCTGATGCCCCAACGCGACCGCGCCCCCGACCTCGTACGCATCGTGGAGGGCCTCGACGGCGACGTCACCGTGCGCAGCACCCTGCGGATCCGGTTCGACTACGGCTCGATCGTCCCCTGGGTGCGCAGGTCCGACGGGCACCGGGTGGCCGTGGCCGGACCGGACTCGGTCTGGCTGCGCAGCGAACCGGAGGTGCGCACCTGGGGCAAGGACCGCGCCACGCACTCGGAGTTCACGGTCGGCAAGGGCGAGAAGGTCGCGTTCGTGCTCACCTGGCACCCCTCGCACGAGCCGCGCCCACCGCTCGTCGACCCGCACAAGGCACTCTCCAACAGCGTCCGCGACTGGCGGAAGTGGGCGGGGCGCTGCCACTACGACGGCCCGTACCGCGACGCCGTCGTCCGCTCCCTGATCACCCTCAAGGCCCTCACCTACCGGCCGACCGGCGGCATCGTCGCCGCCCCCACCACCTCGCTCCCCGAGGAGCTGGGCGGTGTCCGCAACTGGGACTACCGCTACTGCTGGCTGCGCGACTCCACCCTCCTGCTCAACGTGGGACTCTCGGCGGGCTACCGCGAGGAGGCCGAGGCCTGGCGCGACTGGCTGCTGCGCGCGGTCGCGGGCGATCCGGCCGACCTGCAGATCATGTACGGCCTGGCGGGCGAGCGGCGGCTGCCCGAGTTCGAGGTGCCGTGGCTGTCCGGCTTCGCCGGCTCCCTTCCCGTACGCATCGGCAACGAGGCGGTGAAACAACTGCAGTTGGACGTGTACGGCGAGGTCATGGACACGCTGGCGCTGGCCCGGGAGGCGGGACTGCCCATCAAGCCGCACATGTGGGCGATCCAGTCCTCCCTCATGGACTGGCTGCAGTCGGAGTGGCGCCGGCCGGACGAGGGCCTGTGGGAGGTGCGCGGCGGCCGACGGCACTTCGTCCACTCGAAGGTGATGGTGTGGGTGGCCGCGGACCGGGCGGTGCGCACCCTGGAGACGAACCCGTCGCTCAAGGGCGACCTCGCCGGCTGGCGGGAGTTCCGCGACGAGGTGCACCGCGAGGTCTGCGAGAAGGGATACGACGCCCAGCGCAACACCTTCACGCAGTCCTACGGCTCCCGGGAACTCGACGCCGCGCTGCTGCTCATCCCGCGCGTCGGCTTCCTGCCGCCCGACGACCCGCGCGTCATCGGCACCATCGACGCGATCCGCGCCGAGCTCAGCCACAACGGCTTCCTGCGCCGCTACAGCGTGGACGGCACCACCGTCGACGGCCTCCCGGGCAGCGAGGGCACGTTCCTGGCCTGCTCGTTCTGGCTCGCGGAAGCGCTGCAGATGACGGGGCGTACGCGGGAGGCACATGAGCTGTTCGACCGGCTGGTGCGCCTCGCCAACGACGTCGGCCTGCTGTCCGAGGAGTACGACCCCGTCGCCGACCGCCAGCTCGGCAACTTCCCGCAGGCCTTCAGCCACATCGGCCTGGTGAACACCGCCCTCGCCCTGTTCGGGGGCGACGGGGCAGGATAGGTGCCATGGATCTTGGACTGAAGGACCGGGTGTACGTCGTCACGGGCGCCACCCGCGGGCTGGGCAACGCGGCGGCGCGTGAGCTGGTGGCGGACGGCGCGAAGGTGGTCGTGACCGGCCGCGACGAGGAGCGGGTCGCGGCCGCCGCGGCCGAACTGGGGCCGAACGCCGTCGGAGTGGCCGTCGACAACGCCGACGCGGACGCGCCGGCGCGGCTCCTCGCCGCCGCACGGGACGCCTTCGGCGGGTTCGACGGCATTCTCGTGAGCGTGGGCGGGCCGCCGGCCGGGTTCGCCGCGGACAACACGGACGAGCAGTGGCAGTCGGCCTTCGAGTCGGTGTTCCTGGGGGCCGTCAGGCTTGCCCGGGCGGCAGCGGCGGAACTGGACGAGGGCGGGGTCATCGGGTTCGTGCTGTCGGCGTCGGTGCACGAGCCGATTCCGGGGCTGACCATTTCGAACGGGCTGCGGCCGGGGCTCGCCGGGTTCGCCAAGTCACTCGCGGACGAGGTGGGGCCGCGCGGAATCCGGGTCGTCGGGCTGCTTCCGGCGCGTATCGACACAGACCGGGTGCGGGAGCTGGACGGGCTGTCCGCCGACCCGGAAGCCACCCGGGCCGCGCACGAAGCGCGCATTCCGCTGCGGCGGTACGGAGCTCCGGAGGAGTTCGGACGTACGGCCGCGTTCCTGCTGTCGCCGGCGGCCTCCTATCTGACGGGGATCATGCTGCCGGTGGACGGCGGCAGCCGGCACGGGTTCTAACTGACCCTTTCGGCACGGTGCTTGACGCCCCGTAGGCGGACCTCCGTCGGCAGTTCGGCCAAGCCCGCCGAATTGCGGGCGTGCGCCAGAGCCTGGCCGGTGAGGTCGTTCAGCGCCGTCCCGGGGTCCACGTGCGGTTCCAGCAGGAGGCGTACGCGGGCCTCGGGGGCGCTGCGCCTGCCCGTCAGGTGGACGTGGGCGCGCTGCACGCCCTCCAGCCCCGCAGCCTCGCTCGCCAGCACGTTCTCCAGGGCCCGTCCCCGCAGCAGCGCGCCCTCGCCGTCGCCGGTGTCGACGAGGACCTCGGTGAGGCGGCGCCGGCGCAGGTTCGCGGTGAGCCACCACAGGGCGAGCAGGACCAGAACGGCCAGGACGGCGAGGACCGTCGGCCACCACCAGCCGTCGTCCCGCCAGCGGGTGCGCTCGGCGTCGCTGAGCAGTACGTCGTGCCGGTCGTCGTGGATCCACCAGGAGGGAGCCGGCGCACCCAGTCCCACGGCGAGCACCGAGCCGCCGATCACGAGCAGCACCAGCCCGACGATCCCGACCAGCACCCGGTTGACCACCCTGAGCACGGCCCTCACCCCTTCCGTCCGGGCCGCCGTACCCGCACCGACAGCGCGGGCGAGCGGGTCAGGCCGAGGCCCCTGATCGCGTCGGCGAGCGTGGCGTCCAGGTCGGCGCGTACGTCGTCCAGTTCGCGGAAGTGGGAGACGGCGCGGACGTCGGCCCGCTTCCGGCGCATCCGTACCCGTACCGACTGGACGCCGGAGACCTCCATGGCCCGGTCCCGCAGGACGAGGGCGGCGAGGTCTCGGTGCAGGCCGGCGCGGACGTCGGGGTGGGTGCGCCGCATCGGCAGGACGGAGCGCAGGCCGGGCGTGGTCGCCAGGACGAGCAGCCAGAGACCCAGGACGGCGGCGACACCCGCGCCGACCAGCACCCAGATGTCGTCGAGGGGACGTCGGGCGAGCTGGTCGGCGAGTTCCCGGCGCCATTGCATGGCGGGCCGGTCGGCGCGCACCGAGGCGATGTCGTACAGGAAGAAGCCGGCGACGACGAAGAGCAGCAGGGCCGTGATCGCGGCCGGAATCCGGCGTGCCGACCAGAACCGGCCGTTCCCACCGCCGTCGCCTTCGGCGGTGGGCGGAGGCTCGTAGTCCGCCGCCGACGCCGACTGGTCGAGAGTGTCGGGGCCGGTCGCCTTCTCGATGACCGGCAGTCGTTGTGTGGTGCCCTCGGAACCCTGGGACTCGCTCATCGCGTCCTCCCTGCCGCGCCCTGCACGGGCACCGGGTGCAGCCGCTCCACGTGCACGGCGACCTCCGGCACCTCCATGCCCACCAACGCGACTACCCGCTCCGCGACATGCCGACGCACGGCCGCGCAGCGGGCGCCGATGTCGGTGGGGTAGTCGAGTTCGAGGTGGATGCGGATCCGGGCGGTCCGGTGGGCGACGACGACGTCGGCGGACGGCCGGGCGGCACCCTTGGCCGGCTGCCCCACCGCCTCGCGGGCGGCCTGTGCGGCGATCTTGGAGACGACCCGGTCGGCGATCCGGGTGGCCCCGCGCTCGCCCGGCGGGACGGCGGGACGGGGTCTGCCGAGTTCACCGGCCCCCGCACTCACCGGCCTCACCGCCGCCGTTCGTCACGGTGCCGGAAGAAGTCACCGAGTTCGTAGTCCCCCTCCAGGAACCGCCCGACGACGAAACCGACGGCGCCCAGGGCCGCCACCAGCAAGAAGGCGCCGAATCCGCCGAAGTACCCGGCGAAGCCCAGTGCCATGCCGGCGATCATGCCGACCACGGCCATGCTCATGGTGCGCTCCTCAGCTCCTCAGCAACTCCCCGGCCACTGCGTTGTCGATCGCCGACGCCTCACTGGATCCGGCGCTCCGGTTCCTCTTCCTCTTCCTCTTCCTCCGGGAGCTTCACATCACTCACCGCGATGTTGACCTCGACGACTTCGAGGCCTGTCATCCGCTCGACGGCGGTGATCACGTTCTCGCGCACGTCCCGGGCGACGTCGGCGATCGACACTCCGTACTCGACGACGATCTCGAGGTCGAGCGCGGCCTGCACCTCGCCGACCTCGGCCTTCACTCCCCGCGTCACGGACTTCGTACCGCCCGGCACCCGGTCGCGGACGGCCCCGAAGGTCCGTGACAGTCCGCTGCCCATGGTGTGTACGCCGTCCACATCGCGCGCGGCCATCCCGGCGATCTTCTCCACGACGCCGTCCGCGATGGTCGTCCGTCCCCGGGCGCCCGGGTCTGCGCCCCCGCGCCTGGGCATCTGCGTCTTCCGGGTGGTGGGGGCCTCGCCCTCCGTCCCCCGGTTCTGCTCCGTCGTCTCAGTCATGACCGCATGTCCTTTTCGGTTGTCGTCCCTCGACCACCGTAAGCACGGTTACGCGATCGTGCGCCAGGGATGCGGCAGGCTGGAGGAATGGCGACGGCAGACCGGTGGACGCAGGCAGTGAAACGACAGCTCGGCCTCGGCAGACTCCTGCCCCTGGGCGACCCGCACGACGGCGCATGGATCGCCGAGACGGCGGCCGAGGCGGTGCTGCGGCGCGCGGCAGAGGGCATGCGCGGGGTACGGCTGGACGCGCTGCGGATCGGGCTCACCGACCCCGAGGACGTGCGCGAGGCCGCCGTACCGGCCCCGCCGAGCGCCCTGCCGCCGGGCCCGCTGCGGGTGACCGGGGAGTTCGCGGCGACGGCGACCGAGCCGCTGCCGGCGACGGCGGAACGGCTTCGCGGCCTGCTGGCCGGCACGGCGACGCAACGCCTCGGGCTGACGGTGACCGAAGTGGACCTGCGCGTGACGGCGCTGCTGGACGAGGATCCGGAGAACCCTCCCGTAGGGCAGCCCGAGCCGACGCCGGCCGCGGAACCCGGGAACCCCGACGAGGAACGCGTCGCCGCCGCGGCGCTCGCCGTCCCGGGCGTGGCGCAACTGACCGGTTTCCTCGGCGGGTTGAGCCATGCCGTGCACATCGAGGAGCGGCAGGGCGAGGCCGCCTTGCCGCGCCGTCATGTGCGCGTGGAGCTCGCGGTGCGCGCGGACCACCGGGCCGTGGAAGTGGCCCGGGAGGTCCGCGAGAAGGTGGGAAGGGCGCTGGCGGATCACCCGACGGTGGCCGTACTGGTGACGGCCGTCAGCTGATCAGCGCATGCCTCGTCGCCCGGTCACTCGCCGAGGCCGGCCAGGTCCCGCAGCCGTCGTGCCTGCGCGGCCCGCTCGGCGCCGCGCTGCTCGTCGTAGGTGCGGTCCACGGCACCACGAAGCAGCGCCTTGGTCTCGATCACGGCATCCCGCGGCGCGGCCACGACGGCCCCCGCCAGATCCCGTACGGCGTCGTCGAGCTGTTCGGCGGGCACCGCGAGGTTGGCGAGCCCGCTGCTGACGGCCTCCTCGGCCGACACGAACCGCCCGGTCACGCAGATCTCCAGCGCACGGCCGTAACCGACCAGCCCGACCAGCGGATGCGTACCCGTCAGGTCCGGCACCAGCCCGAGGCTGGTCTCACGCATGGCGAACTGCACGTCGTCGGCGACGACGCGCACGTCACAGGCGAGCGCGAGCTGGAAGCCCGCCCCGATGGCATGGCCCTGTACGGCGGCGATGGACACGATGTCGTTGCGCCGCCACCAGGTGAAGCCCTCCTGGAACTCGGCGATGGCAGCGTCGAGTTCACCGTCGCTGCTGCGCGCGAGTTCGATGAAGGAGGGCTCGCCCTCGATCCCGTCGGGCGTGAACATCTGCCGGTCGAGCCCGGCGGAGAAGGACTTGCCCTCACCGCGCAGCACGACGACCCGCACACTGCCCGGCACAGTCCGCCCGGCCTCGGCGAGCGTCCGCCACATGGCGGGGCTCTGCGCGTTGCGCTTGGCCGGATTGGTCAGCGTCACCGTGGCGATCGCGCCGTCGACGGTGAGCCGTACGCCGTTCTTGTCGAGCAGGGGAGCGAGTTCCTGGTCGGGCGAAGCCATGGGGTGCCTCCGATGCGTGCGGTCATCACGGGATGCCGGGAGGGCACCCCCTAAGTGACTGCACAGTAACCACCCGGTCAGTCTGGGGGTCCCCCCAGGTCCCTTAAGGACACTGGGGGACGACCGACCGGGTGGCCACCATCGAAGCCGATGGGCCGCCCGGGCTCAGGACGATGCGGCCTTCTTGCCCCGCGTCGCCCCGCCACGCCCACGGAGCGTGACGCCCGATTCGCTGAGCATCCGGTGAACGAAGCCATACGAGCGGCCGGTTTCCTCGGCCAGCGCCCGAATGCTCGCACCGGAGTCGTACTTCTTCTTCAGGTCTGCCGCGAGCTTGTCGCGCGCGGCGCCGGTTACCCGGCTGCCCTTCTTCAGAGTCTCGGCCACCCGTGCCTCCTCATGGGAAGTGCGCTCTGGTCTCCTCATGATCACCCCTCCGGGCCTTCATGGCCACCCATTCGGCAAGGTCCGTGAGACATGGTTTTGACGACAGGAGCACATCCCCACATGCGGAATCTGTAATTCCGCTGAGCGGTGTCCGTACGGCCGAACGGGTTCATTCGCGAATGAGCAGGTCAGGGACGCGCGACGGCCGAGCCCTTGTCGATAAAGGACTCGGCCGGGAAATTGATGTAGTACACACCTCGGTACGAGGAGATCTCACACAGATGATGGATCACCGATGGGCCGAATGATCCATACGCCGGTGATCACGCATTCGATCAAGCCAGGGCGACGAGATCCGCGTAGTCGGCGCCCCACAGGTCCTCGACACCGTCCGGCAGCAGAATGATCCGCTCCGGCTGCAGCGCCTCCACGGCGCCCTCGTCGTGGGTGACGAGCACGACCGCGCCCTTGTAGGTGCGCAGGGCCCCGAGGATCTCCTCGCGGCTGGCCGGGTCGAGGTTGTTGGTGGGCTCGTCGAGGAGCAGGACGTTCGCCGACGACACCACGAGGGTGGCGAGGGCGAGCCGGGTCTTCTCACCGCCGGAGAGGACACCGGCCGGCTTGTCGACGTCGTCGCCGGAGAACAGGAACGAGCCGAGCACCTTGCGGACCTCGACGAGGTCCATGTCCGGGGCGGCGGAGCGCATGTTCTCCAGCACGGTGCGGTCGGCGTCCAGGGTCTCGTGCTCCTGGGCGTAGTAGCCGATCTTGAGGCCGTGACCGGGGATGACGGCGCCGGTGTCCGGCTGCTCGACTCCCGCGAGCAGCCTGAGCAGGGTCGTCTTGCCGGCACCGTTCAGCCCGAGGATGACCACCCTCGACCCCTTGTCGATGGCCAGGTCGACGTCGGTGAAGATCTCCAGGGAGCCGTACGACTTCGACAGCCCCTCGGCGGTCAGCGGGGTCTTTCCGCAGGGTGCGGGCTCCGGGAAGCGGAGCTTGGCGACCTTGTCGGACTGCCGGACGTCCTCGAGCCCCGACAGCAGCCGCTCCGCACGCCGGGCCATGTTCTGCGCGGCGACGGTCTTGGTGGCCTTGGCGCGCATCTTGTCGGCCTGCGCGTTGAGCGCCGCGGCCTTCTTCTCGGCGTTCTGCCGCTCGCGCTTGCGGCGCTTCTCGTCGGCCTCGCGCTGCTGCTGGTAGAGCTTCCAGCCCATGTTGTAGATGTCGATCTGGGCGCGGTTGGCGTCCAGGTAGAACACCTTGTTGACGACCGTCTCGACCAGGTCGACGTCGTGGGAGATCACGATGAAGCCGCCGCGGTAGGTCTTCAGGTAGTCCCGCAGCCAGACGATCGAGTCGGCGTCGAGGTGGTTGGTCGGCTCGTCGAGCAGCAGGGTGTCCGCGTCCGAGAACAGGATGCGGGCGAGCTCGATACGGCGGCGCTGACCGCCGGAGAGGGTGTGCAGCGGCTGGCCGAGCACCCGGTCGGGCAGGTTGAGCGCGGCGGCGATGGTGGCGGCCTCGGCCTCGGCGGCGTACCCGCCCTTGGTGAGGAACTCCGTCTCCTGGCGTTCGTACTGCTTCAGGGCCTTCTCGCGGGTGGCGCCCTGGCCGTTGGCGATGCGCTGTTCGTTATCGCGCATCTTGCGGATCAGTACGTCCAGGCCGCGCGCGGAGAGGATGCGGTCGCGGGCGAGGACGTCGAGGTCGCCGGTGCGGGGGTCCTGCGGGAGGTAGCCGACCTCGCCGGAGCGGGTGATGTTGCCGCCGGCGGGGATGCCCTCGCCGGCGAGGCACTTGGTGAGCGTGGTCTTGCCGGCGCCGTTGCGGCCGACGAGGCCGATGCGGTCGCCCTTGGCGACGCGGAAGGTCGCGGACTCGATGAGGACGCGCGCACCGGCGCGCAGCTCGATACCGGAGGCGGAGATCACGGACAGACTCCAGGGCAGGGATGGGTGGCGGGACGGGCGGCTGAGGACGTTCCCGCCGTCTAATGCGCGAGGAGAATGGCCATGAGGGCCAGTCTAACGGGGCCGTGCAACCACTTTTTCTGGGTTCACGTGTTCGGAGGCCCGCTCGGCGCCCTCCCCGCGGACTTCGTTGCCGAGCGGCTTGCGGTGCGGGGTGATCCGCCCCAGGTCGTCCAGGGCGATGAGCTGGGCGGTCCAGGCCGCGCGGGGGCACGGCTGGGCCAGGAGAAGCACCTCGCCGTGACGTTCGGCACGTGCGGGCTCGAAGGCACAGCCCTCGCGCGCGGGCAGCACCCAGCGCAGGTCGCCGTCGGCGATCCGGTACGCGGCGACGCGGCGCGGTGTCACGACCGCGAGCATGCCGCGGCCGAGGGGGCGCAGGACGCCGGTGCCGCCGCGGGCGGCCAGCCAGTCGCGGGCCGCGGGGAGGGCTCGGTGCCAGCGGACGGTACGGCCGTCGGTGTCGGTGACCATGCCGTCGTCCCAGAGGGTGATCACGTCTACGCGCGCGTGAGGTGGAGGCACGAGGAGCGAGGAGCGGGAGGAGCGGGAGGAGAGGGCGGGGGCGGGGGGCGAGGTGAGCGGGAGTGAGGTGAGGGGGCGGCGGCCTTCCCGGGTGTAGCGCCAAAGGGGGGTGCCGGTGTGGGGGGCGTAGACCTCGATGGCTGTGGGGGTCGTGCGGAGGTGGGGCGTCGACGTCCGTTGCGGGGGTGGGGCGTGCGGGGTGGTGGCGTGGTGCGCGTGCGGGGGGACGGTCACGTGGGTGGTGAGGTGGTCGCCGTAGGGGGTCGGGCGGGTGTGGTGGGCGGCGGTGAGGAGTGGGGGCGCCAGCAGGAGGAGCAGGCCGGGGGTCAGGAGCGTGCGGAATCGGCGAGGGGTGCGCCGGGTGGGGGGCCGGCTGCCGGTGCGGAGCTGGACGGGAATGCGGAGCCGGTCCAGGGCGCGGACCCCCGGTGCCTCGGAACGACCCACCAACGCCCCCTCAGGAACCCGTCGCGGGGCCTTCTCGGCCCGTCCTGGCATCCGCTTCCGGCGGATCAGGCGCAGAGCGTAGCCATGTTCGAGGCGAGCAGCCGGACAAGCAGTCGGGACACGGCGAGCCGGCACGCCGTCTCCCTCGTTCAGCCCTCTGGCGGGCCGGGCGCCCGCGGCCGGGGGGCCGTTGTCAGTGGTCGCTGCGAGACTGGCAGCGGATCGACATTCCGGCAGTCGCAAGCGATGGACCACGGGGACCGATCACGGCGACGGACCGGCGCCGGATCGCTGAGGGATCACAAAGGGGTGATCGGCATGGCAGGCACGAGCGGTGGGCGTCCGAGCATCTACCCGACGGTGCAGTACGCGGACGCGAAGGCGGCGATCAGGCAGCTGACGGAGGCATTCGGGTTCACGGAGCTGGCGGTGTACGAGACCGAGGACGGCAAGGTCGCGCACGCCGAACTGGTGCAGGGCAACGGCGCGGTGATGCTCGGCTCGACCGGCACCGGCAGCGCCGCGGGACTACATGGCCCGGGACATCGAGGGCAATGTGTGGAGCTTCGGCACCTACGCGCCCGCGATAGCCGGCTGAGCGCCGCCCCGGCTCAACTCCCCCCGGTGTGCACCTGGAAGGCGGCGCGGCGTACGACCTTCGCGAGGGCGGGGTCGGGGTGCGCGGCGGCGAGCGCGACCAGGACCTGCACGGTGCGGGGATGGCCGACGGCACGCACCTCGTCGAGAAGCGCGGGCACGGTCGGCTGGAGCGCTGACTCCAGGTGCCGTACGAGCATGGGGGACTCACCGTGGTCGGCGACGGCGGCTGCGGTGTCGACCCACAGCCAGGTGGCCTCCTCCCGGGTGAGCACCTCGTGGGCGTCCTCGGGGTCGACTCCGTCGTGCTCGGCGAGCCAGAGCAGGGCGTACGGCCGCAGGGCCGGTTCGTCGACGACGGCGCGTACGTCGGGCTCGGCGGGGGCGCCGACGACGCGCAGCGCCTCGAAGGCGAGGCCGCGCAGGAGGGCGTCCTCGCCACGGGCGGCGCCGAGGAGTTCGGTGACGGCGCTGCCGACGGGGCGGGCGGCGAGCCAGGCGCGGTACTCGTCGCGGGCGGCGTTCGGACGGAGCTGGGCGCAGCCGCGGAGCATGTCCTCGGCCGCCTGCTCGATGTTCCCGGCGGGGCTCTGGGCGGCGACGCAGATCTGCTCCAGCTTGACCCAGACCGCCCAGTTGCCGAGCGGGGTGAGGGTGGCCTGTCCGTCGCCGTAGGTGAGGGCGCCGACGGAGGCGAGGGCGTGCAGGGCCCAGTCGAGGAGCGGGGCGAGGGGCGTGTCCGCGGCCGCGGGGTCGGCGACCGGCTCGGGCTGCGGACCGTAGGGGATCTCGCATCTCTCGGTGCGCAGTTCGGTGACGCGCTGCTCCAGCAGGTCCAGGAGCTGCTCGACGGGGACGGGCCCGGCCGACAGCTGGAGGAAGGAGAGCACTTGAGGCATGGCGGACACGACGTCGGAGACGGCGCCGTGCTCATGCTGGCCGGGATCCGGGTGCGCGAGCGACCAGGCGTCGAAGAGGGCGACCCAGCCGCGCAGGACGGCGCTGTCGTCGCGGTTCCAGGCGCGCAGCCGCCAGCCGGGCCGGGCGGTGTCGCCGTGCACCTCCACGAGACCGGCGAGGCGCGCGGTGTCCCAGTCGGCGCGCACCTGAGCCACGGTCAGGCCGAGGTCGCTCGCCGCCCGTTCGGCGGTCGCGTCGGAGAGGGTGCCCTTGCCGTCGGAGCCCGCGCCGTCTCGGCCGGGGCGCAGGGCGGCGTCGGCCCAGTGGGCGACGCGGGCCGCGGCGGCCAGAACGGAGCGAGCCATTCTGGCCAGCTCGGCCTGGGCCGGTGTGCCCTCCGGAGGGCGGGGAACAGGGCGCCTTGGGCGTCGCTGGTTCACGGCTCTGGGGGCGGCGGCCAGGGGTCGCGGGCGGACGAGTCGAAGCCTGGAGTCGCGCGGGATACGGGACGTCACGGGTGCAGTCTTCCGGTTGACGGTCCGAAAACCCAAACGGAATGTCACGAGGGGCGACGGGGATGGCCAACGCACGGGGTCTCGCGGGCGGAAAGGGACCGATAACAGGCCAGTGGTACGGGGTTAAACGGAATCTGTGGGACCGGTACGGGCCGGAAGGGGGGCGGAGGCCGGCGGACGTCACATGAGCGGCGTCATGAAGCGGCGCAGCGCCTCCTCATAGGACTCGGGATCGGCGTTCCACATGGCGGAGTGCGGGGCGTTGCGGACCGTGTGGAGGGCGACCAGGTTGGGCTGGGCGTCGGCCAGGCGGCGGGAGAGGGTCCAGGGGGCCACCCGGTCGCCGGGGCCGTGGAAGACGAGGGTCGGCACCGTGAGGCGGTCGGGCGTGCCGTCGCCGGTGGTGCGGTCGAGGTCCAGGCCCGTGCGGCCCTGTGCCGCGCGCACCGCGAGCGGCAGCAGCGCGCTCGGTGTGTGGCGGGCCCTGGCGAGGGCGCGCAGTGTGGCCTCCCAGCTGAGCACCGGGGAGTCGAGGACGAGGCCGGAGACACGGTCGCGCAGTCCCGAGTGCGCGGCGGCGCGCAGCGCCATGGTCGCGCCGGTGGACCAGCCGAGGAGGACGAACTGCTTGGCGCCGTACCGCACGGCGTAGCGCATCGCCGCGTCCAGGTCACGCCACTCGGTCTCGCCGAGGTGGTTCAGGCCGTCGGGCGGGCGGGGCGCGCCGAGGTCGCCGCGGTAGGAGAGGGCGAGGACCGGGAAGTGGCGGCCGTTGAGGAACCGCATGACGTTCATGGCGTGTTCTCGGGTGGTGCCGAGGCCGTGCACCGCGATGACCCAGGTGTCCCGCGCGCCGGGGACGAACCAGGCGGGCAGGGAGCCGAGTTCGCCGGGGACGTCGACATCGGCGTGGTCGAGGCCGAGGGCGGCGCTCGGGTTGCCGACGTACACGTTCGGGGTGAGCCAGACGCTGTCGCCGGGTCGGAGGGTGCCGTGGGTGACGCGTTCCAGGCGGCGTACGACGGTGTCGGCGGAGTGGTTCGCGGTGACGATGACGGGGCCGACGACCGCGTGGGAGCCGTCGCCGGAGAGACCGTAGGTGCCGGGGCGCAGGGAGGCGAGGTCGCGGGTGAGCGCGATCTGGCCGGCGGCCGTGGCGTGCACGGTGAGCCGGGGTTCGGTGGGCAGGGGCCGGCCCGGTGTCGCCGTCAGCGCGGCACCGCTGGCGAACCGGCCGGCTGCGACGCTCGCGGCGCCGGCGGCCAGGGCCACGGTGACGGCGGCGGCCGTCGCTTTGACAGTGCGCACGTGTCCAGTGTCCGGGTGGACGGGGGGAGCGGCCAGTGGGAGGGCGGGTTGGGGTGAGGTCGCTTTTGCCTCGCCCCGACCCGCCCCTACCGGTCCCTCCCCAAGCTCTTCGGGCATGGGCGCCCGGACAGGCTCGGCAGAGCGCGGTTCAGCGTCCGGAGGCGGCGTCCCGCTGCCCATACCCCCGCAACCGCTCCCCCACCTCCGCCACCTGCCCCGCCGACAGCAGCGTCGGCGACAGCCCCGGTACCGAGGACGCCGTGAGCCACAGGCGGCACATCCACTCCAGCTGGGCCGTGCGGTCGTAGGCCTGGTCCAGGGTCGCGCCGTAGCTGATCGTGCCGTGGTTCCGGAGGAGGCAGGCGGTGCGGTCGGTGAGCGCATGGAGCATGTTCTCGGCCAACTCCTGGGTGCCGTACGTCGCATAGGGGGCAACCCGGACAGGGCCCCCGAGGGCGGCGGCCATGTAGTGGATCAGCGGGAGCTCGGGGACGAGGGTCGAGACGGCCGTCGCGTGGACCGCGTGGGTGTGCACGACGGCGCCGGCGTCGGTGGCCCGGTAGACGGCGAGATGCATGGGCAGCTCACTCGTCGGCACCAGCGACCCCAGTACCCGCCCGCCGTCCAGGTCGACCCCTGTCACATCCTCCGGCGTCAGCCGGTCGTACGGCACGCCCGACGGCGTGACCAGCACCGTGTCACCGACCCGCACCGAGACGTTCCCGGACGTGCCGACGACCAGCCCGTCGGCGACGGTCCGCCGCGCCGTCGCCACGAGAGCCTCCCAGGCCTCCGCCTCCTCGGGCCGCGCACTCCTGCCCCACGACTCCCCCACTTCCTGTGCGCCCTCCCGCCCATCCCGCGCTTCCCGCGCATCCCGAACGCCCCGCTCGTCCCGCCGCTCCTCAGCCATGCGGCGATCCTGCCAGGCGCGACCACGACGCGGTCCTCAAGTGGCCGACGAGCCGGGGCACTTTAGGGCGGAAGACGGACGTCCGGAAGATGCCATACCGGGATGAATACCCCACCCCCAGGCTTGGCCGGAGATCGATCGACTTTCAAAGACCTTCCAGTACTCTCTGGGAGATTTGTCGTGCACGTCGCCATTCCGGGGGGAAATATGGCTCGTGATCGCAAACCGTCCCGCCACCGCTCCCGCCTCATAGCGGCATCCGTGGCAACACTCGCCCTGGGGGGAACCGCCCTCGCCGAGATCCCGGCGATGGCGGCCGGCAAGCCCAAGGGCCACGACGTCTCTTCCCACCAGAAGAACGTCGACTGGCAGAGCTCGAAGGCGAAGGGCGCACGGTTCGTCTACGTCAAGGCCACCGAGTCCCACACCTACCGCAACCCGTACTTCAACCAGCAGTACAACGGCTCCCGCAACGCGGGCCTCATCCGCGGCGCGTACCACTTCGCGCTGCCGAACAAGTCGTCGGGCAAGACGCAGGCGCAGCACTTCGTGCGCAACGGCGGCGGATGGACGTCGGACGGCTGGACTCTGCCGCCCGCACTGGACATCGAGTACAACCCGTACAGCAAGCACAAGTGCTACGGGCTGAGCAAGGCCAAGATGGTCAACTGGATCCAGTCCTTCAGCAACGAGGTGAAGCGGCTCACCGGCCGTCGTCCGGTGATCTACACCACCACCCACTGGTGGAACACCTGCACCGGAGCCAGCCGCGCCTTCGCCTCGAATCACGCGCTGTGGATAGCCCGCTACAACTCGTCCAGCGCGGGATCACTGCCGGCCGGGTGGCAGTTCTGGACCATCTGGCAGTACGACAACGGCGGCAGCCTGCCGGGTGACCAAAATCTCTTCAACGGGTCCATGACCCAGCTCAAGAAGTTAGCCCGAGGCTACTAGCCCTTGCGGCGCCCGGGCCGCGCGGTGAACGACGGAGACGGAGCTCCCCTCCAGGGAGATCAACCCTGCCTTCCGGACACCGCGCGGCCCCTCTCAGTTCACCTCTCGTTCACTCAGGTTACGTACGTTCGTCCGGCCAATGACCTCGAACGATTGCCTGGGTAAATGGAAAACTTCTCGCTGATCCTCGCGATTGTGGTGGTAACCGCACTCGCGTTCGATTTCACGAACGGTTTCCACGACACCGCCAACGCGATGGCCACGACCATCTCGACCGGTGCGCTCAAGCCCAAGGTCGCGGTGGCCATGTCCGCCGTGTTGAACCTTGTCGGCGCCTTCCTCTCCGTGGAGGTCGCCAACACGATCTCCAAAGGTCTCGTCGACGAGACCGGCATCCGCCCCGAGGTCATCTTCGCCGCGTTGGTCGGCGCGATCCTCTGGAACCTGCTGACCTGGCTGGTCGGACTCCCGTCCAGCTCCTCGCACGCCCTGATGGGCGGTCTGATCGGCGCCACCATCGCCTCGGCCGGTGTCGGCGCGGTGCACGGCGACGTGCTCGTCACCAAGGTGCTGATCCCGGCGATCGCCGCCCCGCTGGTCGCGGGCATCGCCGCGATGCTGGCCACCCGCCTGACGTACTCCCTCGGCAAGAAGGCCGACGGCGACGCCTCCAAGAAGGGCTACCGCGCCGGCCAGATCGCCTCGGCCGGCCTGGTCTCCCTCGCCCACGGCACCAACGACGCGCAGAAGACGATGGGCATCATCACCCTCGCCCTGGTCGCCGGCGGCACCCTCGCGCCCGACTCCGACCCGCCCATGTGGGTCATCCTCTCCGCGGGCATCGCCATCGCGCTCGGCACCTACCTCGGCGGGTGGCGCATCATCCGCACCATGGGCAAGGGCCTGACCGACCTCCAGCCGCAGCAGGGCTTCGCCGCCCAGACAAGCGCCGCGACGGTCATCCTGGCCTCCTCCCACCTCGGCTTCTCCCTCTCCACCACGCACTCCGTCTCCGGCGCGGTGATGGGCGCGGGCCTCGGCCGCAAGGGCGGCGTGGTCCGCTGGTCGACGGCCACCCGCATGTTCGTCGCCTGGGGCCTCACGCTCCCGGCCGCCGCCCTGGTCGGCGCGATCGCCGAGTACGTGACCGGCTTCGGTGCCTGGGGCACCGCCGTCGTCGCGGTCTTCCTGGTCGCCTCCAGCGCCGCGATCTGGAAGATCTCCCGCCGCGAGGTCGTCGACCACACGAACGTCAACGAGACCGACGAGCCGGCCGGCGTGGTGACCACGGCGATCGCCGCCGTGACCCCGCCCCCGGTCGGCACGGCGACGGAGGACCTCGCGGCCACCATCCCGGCCCCGTCCTCCGAGCCGACGCCCTCCCAGGCCACCGTCTGACCCCGCCCGGTTACTCCTCCCGGCTACTCAAGGAAGCAGCAACATGAAGATCGACTGGGCGGCCCTCGGCTCCGTCTTCGGCGTGAGCCTCGTGGTCACGGTGGCCCTGGTGGGCCTGTTCACCCTCGGCATCGCGGGCCTGTCCCGCCAGGAGAAGGCCACGGCCCAGGGCGGCTCGGCCGCCCTCGCGGTCACCGGCGCGTACGCGTGCTTCGCGGCGTGCGCGGCGGCCGTGGCGTACGGGATCTATCTGATCGTGGCCTGACGTCTCGACCTCTCCGTCCGCCCTGCCGGTGGTCGCCCCGCGGTGACTATCGGCAGGGCGGATCCATGTCCGCGTGCTCGGGGGCGGGCAAGGAAGACAGGCGGAGTGCCTCTCGTACGTCCGGGGGCTGGGGCCCGAGGCGGTCGCAGAGGTACGTGCGGGAGCCGTCGCCCAAGGGGCGAAGGTCGTAGTCCAGGAAACCGGCGTCGGTGAAGCCGCGCAGACGGTTGCCGGTGAGGCTCCAGACACGGGGGTGCGCATTCAGTGTCATCAGTGGGGCCGTCCCATCTCCCTCGTCCCACAGCTCCGGCTTCCCGACGCCGCTGTCGCTGGGGACCACCACGAGCCGCCCGTTCCTGTCGTACGGCCCCACAAACCCCGCGTCACCGGTGAGGAGGCGCGGTTCTCCGTGCCCCGGTGTCCACAGCTCGACGCCTCTCGTCGTGCTCACCGCCACGACGACGCCATCGGATCTGAACACCGCCTCCGGGTGCCCCGGTGCCTCGGCCACCACTCCGAAATCCGTGTCCCACTCGGGGTCGCTCTGCCCCGGCCGCCAGACCTCCGCGCGTCCACCGGCTCTCAGGACGAACACCTCGTCGTCGTTCTCCGGCCGCCCCACGGCAAGGACACACGCACGCGGGTGCGGCGTGCTTCCCGGCGGGCAGTCAATGTGGGCAAGAGGAGTCACCTTGCCGCTGTGCCCGTGCAGAACCGACAGTCCGCTTTCCTGCAGGATCAGAAAATCCCTCTCCCGGTAGCGCTGCACGTCCTTGATCAGGAAGCGATGACCTGCGGTGGACGCGTCCGCATCCCGGTGGGTGACATCCGCGGTGTTGAGCAGTTCCCAGGCGTCGTCGCGCCAGACGAGGAGCAGGCTGCCGTCCTGGCTGAGGACGACGCTCTCCGAGGACTCGCTGGAAGGCTTCATGGGCACCGTGCCGTGCCGGGATTCCTTCCCCTCGGCGGACACGACCACGTGAAGCACATCCTGCTCGGTGTCCGCGCCCACCCGACGCAGCTGCGCGGTGATGCCGGGCGCCGGCACATGGTCGGAGTCACTCACATCCCCCTGGACGGTGTCCCACTTGGGCAGGGGGGCCGGGAGAGCCTCGAACCTGAGGAGGTCCCGGCCGAACGCGCTGAACACCACGACTTCCCCGGCCTTCCTGACGACGCACAGCGCGTCCGTCGACAGGACCTTGGGCAGCACCATGTAGGAGCGGTTTCCGGTGACCAGATCCTGCAACTGCACAGGACCTGTCTCGAGCACGCTCCTCTCCAGCCGTGCGCGCTCGTCGAGCCTCCCCTCCTGCACCAGGAACCGGCCGGCGCAGTCGGTGTCGAAGGGGTAGTCGGCAGGCCACTTGCCCTTGGTTTTCGGGTCACTCGACGTACTGAGCTGCGAGTGCCAGTAGAGGTCGTCCTCCGTCAACGTCCCGAGAGAACGTCCACCCGTGCCCAGCGTCGCGCTGTACAGCCCTTTTCCGAGACGCTCGTTCGGCTTCGCGCGCACCGCCTCGGCGTCCTCGCTGTAGGCGGTGACGGTCACTTCGCCCGTGCCCCGGTTCCGCAGGGCGGCCCCGATCAGACACTCGTCCGCCTTCAACAGTCCGTCGGGAGGCTTGTGGCCCCGGCCTTTCACCTTCACACCGGTGAGAGATACGACGCGCAGCCGGTCCCTCAAGTCATCCGGACCGCAGAGCGTGGCGCCCGACGCATGCGCGACAGCATGCAGCAGCCGCCCGCCGTCCGGCGAGAAGTCCAGGGTCAGTGAGTCCTCGGCATCCAGCGGCGAGTCCCACTGCCACCTCTGCGCCGGGATCCGGTCCGTGTCCAAGGGACCCGTCAGATCCCAGATCCGAACCGTCCCGCCCGCCGACGCGGCCGCGGCCTTGCGCCCGTCGTCACTGACCGCCACCTCGTCGGCCGCGGCCGGTGGATCCGGCAGCCTCACGCTCCTGGGTGCGTCGCCGAGGAGGTCGGTCACGACGTACACCTGCTGGCCCACGTCCGTTCCCTCGTGCCGCACCACCATCCGGCGACCGTCCGCCGAGGCCGCCAGCTGCAGCACTCTCCCCGTGGGGAAGATGCGGTGTGCTGAGCGCAGCGAGGAGAGCTCGAACCCCTGGCGGGTCAACGCCGCCCGTGCCGCCGCGCTGCTGCTGGTGGTGCGGCCCGCAGACAGCGCGAAGAGGGCGGCGTCGACCGGATTGCTCTCCGCGCCGGCCTGCGCGTGCCCGGCGAGAATCCGCGCGGCTTCGTCCTTGTCCCGCCGGCCGTCCTCGTCGATGAGCTGGTAAAGCCCGAAGGAGAGCCCGACAGCCAGCACCGTCAGACACGCGACCAACGCGACCCCGGTCCGCCCCCGCCGCACCGACCGCCTCCGCTGCAGCCGGCTGAGGCGCACGAACTCCGTCTCCTCGGCCGAGACTTCGTCCGGTCGCTGAGCCGTCCATGTCCTGGCCGCCGCCAACTCCTGCTGCCGCAGGAGCAGATCGGGGTCTCGTCCGCCCTCCTCCCACTCCCGCATCCGTGTGCGCAGCCTCTCGAGCCACACGATGAAGTCCCGCGACTCGTCCAGCCAACCCCGCAGAGTGGGCCACTGCCGCAGCAGCGCCTCGTGGGCCAGGGCCACCGTCTCCCGGCCGGAGCTGTCGCGGGCGATGACCAGGAGGCGGGTGGCGGCCAGGGCCTGGGCGGCGGTGCGCAGTTCGGGCGGGAGGTGGTCGAAGGCGCGGGCCACGCGGGCGTACTCCTTGCCCTTGACCGGCCGGGCAAGTCGTTCGAAGAGGCGGCGGGCGACCGTCTCGTCGGGGCCGCCCGGTGCCTTGCACACCTGCGCCAACTGCTGGTCGGCATAGCGGGACAGCGCGCCCTCGACCCGGCCGATCTCCCGGTACGCGGCATGGGTGAGGCGGCCGTGCGTCTGCCGCTCCCACAGCTCGGCGAGCGCGAACTCCACCAGGGGCAGAGCGCCGGGCTCGCCGCCCGCGTCGGAGACGATCAGTTCCGCCAGGCCGGGCTCGAACTCCACGCCGGGGACCGTGTCGACGGGGCGGCGCACCACCTCGTCGAGCTGGGCCGGGGTCATCGGCGCGACCATCTGGACGGTGCCGCTCAAGGCCTCCGCCCGGCCGTCGGCGACCAGTTCCTCGAGGGAGGCCGAGCGCAGGGTGGCCAGGATGTGCAGGCGGCGGCCGGCCGGGTGGACGGCGCGGGTCATCGGCAGGAGGACATCCAGCAGGGCGCGGGCGTCGGCGGGGCGTGCCCCGACGGTCTCCTCGAACTGGTCGAGAAGGATCACATGGCCCCGGGGACCGGCCTCGTCCAGGAGACGGGCACCGAGCAGTACGGCCGTCTCCCTGCCCCGGGTGGTGGCCGTGGCGGCGTCCAGTCGCCCCGCCAGCCGCTGTGTGCTCGGGAACTGTCCGGCGAGCGCCTCTGCCAGTGTCCGTACCGGATCCGTCTCCGGTTGCCCCACGAAGTCCGTCACGGTCAGGCCCGCCGCCCGCAGCAACGGCAGTACGCCGGCCCGCACCAGTGACGACTTACCCACCCCGGACGCCCCGGCGACCGGGACGAAGGCGTGGGCGCGGACCGCCTCCGCGATGCGCGCGCTGTCGTCGCGTCGGGCGAAGAAGAGGGCCGCGTCCTGTTCGCGGAACGGTTCCAGGCCTCGGAACGGGCTGGGGCGCAGGTCCGGTTCCAGGCCGAGCAGCAGAGCGGTCGGGATGAGGTACGCGGTGCGCGCGCCGGAGCCGACATCCGCGGCCACGGTCATGCCGACCACGCCGCCCTGCTCGGTGTCCCACACGGGCGCCCCGCTGAAGCCCTGGCCGATCGCCGGGCCGTGCGGCGTCTCCTGGGCCTCCATGGACGTCCAGCCCTTGCCGACCGGCGCGCGGAGCCGGCCGCACACCCAGACCCCGTGGTCGTCGGTGCGCAGCGGGAAGCCCAGCACTCGGAACGGGTGGTCCCACACGGCCGTACCGCCCGCGAAGCGCACCGGGGCGGTGCCCGGGACGGGCTCGGCCAGGGACAGCAGGGCGATGTCGCCGCTGCCGTCCTCGGTGACCGCACGCCAGTGCGTGACCGTCGCCCGGACCTGGGCGGAGGACGGCGTCAGGAGAGGGAAGTCGATGGTCACGGGAGCGGCGGGCGGGGCCGGTTCGGCCGCGTCCAGGCCGAGCGCGTCCGCCACCACGTGGGCGCAGGTGCACAGCGTTCGCTCGGCGATCAGAAAGCCGCAGCCGGTGACCCGGCCGTCCTCGCCCCAGAACCGTGCGATGCCCCGCGGAAGTTCGTCGTCAGCGCTCGCCATCACGCTGCCCCGGCACGCCCGAGCCGACGGGATTCGCCCACTCCATGCTCACGGTGAAGTGGGCCTCCGTGGAACCCCGTGCCACCACGACCCCCGCCTCGGCGCTGAGCGTGATGCCGAACTCCACGGTCACCGATTCCGGCGGTCGCGGCAGCTCCCGGGCATGGTCCACGACCGCGCCGAGGGCGGGACGCACCCGGGCGAGCGCCTGTTGGAGGGTCTCGGCCGCTCCCGCCACGACACCGCCGCGGGAAACCCGCTGCACCCCGGCCGGCCCGTCCCCGGCCACCTCCAGCAGCACGACCTGCCCGTCGTCCAGCAGCATCTCGCCCACGTACGCCACGACCCCGGCCCTCCCCCTCGGCTGCGTGTCATCTCGATCCCGTATTGCAGGACTTCACGAACAGGGCCGCAAGGCACTGCCCCGGAGTCAGCTCATGTGGGTGAGCGCACGGTGACGAAGGGGGGTGTGAAGGGGCACGCCCGCTCGGCGGTGTGGGGTTGTGCACACTCCCCCACCGCAGGTCAAAGGCAAGTTGACGCCCCTTCCAACCCCGTGGTGGACTGCCGGAGCCATGTACGACGGCAGGAGAGGAAGCCGGTGTGAGTCCGGCGCGGTCCCGCCACTGTCACCGGGGTAGATAGCCCCGGGAGCCAGGAACTCTCGCCGTCGGTCTCGTCGAACCAGGGCGTGGACACCCTGAGTGAGGACATAACGCGATGCTCGCCTGCCGATCGACATGCAGTGTCAGACCCTCGTCTGAACCGACGGTCGGCTGACCCCGATGCGTGCCGATCGCGTCTTCGCGTACGGCGCCGCCGCCGGACTTCTCGGTGATCTGCTGCTCGGCGATCCGCGTCGCGGGCATCCGGTCGCCGCGTTCGGGCGGGCCGCCGGGGCCGTGGAGAAGGTGTTGTGGCGGGAGCACCGGGGGTGGGGCGCGCTGCACACCGCCGTGTGTGCGGGGGGCGCCGTGGCGCTCGGTGCCGTGGCGCAGCGGGTCGTACGTCCGTCCCGTGCCGCCTCCGTCGCGCTGACCGCCGCCGCCACCTGGGCCGTTGTCGGCGGGACCTCGCTCGCGCGGGAGGCCCGGAGTATCGGGCGGGCCCTGGAGGCGGGGGACGTGGCGGCGGCCCGTGAGCGGCTGCCGCATCTGTGCGGGCGGGATCCGCAGGCGCTGGATGCCGACGGGATCGCGCGGGCCGTGGTCGAGTCCGTCGCCGAGAACACCTCCGACGCGGTGGTGGGCGCCCTCGTGTGGGGGGCCGTCGCCGGTGTGCCGGGGCTGGTCGGGTTCCGGGCCGTGAACACGCTGGACGCCATGGTGGGGCACAAGTCGCCCCGGTATAGGCGGTACGGGTGGGCTTCGGCTCGCCTCGACGACGTGGCCGGCTGGCCGGGGGCGCGGCTGACCGCCGTGCTCGCCGTCGTCGCCGGAGGTGATCCGCGGGGTGCCGTGCGCGCCTGGCGTGCCGACGCCGACCGGCATCCGAGCCCCAACGCCGGGCCCGTGGAGGCCTCGTTCGCGGGGGCGCTCGGGGTTCGGCTCGGCGGGACCCTGTCGTACGGCGGGCGGGTCGAGCACCGGCCCGTGCTCAACGGGGCGGGGCGGACCGTCGCCGTCCACGACATCGAGCGGGCAGTACGGCTGTCCAGGCGCGTCGGGTGGCTCGCGCTCGGCGCCTGTGTCGCCGCGCGCCGGATCGTGAAGGGGCGTACGTCATGACGGGCGGAGGGCTTCTCGTCGCCGGCACCACCTCCGACGCCGGCAAGAGCGTCGTCACCGCCGGGATCTGCCGGTGGCTGGTGCGGCAGGGGGTGAAAGTCGCGCCCTTCAAGGCGCAGAACATGTCCCTCAACTCGTTCGTGACCCGCGAGGGCGCGGAGATCGGACGGGCTCAGGCCATGCAGGCGCAGGCCTGCCGGGTGGAGCCGACCGCGCTGATGAATCCCGTGCTGCTCAAGCCGGGTGGTGAGCAGAGCAGTCAGGTCGTGCTGCTCGGGAAGCCGGTCGGGGAGCTCAGTGCGCGCGGCTATCACGGGGGGCGGCAGCAGAAGTTGCTCGGGACCGTGCTCGACTGTCTCGCCGAACTCCGGGACACCTACGACGCGGTGATCTGTGAGGGGGCGGGGAGCCCGGCTGAGATCAACCTCAGGCGGACCGACATCGTGAACATGGGCATAGCACGCAATGCCGGGCTGCCCGTGCTCGTGGTCGGGGACATCGACCGCGGCGGCGTGTTCGCCTCCTTCTTCGGGACCGTCGCGCTGCTTTCGCCGGAGGACCAGAGGCTTGTCGCCGGGTTCCTCGTGAACAAGTTCCGCGGGGACGTGTCCCTCCTGGAACCCGGCCTCGACATGCTCCGCGGGCTCACCGGACGCCGCACCTACGGCGTCCTGCCCTTCCGGCACGGCCTCGGCATCGACGAGGAGGACGGGATGGGGGTCCCCCCGCTCGGGCGAAGCCGAGAGTGGGGGAGGGTCTCCCTGCGGGGGACGGTGCGGGAGTCGAACGTCGCCCCGCCCGTCGGGGAGGACGTGCTGCGCGTCGCCGTGTGCGCGATTCCGCTGATGTCCAACTTCACCGACGTGGACGCCCTCGCCGCCGAACCCGGTGTCGTGGTGCGGTTCGTGGACCGGCCGGAGGAGCTGGCCGACGCGGACCTGGTCGTGATCCCCGGTACCCGGGGAACCGTCCGCGCCCTGGAGTGGCTGCGGGAGCGGGGACTCGCGGAGGCGATTCGGCGCAGGGTCGCCGAAGGACGGCCCGTCCTCGGGATCTGCGGTGGTTTCCAGATCCTCGGCGAGCACATCGAGGACGAGGTGGAGAGCCGGCGCGGGCATGTCGACGGGCTCGGGGTCCTGCCCGTGCGGGTGCGGTTCGCCCGCGAGAAGACCCTCACGCGACCGGTGGGCCGGGCTCTCGGGGAGCCCGTCGAGGGATACGAGATCCATCACGGGGTCGCCGAAATATCAGGTGGCCAACCCTTCTTGGACGGCTGCCGGGTCGGGCAGACCTGGGGCACCCACTGGCACGGCTCGCTGGAGTCGGACGGTTTCCGGCGGGCCTTCCTGCGCGAGGTGGCGGCCGCCGCGGGCCGCCGTTTCGTGCCGGCCCCCGATACCTCGTTCGCCGCGCTGCGCGAGGAGCAGCTCGACCGGCTCGGCGATCTGATCGAACAGCACGCGGACACGGACGCGCTCTGGCGGCTCATCGAGTCGGGCGCGCCGCAAGGACTGCCTTTCATTCCACCGGGAGCGCCCGCATGAGCACTGTGTTGTTGTTGTCGACCGCCGACACGGATCTGCTGGCGGCCAGGGCCGCCTCCGGTGCCGACTACCGGATCGGCAACCCGACCCGCGTGGACGTCGAGGCTGATCTGCCCGCGCTCCTCGACGGCGCGGACATCGCCGTCGTACGGCTGCTGGGCGGCAAGCGGGCCTGGGAGGACGGGCTCGCCAGGCTGAAGGCCTCCGGTGTCCCGACCGTGCTGCTGGGCGGTGAGGCCGTGCCGGACGCGGAGCTGATGGCCGAGTCGTCCGTCCCGGCCGGTGTGGTGGCCGAGGCGCTGAAGTACCTCGTCGAGGGCGGGCCCGCCAACCTCACCGAGCTCGCCCGGTTCCTCTCCGACACCGTGCTGCTGACCGGCGAGGGGTTCGTCGAGCCGCAGAAGATGCCGGAGTACGGCGTCCATGGCGAGCGTGCCTTCGTCGACGGCCGCCCGACCGTCGGCGTGCTCTTCTACCGGGCCCATGAGCTGAGCGGCAACACCGCCTTCGTGGACACCCTGTGCGACGCCGTCGAGGCGCACGGCGCCAACGCCCTGCCCGTGTACTGCGGTTCGCTGCGGGGCGCGGACCCCGAGCTGTACGAGATCCTCGGTCAGGCCGACGCCCTCGTCGCCACGGTCCTCGCGGCCGGCGGCACGCACGCCTCGCAGGCATCGGCGGGCGGCGACGAGGAGGCCTGGGACATCGGCAGGCTGGCCGAGCTCGATGTGCCTGTGCTGCAGGGCCTGTGCCTGACGTCGTCCAAGAAGGCGTGGGACGAGTCCGATGCCGCCCTGTCCCCCATGGACGCGGCGATGCAGGTCGCGATCCCCGAGTTCGACGGCCGTCTCATCACCGTCCCGTTCTCCTTCAAGGAGCAGGGCACCGACGACGTGCCCGTGTACGTGGCCGACCCCGAGCGGGCCGCGCGCGTCGCCGGGATCGCCGTACGGCATGCGCGGCTGAAGCACAAGGCGAACAGCGACAAGAAGCTCGCGCTCGTCTTCACCGCCTACCCGACCAAGCACTCGCGGGTCGGCAACGCGGTCGGCCTCGACACGCCCGCGTCGGCGGTACGCGTCCTGGACGCGCTCCGGGACGCCGGGTACTCGCTCACCGAATATCCGGCGGGCGGCGACGAGTTGATCCACCGGCTCATCGAAGCCGGCGGGCACGACGTCGAGTGGCTGACCGAGGAGCAGCTGGCCGCCGCACCCGCGCGCGTGCCGCTCGCCGACTACCAGGCCTGGTTCGACAAACTGGACCCGGAGCTCAGGGACGCCATGCTGGAGGCGTGGGGCGAGCCTCCAGGGTCGCTGTACGTCGACGGGGAGGACATCGTCCTGGCGTCCCTTCAGTTCGGGAACGTCGTCGTGATGATCCAGCCGCCGCGCGGTTTCGGCGAGAACCCGATCGCGATCTACCACGACCCGGACATGCCGCCGTCGCACCACTACATGGCGGCGTACAGGTGGCTGGAGGCCGCGACATCGGAGGGGGGCTTCGGCGCCGACGCCATCGTGCACATGGGCAAGCACGGCACGATGGAGTGGCTGCCCGGCAAGGGACTCGGGCTGAGCGGCGGCTGCGCGCCGGACGCCGTTCTCGGCGACCTGCCGCTGATCTACCCGTTCATCGTCAACGACCCCGGCGAGGGCACCCAGGCCAAACGGCGCGGCCACGCCACCGTCGTCGACCACCTCGTGCCGCCGATGGCCCGCGCCGACACCTACGGCGACCTGGCCAAGCTGGAGCAGCTGCTCGACGAGTACGCGCTCGTCTCCGATCTGGACCCGGCGAAGGCACCGGCGGTGCGCGCGCAGATCTGGACGCTGGTCAAGGCGGCCGAACTGCACCACGACCTGCATGTCGACGAGCAGCCGGGCGACGACGACTTCGACGAGTTCGTCATGCACATCGACGGCTATCTGTGCGAGATCAAGGACGTGCAGATCCGCGACGGTCTGCACATTCTCGGTGGCGGTCCGGTCGGTGAGCCGCGCGTGAATCTCGTGCTCGCCGTGCTGCGTGCCTCGCAGGTGTGGGGCGGGCAGGCCAATGCCCTGCCGGGGCTGCGGGCCTCGCTGGCCGCTCATTTCGGGCTCGACGAGAAGCAGCTGCTGGCCGAGCCGGGCGCGCCGGTGAAGGTGCCGGTGGAGCTGTCCGATCTCGTCGAGGGCCCGTCCCGTACGGCCGCCGACGCCATCGACCTGCTGGAGCAGCTGTGCCGGCGGATCGCGGAGGGGATGGAGGAGCGTGACTGGGCGGTCGCGGAGAGCCGATCCCTGGTCCGTGACGTCCTCGGCACCGAACTCCCGGACGCGGTGGCCGTGCTGGAGTTCGCCTGCGCGGAGGTCGTGCCCCGTCTCGCCCGCACCACCGACGAGATCGGCCACATCCTCAAGGCACTCGACGGCGGTTACGTCCCGGCGGGTCCGTCGGGCTCCCCGACGCGTGGGCTGGTCAACGTCCTCCCCACCGGCCGGAACTTCTACTCCGTCGACCCCAAGGCCATCCCGTCCAGGCTGAGCTGGGAGGTCGGGCAGTCGCTCGCCGACTCGCTGGTGCAGCGGTACCTCCAGGACACCGGTGAGTACCCGAAGTCCGTCGGCCTCACGGTGTGGGGTACGTCGGCGATGCGCACCCAGGGCGACGACATCGCCGAGATCCTCGCGCTGCTGGGCTGCCGCCCGGTGTGGGACGAGGCGTCGAGGCGGGTGACCGGCTTCGAGGTGATCTCCCTGGAGGAGCTCGGCCGACCCCGTATCGACGTCACCGTCCGTATCTCCGGCTTCTTCCGGGACGCGTTCCCGCACGTCGTCGGCCTGATCGACGACGCCGTGCGCAAGGTCGCCGAGCTGGACGAGCCCGCCGAGCGGAACTTCGTGAAGGCCCATGCCGACGAGGACACCGCCGAGCACGGCGACCGGCGGCGCGCGACGGCCCGTATCTTCGGCTCCAAGCCGGGCGCGTACGGCGCCGGTCTGCTGCCGCTGATCGACGCCCGCAACTGGCGCTCGGACGCCGACCTGGCCGAGGTGTACGCCGTCTGGGGCGGCTACGCCTACGGGCGCGGGCTCGACGGGCGGGCGGCGCGCGGGGACATGGAGACCGCGTTCAAGCGGATCGCGGTCGCCGCGAAGAACGTCGACACGCGCGAGCACGACCTCGTCGACGCCGACGACTACTTCCAGTACCACGGCGGCATGGTCGCCATGGTGCGTCACCTGACCGGCGCCAATCCCGAGGCGTACGTGGGTGACAGCGCCACCCCCGACCAGGTGAAGACCCGCACGCTCGGCGAGGAGACGCACCGTGTCTTCCGCGCCCGTGTGGTCAACCCGCGCTGGATGGCCGCCATGCGCCGGCACGGCTACAAGGGCGCCTTCGAGATGGCGGCGACCGTCGACTACCTGTTCGGCTACGACGCCACGGCGGGTGTGGTCGACGACTGGATGTACGAGAAGCTCAGCGCGGAGTACGTCTTCGACGCCGAGAACCGGGACTTCATGAAGAAGTCCAACCCGTGGGCGCTGCGCGGCATCACCGAGCGGCTCCTGGAGGCCGCCGACCGCGGACTGTGGGCCGAGCCGGACGCCGACACGCTGGAGCGGCTGCGCGCCACCTACCTGGAGCTCGAAGGCGACTTGGAGGGCGACGAGAAGTGACGACTCCCTTCCCCTTTACGGCCGTTGTCGGCCAGGACGATCTGCGGCTCGCGCTGCTGCTGAACGCCGTGTCGCCGGCGGTCGGCGGTGTGCTGGTGCGCGGCGAGAAGGGCACCGCGAAGTCGACGGCGGTACGCGCCCTTTCGGCGCTGATGCCGCAGGTGCCGGTGGTCGCCGGGTGCCGTTTCTCCTGCGACCCGGGAGCCCCCGACCCGGCGTGCCCGGACGGGCCGCACGAGGAGGCCGGCGCGGGCACGCGCCGCCCCGCCCGCATGGTCGAACTCCCCGTCGGCGCCTCCGAGGACCGGCTGGTCGGCGCGCTGGACATCGAGCGGGCGCTGGCGGAGGGCGTGAAGGCCTTCGAGCCCGGCCTGCTCGCCGACGCCCACCGCGGGATCCTGTACGTCGACGAGGTCAACCTCCTCCACGACCATCTGGTCGACCTGCTGCTGGACGCTGCGGCGATGGGCGCGTCGTACGTCGAACGCGAGGGAGTCTCGGTCCGGCACGCCGCCCGGTTCCTGCTCGTCGGCACCATGAATCCCGAGGAGGGCGAGCTGCGGCCGCAGTTGCTCGACCGGTTCGGGCTGACCGTCGAGGTCGCGGCCTCGCGGGAGCCCGAGCAGCGGGTGGAGGTCGTACGGCGACGGCTCGCGTACGACGACGACCCGGGCGGGTTCGCCGCACGGTGGGCGGACGAGGAGGCCGCCGTACGGGCACGGATCGTGGCGGCGCGGGAGCTGCTGCCGTCGGTGCGGCTCGGTGACGGGGCGCTGCGGCAGATCGCGGCGACCTGTGCCGCCTTCGAGGTGGACGGCATGCGGGCCGACATCGTGATGGCCCGGACGGCTACCGCGCTGGCCGCCTGGGCCGGGCGGACCGATGTGCTCGCCGAGGACGTCCGGCAGGCGGCACTGCTCGCACTGCCGCACCGCAGGCGCCGCAACCCCTTCGACGCGCCCGGGCTGGACGAGGACAAGCTCGACCGGACGCTGGAGGAGTTCGGCGGCGAGGGCGACGAGGATCCCGACCCGGACGGGCCCGGCGGCGGTGGCGGGCAGCCGCCGTCCGAGGGGCCGCAGGGCGAGGGTCCACAGGGCGAGGGGGGTTCCGGGGCCCGGCCGGAGGCCGGTGACGGTGGCGAGCCGCAGCCCTCGGGTGCCGGCGCGGGCGAGCAGTCCGCCGTACGGGCCGCCGAGCCGTTCCGTACGAAGGTGCTGAGCGTGCCGGGCATCGGCGAGGGTGCCGCCGGGCGGCGTTCGCGGGCGCGGACCGAGCACGGGCGCACGACCGGGGCCCGGCGGCCGCAGGGAGCGCTGACCAAGCTGCACCTGGCGGCGACCGTGCAGGCGGCGGCGCCGCATCAGCGGGCGCGTGGGCGGTCGGGGCGTGGCCTGGTGGTGCGCCGGGACGATCTGCGGCAGGCCGTGCGGGAAGGGCGTGAGGGGAACCTCGTGCTGTTCGTCGTGGACGCCTCCGGGTCGATGGCGGCCCGGCAGCGGATGAGCGCGGTGAAGGGGGCCGTGCTGTCGCTGCTGCTGGACGCGTACCAGCGGCGGGACAAGGTGGGGCTGGTGACGTTCCGGGGGTCGGCCGCCGATGTGGCGTTGCCGCCCACGTCGTCGGTGGACGCGGCGGCGGCTCGGCTGGAGTCGCTGCCCACCGGGGGACGTACTCCGCTCGCGGCGGGGCTGTTGAAGGCGCATGAGGTGCTGCGGGTCGAGCGGCTCAGGGATCCGGCTCGGCGGGCGCTGGTCGTCGTGGTGACGGACGGGCGGGCCACGGGTGGGCCGGAGCCGGTGGCGCTCGCGGGGCGGGCGGCTCGGCTGTTCGCCGCCGAGGGTGTCGCGTCCGTGGTCGTGGACTGCGAGTCGGGGCCCGTGCGGCTCGGGCTCGCCGGTCAACTGGCCGGTGAGCTCGGCGGTACGGCGGTGACGCTGGACGAGTTGCGGGCGGACTCGATCGCGGGGCTGGTGCGGGATGTTCAGGGTGGGTCGAAGAGGAGGATCGCGTAATGCCTCAGGGGCAGCCGAGTGTGGTGCCGGACGATGGTCTGACGACTCGTCAGCGGCGTAACCGGCCGCTGGTGGTCGTGCACACGGGCATCGGGAAGGGCAAGTCGACCGCCGCCTTCGGGCTCGCGCTGCGGGCCTGGAACCAGGGGTGGCCCATCGGGGTGTTCCAGTTCGTCAAGTCGGCCAAGTGGAAGGTCGGCGAGGAGAACGCGCTGCGGGTGCTCGGTGCCAGTGGTGCGGGCGGGTCCGTCGACTGGCACAAGATGGGTGAGGGCTGGTCGTGGGTTCAGCGCGACGATCAGATGGACAACGAGGAGAAGGCACGGGAGGGCTGGGAGCAGGTCAAGCGGGACCTGGCCGCCGAGACGTACAAGCTGTATGTGCTGGATGAGTTCGCGTACCCCATGCACTGGGGATGGGTGGACACCGATGAGGTCGTCGACGTGCTGCGGAACCGTCCGGGGACCCAGCATGTCGTGATCACCGGGCGCAACGCGCCCGAGAAGCTCGTCGACCTCGCCGATCTCGTCACCGACATGTCCAAGGTCAAGCACCCCATGGACGTGGGCCAGAAGGGCCAGAGAGGCATCGAGTGGTGATGTCGTCGTGAGTTCCTCCCCCTCCGTCCCTCGGCTGGTCGTTGCCGCGCCTTCCTCGGGCAGTGGCAAGACCACCGTTGCCACGGGGTTGATGGCCGCGTTCGCCGCGCGCGGGCTTGCCGTGTCCCCGCACAAGGTGGGGCCGGACTACATCGACCCCGGGTACCACGCGCTCGCCACAGGGCGGGTGGGGCGGAATCTCGACGCGTATCTGTGCGGGCCGGAGTTGGTCGGGCCGTTGTTCCTGCATGGGGCGCGGGACTGTGACATCGCCGTCGTCGAGGGGGTGATGGGGCTGTACGACGGGGCCGCGGGGGAAGGTGAGCTGGCGTCCACGGCTCATGTGGCGAAGCTGCTTCGGGCGCCGGTGGTGCTGGTCGTCGACGCCTCGTCGCAGTCGCGGTCCGTCGCGGCGCTGGTGCACGGCTTCGCGTCGTGGGATCCGGAGGTGCGGGTCGGGGGCGTGATCCTGAACAAGGTCGCTTCGGACCGGCATGAGGAGTTGCTGCGGGAGGCGCTGGACTCGGCCGGGGTGCCTGTGCTGGGGGTGTTGCGGCGGGTGGCTCAGGTGGGTACGCCGTCGCGGCACCTGGGGTTGGTGCCGGTCGCAGAGCGACACGCTGCCGCTGTGGAGGCCGTGGCGGCGATGGCGGCGCAGGTCTTGGACGGGTGCGATCTGGAGGCGTTGCTGAGGTTGGCGCGGGGTGCTGGTGCGTTGTCCTGTGCGGCTTGGGATGCGGCTGAGGTCGTCGATTCCTCGCCCCCGTCGCCCCTGCCCTCCCCGCTGAGTGATGCCGGCCGGGACTCAAGAGTGAGGGTTGCCATTGCGGGCGGGCCCGCGTTCACCTTCTCGTACGCCGAGCACGCCGAGCTGCTCACCGCCGCCGGTGCTGAAGTCGTGCCCTTCGATCCCCTCCGTGACGAGCAACTCCCCGACGGCACACGGGGGTTGGTCATCGGTGGCGGGTTTCCCGAGGTCTATGCGTCCGAGCTGTCCGCCAACGAGCCGCTGCGCAAAGCCGTCGCCGCCCTCGCGGAGAGCGGCGCTCCGGTCGCCGCCGAGTGTGCCGGGCTGCTCTATCTCTGCCGGGAGCTGGACGGGCAGCCGATGTGCGGGGTGCTGGATGCCGCCGCGCGGATGAGCGAGCGGCTCACCCTCGGGTACCGGGACGCCGTCGCCGTCAGCGACAGCTCGCTCGCCGCCGCGGGGACGCGGATGCGGGGGCACGAGTTTCACCGGACCGTCGTCGAGCCCGGCTCGGGGGCGGCGCCCGCCTGGGGTGTGCGCGCCCCTCTGAGGCGGGTCGAAGGTTTCGTACAGCAGGGCGTGCACGCGAGTTATCTGCACACGCACTGGGCCGCACAGCCCGGTGTCGCCCGTCGGTTCGTGGAGAGGTGCCGGACGTCATGAGCAGCAGCAGGTTGGTCGGAGTCGGGGTCGGTCCCGGTGATCCGGAGCTGGTGACCGTCAAGGGCGTCAACGCTCTGCGCGCCGCCGATGTCGTCGTCGTACCGGTCATGGACACAGGTGAACGCGGGCGCGCGGAAGCGACCGTGCTGCACTACGTGCCCGAGGAGAAGGTCGTACGGGTCGTGTTCGCCCTCAACGAGCGGACCGATCGCGCGCGGCGCGAGGCCGCCTGGGACGCGGCGGGCGAGCGGGTGGCCGAGCTGCTGCGCGGGCATGACACGGTGGCGTTCGCGACCATCGGCGACCCCAACGTGTACTCCACGTTCACGTATCTCGCCCAGACCATCGGCGAGTTGGCGCCCGACACCGTCGTCGAGACCGTCCCCGGCATCACCGCCATGCAGGATCTCGCCGCCCGCTCGGGAGCCGTGCTCACCGAGGGGACCGAGCCGCTCACGCTGGTTCCCGTCACGGCCGGATCCGCCGTGCTCAAGGACGCGCTCGCCGGGCCCGGCACCGTCGTCGCCTACAAGTTCGGGCGGCATGCGGCCGAGGTCGCCGAGGCCCTGCGGGAGACCGGGCGGATCGAGGACGCGGTGTGGGGATCGGCGCTGGGGCTGACGGAGGAGTCGATCCGGCCGGCCGCCGAGCTCGACGGCGCTCCCCTCCCCTACCTGTCGACCCTCATCGCACCCGCGCGGCGCGACGGCGGGCGGGGCGGC
The DNA here is from genome assembly GCF_044455405.1 of Streptomyces sp. NPDC051243. Classification (NCBI taxonomy): domain Bacteria; kingdom Bacillati; phylum Actinomycetota; class Actinomycetes; order Kitasatosporales; family Streptomycetaceae; genus Streptomyces; species Streptomyces sp. NPDC051243. The sequence goes on along the minus strand of NZ_JBITES010000006.1, from coordinate 442,619 downwards.
AAGCTCTGACGCCCCTACGAAACCCGCACACCGAACACCCCGGCTCAACCCCTAGTCGTACTTGTCAGGAGAGGACCGTTCCCATGGCCGATGCCCCCACCGGCAAGGTGACCTTCGTCGGTGCCGGCCCCGGCGCCGCCGATCTGCTGACGTTCCGTGCCGCGCGTGCCATCGCCGAGGCCGACGTCGTGATCTGGGCGGCCAGCCTGGTCCAGGCGGAGGTCCTCCAGCACGCGCGTCAGGACGCCGAGATCCTCGACTCGGCGGCCATGTCCCTCGAAGACGTCGTCGCCGTGTACGAGCGGGCCCGGACGGAGGGCCTGCGCGTCGCCCGCATTCACTCCGGCGACCCCGCCCTGTGGGGCGGTACCCAGGAGCAGCTCGACCGGTGTGCCGCCCTCGGCATCGCCACCGAGGTCGTGCCCGGTGTCTCCGCCTTCTCCGCCGTCGCCGCGCTCGCCCAGCGGGAGCTGACCATCCCCGAGGTCGCCCAGTCGGTCGTGCTCACCCGGCTCGGGGGCGGCAAGACACCGATGCCGCCCGGGGAGGAGGTCAGGGAGTTCGCCAAGCACGGCACCACCATGGCGATCTTCCTGTCGGCGGCCCGCAGCGGGCAGCTCGTGCGGGAGTTGCTGGAGGGCGGGTATCCGACGTCCACTCCGGTCGTCGTCGCCTACCAGGCGACCTGGCCCGAGGAGCTCGTCGTGAAGTGCACCGTCGGCACGCTGGAGGAGACCGTCAAGGAGCACAAGCTCTGGAAGCACACCCTGTTCCTGGTCGGCCCGGCCCTCGACGCGCACGGCACGCGCTCGCACCTGTACCACCCCGGCCACTTCCACGGGTACCGGAAGGCCGACCCCGAGGCGCGCAAGGCGCTGCGTGAGCGGGGGGCCAGTACGTGATCACCGTCGTCGGTACGGGGACGGGGGCGCCGCCCGGCGAGGACCTGCTCGCCGGTGCCGAGCCCGCGCTGGTCGTCGGCGGGCGGCGGCATCTGGACGCCGTACGGCTGCCCGACGGGGTGGAGACGGTCGTGCTCGGGGCCCTCGCGCCCGCCCTGGACACCATCGAGGAGTACCTCGCGAAGGACCGGCCGGTGGTGGTGCTGGCCTCCGGCGACCCCGGGTTCTTCGGGATCGTGCGGGCGCTGGCCGAGCGGTTCGGTCCGGAGCGGCTGGATGTGCGGCCCGGGGTGTCGTCCGTCGCCACCGCCTTCGCACGGCTCGGGCTGACCTGGGACGACGCGGTCGTCGTCAGCGCGCACGGACGGGATCCGCGGACGGCCGTCAACGTCTGCCGGGCGCACCCGAAGGTGGCCGTGCTGACCGGGCCGGGCGCCGGTCCCGCCGAGCTGGGCGCGGCGCTGCGGGACAGCCGGCGTGCCCTGGTCGTCGCCTCCGCGCTGGGCGATCCGCAGCGCGAACGCGTGGAGCGGGTGACGCCCGCCGAGGCGGCGGCCCGTGACTGGGGTACGGCGGTGAGCGTCGTGCTGTGTCTGGACCCCGAGCGGGCCCTGGGCGCGGTGCGCACGGTGGCCGGTCCGGCGCCGGGGCCCGCCGGATGGGCCCTGGACGAGGCCGGCTTCGCGCACCGCGACTCGATGATCACCAAGTTCGAGGTACGGGCGCTGGCCCTGGCCCGGCTGGGGCCACGCCTCGGCGACCTGGTGTGGGACGTCGGCGCGGGCTCCGGCTCGGTGGCCGTGGAGTGCGCCCGGCTCGGGGCGGCGGCGGTCGCCGTGGAGAAGGCTCCGGACGGGGTGGAGCGGATCCGCGCCAACGCCGCCGCGCACGGCGTGGACGTGCATGTCGTGCACGGTGCGGCGCCGGACGCGCTGACGGGTCTCGCCGACGACCCCGACGCCGTGTTCGTGGGCGGGGGCGGGCGCGAACTGCCCGCGATCGTCAGCGCCTGCGCGCGGCGCGCCCGGCGCACGGTGGTCGTCGCCATGGCCGCGCTCGATCGGGTGCCCGCCGCGCGCGAGGCCCTGACCGGCGCCGGGTTCTCCTGCGACGGGGTGCTGTTGCAGTCGTCCCGGCTCGCACCGCTGCCGGGGGACGTGACCCGGCTGGCGGCGACCAATCCGGTTTTCCTGTTGTGGGGTGTCAGAAAGCCCCGGGACCCAGAGGGAGTTAGTCAGTGATCGGCCTCATTTCCGCCACCGCGGCGGGGGCGGTGGCGCGGGACCGGATGGTCGCGGCGTGGCCGGACCGCACGCGCGTGTACGACGGGCCCGTGGGGGACGCCGTACGGCGGGCGTTCGCGGAGTGCGAGCAGCTCGTGTGCTTCCTGGCGACGGGGGCGGTCGTCCGGCTGATCGCCCCGCTGCTGGGCGACAAGGCGACCGACCCGGGTGTGGTGTGCGTCGACGAGGGCGGACGGTTCGCCGTGTCGCTGGTCGGCGGGCACGGCGGCGGGGCCAATGAACTCGCCCGGGAGGTCGGCGAGTTGCTGGGCGCCGAGCCCGTGGTCACCACGGCGACGGACGCCGTGGGGGTGCCCGGTCTGGACACCCTCGGTTTCCCGGTGGAGGGCGATGTCGCCGGGGTCTCGCGGGCCCTGCTCGACGGTGAGCCGGTGGCTCTGCGGGCCGAGCTCGACTGGCCCCTGCCCGCGCTGCGGCTCGGCACGGAGGGGGCGTATGCGATCCGGCTGACGGACCGGCTCGTCGAGCCCGCCGAGCGCGAGGTCGTCCTGCGTCCGCCGTCCCTGGTCGTCGGTGTGGGGGCCTCCAAGGGCGCCCCGGTCGACGAGGTGCTGGAACTGATCGAGACCTCGCTCGCCGACGCCGGCCTCTGCGCCGCGTCCCTCGCCGAACTCGCCACCGTAGACGCCAAGGCCGCCGAGCCCGGCATCGTCGAGGCCGCCGCCCGCCTCGGCGTCCCCCTGGTCACCCACTCCGCCGAGGACCTGGCGGCCGTCGAGGTGCCCAACCCCTCCGACGCGCCCCTCACGGCCGTCGGCACTCCCTCCGTCGCCGAGGCCGCGGCCCTGGTCGGCGGCGGTGAACTCCTCGTGCCCAAGCGGAAATCGGGGCGCGCCGACGGGCGGCCGGCGATGGCGACCTGTGCCGTCGTACGGCGTCCGGGGCGCGGGCGGCTCGCGGTGGTCGGGCTCGGGCCGGGCGCCCGGGACCTGCTGACACCGCGTGCCAAGGCCGAACTCCGGCGCGCGTCCGTGCTCGTCGGCCTCGACCAGTACGTCGACCAGATCCGCGATCTGCTGCGGCCCGGCACCCGGGTCCTGGAGTCGGGACTCGGCGCGGAGGAGGAGCGGGCGCGCACGGCCGTGGCGGAGGCCCGCAAGGGGCAGGCCGTGGCGCTGATCGGCAGCGGGGACGCGGGCGTGTACGCCATGGCCTCCCCCGCGCTCGCGGAGGCCTCCGACGACATCGACGTGATCGGCGTGCCCGGCGTGACGGCGGCCCTCGCGGCGGCCGCGATCCTCGGTGCGCCGCTCGGCCACGACCACGTGTCCATCAGCCTCTCCGACCTGCACACACCGTGGGAGGTCATCGAGCGGCGGGTGCGGGCGGCGGCCGAGGCGGACATCGTGGTCACCTTCTACAACCCCCGTTCCCGGGGCCGGGACTGGCAGCTCCCCAAGGCCCTCGCCATCCTCGCCGAGCACCGCGCGCCGACGACACCGGTCGGTGTCGTACGCAACGCGTCACGGCCGGACGAGTCCAGTCGGCTCACGACACTGGCCGCCCTGGACCCGGCGACGGTCGACATGATGACGGTCGTGACCGTGGGCAACACCGCGACCCGGGACATCGCCGGGCGCATGGTGACGCCGCGCGGCTACCGCTGGCAGGAAGGCTCGCAGCAGGAGGGTGCCCGGTGAACCGCGTGGTCCATCCGATCGAGGAGGAGTCCTACCGGCGGCTGCGCGCCCGCCTGGACACCTCGCACTTCCCGCCGCTGACCCGGGCCGTGGTGGAGCGGGTCATCCACTCCGCCGCCGACCTGGACTACGCGACCGATCTCGTCATGGACGAGGCCGAGTTGGCGAAGGCGCACGCGGCGCTGCACGCGGGCGCGCCCGTGGTCGTGGACGTGGAGATGGTGGCGGCCGGGATCACCCGCCGGGAGACCGTCTGCCGGCTCCGGGACGCCGAGGCCGGTCCGGGGCTGACCCGGTCCGCGCACGCGATCCGGCTCGCCTACGAGCAGGTCGGCCCGGGCGCCCTCTGGGTGATCGGCAACGCGCCGACCGCGCTGGAGGAGCTGCTGACCCTGGACGCCGACCCGGCGCTCGTCATCGGCCTGCCCGTAGGCTTCGTCGGCGCGGTCGAGTCCAAGGCCGCGTTGCGCGAGAGCGGGCTGCCCGCCGTGAGCAACGTGTCCGAGAAGGGCGGGTCCGCGGTCGCCTCGGCCGCGCTCAACGCCCTGCTGTACCACCCCGTTCCACCCGCAGATCCGCAAGACTCCGATTCGCACTACGAGGAGAAATCGTGACCACCCCGCCGCCCGCCCTGCTCATCGCCGGTCATGGCACCCGGGACGATGCCGGAGCCGAGGCGTTCCGCGACTTCGTACGGGAACTGGGGCGCCGCCACCCCGAACTGCCCGTCGCGGGCGGCTTCATCGAGCTGTCCCCGCCGCCGCTGGGCGAGGCCGTCACCGAGCTGGTCGAGCGGGGCGTACGGCGGTTCGCCGCCGTGCCGCTGATGCTGGTGTCCGCCGGGCACGCCAAGGGCGACATCCCGGCCGCGCTGGCCCGCGAGAAGGAGCGGCACCCCGGGATCTCGTACACCTACGGCCGCCCGCTGGGCCCGCACCCGTCGCTGCTGTCGGTGCTGGAGCGGCGTCTCGACGAGGCGCTCGGCACCGGGGGCAGCCGCACGCCCGGGGACCGTGCGGATGTGACGGTGCTGCTGGTCGGGCGCGGCTCGACCGATCCGGACGCCAACGCCGAGGTGCACAAGGCGGCGCGGCTGCTGTGGGAGGGGCGCGGATACGCGGGCGTGGAGACGGCGTTCGTGTCGCTGGCGGCGCCGGACGTGCCGAGCGGCCTCGACCGGTGTGTGCGGCTCGGGGCGCGGCGGATCGTCGTCCTGCCCTACTTCCTGTTCACCGGCATCCTCCCGGACCGCGTCCGCCAGCAGACCGAGGGCTGGGCGGCCGCGCACCCGGAGATCGAGGTGCGCTCGGCCGATGTCATCGGCCCGGAGCCGGAGCTCCTCGACCTGGTGATGGAGCGCTACGAGGAGGCCCTGAAGGGCGACCTTCGGATGAACTGCGACTCCTGCGTGTACCGCATCGCGCTGCCCGGCTTCGAGGACAAGGTCGGCATGCCGCAGCAGCCGCACTTCCACCCGGACGACGACGGGCATCACCACCACGGACACCACCACCACGGCTCCCACTCCCATGCGCACTGAGGGCGGGCACGACCTGCGGCACCATGGTGACGCGGAGGTCCGTGACGACGGCGCCACGCTCATCGATCTCGCCGTGAACGTCCGCGCGGACACCCCGCCCGTGTGGCTGCGCGAGCGGATCGCCGGGTCGCTGGGCTCCCTCGCGGCCTACCCGGACGGGCGGGCCGCCCGGGCGGCGGTGGCGGCACGGCACGGGCTCCCGGTGGAGCGGGTGCTGCTGACGGCGGGGGCGGCGGAGGCGTTCGTCCTGCTCGCCCGCGCCCTGAAGGTGCGCCGGCCGGTCGTGGTGCACCCGCAGTTCACGGAGCCGGAGGCGGCCCTGCGGGACGCGGGGCACACGGTCGACCGGGTGCTGCTGCGGGCCGAGGACGGCTTCCGGCTCGACCCGGCGGCCGTCCCCGAGGAGGCCGACCTGGTGGTGATCGGCAACCCGACGAACCCGACCTCGGTGCTGCACCCGGCCGCGTCCGTCGCCGAACTCGCCCGTCCGGGGCGGACGTTGGTGGTCGACGAGGCGTTCATGGACGCGGTGCCGGGTGAGCGGGAGGCGCTGGCGGGGCGTACGGACGTCCCCGGCCTGGTGGTGCTGCGCAGCCTGACCAAGACCTGGGGGCTGGCCGGCCTGCGGATCGGCTACGTCCTCGCCTCCCCCGAGATCATCGCCGACCTGGAGCGCGCCCAGCCCCTGTGGCCGGTCTCCACACCCGCGCTAGCCGCCGCCGAGGCCTGCGTCTCACCCCAGGCCCTCGCGGAGGCGGCCCACGCCGCCCACCGCATCGCCGCCGACCGGTCCCATCTCGTAGCGGGCCTCGCCGAGTTCGCCCCGGCCGGACTCCGGGTCGTCGAGCCCGCCGAGGGGCCCTTCGTCCTCGTACGACTGCCGGGGGCGGCCGCCGTACGACGGCATTTGCGCGAGCTCGGCTTCGCGGTCCGGCGCGGGGACACCTTCCCCGGGCTCGGCGAGGAGTGGCTGCGGCTGGCGGTGCGGGACCCGGGGACGGTCAGCCGGTTCCTGGGGGCGCTGGAGCGGGCGGTGGGGGCGGCGCGCCACTGAGCCGGGAACCGGCTCGGGGGTCAGCCCTGCCGACGGCGTGCCAGCGCCACCGCTCCGCCGCCCGCGACGAGCAGGGCGACCGCGCCGCCCGCGATGTACGGCGTCATGGAGCTGCCGCCGGTCTCGGCGAGTCCGTCCTCGGCGGACTGGCCCTGGGGCTTCACATCGCCCGCCGGACCGGTGCTCGGCTCGGTGCTCGGCTGGGCTCCCGCGGCGGACGCGGCCGGCGTCTCGCAGGTGGCCTTCGCCAGGGTCAGGGTGCCCTCGACCTCGGCGACGTTCAGCTTCAACGGGTTGACGGTGACCTTGAGTTCGAGGGCGGTGGCGGCGGCCGTGCGCGTGGTGTGCTCCGTCCTGGAGTAGTCGAGCCGGACCTCGCCGACGCCCGGCACCTCGACGTTCGTGGTCCCGTCGGCGGTGAGCGTGACCTTCTTGCCCAGGACGGTGACGTCGCCCAGCAGGTTGGACGAGGCGGTCGGCTTCTTCCCGGCCTCGCAGGTGGCCTTCGAGGTGACCTGGCCGACCTCGATGAGCGACAGCAGGGGCAGGCCCGGGACGTGGACCCTGGCGTGGGCGAGGTGGGTGTACCCCTCGGCCCTGCCGTCCTCGACCGTCGCCTTCGACTGGGCGACCTCGGCGTCCAGGACGCTGAAGGGCTGCCCGCCGTCGACACCGTTCAACTGGGCCGTCAGCGTGGTCTTCTCGGCGCTTCGCGGGGCCTCCACCTCGTTCAGGGAGACCGTGAGCGGGACGTTCACGGTCTTGTTGAGCAGGGAGACGTCGAGCCCGGTGCGCAGCACGACGGCGCTCGCGTGGCCGTCGTCGCCGGTGGCGTGCGCGGGGCCCGCCGCGGCCAGGGCCGCTGGACCGGCCGCCAGGGCGGTGGCCGTCGCGACGGTGGCGAGACGGCGTGCGGGCATGCGGAAGTTCTTGCCGTTCAAGGTGGGGACTCCTCGGCGGAGGCTTGCTCGGGACCCGGCAAGAATCGCGCATGCGGAATGCACGGTCAGCACCCTGACAGGAGTTCACCCCTACGTGTGTTTCCCGTGCAGGTTTTCGAACCAGGTGACTCGCACGTTCTCCACAGTCCCCCGCTCATCGGCCGGCTCAGCCGACGATCTTCCCGTTCAGGACGACGCGTCGCGGTGCCGCCAGCACCCGCACGTCGGCCCGGGGGTCGGACTCGTACACCACGAGGTCCGCCGCGGCCCCTTCCTCCAGTCCCGGCCGGCCCAGCCAGGCCCGCGCCGCCCAGGTCGTCGCCGCGAGGGCCTCGACCACCGGGATACCGGCGGCGACCAGTTCCGCCACCTCCGCCGCCACCAGGCCGTGCGGCAGGGTGCCGCCCGCGTCGGTGCCCACGAAGACCGGGATCCCGGCGTCGTAGGCGGAGCGGACGGTGTCGTAGCGGCGTTCGTGGAGCCGGCGCATGTGGGCCGACCAGCGGGGGAACTTGGACTCGCCGCCGTCGGCCAGCTTGGGGAAGGTCGCGATGTTCACGAGGGTGGGGACGATCGCCACCCCGCGCTCGGCGAACAGCGGGATCAGGTCGTCGGTCAGGCCAGTGGCGTGCTCGATGCAGTCGATACCGGCCTCGACCAGGTCCTGGAGCGAGTCCTCCGAGAAGCAGTGCGCGGTGACCCGGGCGCCGAGGCGGTGGGCCTGCGCGATGCCCGCCTCGACCGCCTCGCGCGGCCAGGTCGGCGCGAGGTCCCCGAGGTCGCGGTCGATCCAGTCGCCGACCAGCTTGACCCAGCCGTCGCCGCGCCGGGCCTCCCGGGCGACGTAGGCGACCAGGTCCTCGGGCTCGATCTCGTGGGCGTAGCCGCGGATGTAGCGGCGGGTGCGGGCGATGTGCCGGCCCGCCCTGATGATCTTCGGGAGGTCGTCGCGGTCGTCGACCCAGCGGGTGTCGGAGGGCGAGCCGGCGTCGCGGATCAGCAGGGTGCCCGCCTCGCGGTCGGCGAGGGCCTGCTTCTCGGCGACGTCGTCGTCGACGGGACCGTGCGCGCCGAGCCCTACATGGCAGTGCGCGTCCACGAGGCCCGGCAGGGCCCAGCCGTCGACGGTCCGGACGTCGCGGGCGCCGACGGGACGGTCGTACGAGATCCGCCCGTCGACGACCCACAGCTCGTCCCGGACGTCGTCCGGCCCGACGAGGATCCGGCCCTTCACGTGCAGCACCGCGCGTTCGCTCATGTACCGCACCCTAGTGACCGGCTAGTCGCCCTTGCCCACCTGGTCCGAGGTCTCCTCCTCCACATCCGCCATCGCCGGGTCGAGGAGGCGGGAGAGGAAGTGGCGGGTGCGTTCGTGCCGCGGGTTGCCGATGACCTGCTCGGGGGTGCCGTCCTCGACGATCACTCCGCCGTCCATGAAGACGACCCGGTCGGCGACCTCGCGCGCGAACGTCATCTCGTGGGTGACGACCATCATCGTCATGCCCTCGTTCGCGAGCATGCGCATCACGGCCAGGACGTCGCCCACCAGCTCGGGGTCGAGCGCGGAGGTCGGCTCGTCGAACAGCATCACCTGCGGGCCCATGGCGAGGGCACGGGCGATGGCGACGCGCTGCTGCTGGCCGCCGGAGAGGGACGCCGGATACGCCGTGGCCTTCTCCGCGAGGCCCACCCGCTCCAGGTTCTCGGCGGCGACCCTGGCGGCCGTGGCCTTGTCGCGCCGCAGCACCCGGCGCTGCGGCAGCGTGAGGTTCTCGGTCACCGTGAGGTGCGGGAACAGGTTGAACTGCTGGAAGACCATGCCGATACGGCGGCGTACGGCGTCGATGTCGACGTCCGGGTCGGTGAGCTCGGTGCCGCCGACGAAGACCTGGCCCTTGGTGGGTTCCTCGAGGAGGTTCACGCAGCGCAGGAGCGTCGACTTGCCGGATCCGGACGGGCCGATGACGCACACGACCTCGCCCTGGTCGATCTCCAGGTCGATGCCGCGCAGCACCTCGTAGTCGCCGAAGGACTTGTGCAGGCCGCGGACTTCGATCTCCGGGCCGGCCTCGATGGGCCTGTCGCTCATTTCACGGCCTCCTGGGCCTTCGCCTCCATGCGGCGTACGACGAAGCCGAGCGGGATGGTCACCAGGAGATAGCACAGGCCGGCGACCAGGATCGGCGTGGAGTTGGCGGTCTGGCTGGCCAGGTCACGGCCGAACTTGGACAGTTCGCGCTCCTCCAGCGTGACACCGAGGAACAGCACCAGCGAGGAGTCCTTGAAGAGCAGGACCAGTTCGTTGGTGAGCGGCGGGAGGATGATCCGGAAGGCCTGCGGGATGATGATCGAGATCATGGCGCGGGCGGGCGAGAAGCCGAGCGAACGCGCCGCCTCCATCTGTCCCTTGGGCACCGCCTGGATGCCCGCGCGGATCGTCTCCGCCATGTACGCGGCCGCCACCAGGCCGAGCGCGAGCGCGACCTTTCCGTAGGTGCCGCCCGGGATCTCGGTGCCCGGGAAGGCCAGCGGCACGGCGACACCGATGAAGATGAAGATCAGCAGGGCGGGCAGGCCGCGGAAGATCTCGATGTAGACGCCGGCGAGCCAGCGGTACGGGCCCACGGACGACAGGCGCATCAGCGCGATCACCATGCCGAGGACCAGTCCGACGGCGAAGCCGGACAGGGTGTACAGCACGGTGTTCTTCAGCGCGAGCGTGATGACGTCCGGGAACATCTGCTCGGCGATGTCCTCCTGCGCGAACTGGTTCGCCAGCCGGTCCCAGTCGGCCGCGACCGCGAAGGCGATCACGGCCGCGACGAAGACGACGTACTGGATGCCGCGCGACAGGCTGCGCTTCTGACGCCGGGTCAGGCCCTTCTTCCTGGGCTGCTTCGGCTGGAGTTGTACGTCTGTGTCGGCCATGGGTCAGGAGGCGGCGGGCGAGGCGGAGGCGGCGGACTCGTCGTACGGGCCGATCCACTGCTCGTAGAGCTTCTTGTAGGTGCCGTCGGCCTTGGCGTCCGCGATCGCCTTGTTGATGGCCTCGCGGAGCTTGTCGTTGCCCTTCTTCACCGTGAAACCGTACTGCTCACCGGTGTTGATCTGCTCGGCGACCGCGAAGGCGTCCGCGTTGGCCTTGTCCTTCAGCCAGCCCTGGACGACCGGGTAGTCGATGACGACCGCCTGGACCTGGCCGGTGCGCAGGCCGTTGAGGACGGCGTCGGAGGACTCGAAGGAGACCGGGTCCAGGCCCTTGCTCTTGGCGTAGTCCTCGCCGGTCGTCTGCGCCTGGGCGCCGACCTTCTTGCCCTTGAGGTCGGCGAAGGAGGAGATGCCGCTCTTCTTGTCGACGAGGACGGCCTGGGTCGCCTCGAAGTACGGGTCCGAGAAGTCGACGTTCTTCTTGCGCTCCTCGGTGATGGTCATGCCGGCGGCGGCGAGGTCGCACTGGCCGGCGTTGAGGGAGCCGCCGGTCTTGAAGTTCTCGAAGGGCTGGTCGACGATCGCCTGCTTGACGCCCAGGTCGTCCGCGACCAGGTCGATGAGGGAGACGTCGAAGCCCTGCACCTTGCCGTCGATCTCCGACTGGAAGGGCGGGTACGGCAGGTGGGTGCAGGTGGTCAGCTGGCCCGCCTTGACGACTTCGACGCCGCCGGCCGCCGTCTTCGTACCGCTGCCGCCGTTGTCGTCGGAGGAGCAGCCGGCCACGAGGACCAGCCCGGCCGTCGCGGTGGTTGCGGCCAGAATGCGGGTCCGGCGCCCGAGGGTCGTCTTCACGGGGAGCCTCCTATGAGGGAACTGTGGCTTCCGATTATAAGGAGATGTTTGAGGTCCTCAAACCAAACCGATGGTCACGGGGCCATCACGCCTAAGAAGTCATTAGTGGGATGGCGAGTTGGGGCGGCGGCTACCCTCGTTTTCATTGATCCCGAAAGGATCCCGGATCCCGCAAGGATCCCGCGAGCAAGGAGAGCCCGCCGTGACCCATCCCTTCCTGGACCTGGCCCCGCTGAGCGCCGCGCGATTCGCCGCGATCGAGGACCGGGTGGCGCGGCTGCTCGGTACCGAGCAGGACGTCGTGATCATGCAGGGCGAGGCGCTGCTGCCGCTGGAGGGGGCGATCCGGGGGACGGCCGGGCCCGGCACGACCGCGCTGAACGTGATCACCGGCCCGTACGGGCAGACGTTCGGGAACTGGCTGCGGGACTGCGGTGCGACCGTGATCGACCTGGCGGTGCCGTTCCATACAGCGGTCACGGCGGACCAGATCCGGGAGGCCTTCGCCGAGCACCCCGGGATCGACTTCGTGTCCCTCGTGCACGCGGAGGCCGCCACCGGCAACACCAATCCCGTCGCCGAGATCGGCGAGGTCGTGCGGGAGCACGGGGCGCTGTTCTACCTGGACGCGGTGGCGTCGATCGGGGCCGAGCCGGTGCTGCCGGACGCGTGGGGCGTGGACCTGTGCGTCATCGGGGCGCAGAAGGCGATGGGCGGGCCGGCCGGGGTGTCGGCGGTGTCGGTGAGCGAGCGGGCGTGGGCGCGGATGGCGGCGAATCCGCGGGCGCCGCGGCGGTCGTATCTGTCCCTGCTCGACTGGAAGGAGCGGTGGGTCGACGGCGGCCGGAAGGTGCTGCTGCATGCGCCCGCGCAGCTGGAGATGCTGGCGCTGGAGGCGTGTGTGGAGCGGCTCGAGACGGAGGGCCTGGATGCGGTGATGGGCCGGCATCGAGCCGCTGCGCTGTCTACCCGGGAGGGAGCGTTGGCGCTGGGCGGGGGTTTGGAGCCGTATGTGTACGAGGCCGGGGAGGCGGCGCCGGTCGCTACGACGCTTCGGACCACTTCCGGCGTGGATGCGTCGTCGGTGGTGGCCAAGGCACTGAGCACAGCCCCTGCCGCACCGCTGGCGGCGGGTGGGGGTCCCCTGGCCGGCGAGATGATCCGCGTGAACCACTACGGCCAGGATGCCTGCCAGGACCTGGTGGAGACCTGTCTGGTCGCCTTGGGCACGGCGCTCGCGGAGTTTGGGGTGACGGTGGACCCGGAGGCGGCTCGGCGGGCAGTCGCCGCAGCCTGGGCGCAGGGGAAGTAGCGCTCAAGGACTCTGTTGGGCGGCCAGGAACTCCCTTACCTGCGTCAGGGGTTCGGCCGCCTCTTCAAGGCCTCTGTGTACGGCTTCGACCAGCCAGGGCTCGGCTTGTGCCAGCTGCCCGCGCCGGGCGAGCAGGACGCCGAGGTTGAGGGCTGCCCGCGGGTGCCCCGCCTCGGCCGCCGTACGGCACCAGCGCTCCGTGTTCTCCTCGTCCTCGCGCTGTGCGAAGTAGGACGCGTATTGGAAGGCCTCGTCCGCGTCCGCGTGCTCTTCGCCCCGCTGCAACCAGTACTCGGCCTCTGTGTGATCGCCGGGTTTGTCGAAGAGCAGCAGACCCAGCAGGAAGGCGGCTTCGGAAAACTCGTCGGCCAGTTGCCGCAGGCGCTCCTCCGCTTCGTCCGGCGCCCCCGAATCGATGAGCCATGCGGCGAGTTTGAGGCTTGCCCGGCGGTGGCCTGCCTCGGCGGCCCTGCGCCACCAAGAGGCCGCCTCCTCATCCTCGTCGCGCTTGGAGAGCAGGGAGCCGACGTTGTATGAGGAGGCGGGGATGCGGGGGGCGGCGACACGCCACCAGCGTTCCGCGTCTTCGGCCAACCCTGCCGCGTAGTAGTGCAGCCCAAGGTTGTGGGCGGCGTCGGGGCGTCCGGCTTCGGCGGCCCAGTGCAGGATGGTCCGGGCCGTCTGCGGCCTCCCGGCACTCCGGAGCCTTTCGGCGAATGTGAGGGCTGCTTCCGCGCTGTCGGGGTCACTGAGCAGTCCGAGAAGGAGCGGCTGGGCTTCTTCCGGCCGCTCTTCGCTGATCAGCAAGTCGATCAGGTTGAGGCAACCGAGGACATCACCGGAGTCCGCGGCTCGGCGCAGCGCCACCTCGGCGGCGGCGAGGTCACCCTCCTGGCGCAGCAGATTCCCAAGGTTGTTCAGGGACTCGGAGTTCCCGGCCTCGCCGGCCCGCCGGTGCCAGTCCTTGGCGGCCTCGACGTCACCCTCGTCGAAGAGCCATTCGGCGAGGTTGAACATGGCCACCTCGTGACCGCCCTCGGCCCCCTTGGCGTACCACGTGGCGCCCTCGGCCCGCTCGCCCCGAGTGCTGAGGAGCACTCCGAGCTGGTTGGCCGCCTCCAGGTTTCCCGCCTCGGCGGCCATCCTCCACCAACGCTCGGCATCGGCGAGATCACCGCGCCCGTCGGCCGCGCGCCCCAGTATCTCCGCGGCTGTGTCATGGCCTTGTTCAGCGGCACGGCGCAGCCACATCTCGGCCTCGTCGTTCCCACGCAACCGGAGCAGGTGCCCGTGAACGTACATGGCCTGGGGATCTCCCGCGATGGCTGCCTCGCGCCACCACGGCTCCGCCTCGGCCTCGTCACCACGCTTGTGCAGGAGCGTCGCCAACGTGGTCATAGCCTCGACGTAGCCGTCCTCCGCTGCCCTCCGCAGCCACCTCTCGGCCTGCTCGTCATCGCCCTTGGTGCGCAAGTGCATGAAGAGGCTGTAGGAGGCGATGGACACTCCGGCCTCCGCGGCCGCCAGCCACCATCTCTCGGCTTCGTCGTCCGCGTTCTGCATCTTCAGGACACCGGCGAGGTTGAGCTGGGCGAGCGGACTCCCGGCCTCGGCGAGCGGACGCAGCAGCGGTTCGACTTCGGCGGGATCCGCACGCTGGAGCAGTTGCGCGAACGTGTAGTTGATGACCGCTTCCTCCACGCCGGCCTCAGCCAGGGGCTTCAATGCCTGCTCGGCGATCGCCCACCGGCCGCTGAACGTCGCCGTCCACGCGATCACTTGGCGCGTCCGGTCGTCGGCGTACTTCAACGCGGTGAGCCACATGGAGTCCGGTGGGTCGGGCACCTCGGGATCGCGGGCGACCGAGTCGACCAGGTAGTCGAAGGGCCGCTTGGTCCCTTCCTGCTCGCCTTCCATCAGCAGGCTGGCGACGCCGTACCGGACCTGGGAGGCCCACTCGAGGGCCTCGGCGTAGGACTCCGGGCGCAGTACGGATCCGCCGAGGGCACGGAGGTAGGCTTCGTGCGCCTCGCGGAGCAGGGCTTCCGGCAGGTCGCCGATCAGGCCGATGTGGGCGAGGTCGACGGCAGCCGCGACGAGTGCGGCACCTCGGGGGTGTCCGCCCTTGGCGGTTGCTCGCTCCGCTCTGCGCCACTCGCCGAGAAGTTCCGGTCCGGCGGCCAGGTACTCGGCGATGCCGTGTGTGCCATGCCGCCCGTGTGCTTCGTTCAGGCGGCTGTCGTTCATCTGTGCCACCCGCGCCAGCTCCGCGTCGCTCCACAACCGCCGCACCGCGATGGGCTCCACCATGTTGAGTACACGCAGCCCGGTCTCGGCGGCCATGCGGTTGGGGCCGCCGTCCCCGGAGAAGCCGTCGGCTGCTTCCCGGAGGGTGTCGTAGCGCTCGTCCCGCAGGGTCGCCAGCACCACCAAGCCCGCTCTGCTCAGGGACGTCAGCAGGGACGGTTCGAGGCAACCGGGTCCGAGGTAGTGCTCCAGATCGTCGAGCCACAGGACATGCCGGTCGTACCCGGGCTCGCCGGGCGCCCGGCGCAACGGCCGCAGGTCGGCTCCCGATGGCGGGGCAAGGAGCACATGGCCGGGGAGCACGGCCCGTACCGCCTCGAGGGCCGTGCGGCTCTTGCCGGCGGTCGAGTCACCGGTGAGCAGCACGAGCCCGCCGGTCTCTGCCGCCCTCCTCAGTTCGGTCCGTACCTGGCTGTCCACGTCGCGCAGGACGTAGGGCGGCAGCGCCGAACCGTCGCTTTCCCCGGCACGCGCCCGGTGCACCCCAAGGCCGAGCAGCTCGATCTGGCTCACCGGCTGCCAGTTGCCCAGGGCCGTCAGCTCCGCAGCGGCTGGGGTGTAGTGGTGGTGGATTCCACCGGCGACATAGTGCGCCGCGACCCCGCCGTGGGCGGCGAGGACATAGGCCGCCTCGGTGCCGGGCCGAGGCACTGGAGCGGCGACGCACGCGTCTTCGGGAACGCTCAGTTCTCCATTGGGAGCGGCTGCGGAGGATGCCAGGGGGCCGCGTCCTGTGCTCGGCACGGCTTGGTCGGCGCGATACGCGAGAGCCCTGGACGCAATGGGGGCGACAGCGGGCAGGGTTGGGCTCGAGTCGGCCGGTCCGTTCAGCCCTGGGACGGATCCGGCGTCTGAGGGCGTCCGATGTGCGCGCCTCCATGGATGACGCCCGCCGCGATCGAACCGCCCTCGGCGCGGAAGTCCGCATTGCCGCCCACGGCCAGGCCTCCCTGCCCGGCCGATGCCCTGCTTTGCGGGGTCTGCTCGGCCAGCAAAGCCCGCAACTCCTCGGCGGCTCGCGCTCGTTCCTCCTGGTCCAGGTTCTCCAGCAGGGCCTCGATGCGCGCCTGCCAGGCCGCTTCCTCACGGATGCTCAGGCGCTCCGCCTGGTCCGCCTCCGCGGACCGAAGCTCATCGGCGGTCCGGTCCAGGCGTTCGAGTTCCGCGTGTTCGCGCTGTCCGTCACCGCGGCTGAACCAGCGCGCCACGGCCTGGCGCAGCCCGGTCCACGCATCCGTCCCCGCCGCCTGCACCACTGCCGCTCCGCCGGCTGCGGCCAGGGCTGTCAATGCTTGCTCCAGCATCCCCGTTCGCCCTCCCCAGGACCACTGATCTCGTCAGAAAGGTACGGCCGCGGCCCGGTCCCGCGCAGCAATACCGGAAAAGACCCGCATGGGCCATGGTGGCACCATGACCACCACCGCCCAGACCCTCCCGGACGGCCGCCCCGTCCCTCTCATGACCGGCCCCGAGCGCCCCATGCTCGAAAGCTGGCTCGACTTCCATCGGGCCACCCTGGAGCTGAAGTGCGCGGGGCTGGACGACGCGCAACTGCGGCTCGCCTCCGCCGACCCTTCCGAGCTGACCCTGCTCGGGCTCGTGCAGCACCTCGCCGAGTGCGAGAGGAACTGGTTCCAGCGGGTGGTCGGCGGGCTGGACGTGCCGCCGGTGTTCGAGGAGGAGACAGGGTACGTCCTCGACGCCAGGCGCGGGATCGACGAGGTGCTCGGCGTGTGGCGGCGGGAGATCGCACGAGGGTTGGAGGCGTGCGCCGGGCGTTCGCTGGAGAGTGTGGGCCGGATCGCAGATGGCCCCATGGCAGGCCTGGAGGTCAGTCTGCGCTGGGTGTTCATTCACATGATCGAGGAGTACGCCCGGCACAACGGCCACGCCGACATTCTCCGGGAGCGCATCGACGGAGTTACCGGGGCTTGAATTCCGGGTAATTCCCGAATTCCTTTCCAGGGCAGCTTCCCATTCTCTTCTGCCCGCTTTCGGCAGACCTAAACGCAAAGATTCCGCGAACACCAACCGGCGTAATTCGGGCAGATCTCGTGAGAGTTACATGGCTGTGACGAGTTCCACATCGCACCCTTTTTGTCCGGTATTAACCGGACAGACCTGGCATTCCACAGCCCTCTCGCGCCACCCCTCACGCCCGCGTGATAACACACCCGGAGCTCACACGTAACCCCTCACGGCCATGCAATTTCAAATTTCCCTCGGTAAATTCAATTCGCATGACTGCCGCACAAGCAGACCTGCAAATCGACCGTCCGGCGGTGGCCGACGGGGCCGCGCTGTGGCGGATTGCCAGAGACTCCAAGGCCCTCGACCTCAACTCGTCGTACAGCTATCTGCTGTGGTGCCGCGACTTCTCCGGCACGTCGGCCGTCGCGCGCGACGAGCGCGGGGAGCCGGTCGGCTTCGTCACCGGATACGTACGGCCGGAACGCCCGCGCACCCTGCTCGTCTGGCAGGTGGCCGTGGACGACGCCTACCGCGGCCGCGGCATCGCCGCCGCGCTGCTCGACGGGCTCGTCGCACGGGTCGGCGGCGAGTACGGCGTCACGAGCGTCGAGACCACCATCACGCCCGGCAACACCGCCTCCGAGCGGCTGTTCACCTCCTTCGCGGAGCGGCACGGCGCCGCCCTGGAGCGCGAGGTGCTGTTCCCCACGAGCGTGTTCCCGGACGGGCCCCACGACCCCGAAGTCCTGTACCGCATCGGTCCCCTCTCCCGGTGACCTGCCCACTGACTCCCCCACTGACCTCCCCCCACGCAACGAGGAGCGATTCGTCGTGACCATCACCCAGCCCGACCTCAGCGTCTTCGAGACCCTGGAGTCCGAGGTACGCAGCTACTGCCGCGGCTGGCCCACCGTCTTCGACCGTGCGCGAGGCAGCCGCATGTACGACGAGGACGGCCACGAGTACCTGGACTTCTTCGCCGGGGCCGGCTCGCTGAACTACGGGCACA
Source organism: Streptomyces sp. NPDC051243 (assembly GCF_044455405.1). Classification (NCBI taxonomy): domain Bacteria; kingdom Bacillati; phylum Actinomycetota; class Actinomycetes; order Kitasatosporales; family Streptomycetaceae; genus Streptomyces; species Streptomyces sp. NPDC051243. Next base: position 424,856 of record NZ_JBITES010000006.1, on the reverse strand, counting down.
ACAACCCGGTCCTGAAACGGGCGTTGATCGACTACCTGGAGCGGGACGGCGTCACGCACGGGCTCGACATGTCCACCAGCGCCAAGCGCACCTTCCTGCAGACCTTCCAGGACCTGGTGCTGCGGCCGCGCGACCTGCCGTACAAGGTCATGTTCCCGGGCCCGACCGGCACCAACGCCGTGGAGTCCGCGCTGAAGCTGGCCCGGAAGGTGAAGGGGCGCGAGGCCATCGTCTCGTTCACCAACGCCTTCCACGGGATGTCGCTGGGCTCCCTCGCCGTCACCGGCAACGCCTTCAAGCGGGCCGGCGCCGGGATCCCGCTGGTGCACGGCACGCCCATGCCGTTCGACAACTACTTCGACGGCACCGTCCCGGACTTCCTGTGGTTCGAGCGACTGCTGGAGGACCAGGGCTCCGGGCTCAACAAGCCCGCCGCCGTCATCGTGGAGACCGTGCAGGGCGAAGGCGGCATCAACGTCGCGCGTCCCGAGTGGCTGCGCGCGCTCGCCGAGCTGTGCGAGCGGCAGGACATGCTGCTGATCGTCGACGACATCCAGATGGGCTGCGGGCGGACGGGTGCCTTCTTCTCCTTCGAGGAGGCGGGCATCACCCCCGACATCGTCACCGTGTCCAAGTCCATCAGCGGCTACGGGCTGCCCATGTCGCTGTGCCTGTTCAAGCCCGAGCTGGACATCTGGGAGCCGGGCGAGCACAACGGCACCTTCCGCGGCAACAACCCCGCCTTCGTCACGGCCACCGCCGCCCTGGAGATGTACTGGGCCGACGGCAGCGCGATGGAGAAGCAGACCCGGGCGCGCGGCGAGCAGGTCGAGCAGGGCCTGATCGCCATCTGCGAGGAGAACCTCGCCGATGTGAAGGAGTACCGGGGCCGCGGGCTGGTGTGGGGCATGGAGTTCCACGACAAGGAGCGGGCCGGGCGGGTCGCCCAGCGCGCCTTCGAACTCGGGCTGCTCATCGAGACGTCCGGCCCGGAGAGCGAGGTCGTCAAGCTGCTCCCCGCCCTCACCGTCACCCCGGACGAGCTCGACGAGGGCCTGAGCATCCTCGCCCGCGCCGTCCGCGAGACCACCTGACCAACCCCTCATCCACCGAGCACACCACCACCTAGGAGGCATCGCAGCACCGTGATCGTCCGTTCGTTCAAGGACATCGAAGGCACCGAGCGCCATGTGAAATCGGCGTCCGGCACCTGGGAGAGCAAGCGCATCGTCCTCGCCAAGGAGAAGGTCGGCTTCTCGCTGCACGAGACGGTCCTGTACGCGGGTACGGAGACGTCGATGTGGTACGCGAACCACGTCGAGGCCGTCGTCTGCGTCGAGGGCGAGGCCGAGCTGACCGACCACGAGACCGGGCGGACGTACACCATCACGCCCGGAACCATGTACCTCCTGGACGGGCACGAGAGGCACACGCTGCGGATCAAGGAGGACTTCCGCTGCCTGTGTGTCTTCAACCCGCCCGTGACCGGCCGGGAGGACCACGACGAGAACGGCGTGTACCCGCTGCTCACCGAGCCCGAGGAGGTGTGAGACATCGTGACGACGATGACTGACCTGTACCCCAGCCGCGGCGCCACCGAGGTGTCGACCCCGCGTCAGGACCCCGTGGTGTGGGGCTCCCCCGACACCCCGGGCCCGATCGCGACCACCGACCTCCAGTCCTTCGAGCGCGACGGCTTCCTCGCCATCGACCAGCTGATCACCGAGGACGAGGTCGCGGTCTACCGGCAGGAGCTGGAGCGGCTCGTCACCGACCCGGAGATCCGCGCGGACGAGCGGTCGATCATCGAGCCCAAGTCCAAGGAGATCCGGTCCGTCTTCGAGGTGCACAAGATCAGCGACGTGTTCGCGGCGCTTGTGCGCGACGAGCGCGTCGTCGGCCGGGCGCGGCAGATCCTCGGCTCGGACGTGTACGTCCACCAGTCGCGGATCAACGTGAAGCCGGGCTTCGGGGCCAGCGGCTTCTACTGGCACTCGGACTTCGAGACCTGGCACGCCGAGGACGGTCTGCCGAACATGCGGACGGTGTCCGTCTCGATCGCGCTGACCGAGAACTACGACACCAACGGCGGGCTCATGATCATGCCCGGCTCGCACAAGACCTTCCTGGGCTGCGCGGGCGCCACGCCGAAGGACAACTACAAGAAGTCCCTGCAGATGCAGGACGCGGGCACGCCCTCGGACGAGGCGCTGACCAAGATGGCCTCCGAATACGGCATCAAGCTCTTCACGGGCAAGGCCGGTTCGGCGACCTGGTTCGACTGCAACTGCATGCACGGCTCCGGGGACAACATCACGCCGTTCCCGCGCAGCAACGTGTTCATCGTGTTCAACAGCGTGGAGAACGCGGCCGTGGAGCCCTTCGCGGCTCCGGTACGGCGGCCGACGTTCATCGGAGCAAGGGACTTCACGCCGGTGAAGTAACCGAAGCGGCCCTCACAGCCACGACAGCGACGCGGCCCGCTCCAGTACGTTCCGTACGGCGGCCGCGTCGCCCGTTTGGCCCCTGGGCACCGCCTCCGGGGCGTACCGTCCGCCGACGAGCAGGCAGAAGTCGACGGGATCGAGGCTGAGTTCGGCCTGGACGGGCTCGGCGTCGGAGCCCAGTACCCACTCCTCGCCCCCGGTGACCGAGAACAGCACCGGGGGCGCCGTGGGTCCGAGGGCGAGGCCGAGGACGCGCACGGCGAGGCGGATCAGCTGCCCCAAGTGCTCCGCGGGCGGCGGCGGGACGGCGAGGCCCAGGGCGCGGCCGATGTCGTCGGTGTGGATCCACGTCTCGAAGGCACGCACCAGGAAGTGGTCGGCGACGGGCAGCCGCATCCCCATCAACGTCACGGCACGTGCGGCGAGTTCGGGATCGTGGGCTTCGGGCGAGGCGAGCAGGGAACTCGCCTGCGCGGACCAGGCGGCGACCGTCTTCTCGGGGCTCCGGCGTCGCTCGTGGACGATCACGTCGGCCGTGCGCCGGTTCCAGTCGGCCTCCCAGCCCGCGCCCTCCTCGACCCGCGAGGGCGGCACCTGCGCGTCGATCCCGAGGAGAACCGCCAGATGCTCGTCGGCGGCGAGGAGATGGGCGACGGTCGCGTGCACGTCCCAGTCGTGCACGACCGGGGCGCGCCAGCGGTCGTACCCCCAGCGGCCGTACACCTCGGGCAGCAGGCCCTTCAGCCCGGCCACGGCGGCGGCATAGGGCGCGGCGTGCCCGGCGACGCGCGGCGCGGCGGGCCGCTCGCGCAGAGCGCGGGACAGCACATCGGTGGCCGGCCGCTCGGGGATGCCGGGCAGCGCCGGCCCGTCCAGCAGCCGTACCGTCTCCCGCAGCCGTTCCGCCTCCGCCGCGCAGCTCTCGCACGCGGCCAGGTGTGCCGGGACCGTCTTCTCGTCGGCCGGGTCGAGGGCGCCGAAGGCCCAGGCGGCCAGCAGGTCGCGTACCGCCTCGTGATCGTCGGTCATCCCGCGCCTCCTCCCCCTGGCCCGCCCCTGTGCCCGTGCCCGTGTCCGCGCATGTGCCCGTGTCGGTAGCCGTGTCCGTGCCCTGCTCGTACCCCTCTCGCCATCATGCGCCCCTTTCCAGCGCCGGGTCCGGCGGGTCGGCCAAAGTTTCCGCCAAGGAGCGCAGGGCCGTGCGCAGCCGGGTCTTGGCCGTGCCCTCGGGTATCCCCAGCTCGACGGCGGCCTGCCGGTAGGTACGGCCGGCGAAGTAGGCAAGGTGGACCACCTCCCGCTGCTGCTGCGGGAGTTCGGCGAGGGCGGAGTGCAGCAGGAGGGAGCGCTCCCGGTCGACGACCGTCTCGTCGGGGCCGGGCCCGGCGTCGGGGATGGCCTGGAGCGCCGAGTCGTCGGACCCGGCGTCCTTGCGGTGCCGGGCCTCGCTGCGGACCCAGTCCACGGCCCGCCGGTGGGCGAGCACGGACAGCCAGGTACGCAGCGTGCCGCGGTGCGGGTCGAAGGCGTACGGCCTGCTCCACAGCTGGGCGAAGACCTCCTGCGCCACGTCCTCGGCGCCGCCCGGCGAGCGCGTGACCCGCACGGCGACCCGCCGCACCAGCCCGCCGTACTCCGCGTACACCTCGGCCAGCGCGGACTCGTCGCCGTACACCAGCCGCCGGTGCACCTCCGCGTCGGCAAGCGGCCGGCCGGACGTGTCGCCCGTGGACTCCACCTGCACCACCACCCCTGGTGCCCTTCCTAGCGTCCTCGGCGGGCCCGCGCCAGTGGTTCAGTCGGACAGGGCGTCCAGCAGGCGGTCGACGTCCTCGACGGTGTTGTAGAGGTGGAAGGCCGCGCGCAGGTTGCCCGCGCGGTCGGAGACCTGGATTCCGGCGTCGCTGAGCGCGGGCTGGCGGTCGCCGAGTCCGGGCACGGAGACGATCGCCGAGCCGGGTGAGGGCACCGGTTGGTGGCCGAGGGCGGCCAGTCCCGCCCGGAAGCGGTCGGCGAGGGCGAGGTCGTGGGCCTGGATCGCGGGCACGCCGAGTTCCTCGATCAGCTCCATGGAGGCGCGCAGTCCGGCGTAGGTGAAGAGGCTGGGGCTGATGTCGAAGCGGCGGGCGGAGTGGGCGAGGTCCTCGACGGGGCCGTAGCAGCTGTCCCAGGGGATCTCCCCGGCGACCCATCCGGCGAGCAGCGGTGTCAGCCCGCCGAAGTCCTCGGGGACGACGCAGAAGGCGGCACCGTGCGGGCCCAGCAGCCACTTGAACCCGACCGCGGCGACGTAGTCGTACGCGCCCGCCTCCAGCGGCAGCCAGCCGGCCGACTGGGAGGCGTCGATGTAGGTGCGGGCCCCGTGCTCCAAGGCGGCGGCGCGCACCGCGGGCAGGTCGGCGATCCGGCCGTCGGCGGACTGCGCGGCGCTGACCGCGACGAGGGCGGTGTCCGGGCGGACGGACTCGGCGAGGCGGTCCAGCGGGACGGCGCGCACCTTGAGGTCGCCGCGCATGTGGAAGGGGTTCACGAGGGAGGAGAAGTCGCCGTCGGCGGTGAGAACTTCGGCGCCGGCGGGCAACGAGGCGGCGATCAGCCCGCCGTACTCGGCGACCGAGGCCCCGGCCGCGACGCGCTCGACGGGGACGCCGACGATCCGGGCGAAGGAGGCGCGGACGGCCTCCACGTCCTCGTAGAGCGGGCCGAGCGGGACGCCCTCGGCCCGCATCCGCACCGCCCGGTCCAGGGCGGCCACGGTGCGGGCCGGGAGCAGCCCGTTGCTCGCGGTGTTGAGATAGACGTTCTTCGGGGCGAACTCGGCGCGGACCAGGCTCTCGAAGGTCTTCATGGCTCCACTGTGGGCCCTGAAGACCTATCAGTCCATTGCGATTCTTTACGTGGTTTCGCTAAGGAACGCTTATAGATCCGCCACCACCTGCGCGTTCGCCGACGGCTCAGTGCTGCGGCACCGCGCACCCGTCGGGACCGCACGCCTCGGCGTCCCCCTGGTCGACGATCCGCAGCGGCGAGCGCTCGCCCCACGCCTGCGTCAGCGCCCGCTCGAAGACCTCGGCGGGCTGGGCGCCGGAGACGCCGTACTTGCGGTCCAGGACGAAGAAGGGCACGCCGTTCGCGCCGAGCTGGGCGGCCTCGCGCTCGTCGGCGCGGACGTCGTCGGCGTAGGCCTCCGGGTCGGCCAGCACCTTGCGGACGTCGTCGGCGGCGAGCCCGGCCTCGACGGCCAGCTCCACCAGCCGCTCGTCGCCCTCGGAGAAGACGGACCGCTCCTCGGCGAAGTTGGCCCGGTAGAGGATCTGGATCAGCTCGTCCTGCCTGCCCTGCTCCTTGGCGAGGTGCAGGAGGCGGTGCATGTCGAAGGTGTTGCCGTGGTCGCGGCCCTCGGTGCGGTAGTCGAGACCCTCCGCGGCGGCCTGCGCACCGAGGTTCTGCTCACCGGCCTGGGCCTGCGCCGCGCTCATCCCGTACTTCTTGGTGAGCATGGTGATCACGGGCTGGATGTCGCCCTTGGCGCGCCCCGGGTCCAGCTCGAACGAGCGGTGCACCACCTCGACCTGGTCGCGGTGCGGGAAGGCCTCGAGCGCCTTCTCGAAGCGGGCCTTGCCCACGTAGCACCAGGGGCAGGCGATGTCGCTCCAGATCTCGACGCGCATGTCTGTGGCTCTCTCCAGCTCGTACGGGAAACGGAGACTCCCTCCGTCGACTGGATGAACGTTCAAGCAGCGGGGTTCATTCCCGGGGAACCTCCAGGCGCATGGCGAGGTGGTGACTCCCGTCCCGCGGCTCGGCGATCCAGCCCTGGCGGAGGTAGAAGGCCTGCGCCCGCTGGTTGTCGACGTGCACGTCGAGGACCGCCGTGCGCTTGCCGTCGGCCCGCCACTCCTCGGCACAGGCCGTGTGCAGGGCCGTACCGATGCCGGCGCGCCAGTGGTCGGGGTCGACGTGGAACTGGAAGAGCTTGACCGTGTCGGCGGGGGTGCCCTCCGGGGTGCGGAAGGAGGCGACTGCGATGATCCGGCCCTGCTCGACGACGCACAGCACGTGGCCGTCGGGCCGCTGGACGGCGGTCCGCCAGGCGGCGAGCCAGTCGGTGCCGTCGTCCGGGACGCCGTCCGGGTAGTAGGTCGCCCGGGCCCGTGCGTGCAGTGCGACGATGGACTCCACCTCGGCGGACACGGCGGTGCGGACGACTCTGCCCGTCCTGACCGGGCCCGTCCTGACTGGTTCGCTGATCATGCAACCGAGGACGTGCCCCCGCCCGCCCCGGTTCCGAGCCGGCTGAACTGCGCCCGATAGGCGCTCGGCGTCAGTCCCGTACGGCGGACCAGATGCCCCCGCAGCGAGTCGGCCGTGCCCAGGCCGCAGGCGCGGGCCACCTGGTCCATGGGCAGGGCGGTGGTCTCCAGCAACTCCTTGGCGCGTTCGATGCGCTGGTGGAGCAGCCACTGCAGCGGACTCACCCCGCTCTCGGCGTGGAAGCGGCGGGTCAGGGTGCGGACGCTGACGCCCGCGTGGCGGGCCAGGTCGGTGAGGGTGAGCGGCTTGTCGAGGTTGCGCATGGCCCAGCCGCGCGTGTCGGCACAGGCGTTGCCGCGCTCGGGCGGCAGCGGGGTCTGGGTGAACTGGGTCTGGCCGCCGGGCCGTACGGGGGCGACGAGGGCGCTGCGGGCGACCTCGTTGGCGACGGCGGCGCCGTAGTCGGTGCGGATGACGTGCAGGCACAGGTCGATGCCGGCGGCGTAGCCGGACGCCGTCAGATACGGGCCGTCCTGCACGTACAGCACGTCTGCGCACAGGTCGATCTGCGGGTACCGCCTGCGCAGTTCCTCTGCGTGCGCCCAGTAGGTGGTGGCCTTGCGGCCCTGGAGCAGGCCCGCCTCGGCCAGCTGGAACGCGCCGGTGCACAGCGACGCGATGCGCTTGCCGGCGACCGCCGCCTCCCGGAGGGCGGCCACGATCCGCGCTTCCGGCTCGTACGGCGCCCCGGTGCCGGCCACGATCACCGTGTCGGCCTCGCGCACGGCGTCGAGGCCGTGGCGCACGTACAGGTCGAGGCCGCCGGAGGTGGGCACGGGACCCGGCTCGGCCGCGCAGACGATCACCTCGTAGCCCGGCCGCCCGTCGCTGACGACCTTGCCGAAGAGCATCTCCGGGATGGCGAGGTTGAACATCGACACGGGCGACGGCGCGATGACGGCGATGCGGTGCGGCGCGATCGGCTGCGACATGGCCAGAACCTCCGGGTGCATGGCATTCCGGCCACTACTGTACGGCGGCGAAGATCCGCAGCATGGAGCCATGTCAACGAACCCGACCCTCAAGGGCGACCAACTTCCCCTCGCTCACGGCGAGTCGGACCCCAAGACGCCCTCCGCCGCTCTCACCCTCACCGCCGGTCTCCTCGGCTTCGCGCTGGTCTGCCTCGACGCGTCCATCGTGAACGTGGCCCTGCCCGCCATGGGTTCGTCCCTCGGCGCCGGGATGTCCGGCCTGCAGTGGGTCGTCGACGCCTACACGCTGGCCTTCGCCGCGCTGATGCTGTCGACCGGGGCGTTCTCGGACCGGGCCGGGGCGAGCCGGGCGTACGCGCTCGGTGCCGCCGTCTTCACGCTCGCCTCGGCGGCCTGCGGCCTGGCGCCGAATCTGCCCGCGCTGATCGGGGCGCGGCTGGTGCAGGGCATGGCGGCGGCCGTCGTGCTGCCGGCCTCGCTGGCGCTGGTGCGGCAGGCATACGCCGATCCGGCGCGGCGGGCCCGTGCGGTGGCCGTGTGGGCGGCGGGCGGTTCGGTGGCGGTGGCGCTGGGTCCGGTGGCGGGCGGTGTGCTGGCCACGGCCTGGGACTGGCGCGGGATCTTCTTCGTCAACCTCCCCGTCGGAGCGTTGATCCTCGCCCTGCTGCTACGGGCCCCGCGCTCGGAGCGCCGTCCGGCTCCGCTGGACCTGCCCGGTCAGGTGACGGCGGTGGTGGCTCTCACGGCACTCACGTTCGCGGTGATCGAGGGCGGACCGGAGGGCTGGGCGGCGCTCGCGGTGGCGGTGGTGGCGGCGGTCTCCTTCCTCCGGATCGAGGCGCGCCAACCGCACCCGGTCGTCCCGCTCGACCTCTTCCGCAACCGGACCGTCGCGGTGACCGTGGCCGCGGGAGCGGCGGTGAGCGTGGCCTTCTACAGCCTGGTGTTCGTCTTCTCGCTCTTCTTCCAGCAGGTCCAGGGCCGTTCCGCGCTCCAGGCCGGGCTGATGTTCCTGCCGATGACAGGCCTGATCGCGGTGACGAACGTGGTCGCGGGCAAGCTCGCGGGCCGCCACGGCCCCCGGCTGCCCATGCTCGTGGGGCAGGGGCTCGCCGTCACGGGACTGTTCGTGATGCTGTACGTCGACACCGGCACGCCGCCCGTTCTGGTGGCCCTGCTCCTCGTCCCGATGGCGCTGGGCTGCGCGCTGACGGTGCCGCCGCTGACGGCGGCGATGATGGACGCCGTGCCGGCCGAGCGGGCGGGCCTGGCGGCCGGCGTCCTCAACGCGGCGCGGCAGATGGCCGGGGCCCTGGGCATCGCCGTCTTCGGGGCGCTGGTCTCCGGCGACTTCGTGGCCGGGATGCGGCTGAGCCTGGTGATCAGCGCGGTCCTGCTGGCCGTGACGGGCCTGCTCAGCTTCCGTCTCGCAGGTCCTTCGGCCAGGTCGGCCTGAACTCGATGTGGTCGTACGTCACCACGCACCCCTCCCCCAGCGGCGACTGCGCCATGAAGCCGACGAGGGCCGCGCCGGTCTCCGTCTCGTCGCCGAGGGTGAACAGCCGGACGAAGGTCCACCGCTCGCCGTCCCGGGAGGCGTGGAAGGCGAAGGCTCGGCCGGTCCGGCTCACCCGCAGCCACACCGAACTGCCCTCCACCGTGAAGGAGTTGGCGTCGTCGGAGTGGCCCCGGGTGACGACCGTGCAGACGGTGGGCACGTCCGGGGAGTACTCCAGGCACAGCTTGGCCCAGGCCCGCTCGCCGACGTGGACGTACAGGACCCCGGCGTCGAAGGCGCCGGCGAATCCGACGGTGACCCGGGCGATCAGCTGGAAGTCCCCCTCGGGCGCGCCGAGCAGCCGGGGCGCGTCGGAGGCGGCGTCCAGCGCCTCACCGGTGGGCGGCACGAAGCGGTCCTGCCGGGGGCCGGCCCATCCGGAGAGGATGCCGTCGTCCTCGTAGGACCAGTGGCCGTCGGGGCCGTAGGTGCGCAGCGGGAAGGGGAGTTCGGGGATTTTCAGGTCCATGGCGGAATTCTTCCAGGCCGTCCCCCGCGCCGGGTGCCCGAGGGGTCATCCCGGTCAGCGGGACTGGAGCGCGTCCAGGGCGACGGCCTGGGCGATGGCGAGGCGCAGGTCCAGATCGGGCGAGGCCACGTCGAGCAGATAGCGGTCGCGCAGCCCGATCTTCTTGTCCACCCGCATCACGTGCTCGTCGCCGGAGGTGAAGTCGAAGTGGTACGGCCACACGAAGGGTATGAGGTCGAGCGGGAGCAGCTCCCAGACCCGGCGCAGCACGGCCACCACCCGGTTGCGCTCCCGGCCCACGGCCGCGACGGAGCCCGGCTGGTCCAGCTCCCACGTCGAGCGCAGCAGGGAGGCGGCGAACTTCTTGCGGAACGTGCCGACGGGGTTGCCCATCGCGTCCCGGACGTCGTAGACGGCGCCGACGTCGAGGACCTGGCGGGCCTTGGCGGTGAACAGGAGGCGGTCCTTGGACTCGTCGGTGTAGAAGGTCATCTGCTCCTTGAGCGTCATCCGCTTCTGCTCGGCGAAGGCGACGACGCGGCCGTCCGAGCCGTCCGGCAGCGTCTCGGTCACGACGTACCGGTTGATCATGAGGGTGGTCTTCTGCCGGATGCTGAAACGCTCGTTCGCCTGCTGTCGCGCACTGTCCACTGTTCCGCTCCCCGAGCCGGTGGTCCCTGCCGCCGGCACTCCGGTCCGGCGGGTCCGTCCATGGTCATCGCGCGCCCCGGGCAGGGTCAGTCTCCGTAAGTCGCCGTCCGCAGCGACGAAAGATGACGGGGCGGGGGGGGTGCCGGGTGTCGACTTTCGTCGTTCGGGGCCGCGCCGAAGGGCGGATGCGGGCGCCCACGGGTGGCTGTCTATCGTCTGCGGGTGGACGCAGCCAACGCTCTGCGCATGGACGCAGGCAACACACCCCGCCCCGACAAGCCGCTCCGGTCCCGGCTCGCCGCCGCCTCCCCCTGGCCCCGCAAGCGGATCGTCGGGGAGACGGTGCTCGCCCTCGTGCTCGCCGGGATGGCGGGGCTCTTCGACGAGCAGCCGGGTTTCGGGGCCCGGACCGTCGCCGTGGCCTTGGCCGCCGCCGTCCTGTCGCCGGCCCGCCGCTCACTGCCGGCGACGGTGCTGCTCCTGGCGTCGGCCATGAGCGGGGAGGTGGCGGGCGCGGCCCCGCTGCTGATCTGCGCGAGCTGGTCGGCGGGCAGCCGGATCCTGCGCCCCGGGCGCGCACTGGCCGCGTACGCCGCCGCGTTCGGGCTCTACTTCGCCGTGGCCGCCCTCGACGCGGGCGACGAGGCATTCCAACTGTCTCTGCTCCTGACGGGCGCGCTGGCGGCGGGTACGTTCCTCGCGCTGGCCGTCGTGCCGGGGCTCGCCTCCCGCTACCGCGCCCAGCGTCACGCGCTGCTCGACGCGCTGCGGCGGCACAACGCCCAACTGGTGCGCGAACAGGCGATGGTGGCCCGGCAGGCCCGGCTCCTGGAACGCCAGCGGATCGCCCAGGACATGCACGACAGCCTCGGTCACCAGCTCGCCCTGATCGCCGTCCACGCCGGGGCGCTGGAGGTCGACCCGGAGCTGAGCGAGCGGCAACGGGAAGGGGTGGGCATCCTCCGCGAGGCCTCCAGGACGGCCATGCAGGAGCTGCGCGAGGCGGTGGGCATCCTGCGCGACGGCGTCGAGGCGCCGACCGGGGACCGGCCGGACCCGGCCGACGCCGAGCACCCCGCGGCCCGGGGGGCGGCCACCGTCGACGGGCTCGTCGAGTCGTCGCGGGCCGCCGGCGCGGCGGTGGAGCTGCACCGCTCCGGAACCGTACGGCCCCTCGCGCCGGCCGCCGACCACGCGGCGTACCGCATCGCCCAGGAGGGCCTGACCAACGCGCACAAGCACGCGCCGGGCGCCCCCATCACCGTGGCCCTGCGCTACGAACCCGACAGCCTGGTCGTCGAGGTGGCCAACGGGCCCGTGCCGGCCGGAGCGCCGGCGGCCCCGCCCGCGGTCAGCGGCGGTCAGGGGCTGGCCGGCCTGCGGGAGCGGGCCCGGCTGGTCGGCGGCATGGTGCACACCGGCCCGACGCCCGACGGCGGGTTCCGGCTCGCCGGTGTGCTGCCGTACGGCGGCGGCGAGACCCTGCCCCGGCCGAAGGACGCGACCTCCGTCGCCCCGGACGACGACTTCCGGGGGCAGATCGACGGGGGTGCGGCGGGCGACGGTGGAGCGGTCATCGACCGTTCCGATCCGCAAGGGGAGTTCGCCGCCATCATGAGCAGCAAGAAGAAGGTCGCACTCGGCTGCGCCGTCACCGCCGTCGCCCTCGTCGTGGGCGTCGTCGCCCTCGGGGCGTGGGGGCTGAAGGCGCTGTGGGACGAGGTGAAGAGCGGCACGATATCGGCGGACGTGTACGAGTCCGCGAAGGTCGGCGACGCCGAGGCCGATCTGAAGGCCAAGCTGCCCGAGGGCAGTTCCCTGCTCACCGACGGCCAGGACAAGCAGGGCCCGCCGCTGCCCGAGGGCGCGACGTGCCGTCACTACCTGGACGTCGACGACGACATCGTCTACCGGTTCTGCTTCCGCGACGGGAAGCTGGTCGCGAAGGAGTCCTTCAAGGACAAGCTGTGACCGCCGGCACGCGGTCGCCCCGGTGACCTGATCGGGCATGATGGCGGGGCTTTTGTCATCCGTTCATCACACCGACACCGCGCAGGAGGCCGCGTGATCCGGGTCCTCGTCGCCGACGACGAGCCGCTCATCAGGGCCGGCATCAGGATGATCCTCACCTCGGCCGACGACATCGACGTCGTCGCCGAGGCGGCGGACGGCCGGGAAGCGGTGGAGACCGCCCGGAGCACCGCGGTCGACGTGGCCCTGCTGGACATCCAGATGCCGGTGATGGACGGGCTGAGCGCGCTGGCCGAGCTGGGACGGGCCGCGCCGGGGGTGCGCGTGCTGATCCTGACCACGTTCGGGGAGCGCGAGAACGTCCTGCGGGCGCTCGGCCACGGCGGCGCGGGTTTCCTGCTGAAGGACTCCGCGCCGCAGGAGCTGATCCACGCGGTGCGCGCGGCGGCGGCCGGCAACGCCTATCTGTCCCCGGCCGCCACCCGGCACGTCGTGGACACCCTGGCCTCCCCCGCCGCCACCGCGCGCGGCGAGGAGGCCCGCCGCCGCCTGGCCGGCCTGACCGAACGGGAACGCGACGTACTGGCCCTGCTGGGCGAGGGCCTGTCCAACGCGGACGCGGGCTCCCGGCTGCACATGAGCGAGGCCACGGTGAAGACGTACGTCAGCCGCATCCTGACCAAGCTCGACTGCGAGAACCGGGTACAGGCGGCGCTCCTGGCCCGGGACGCGGGCCTGGAGTCGAACGCGAACTGACCGATCTCAGAGCCTGTGTCATATCCCCGGCCGGATCAGCTCAGCGCTCGAGGGCGCCGTTGAACCTCCGGGGCAGCCCCAGCGGGTTGTCGTCCCGCAGTTCCGCGGGGAGCAGTGCCTCGGGCGCCCCCTGGTAGACCACCGGCCGCAGCCACCGCTCGATGGCCGTACCGCCCACCGACGTCGAGGTCGAGGTCGTCGCCGGGTAGGGGCCACCGTGATGCTGGGCCGGCGCCACCGCGACGCCCGTCGGCCACCCGTTGACCAGCACGCGGCCGGCCAGCGGCGTCAGCTCCGCGAGGATCTCCGCGCCGCGTCCCTCGCCGGCGGCCTCCTCGGCCGACAGGTGAACCGTCGCGGTGAGGTTGCCCGGCAGCCGGGACAGTACGGCCCGCGCCTGTGCGTCGTCGTCGTAGCGGGCGACGACCGTCACCGGCCCGAAGCACTCCTCCAGGAGCAGGTCGTACGCCCCCTCGCTGGTCAGCTTCTCGGCCGCGACCGACAGGAACCCGGCGCTGACCGTGTGCTCGCCGCCCGCGCCCGGCGTCACCGGCGACTCCACGTCCGGCAGTTCGGCGCGCTCGGCGACCCCGGCGATGAAGTTGTCCCGCATGCGGTGGTCCAGCAGGACGCCCGCCTCGGTGTCGCTGACGGCGTCCGTGAGGGACTTCACCAGGCCGTCGCCGGCCGCACCGGACGGCACCAGCACCAGGCCCGGCTTCACACAGAACTGTCCGACGCCCAGCGTCATGGACCCGGCAAGGCCGGTGCCGATCGCCTCGGCCCGCTCGGCCGCGGCCGCCTCGGTGATCACGACGGGGTTCAGGGAGCCCAGCTCGCCGTGGAAGGGGACCGGGACCGGGCGCGCGGCGGCGGCGTCGAAGAGGGCGCGTCCGCCTCGCACCGAACCGGTGAAACCGGCGGCGGCGACCAGCGGGTGCTTGATCAGTTCGATGCCGGCCTCGAAGCCGTGCACGAGACCCACGACGCCGGCCGGGATGTCGTGCTCGGCGGCGGCCGTACGCAGCACGTGGGCGACCAGCTCGGACAGGCCCGGGTGGTCGGGGTGGGCCTTGACGACGACCGGGCAGCCGGCGGCCAGCGCGCTCGCGGTGTCGCCGCCGGCGACGGAGAAGGCGAAGGGGAAGTTGGAGGCCGAGTAGACGGCGACGACGCCCAGGGGCACCTTGTAGCGGCGCAGGTCCGGGATGGGCGGGGTGGCGGTGTCGTCGGGGTGGTTGATGACGACGTCGAGGAACGCGCCCTCGTCGACGATGTCCGCGAATGCCCTCAGCTGGTAGCAGGTGCGGGCGAGTTCGCCGGTGAGGCGGACCGGGCCGAGCGCGGTCTCGGCGTCGGCGGCCTCGACGAGCTGGTCCTTGGCGGCCTGGAGCTTGTCGGCGGCGGTGCGCAGGAAGGCCGAGCGGACCGTGCGGTCGGCGAGCGAACCGCGCGCCTCGTGCGCGGCGCGGACGGCGGCGTCCACCTCCTGGGCTGTGGCCTCCACCGCAACCTGTTCACGCTGCTTCCCGGTTCGGGGGTCGACACTCCAGACTGGTGCTGCTGCCACCGCGGGTCCCTCCACACATGTAATGCCGCAGTACGGGGTCATCCACCAGGGACGTTCGATATACTGAACACTGTCTCTGATGATGAATACGCTGTGGAGACTATTTCCCGTCGAACGAAGGGGTCAAGGGCGATGTCGGCTGGCGAGACGGGGGGCGGGGCGCAGGTCAAGTCCGCGGTGCGGACGGTTGAACTGCTCGAGTACTTCGCCGGACGCCCCGGTATGCACTCCCTCGCGGCGGTCCAGGAGGCCGTCGGCTACCCCAAGTCCAGCCTCTACATGTTGCTGCGCACGCTCGTCGAGCTGGGCTGGGTGGAGACGGACGCGACGGGCACGCGGTACGGCATCGGGGTACGGGCGCTGCTCGTCGGCACCTCCTACATCGACGGCGACGAGGTGGTCGCGGCGGCGCGTCCGACGCTGGACCGGCTGTCGGACGACACGACGGAGACGATCCACCTGGCGCGGCTGGACGGCACGAACGTCGTCTACCTGGCCACCCGCCAGTCCCAGCACTACCTGCGCCCCTTCACCCGGGTGGGCCGCCGCCTCCCCGCCCACTCGACCTCCCTCGGCAAGGCGCTGCTCAGCACCTACACGGACGAGCAGGTCCGCAAGATGCTCCCGGAGACGCTCCCCGCGCTGACCGAGAACACGATCACCGACCGCGAGAAGCTCATCGAGGAGCTCCACCAGGTCCGCGAGCAGGGCTTCGCCGTGGACCGCGAGGAGAACACCCTCGGCCTGCGCTGCTTCGGCGTCGCGATCCCGTACCGCACCCCGGCCCGGGACGCGATCAGCTGCTCGGTCCCGGTGGCCCGGCTGACCCCCGCCCACGAACAGATGGTTAAGGACGCGCTGTTCGACGCGCGCGACCGGCTGACGCTGGCCACTCGTAGGCTCTGACTCCATGGATTCCGACTTCATGGATGTGGCACTGCGCGAGGTTCACGACAGCGATCTGCCGGTCTTCTACCGGCAGCTGAACGACCCGGAAGCCCTGCGCATGGCGGCCTTCACCCCCAAGGACCCGGCCGACCGGGACGCCTTCGACGCGCACTGGGCGCGGATCCGCTCCTCGGGGGACGTCCTGCGCACGATCCTGGCCGACGGTGACGTGGTGGGAAGCGCGGCCGTCTACGGGGAGCCGGGCGAGCGGGAGGTGACCTACTGGGTCGACCGCGCGTACTGGGGCCGGGGTGTCGCCACGGCCGCGCTGCGGGTGCTGCTCGCCGAGGTCCCCGAACGCCCGCTGTACGCACGGGCGGCGGCGGACAACGAGGGCTCGCTGCGGGTCCTGGCGAAGTGCGGCTTCCGGGTGACCGCCCGGGCCAGGGGGTTCGCGAACGCGCGGGGCGAGGAGATCGACGAGCTGGTGCTGCAGCTGGAGGGCTGACGGGCTGGTGCTGCAACTGGAGGGCTGACGGGCTGGTGCTGCGGCAGGGGGACTCGCGGGCTGGTTCGGCAGCAGAGGGCCGGCGGGTTGACGGCCTCTCCGCCGTCAGGGGGAGACGGATCGTCGGCGCGCAGGACGTGCCCGGTGCCTGGCGCGCGGGAGCGTGGACGCATGACGCAGACACTCTCGCCGGCGCCCGCCACCGACCCCGCCGGTCCCTTCGTCCTCAGCCGGCCCCGTCGGGTACTGCGGGCCGTCGCCGTCGTCTCCTGTGTGCCGTATCTCGGGCTCAAGGTGGCCTGGATCGCCGGGAGTCACATCGGGATCCCCGACGGCAGCTCGCTGCTCGACCACCGGACGACCATGGCGATCGTCAACGGCGTCTCCGTGCTGCTGGACAGTGCCGTGATCGCGCTGGCGCTGGTGCTCACCAGGCCCTGGGGGCTCAGGGTGCCCGCCTGGCTGCTGGCCTTCCCGGTGTGGGTGGCCACCGGGCTGCTCGCGCCGATCATGGCCGGGTTCCCGCTGCAGCTCGCGGTGCGCGCCCTCGGCGGCAGCACGAACCACGGGCAGCGGGGCTCGGGGCGCGAACTCTTCCTTCACGAGTGGGTGTTCGGGGTCGTCTACAGCGGGTTCATCCTGCAAGGGCTCGCGCTGGGAGCCCTGTTCGTGCTGTACGCCCGGGACCGGTGGGGACACCTGTGGCGGGGGCGGGTGTGGGAGCTGCCGGTCGGGGTCATCGGCGCGGCACAGCGGGCGACCGCCGGCGCCGCCGCCCTCCTCGCGCTGTTCCCGCTGACCGCACACCTGTTGTGGGCCTGCGGTTCCACGGCGGGGCTCTCCCAGGGGCGGGCGGCGGAGCGCACCAGTGACTTCCACATCCTGGAGGCGATGTACGTGGTCTTCCTCGTCGCCGCCGTCACGGGCGCCGTGCTGCTCGCCTTCCGGCGCGGCCGCGCGCTCCGGGTGCGCACGCCGCTCGCGCTGGCCTGGGTCGGCTCGGCGGCCGTGGCCTGCTGGGGCGGCTGGCTGTCGCTGGCCTCCCTCGGCGGCCTCGACGACATCGCCGACCGCCCGACACCGCTGATGAACCTCGCCTACGCTGGCCAGATGATCGTCGGCATCCTGGTGGCCGTCGTCGGCGCGTACTACTTCGCGGAGCGGTCCGCGGTGAAACGGCCGGCGTGAGCACGTACCTCCGGTTCCTGTTCGGCAGGCGGGCGCGGCGCCGATGGCTCCACCTGATCATCGGCGGCGCGCTCGCCATGCCGTACGTGTTCGTCGGGCAGCTCGTCGTCGGTCCCGCCACCGACTCCCGGTACGTCTTCAACGACCTGCCCCTGCAACTCCTCTCCTTCGCCGTCGGGTTGCCGCTGGCCTCCGTCACCTCCGTGCTGTTCCCGCTGACCCGGCCCCTGGAGGCCGGCGCCGTGTGGTGGTTGTGCGGCATCGACCGGGACCGGCTCGCCCGCGGGCCGGCCCGGACGCGGGCCGCGAAGGGGCGTACGGCGGCCTGGTTCACGCTGCATCTCGGGCTCGGCGGGATCATCTCCGGGATGTCTCTGGCGGTGCCGCCGTTCGCCGGGTTCCTGGCCGCGCTGCCGCTGCTCGTGTGGCTGGGCGGCGACGAGCTCGTCGAGCTGCCCGACGCGCTCGACCACACCTGGGTGCTCGCGCTCGCGCCGGTCGCGGGCGTGGCGACGCTGCTCGCGCTCGCCGCCTGCGCGGCCGTCGCCGGAACGTTCCTCGCCCGCTGGGCGCCCGCGCTGCTCGGGCCCACGCCGGAGGACCGGCTCGCGGCGGCCGAGGCGCGCGCAGCCGACCTCGCCGTGCGCAACCGGCTCGCGCGCGAGCTGCACGACTCCGTGGGCCACGCCCTCAGCGCCGTCACCCTCCAGGCGAGCGCGGCCCGCCGGGTCCTCGACAGCGACCCGGAGTTCGTCCGCGAGGCCCTCGCCGCGATCGAGGAGACGACTCGCCGCACGGT
The DNA here is from genome assembly GCF_044455405.1 of Streptomyces sp. NPDC051243. NCBI lineage: Bacteria > Bacillati > Actinomycetota > Actinomycetes > Kitasatosporales > Streptomycetaceae > Streptomyces > Streptomyces sp. NPDC051243. The sequence goes on along the minus strand of NZ_JBITES010000006.1, from coordinate 406,802 downwards.
GGGCGAACTCGACGCCGTGCTGGGCGTGTTGAGAGACGGTGACGCTCCCGGTACGGCGCCCGCGCCCACCCTCGCCGCCGACCTGGACGGCCTGCTGCGCCGCACACGCGCGGGTGGGCTGCGGGTGACGGCCACGGTCGGCATCGACCCCGAGGCCCTGCCGCCGGTCCTCGCCCGCGAGGCCTACCGCATCGTGCAGGAAGGGCTGAGCAACGCCCTCAAGCACGCCGGTGAGCGGGTGACCGTGCGGCTGCGGATCGAGGTGGCCGACGGGCACCTGGAGATCACCGTCGAGAATCCCGTCGCCGACACCCCCGAGTGCCGCCCCGGCGGCGGCCACGGCCTGCGCGGCATCGCCGACCGGGCGCGGCTGCTGGGCGGCACGGCCCAGGCCGGTGCCGCGCGGGGGATGTGGCGGCTGTACGTACGACTGCCCGTGAAAGGACCCGCATGACGCCCCGCCCGACCGTCCGGATCGTCCTCGCCGACGACGAGCGCATGGTGCGTTCCGCCCTGCGCGCGATCCTCTCCGCCGAGCCGGACCTGGAGGTGGTCGGCGAGGCGGCGACCGGTGCGGAGGCCGTGTCGGTCGTGCGGGAGCGGCGGCCCGACGTGGTGCTCATGGACGTCCGTATGCCCGAGATCGACGGCATCCGGGCCACCGAGCAGATCCTCGCCACGCTGACCGACCCGCCCCGGATCGTCGTCGTCACCACCTTCGAGAACGACTCCTATGTGTACGACGCCCTGCGCGCCGGAGCCGCCGGGTTCCTGCTGAAGCGGGCCGAGGCCGATGCGCTCGTCCAGGCCGTACGGCTGGTGTCGCACACCGACACCCTGCTGTTCCCGTCGGCCGTCCGCGGCCTCGCCGCCGAGCACGCGCGCGCGTACCCCACGCCGCCGCCCTGGGTGGCGCGGCTCACGTGCCGGGAGAGCGAGGTGCTGCGCCTGATGGCGCAGGGCCTGACCAACGCGGAGATCGCACGCCGGATGGACGTCGGTCCGGCCACCGTGAAGTCGCACGTGGCGGCGGTCCTGGCGAAGACCGGCACCCGGGACCGCACCCAGGCCGTGATCGCCGCGTACGAGGCGGGCTTCATGAACGCTCGATGAGAAAACGGGGCGCAAGGGAACGATTGCGCTCATCCCGCTCGTCCTCTCGAGTGGGATGAACAAGACGATCAGGCGGGTGTCCGTCTTCACGCTGCTGCTGGTGTTGGCTCTGCTGGTCAGGGCGACCTGGGTGCAGTTCTACGAAGGCCAGGCCCTCGCGGACGACAAGGACAACCGGCGGAACACGATCGCGCTGTACAGCGAGCCGCTCGGCAACATCGTCGTGGGCGGCGAGGCGGTCACCGGCTCGGCGCGGACGACGAGCGGTGACCTCGCGTACAAGCGGACGTACAAGGACGGCTCGCTGTACGCGGCGGTGACCGGCTACAGCTCGCAGGCGTACGGCGCCACCCAGCTGGAGGGCATCTACCGGGACCTCCTCGACGGCACCGACAACCGGCTGAAGAGCGTGCTGGACACGGTCACGAACAAGCGGTCCGACCCGGGCAACGTGATCACGACGATCGACCCGGACGTGCAGAAGGCGGCGTACGACGCGCTCGGCGACAAGAAGGGCGCCGCCGTCGCGATCGACCCCACGACCGGGAAGATCCTGGCGGTCGTCTCGACTCCGTCGTACGACCCGTCGCGGATCACCACGGGCGACTCGGACGCCTGGAAGCGGCTGACCACGGACGACGACAAGCCGATGACGAACCGCGCGCTGCGCCAGCCGCTGCCGCCGGGTTCGACGTTCAAGCTGGTCGTCGCGGCGGCCGCGCTGGAGGACGGGCTGTACTCGTCGGTGGACGAGAAGACGGACAGCCCGGATCCGTACCCGTTGCCGCAGTCGAGCAGCGAGCTGACGAACGAGAACCCGTCCGCTCCCTGCGAGAACGCCTCGATCCGGGTGGCCCTGCAGTACTCCTGCAACAACGTCTTCGGGAAGATGGCCGTCGACCTGGGCCAGGACAAGGTCAGGGCGATGGCCGAGAAGTTCGGCTTCAACGACGAGAAGCAGGACGTGCCGGTGCGGGCGTACCCCAGCGTGTACCCCTCCGACATGGACAAGCCGCAGACCGCGCTGTCCGGTATCGGCCAGTTCGACGTCACGGCCACGCCGCTGCAGATGGCCATGGTGTCGGCAGCCATAGCCAACGGCGGCAAGCTGGTCTCTCCGCACATGGTGTCGCAGATCACCGACAGCGGCGGGGATGTGTTGGAGGACTACGACGACCGGGCCGGCACCGAGGAGATCGTCAGCTCCGACACGGCCGAGCAGCTCCAGTCGGCGATGCAGACGGTCGTCGAGGAGGGCACGGGCACCAACGCCCGGATCTCCGGCGCGACGGTCGGCGGCAAGACGGGCACGGCCCAGCACGGCGAGAACAACAGCAAGACGCCGTACGCCTGGTTCACCTCGTATGCGAAGACCGAGGGCAAGGAGGTCGCCGTGGCGGTGGTGGTGGAGCAGTCGGATGCGGCGAGGTCGGAGGTCAGCGGTAACGGGCTGGCCGCCCCCGTGGCCAAGAAGGTGATGGAGGCGGCACTCGGGAGCTAGTCGAAGGGCTGGCTCACTTGACGCCCAGGATCTGCTCGATCGGGTCGATGGCGAAGTAGACCAGGAACAGCGCCGAGGTTCCCCACATCAGCCAGTGGATCTCCTTCGCCTTCCCGAGCACCGCCTTGATCACGACGTAGGCGACGAAGCCCGCCCCGATGCCGTTGGTGATCGAGTAGGTGAACGGCATCACCGCGATGGTGAGGAACGCCGGGATGGCGATCTCGTACTTGTCCCAGTCGATGTGCTTGACCTGGGTCATCATCAGGAAGCCTACGGCGACGAGGGCGGGCGCGGCGGCCTGGAGCGGGACGATCGTGAGCAGCGGGGTGAGGAACAGGGCGAGTCCGAACAGTCCGCCGGTGACCAGGTTGGAGAAGCCCGTGCGCGCTCCCTCACCGACACCGGCCGCCGACTCGATGTAGGACGTGGCGGAGGAGGCCGACGCCGCACCGCCCGCGGCCGCCGCCGCACCGTCGATCAGCAGCACGCGGCCGAGGTTGGGCACCTTGCCCTGCTCGTCGAGGAGGCCGGCCTCCGCGCTGATGCCGACGACCGTGCCCATGGTGTCGAAGAAGTCGGACAGGACCAGCGTGAAGATCAGCAGGACGACGGTGATGGCCGTGGTCTCGCCGAACGCGCCGAACAGGCTGAAGTCGCCGATGAGTCCGAAGTCGGGGGTGTCGACGACCTTGTCGGGCCAGGCCGGCGTGGTCAGCCCCCAGGCCTTGATGTCGGCGATCGAGTTGATGATCACCGCGACGACCGTCATGGTGACGATGCTGATCAGGATTGCGCCCTTCACCTTGCGGGCGAGCAGACCGATCGTCAGCAGAACTCCGAGGCAGAAGACGAGAATCGGCCACCCGCTGAGCGTGCCGGTGCCGCCCAGCTGAACCGGCACGGTGGTGTTCGCGGCGTCCGGGATACGGCTGACGAACCCGGCGTCGACGAAGCCGATGAAGGCGATGAACAGGCCGATGCCGACGCTGATCGCCTGCTTGAGCGGCTGCGGGATGGCGTGCATGACGGCTTCACGCAGACCGGTGACCACGAGCACGCAGATCAGCAGGCCTTCGAGGACGACCAGGCCCATCGCGTCGTCCCACGCCATCAGCGGCGCGATCTGGAAGGCGACGACGGCGTTCAGCCCCAGACCCGCCGCGAGGGCGAGCGGCAGGTTGCCGCCGACGCCCATGATGATCGTCATGACCGCGGCAACCAGGGCGGTGGCGGTGGTGAGTTGGACGGCATCCAACTGCTCGCCGAACTTGTCCTTCGCGCTGCCGAGGATGATGGGGTTCAGGACAAGGATGTAGGCCATCGTGAAGAACGTGGCGAAGCCGCCGCGTATCTCACGGGCGAAGGTGGATCCCCGTTCGGAGATCTTGAAGAACCGGTCGACGCTGTTCACGCCCGGTGGCGTGGCATCTGACCGGTCGGCCACCTTCTGGGACTCGGACATGACGGTTGCTCCTTGTTGCCTGATTGATCGGTGTGCGGATGCTGGCTGGATTGTTCCCTTGTTGAACTCGTTTCAGGTTTTCTCCGTGTTACGGAATCAGCGCCGCTCAACGTACGGCCCGCCACACGATGTTCGAAGCCACGTACGAAACACGCAATCGATCACTGCTACGCTTCCGGCTCTCGACCGGATGATCTCCGGACGATCACACGTCATCCACATGCCACTCACAGGCAGGAGAGGTAGCCCGTGGGCACAGTCGTCGACGACGCCGCCTCCGTGGAGTTCCATGCCTTCTTCGAGCGCCACTACGCCGAACTGTCACGCCTGGCCCATCTGCTGACAGGTGAGGCGGACGCCGCCGACGATCTGGCGGCGGACGCGCTGCTGGCGCTGTGGCACCGCTGGGACCGGGTGCGCGCGGCCGACCATCCGGTGGCGTACGCACGCGGGGTCGTGGCCAACCTGGCGCGCACCAGGATCCGCGGCGCCGTCCGGGAGCGGCGGCGTATCGCGCTGTTCTGGTCGCAGCGCGAGGAGAAGACCGAGAACCCGGATGTGGCGGGGGTCGTCGACGTCCAGGAGGCATTGCGTAGACTTCCGTTCCGCAAACGCGCCTGTGTGGTGCTGCGGCACGCCTTCGACCTCTCCGAGAAGGACACCGCGCTCGCCCTCGGCGTCTCGGTCGGTACGGTGAAGAGCCAGACCTCGAAGGGGATGGCCGAACTGCAACGGCTGCTCGGGGCGCAGGGCGCTCCGCCCAAGGTGCACGCGGCGGCGATGGCCCGCACCGGGAACACCGGAGGAAGGAACCGATGATGCAGCGGGACGTGCACGACGAACTGCGCGCCCGGCTGCACGAGGCGGCCGAGGCGCACGAGCCCAACCGTGAGCGGATCCTGGCCCGGATCGAGCGCGGCATGGCCGCACAGACCCGTCCCGGCCACCGGGCGACCCGTCCGCCGGTGTACGGCTGGTTCCGCGTCGTGACCGCGACGGCCGCGGTCGCCGGTGTCCTCGCGGTCGGCGGGTACGCGGTGGCGTCCGCCGTGAAGGAGGACACCCCGCAGCAGTCGGTGGCCACGTCGCCGACGCCCACCCCGTCGCCGGACGCGACGAGCCGCGCCCCGGTCCCGCCCGCCCCGCCGGGCGACCCGACGCCCAAGGACACCCCGGAGTCCCGCGAGACGACCGGGACACCGCAGCCGACCGCCCCGGCACAGCCGCCCGCCGCCCAGGGCGAGAAGGACGGCCCCCTGTCGTCGGACGGCTCCGTGGACCCGAACAGCAATGAGTTCTGGGCGCAGAGCGATCTGACCCTCAGGACGAGCGAGCAACTCACCGCGCTCACCGTGCAGTTGAAGGTCGCCCAGACCGGCGGGGTCACCTCCACCGGCGCCTGGCGCGCACTGCCCGAGGACGACTTCACGCTGACGGTCGGCGAGCAGGACGGTTTCCTCGTCTACACCTGGGTGCTCAAGGAGGGCCGTACGGTCCCGAAGGGCGAGTGGGTGTTCGCGGGGCAGTACAACCATGCGCGCGGCAGCCGGGACGCCAAGGACGACAGCTATGCGATGACGGCCACCGCGGGCGGCGAGCAGGTATCCGTGGCGGGCGGTTTCGCGTCGCAGGACGGTGCCGGCTCGACGTCCGGCGGGGACTCGTAAAAAAACCTCCCGGACCGGCAACCTTTTCCTCACGCGTGGCGACCAGGAGACGCACGGATCCCCCTCCACGCAAGGAACCGGGTCATGACAGCTCAGTCCGAACAGCGCGTCCGTCACCGCCGCAAGGTCACCAAGCGGCGGGCGGTGGTCGCCGGGATCTGCGCGCTCGGCATCACCGGCGCGGCGCCGCGCCGGGCCGGCCGTCACCACACGTCGCTACTGCCCTCGGCCGGCGCGGCCGCTTCCTGGCCATTGGCGAACGGCAGCAACGCGGTGTCGTCGACCATCAAGGTGTCGGGCACCTACGACGGCAAGCTGACGAAGTTCTACGGCTCCGGCGCCCTCGGCGGCAGCGGCCTGGAGGAGGGCCAGGACCCCGTCTTCCAGCTGGCCGACGGCGCGGTCCTGAAGAACGTGATCATCGGCACCCCGGCCGCGGACGGCGTCCACTGCCTGGGTTCGTGCACCCTGCAGAACGTGTGGTGGCTGGACGTGGGCGAGGACGCGGCCACCTTCAAGGGCAAGTCGTCGTCGGCCGTGTACACGGTCTACGGCGGCGGCGCGAAGAACGCCGACGACAAGGTCCTCCAGTTCAACGGAGCGGGCAAGCTGGTGGTGACCAAGTTCCAGATCGAGAGCTTCGGCAAGCTGGTGCGCAGTTGCGGCGACTGCTCCACGCAGTACAAGCGCACGATCATCGTCAACGACGTGGACGTCACCGCGCCCGGCAAGTCGATCGTCGGCATCAACTCCGACTACGGCGGCACGGCCGCCCTGCGCAAGATCCGCATCCACGGCGACAGCGCCAAGAACGTTCAAGCACTTCCCCCGGGACGCCTCCGTCGCGGGCGGTACCGGGCTCCTCTGCTCGGCTTCCGCCGCGACCTTCGGCCATCAGGACGACGGCGAGAACCGTTCCTCAACGGCCGTCCGCGCATCACCGTGAACGACTGGGTTTCGGCCGTCCCCACGGCCCCCTCCCAGCCCTCGACCCGCTCCCTCACCACAGGTTCGTACCGGGGGAACAACCACATGTTCACCTTCAACGTCCCTAATAGTGCGTGGAAGACGGACACGACCCAGTACAACGTCCTGAAGATCGACATCGTCAGTGGTTCGACCGGCTCGGCCTACCTCAGTCCGGGAACGTCGTTCGACTGCATCGACCTGCCGGCCTGAGCCCCCCTCGGCCGGCAGCGCCGACCAGAGCCCCCCTCGGTCGGCGACAGGAACGCCCCGCCAGTGACGACTGGCGGGGCGTTTCCCTTCCCGGCGCTCAGTTCATCGTCGAGCCGATGGTGGCCGAACCCGTGGTGAGGAAGGTGGTGGCCGGCAGTGAGCCGTCCGCCTCGCGGGCACCGTACGCCGTCGTGGCGTCCGTCGACCTGAAGGACGGGGTGGAGACGCCGCGGTCCCAGTTGTTCGCGGCGGAGACCGCCGACGACCCCAGCTTGGCCAGGTCCTTCTTGTTGCTCACGGCGAGGTTGCGGGCGAGCTTCGCCTTACCGGTGGCGAAGTAGAACCCCGACTCGGCGTTGGAGTAAGCCGTGTTGCGGTACATGACGACGGCACCGGTGTTGGAGTTCTCGGTGAAGCCGTGCAGGGTGTTGTCCCAGGCGGCGTTGTTCTGCACCTTGTGCGCCACGGACGCCCCGCCGCCGCCCAGCTTGAATCCGTTGCCGTTGCCTTCGAAGGCGGAGTCGCTCCACCGGTTCCTGCCGTTGCCGAAGGCCCAGGAGTTCTTGACGGTGACGGGCGTCGAGAACTGCCAGAGGTCGATGCCGTCGTCCGAATTGTTGTAGAGGCGCGCTCCGTCCACGACGTTGCCGGTGCCCGAGCCGAACTTGATGGCGATCCCGTCGGCGTTCTGCCCGTGCCCGGCCGGATCGTAGTTGCCGTAACTGTCCAGGTTCTGCACGAGGTTCCCGGTCGTGCCGTCGCCGCGCAGGGTGAAGCCGGAGTCGCCGTTGTCGGCGGTGACCAGGTTCTTGAAGACGCCGCCCACCGACGACGTGGCGACGAAGCCCTGGGCCGGGGAGTTGACGAAGATGAGGTCCCGCACGGTCCAGTAGTCGCCGTAGATCCCGGCGAGCCAGGAGCCGTCGGGCAGCTTGGAGCCGTCGATCCTGACCTTCTCGCCGCCGTACGCCCGCAGCGTGATCCGCGCCGAACTCGTACCGTTCGCCGTGGACTTGAGAGTGGCGGTCGGCTGGTAGGTGCCGCCGCGCACCAGGATGGTCGTACCGGCGACGGCATTCCTGACAGCCGACTCCAGCTGAGCGGTGCCGGCCACGGTGACCGTCGTCGAGGCGGCTTCGGCGCCGCCGTCGGAGAGGCCGAGGTAGACGCCGCCCGCTCCGGAGGCGACGGCGATCGCCGCGGCGATGGAGAGGGTGCGGGTCCTGCGGTGACGGCCGGTGCTCAGACGCACGGGGCGTTCCTTTCCTCGGGAATGGGGGGCGAAGCGGGCCGGAGGGGCCGCCCCGGCCCGCTTCTGACATCCGGTCGCCGCCATGGCCGCGAAGGTTGCCGCGCCTCGCCGAAAACAAGCGAAACTTTCGTCTGCCCTCATCGCGTTCTCACCGATTGACGTGCTGTTTCCCGCTGGTGACACTCCCAAGGCGCACACCATCCAACAGGAACCCCCACACTCACACAGGACGGACATGCGCCCACGAATCCTCCTCGTCGCCTGTCTCTCGCTGCTCCTCGCCCTCCTGACCACCCCGCCCAGCACCGCGAACTCCGGAGCACCACCCGTGAAACAGCCCAAGTACGCCGGCTACCTGTTCGCCTACTTCACCGGCGAGGGCACCGCCGACGGCGAGCAGATCCGCTACGCCCTCAGCCGTGGCAACGACCCGCTGCACTGGCGCGAACTGAACGCCGGGAAGCCGGTGCTCACCTCCACGATCGGCGAGAAGGGCCTGCGCGACCCGTTCGTGATCCGCTCCCCCGAGGGCGACAGGTTCTACATGATCGCCACGGATCTGCGGATGTATCAGAACAGCAGTGGCAGCTGGGACCAGGTCCAGCGGCACGGCAGCAAGTCGATCATGGTGTGGGAGTCCACCGACCTGGTCCACTGGACCGACCAGCGCCTGGTGAAGGTCTCTCCCGACAACGCGGGCAACACCTGGGCGCCGGAGGCCTACTGGGACGCCGGCCTCGGTGAGTACGTCGTCTTCTGGGCGTCCAAGCTCTACGCGGCTGACGACCCCGACCACACCGGATCGACGTACAACAAGATGCTGTACGCGACCACGAAGGACTTCCGCACCTTCAGCGAGCCGAAGGTCTGGAACGATCCGGGCTACTCGGTCATCGACTCGACGGTCGTCGCGCACAAGGGCACGTACTACCGCTACACCAAGGACGAGCGGGACCCGAGCTCCTCCAGCCCCTGCTCGAAGTTCATCACCGCGGAGCGACGAGCCTGACCGACACGTCGTACGACTTCGTGGCCGACTGCATCGGCAGCGGTGCGCTGAGCCGTGGTGAGGGCCCGACGGTGTTCAAGTCGAACACCGAGGAGAAGTGGTACCTGTTCATCGACGAGTACGGGGGCCGCGGCTATGTCCCCTTCGAGACGACCGACCTGGACTCGGGCAAGTGGGCCCCGTCCACCGACTACCAGCTCCCGGCAAGCCCCCGGCACGGCACGGTGATCCCGGTGACGCAGGCCGAGTACGACCGGCTGCTCGCCGCGTACCCCGCGAGCCCGACCTCGGTCGTGGACGCGACGGCCAAGGGCCAGAAGGGGTACGCGATCGTCACCGAGAGCGCCTCGAAGGTCGTCCTGCCGATGCGGCCGGACACCGATCTCGCCCGCCTGGCCCCGCGGTTGTGGGTCGGTGAGGGTGCGACGGTCACCCCGCCCTCCGGCACCCGGCGCGACTTCCGCAGGCCGCAGACGTACACCGTGACCGCGGCGGACGGCACGCAGCGCACCTGGACGGTGGAGGCGGTGCGGACCGGAAGTCCCGTCCTGCCCGGCCTCAACGCCGACCCGGACGTGCACTACCTGAACGGCGAGTACTGGATCTACCCGACGACCGACGGCTTCCAGGGCTGGAGCGGGACCAGGTTCAAGGCGTACTCGTCGAAGGACCTGGTCCACTGGAAGGACCACGGCGTCATCCTGGACCTGGGCCCCGACGTGTCCTGGGCGGACAAGTACGCCTGGGCGCCGGCGATCGCCGAGCGCGACGGCAGGTACTACTTCTACTTCTGCGCCGAGCAGCAGATCGGCGTGGCGGTGGCGGACTCACCGGCGGGCCCGTTCAAGGACGCGCTGGGCAAGCCGCTGGTGGCGAAGGGCGGTTCACTGCCCGGCCAGATGATCGACCCGGCCGTGTTCACGGACGACGACGGGACGTCGTATCTCTACTGGGGCAACGGGCACGGGTACGTCGTCCCGCTGAACGACGACATGGTGTCGTACGACACGTCGAAGGTGCGGGACATCACGCCGGACAACTTCCGTGAGGGCTCGTTCGTGATCAAGCGGAAGGGCACGTACTACTTCATGTGGTCCGAGGACGACACCCGCAGCGAGAACTACCACGTGGCGTACGCGACCGGCCCGTCCCCGCTCGGCCCGTGGACCAAGCGCGGCACGATCCTGCACAAGCGCCCCGAGTACGGCATCCTCGGCACCGGCCATCACTCGGTGGTCAACGCCCCCGGCACGGACGACTGGTACATCGTCTACCACCGCTTCGCCCTGAACGGCCCCGGGAGGCCGGGCGGTGACGGTATGCACCGGGAGACGACCGTCGACCGCATGACGTTCGCGGCCGACGGCACGATCGAGGCGGTGGTGCCGACGCTGGAGGGGATCAGGCCGGTGCGGGGGTGAGCCTCCGGGCGCGCGGCGCTGATGGAGAATCCGGGCTTCGGGTTCCGTTCCGTTCGGGGGGTGTCTGTGAATGATGTGCATGGCACTCGCAAATGATCGCCCCGAGCGCGTCACCTTGATCAAATACCCAATCCCCTTCCAGCCATGGCGTGTTAACGTTCCCAGCGCCCGATGATCAAGGTTGTCGTCGGGAAAACGGGAGGAAAACAAGTGAATCGAAAGCTGGCTGTCAGTGTGCTCGCGACCGGGCTCTTTCTGACTGGCATGGGGACGGCGTTCGCAGGCGCGGACGGGGGAAGCAGCGAGTTCCAGGCGCGCGCCGCCTGGAAGGACATTCCCAAGCTCACGAGCGGAGGGGTGGAGTTCTACAAGGGGCAGTACAAGTGGGAGCCCGCGCACACGAACCACGGCGCCTTCCACTGGAAGGGCAACCTCAAGGACGCCAGCCCCAACGACGGGCACAACGTCTACATGCAGGTCAAGGTCGAGGGCTACGACTGGAACCGCTTCGACGGCAAGCAGAAGAAGACCGTCTGGCTGGACAAGCTGGTCTGGGACGGCGCCGCGCTGCACACCGATGAGGCCTGGATACGGGCCTGTCGTGACCGGGGCTCGCTGCGTCCGGACAACTGCTCGGTGACCAAGCACTACAAGCGGCCGTAAGTCAGACTGACGGATCAATCCGTCAGTCACAGCACACCCTTGGGCCCCGGACTGACCGCCGGGGCCCTCCGGCTCCCGGGGGACACGATCAGTACCAGTACGTCAGACACGTCACACATCCTCTCCGCGAGCGGAGTCGACTTCTCGTACGGCTCCACACCGGCCGTGCGCGACGCCCGTCTCGCTCTCGCGCCGGGCGAGGTCGCGGCGATCACCGGGGCGAGCGGATCCGGCAAGTCCTCGCTGCTCTACTGCCTGGCGGGAGTGCTTCCTCCGTCCCGAGGCCGGATCAGTTTCGAGGGGCGGGTCTACGCCGACCTGGACGACGAGGAGATCAGCGCCCTGCGCCGGGAGCGCTTCGGATTCGTCTTCCAGTACGGCGAGTTGCTGCCCGAGCTGACCATCGAGGAGAACACCGCCCTGCCGCTGCGCCTAGCCGGTCAGCGCAAGCGGCCCGCGCTCAAGGCCGCCGCCGAGGTGCTCGACCGGCTGGGGATCGCCGATCTGCGTGAGCGGCGGCCGTCCCAGGTGTCCGGCGGGCAGAACCAGCGCGTCGCCGTCGCCCGGGCCCTGGTGCACAAGCCTGCTGTCGTGTTCGCGGACGAACCGACCGGCGCCCTCGACAGTGCCAACGCCGGTACCGTTCTGAGGGAGTTCCTGGACCTGGCCCGCTCGCAGGGCACCGCCGTGCTCCTGGTCACCCACGATCAGACGGTGGCCGCGCAGGCCGACAGCCGCTACACGATGGCCGACGGAATGCTCGCCCCGGTGGGAGCTGCGGAATGAGGGAGTTTCTGCTCGGACTGCGGCTGCTGTTCGGCTCCGGTCGGGGCAACCGCGTCCGCTTTTTGCTGATGACCCTGGGCGGGTCGCTCGGCGTGTGCTGTCTCGCGCTCGTCCTCACCATCCCGGCGATCCTCGACGCCCACGACGGCCGGGCCGCCGCCCGCGAGCCCGAGCTGCTCCGGGGCAATCGATCCGGTCAGCCCACGCTTGTCCTCGAACGCTCCGACGCGCACGGTTCGAAGATGTTCGGCCGTGTCTTCCTCGCCACCGGCACCACGGACACGCCGAAGCCGCCCCCGGGCCTGAGCAGGCTCCCCGAGCCGGGCGAGGTGTACGTCTCCCCCGCGCTGCACGACCAGCTCCGGCGCGAGCCCGGCCTCAAGGGGCTGCTGCCGGGCAAGGAGAAGGGTCTGATCGGGCCGGCGGGTCTGACCGACCCCAACGAGCTGTACGCCTACATCGGCACCACACGCGACCACATCGGGGCCGAGGGCCGCGCCCTGAAGAGCTTCGGATCCCCTTACCCACCCACCACGGCGGTCGAACCCTCGACCCTCGACATCCTCCGCTTCACCCTGGCCACCCTCGTCCTTCTGCCCCTCGGCGTCTTCCTGTCGGTGTGTGCCAAACTGTCGGCCGCCAGCCGCAACCGCCGGCTCGCGGCCCTGCGCCTACTCGGCGTGAGCGCGAAAGGCACCCAGCGGGTCAATGCCGCCGAGACGGTGGTCGCCGCGCTGCTCGGCGCACTGCTCGGGCTGGGCGAGTTCGCGCTGCTCAACCGGATCATGTCCTCGACAGGGCTGCCCGGACTGAAGTGGTATCCGGGCGACGGCGCGCTCTCCGGCAACACGATCGCCATCTGCCTGCTCGGCTGCCCGGCGCTGGCATGGTTCGTCGGGCGCATGAGCGCCCGCGCCGCGGCCACCGATCCGCTGAGCACGCGCCGTTCCGCGGCACCTCGCGCACCCCGCGTGTGGACGATCCTCGTGCTCGTCGCGGGCCTGGGTCTCGTCATCGGTTACAGCTCCACCGGGCTCACCGCCCACCCTGCCCAGAGCCAGGGGATACACGCCGTCCTGGTGGTGGCGGGGGCGCTGCTGACCGGCCTCGGCCTCGTCCTCACGCTGCCTCTGCTGTCGTACGCCCTGGCCAAGCGGCTCGCCCGATCCGGCAACCTCGCCCTCAACCTGGCCATGCGCCGCAACGAGGTCGAGCCCGGCAGCGCGATGCGTGTGGTCACCGGCCTGGTCCTGCTGGTGTTCTCCGCGTCCCTCGCCCAGGGCGTTCTGGTCGAGTTGAGCCAGGTGTCCCGCAACACCGCGCCCGCGCAGCAGTACAGCCTCTCGCTGGACCGGCTCACGCAGGAGCAGCAACGGCGACTGCGTGGGATTCCCGGCGTCGAGGCGAGCGCCGTCGTCATGGACGACGTCAATGCCGACAGCGACATCGCCAGCGCCCTGATCGCCACCTGCGCGGAGGTGGCCAAGATGGTGCAGGAGTCCAAGGGCTGTGTCGACGGCAAGGCGATGCGCCTGGTGAACGTGGACGGGGCCCCGGTCTCCGCGAGTGAGACCAGCTATGTCGTGCGCAAGGACGGCAAGCGCACCACCTTCCGTGTTCCCGGGCCGAAGGACACGGTGCTGTATGTGTCCAGCACCGTGACAGGTCTCGGCGGCGACATCCTGATCCCGCCCTCGGCACTCCCCACCGGTGCCACTCCCATGGGTGCCTACCTGGTCCTCTCCTCCAGCTCCGACTCGTCGACCGTGCGCAGCGTCCTCGACCGGATCGGCGCCATCGCTCCCACCTCGGAGGTCGATCTGCAGGGCGTGAATGTCGAGGCACTCCAGCAGATCACCGTCATCGAGACACTGCTGTTCCTGGGCATGGTGATGGGTCTGGTCATCGGCGTCGCCGCCTTCCTCGTCTCCGTCACCGACCGGGCCGTCGAACGCCGCGCCCAGGTCACCGCCCTCGCCCTCATCGGCGCCCGGCCGCGCACCCTGCGGGCCGTGCAGTGTCTCCAGGTGGTCCTGCCGCTCACCATCGGACTCGTCCTGGCCCTGGTCTGCGGAAAGCTCGCGGAGTCCGCCTACCTGGTCACCGGTGGCGGCGCGGTCTTCTGGGACGGCGCGGGCGTGCCGCCGCTGCTGGCGGCCACAGTCGGCGTCCTCGCCATAGCGATCGTCGGCACCCTCCCCCTGGTCGGCCGCCGCATCGACCCCGAACTGATCCGCCGGGACTGACGGGACGTACACGACCGCCCACGAAGGCGGGCCGGAGGACGCGGTCCTCCGGCCCGCTTCGGTCTTCACAGGACATCACACGTCAGGTCAGTCCATTGTCGCCCCGATGGTCGTGCTGCCCGTCGTCAGGAAGGTCGTCGCCGGCAGAGTGCCGCTGGAGCTGCGGGCGTTGTACGTACTCGACGCATCCGTCGACCGGAACGCCGGGGTCGCGATCCCGGAGTCCCAGTTGTTGCCGGCCGAGACCACCGAGGAGCCCTTGTTCACCGGACCGCTGCCGTTGCTCACGGCGAGGTTCTTGCCGAGGCGGGCCGCTCCGGTGGCGAAGTAGTAGCCCCACTTGGCGTTGGCGTAGGCGGTGGTGCGGTTGATGACGATGGCGCCCTTGTTGCTGTTCTCGGTGAATCCGTTGCCCGCGTTGTCCCAGGCGGCGGAGTTGTTGACGACGTGCGCCACGGTCTCCCCGTCGCCGCCCAGCTTGTAGCCGTTGCCGTCGCCCGCGAAGGCCGAGTCGGACCAGCGGTTCTTGCCGTTGCCGAAGGCCCAGGTGTGCTCGACGGTGACGGGCGAGGAGAACGACCAGAAGTCCAGACCGTCGTCCGAGTTGTTGTAGAGGCGGGCCCCGGTGATGAGGTTGCCCGTGCCGGAGCCGTACTTCACGGCGATGCCGTCGGCGTTCTCGCCGTGGTTGGCGGGGTCGTAGTGGCCGTAGGAGTCGATGTTGCGGACCATGTTGTTGACGGTGCCGTCGCCGGTGAGCGTGAAGCCGGAGTCGCCGCCGTTGATGGTCTTGATGTTGTTCCAGACCGTCCCGGTGCAGGACTGGCAGACGACCGCGCTGTCCGGGGAGTTCTGGAAGGTGATGCCGGAGACGTTCCAGTAGTCGGCGGTCAGCTTGAAGATCCAGTCGCCGTCGGGGAGCGACGAACCGTCGATCTTCACCGTCTCCGAGCCGTACGCCGTGAGCGTGACCGGCGACGACGAGGTGCCGTTGGCCGTGGACTGCAGGGTGGCCGTCGGGTAGTAGGTGCCGCCGCGGACCTGGATGACGGTGCCGGCGGTGGCGCTCGACAGAGCGCTGGACAGTTCTGCCAAGGTGTCGACCACGACCGTCGCGGCCTGGGCCTGGGTGGGAAGTACGGCGAGCCCGGAGCCCAGGGTGAGGGCGGCCAGGGCGGCGAGGGCGGTACGACGAGACATGGAGAGCGGTTCCTCTCTCGTGCGGGGTGGGGGGACGGTTCACCGGACGGGGTCGAGCAGGACCGTGTCGAGCCAGTCGAAGACCTCGTCCTGCATGGGTGCGGTGAAGACATGGCCGAGGTCGGGCCAGGTCCGCAGCCGCAGCCGCTCCTCGGCGCGGCGGGACCGCCAGACGGCGCGCAGCTTGTCGTAGGCCACGCGGACGCCGTCGGCGGGGAACAGCGGATCGAGGCCGCCGCCCAGGAAGAGCATCGGCCTGGGGGCGGCGATGCTCGCCACGTCGGGGAAGTCGAGATGCCGGGCGAGCCCGGGGTGGAGCATGTAGTACGACGACTGCCCGCGCAGCGTGTTGTTGCCGGGCACCATCATTTCCTTCAGGCCGGTCATCCAGCCGACGCTCACCGCGGCGGCGACGTGGTCGCTGAGCGCGGCCGTCTGCCAGGCGCGGTAGGCACCCATGGAGAACCCGACGGCCGCGACCCGGCGCGCGTCCACGCGGTCGAGACCGGCGAGGAAGGCGGCGGACCGGGCGTCCTCCCTGGCCATGAGCCCGGCGAGGGAGGAGCCGAGGTTGTAGAAGTTGGAGGCGAGGGCCTGCTGCTGGTCGTAGGCGAGCGGACCGCGGTCGGCCCAGCCGAGGGCGTCCGCGCAGAGGACGACATAGCCGCGCCGGGCCAGTTCGTCGCCGACGAAGCGCCCGCTGAAGTACTTGTCCGCCCAGGCCTGCGCGGAGGCGAGCCGTGTGTCGTCGTACCAGGGGCGGACCAGCTTCTCCTTCCCGATGTCGAACCTGGCGCCGTGGTCGTGGAGCAGCAGTACGGCGGGGAAGGGGCCGGTGCCGTGCGGGGTGAGCAGGACGCAGCGGACGCGTTCGTAGGGGGTGAGGGAGAGGGTGACCGACGCGCGGTCGTATCCGTCGCCTCGGGGCCCGTCCGCGATCTCGGGATCGTACGGCGTCCCGTCCGGCCGTGGCACGAGGAGGTGCTCCTCGACCTTGGCGCGGGCGGCCCGGCGCCAGGCGCCGAAGTCGCGGATCGGGGAGCGTCCCCAGGCGAGCGGGAAGGTGAGCGCGTCCTTGAGGGCGGGGTGGAAGTCGGGCAGCGGCCCGTCGGCCACGGCCGCCTCCGCCCCGCTCACCGCTCCTCCGGCCAGCAGCGCCGCCCCGGCACCGACCACGAAGGCCCGGCGTCCCACCGCTTCATGGCCGCTCATACTGCCTCCCGGTGCCGGGGAGGGCGGCCACCCTACGCATACGGCCGCCAGTCCCCGAGATACGCCCTCGGCGTGTGGAACCGCGCCTGGGCGGGGGCGAGTTGAGGCCGGTTCTCCGGGACCGTGACCATCGCACCCGGTCCGCTGTTGCGGTACTCGGCGAACCGCATGGTCTGCCACGGGTACTGCTCCCGCATGTTGGTGTACGGCGCCACCGCGTCGATCCCCGGCCCGATCCGGGTGTCCCGCACGACGAGGGACGGCCAGGCCGTCGTCTCGTACGACGGCACCCAGGGCCGGGCCAGCTTGTACGCCCCGTCCTCGGCGCCGGAGGTGATACGGCAGCGGACGGCGAGGATGCCGTACGGGTTGGCGCGGGCGGTGGACGGGGCGAAGACCATGCCCTTGGGGGTGAAGTCCACGTCCCGGCGCAGCGTGCGGAAGTGGCAGTCCTCGAAGACGGCCGTGGCCCGCCCGAAGACGAAGTCGACGTCGCCCTCGACGTAGCAGTGGTGGAAGTACTGCCGGTCGAAGGCGTCGAGCGCGGTCGTGTCGACGAAGAGTGTGTCCTGGTGGGCGAGGAAGCGCACGTTCCCGAAGGACGACCGGTCGCCGGTGACGTACGCCGCCACCGCCTGCGTGCCGGTGATGTCGGGGTGGTCGGCGCGCAGCCAGTCGTTGGCGAGGGTCAGGTCGCGGACGGTCAGTCCCGGGGCGGCGGAGGTGAAGGTGGCGGAACCGGCGGTGCCGTGGATGCCGGAGCCGTCGGGTTTGGGGGTGCCGTTGGCGTTGTCGTACACGATGACGGCGTCGCGCGGGTCGCGGGTGGCGCCGCGCAGCGTCAACTCGGCTCTGCCCGCCGGGACTTTCACCACCTCGCGATAGGCGCCCGGATGCACGACGATCGTCCAGCCGGGCCCGTCCACCGCGTCCACGGCCGCCTGCACGGAGTCGCCGGGCCGGACGTGCAGCACCCGACGGGCGTCACCGGCGAAGGCGGGCGACCCGGCCGCGACGAGTCCCCCGGCGATCCCCGCCATCCCTGTCAGCAGAGTCCGCCTGCGCATCTCAGCGCCCCTCCTTCCAGGGCGCCCAGTCCCCGAGGTAGGCCTCACGAGTCGCCGACTCGGCTTGCGCGGCGCTGAGTTGGGGGCGGTTCTCCGGGGCGGTGATCTCCGCTCCCGGCCCGGTGTTGCGGTACTCGGCGAACCGCTGCTCCTGCCAGGGGAAGGACGCCGACATGTTGGTGTAGGGCGCGACCGCGTCGATGCCGGGGCCGAGGTGGGTGTCGCGGACGGTGAGCGACGGGCGGGCGGTGGGATCGGAGCTGGGCACCCACGGGCGGGCCAGCTTGTAGTAGGCGTCCGGGGCCTCGCTGGTGACGCGGCTCCTGGTCACCAGGTAGCCGCGCGGGTTGGCGCCCGCCGTCGAGGGGGCGAAGACGAAGCCGTACGGGGCCGAGGCCAGGTCGGTCCGGGTCAGGGTGCGGAAGTGGCAGTGCTCGTAGACGGCCGTGCCCCGCCCGAAGACGAAGTCGACGTCGCCCTCCACGTAGCAGTGCGAGAAGTACTGGCGGGCGAAGACGCCGAGGGCCATGGAGTCGGCGTACAGGGTGTCCTGGTGGCCGAGGAACCGGCAGTGGTGGAACGCGGACCGGTCGCCCTGCACCTTGATGGCGACGGCCTGGGTGCCGCTCATGCCGGGGTGGTCGGCGCGCAGCCAGTCGTTGGCGAAGGTGATGTGGCGGGCGCTGAAGCCGTCGGCCTGCAGGAGGGTGGTGGCGGAGCCGGTGGTGCCGTAGGTGCCGCCGCCGGGCTTGGGGGTGCCGGCCGCGTTGTCGTAGACGATGACGACCTCGCGCGGGTCGTCGCCCGCGCCGAGCCAGGTCATCCCCGTACGGGTCACGTCGACGGAGACCGTCTCGCGGTACGTCCCCGGCGCGATGACCAGCGTCCAGCCGCTGCCGGACGCGGCGGTCACGGCGGCCTGGACGGTGGTGAAGTCGCCCTGGCCGGACGGGTCGACGTAGAGGGTCCGCGGGGTGAGGCGCGCGGCCGGTGATCCGTACCGGCCGAAGGGGCAGGGGGCGTGGCCGGCGGCCCGTGCGGGGGCCGGCGCGAGGGCGAGCGCGGTGCCGAGGGCGGCGCTCGCGGTGAGGAATCCCCTTCTGGTCAGGGGCAGTCGGAAGTGGGGCGAGGAGGGCATGCGGGTGCTCCTTCGCAGGGCGGCGCGTGCTGGGGGTTGCCGGGGAGGGGCGGCCGAACCTGGTGCGCGCCCCTCCCCCGCCGGGGCGTCAGCGCAGGCGGCCGGCGCCGGCGCAGTTGTCGACGATCCCGGGGACCGCCCTGGGGTTGTCGACCTTCGTGCGCAGCGTCGGGGCCCAGCCGGCGCCGGACTGGAGGGTCTCCGACGGGATCTCGGCGTTGTGGACGGCGATGAGATCGGTCAGCTTGCCGTTGACGTAGTTGTTCTCGGCGGTCAGCGGCGACTCGTTCCACTTCTTCAGCACCTTGCCGACGCCGGTGCCCTCCGGCAGCGAGATGGCGTTGTCGCTGGCGTACAGCTGCGAGGAGATGCCGACACCGAAGATGTAGTAGTCGTTTTTCTGTTCCTCGTTCACCACGTAGTGGTTGTTGTAGACGTCGACCTGTCCGAACCGCACACGCGGGGAGCGCTGGAGGATCCCCTCGAAGCGGTTGTGGTGCATGGTGACCTTGAGCTTGCCGGCGTCGATGGCGGCGAGGCCGTCGCCGTTGCCGATCAGCATGTTCTTGTCGTGGTTCTCGAAGGAGTTCCAGGACACGGTCACGTAGTTGGAGCCGCGCACGATGTCGGTGAGCCCGTCGTGCTGCTGGAAGACCTTGCCGAAGTAGACCGGCCGCTCGCTGTCGGGGAAGCGCCCGTCGGTGAGCGTGTTGTGGTCGATCCACACATGGTCGCTGCCGTAGACGACCACGGTGTCGTACTCGGAGTTCCAGTTGCCGGTCTTGTTGTCGTCGGTCGGGTCCCACTTGGGGAAGCAGTCGAGCGGGGCCTCGATGGTGAGGTTGCGCAGGATGACGTTCGAGACGCCCTTGATCTGCAGGCTGCCGCCGAGGATGCCGGAGTTCCTGCCGACGCCGACGATGGTGGTGTTGCTGGGGATGTCGGCCTTGATCTGCGTGTCCTGCTTGGCGGCGGACGCGACCCGGGCGTCCTCCTGCGGGCCCTTGGCGACTTCGTCGTTGCCGTAGACGGCCGGGTCGTAGTCCTTCAGGTACTGCTGGAGGTCGTAGCCGTCGGTCACGAAGGCCTCGCAGCCCTGGGAGACGGCGTCGATCATGCCCTCGACCTTGATGATCTTCGGCGCGTCACCGCCCGCCTTCAGCGCGGCCTTGAACTCGGCCCAGGTGGTGACGGTGTAGACGTGCTCGGCGTCGGCGGCCGAACCACCGGTCGTCCCGGCCCCTTCCGAGCCCCAGCCGTCCCCCGCGCCGAGGACCTGACGGCCGAGGTCACGGGGCCCGGCCTGCGCTCCGGTGCCGGTCAGCCCGAGGCCGAGCGCGGTGCAGCCGATCAGAACAGCGACCCTCTTTATGGCATGCCCATGCCATGTCTGTGTGTTCATTGTGCGGCTCTCTCTTCTGCGATCCGGGGGTTGGTCGAGCGTTACGCGGCGGGGGCCGCCGGCCAGGTGATCCAGGACTCCGGGATCTCCTCGTCGAGCCGGCGCACGTCCCGCGGGCCGAGCACCCGCGTACGCAACAGCTCCCGCGCCACAAGACGGGCCACGGCGATCGCGCCGGGCGGGTTGAAGTGCGTGTTGTCCTGCTCGGTGGCGGTCCAGTTGAAGTACTTCTTCGTCACCTCGACCCCGAGCCGCTGCCACAGCGCGAGCGACAGCGCCTGGAGATCGAGCAACGCCACGCGCTCCTCCTCGGCGAGCGCGCGCATCGCCGCCGGATAGTCGCCGTGGGTCGGCACGGCGTTGCCGCCCGCGTCGAACCGGCGACGCTCGACGGCGGTGGCCAGCACGGGCCGCGCACCCCGGGCCCGCGCCCCGTCGATGTACAGCCGCAGATAGTCCTGGTACGTCGTCCAGGGCTCGGTGTACCGGGCGGGGTCGGCGACCTTCTGGTCGTTGTGCGCGAACTGGATGAGCAGGAAGTCGCCGGGCCGAATGGCCTGGAGGATGGCGTCCAGCCGACCTTCGTCGACAAAGCTCTTGGAACTGCGCCCGTTCACGGCGTGATGGGAGACGAGCAGGTCCTTGCGCAGAAAGAAGGGGATCGCCATGCCCCACCCGGTCTCGGGAGCGGCGGGGGCGTATTTCTGGGCGGCGGTGGAGTCGCCGGCGATGTAGAGAGTGCGGTGGCGCTGCGCTGCCTGAGCGGTACCGGTGACCGCGAGGGCGAGAGGAACGGCGGCAACGGCCGCCAAACTGACCTGTCTGCGGCTAAGGGACACAAGGGTGCCTTTCAACAGGGGGAAGCGAAGCTCCCTCAGGGGCGCGGGGAACTGCGCGACCAGCCACAACAAACCCGCAGCCGGCCGCGCACAGAACCAACCGAGCTCTCAGCCGTTCCTTTCCGTCCACTCGGCCTGAGCCTCATTCAGCTGCTCGGCCATCGTGTCCAGGAATTCCTTCGCGCTCATGTCCCCGTTCAGCACCTTCTGGAAGTTCGGCTCGTTGTCGGCCTTGGAGATGGTGTTCCAGTCAGGCAGGTAGTACGGCAGCTGCACGATCGTCGTAGAACCGTCAGTCAACGCCGCGGCAGCCAACTTCGTCGGCTCGGCCTCGGAGATCCACGCGTCCTTCGCGGCGTCATTGTTCGAAGGGACCTGCCCCGCCGCCTCGTTGAACTTCGAGTTCTCCGCGTGCGAGGTCGCGAACTCGATGAACTTCCAGGCGGCCTCCTTGTTCTTTGAGCTCTTGAAGAGCCCGATCCCGTCAACGGGGTTGGAGACCTGAACGCGCTTCCCGTCGGCCTGCGTCGGCTGCGGAATTCCCCGGAACTTGTCCGTGCCCAGCGCCTTCACATGGTCCTGGTACGACCCCAGGTTGTGGTTCAGCATCCCGATCGTGCCGGAATCCCACTGGGCGACCATCTTGGTGAAGTCGTTGTTGAGGTCGGCCGCCGGAGTGACCTTCTTGTAGAGCGCGGCGTACTTCTCCAGGGCGGCCACGTTCTTCGGGTCGTTGACCGTGGTCTTGTCACCGTTCCAGAAGGACGCGATCCCGGACTGCCCGTACATCGCGTCCAGCGCCTGGGCGATGGACCCGGCACCACCACGAATGGTGTACCCGAACTCGTTCTTCTTGGCGTCGGTGAGCTTCTCCGCGGCCTCGTAGAACTTGTCCCAGGTCGTCGGCTCGTCCAGCCCGGCCTTCTCGAACAGGTCGGTGCGGTAGTACAGCACACCGTTGTTCGCGGAGGTCGGCACCGAGTACAGCTTGCCGTCCCCACCGCCCGCGGCCTTCAGCGAGGTCACCATGTCCTCGTTGAGCTTGCCGTTCAGGGACGACTTGGCGAGCCGGTCGTCCAGCGGCTCCAGCGCGTTCTGCGCGGCGAACCCGGCGAGCATCGCCGCGCCGACGCCGCCGACGTCCGGCAGGCCGCCGCCCTGGATGGCGGTGTCCACCTTGGACTGGTAGTCGGTGGACGGGATCCCGACGTACTCGACCTTGATGTCCGGGTTCGCCTTCTCGAAGTCGGCGATGATCTCCTTCCAGATGTCGGTGCGGACACCGCCGTTGTTGTCCCAGAAGACGATCTTTCCCGTGCCGCTGCCCTCGGCGCCCTTGTCCCCGCCCGCGCTGCTCCCGTCGTCACCGCAGGCGGTGGCGGTCAGGGCGAGGACGGACCCGAGGGCAATGGCGGTGGCAGCGCGCCTGCTTCTACGGATGCTGATCTTCATTGGTCGGCTCTCTTCGTTCTGGATCCAGCGGAGATGTGAAGTTGCGGGGTCAGTGGTGGTGGGCGTACGGCTGCCGGCCGTCGGCGCCCCGGAGGTAGTCGGCGACGGTGTGGGACCGCGCCTCGTCATCGCTCGGCTGCGGCCGGTCCGCGGTCACGGCGGCGCCCGGCCCGAAGTTCCGGTACTCCGTGAACCGCGCGTCCTTCCACGAGAACCCGCTCATGTCGGTCCACGGCGAGGACTTGATCGCGGCGGGCACCTCGGTGTTCCTGATCAGCACCGGCGACCGGCGCCGTCCCCATCGAAGCCGAGTCAGCGATGACCGGAGCCTCGTTCCAGCAACGGGGTCAGGCCAACAGCGTGTCCTGGTTGCACGCACCCGCTGTCCATGAGGGCGCCTCATCGGGACGCCCTCATGGACAGCGCCCGTTCAACGGGCTCGTGCGCGGCCTCGTCGAAGTCGTTGCCGAACGTGAGGTGGCGGGCGGCGACGTCGTTCGCGGCGATCCGGACGGTCGCGCTCCCCGTCGAACCGCCGGACGCGGCGGGCGTGTCGAAGACGATGACGGTGTCCGACCGGTCCCATCCAGTCCCCTTTAGCACGATGTTCGGCTTGTTCGCGGGGATGAACACCTTCTCGCGGTACGTCCCGGGCGCCACGGCGATCACGACCCGGCCGGCGTTCCCGGCCGGCACCGCGTCGACGGCGGCCTGCACACTCGTGTAGTCCCCGGGGACCCGCAGCGTCACCGAGCCACCGATCCGCTTCTGCGGCCCGGAGAACCGCTTCACGAGCGCGGGCACGGCCGCGGCCGGGTCCAGCCGGTAGTTGTAGAACTCCCGTGGGTCGAAGGCGGCGCCCCACTCGTCGGTACGCCCCGTCGTGTTCCGCAGGATCGACCCGCGCTCGACCAACTCGGCCGTCGCGTCGGCCTGGTAGGGGTGCTGGACCCCGTCGTAGTAGCTGTTCTCGATGACCATGCGCGTCCTGCCGCGCGACCAGTTCCCGTACGTCCGCGTCGGGTCCCCGTCGGCCACCTGCGCCGACAGGTAGTTGTTGTTCAGGTGCGCGTAGGCGCAGTTGTCGGCCGACGGGTTGCGCTGCTTGGTGCCCGTGAACCAGTTGTGGTCGACGGTGATCTGCGTCCGGAGGTTGGTCGTCCAGCCGATGCCCTGGTCGGGGTCGCCCCAGAAGATCCAGAAGCGGTCTTCGTGGTGGCGGAGGGAGGGGGCCCACACTCCGCAGTCGTGACGGGGCTGGGGGAACTCCTCGGCCGGTTCCAGCCGGTCCAGGGCGTGCCCGACCAGGGTCCGGTTGACCAGGTCGCGGGAGTGCAGCAGGGGCAGGCCCGGGAGGCGGCCGAAGCTGGAGGCGGTGAGGTAGAAGTCGTCGCCGACGCGGACGACGTCGGGGTCGGACCAGTCGGCGTTCAGGACGGGGTTGCGGTACACGTCGGCGGTCACGGGCTCACCGCCTTGCGGACCAGGGCCGCCACCTCGAGACGGGGCAGGCGTCCGTCGGCGACGACGGTGACGATGCGCCGTACGACGGTCTCGCCCGGCGCGACGGCCAGCCGCTCCTCGCAGGCCAGCGAGGACCCGACGCCCGGGTACTCCTCGGCACGCACGAACCACGGGTCCTGCCGGGTCCGGTCGGTGGCCCCGGCGAAGATCAGGGTCCAGGATCCCCCGCTCTCGGCTTCGCCCGAGCGGGGGGACCCCCATCCCGCGAGGGCGACCCAGTCGGCGCGGGTGCCGTGGATCGCCGCCTCGCCCTCGCGGTCGGCGGTGAAGACCCGCGGGGGTTCCTGCTCCTTGCGGGCCCGCCAGAAGAAGCCGCCGTACGCGGCGCCGGGGCGGCCGTTCGTCGCCGGGCTGCCGATCGACAGCGGGGCGGAGGTGACGTTGGTCAGGGAGAAGGTGAAGTCCAACGCCCAGGCGATGCCGGTGAGTTCGGTGGCGGCGACCGTACGGCGCTCGCGCAGCAGCTCGGCGCCCGCCGCCACCCAGCGCAGTTCCTCGACGAAGCCGTCGGGGTCGCGCAGCTGGAAGGCGGTGTGCCGCTGGGCGCCGTGGTTGTCCAGCTCGGTCGGGCCCTGGTCGCGGACGAAGGTGCGGCCGCCCCAGAAGTCGGACCCCTCGACGTCGGGAACGGCGACACCGACGCCGAGGTGGTGTATGTGGTCGGCCGGGCTGAGCTCGGTGACCGTCGTGCCGGCCAGGGTGGTGACGGGGTGCAGGTACGGGCGCGGGGAGAGCCGGGCCGGGAGTTCGGGCCGGGTGACGTACCGGCCGACCGGGCGGCCCGCGACGCGCAGCACCGCGGTGTCGTGGGGGGGCATCAGGTGCTCACCTCATTCGTTCGTGCCGGAGGAGCCCAGGGGGCGCCCAGCTCGGAGTAGAGGGCGAGGGTGTCGGCGGCGGCCGCGACCAGGCCGTCGATGCCGGGCACCACCCGGCGCTGCTCGTCGGGGAGGAAGTGCCAGGCGTCGGCGGGCAGCGGGGCCGGGTCGGGGGCCAGGCGGATCGCCTCGACGACCTTCATGAAGGCGCCGGTCTCGTCGGGTGTGACCAACAGGTCGGTGCCGTCGGTGAGGTGCTCGACGAGGTTCTCCAGCAGGTCGGTGCGGCCGTACTCGAACTCCTCCGGGCCGTGGTTCGCGCGCTGGAGCAGGACGCGGTCCTGCTTGTACCAGTAGGTGATCCGGCCGTGTTCGCCGTGGACGACGACGTACGGGTCGTCGGGGTCCTCGGCGCACAGGGTCGCGCCGACGACGACCGGGGTGCGGCTCGTGGTGACACGGACGCAGGAGGTGTCGTCGGACTCGATGTCGTTGGCGCGCAGCAGCTCGGTCTCGATGGCCGTGACGTCCTCGGCGCGGGTGGTGCCGCCGAGTGCCAGGGCGGTGGCGACGGCGTGCGCGAGCGGGTTGGTGAGCACCCCGTCGATCACGTCGACGCCGTTCAGCCTGCGCCGGCCCGCCCAGGGCGCCCGCCGGTAGTACGCCTCGGGACGTGCCCAGGCGCCGGCTCCGCCGATCCCGACGATCTCGCCGACCGCGCCCTCGGCCATCAGCGTCCGGATCGCCGGCACCGCGTGCGAGCCCAGCGACTGGAAGCCGATCTGGCAGGCGACGCCCGCCTCGGCGACCCCGTCGGCCATGCGCCGGAACTCGGCGTACGACGGGGCGGGCGGCTTCTCCAGCAGGATGTGCACGCCCTTGCGCGCGGCCGTCAGCGCCAGGTCGGTGTGGGTCGGGATCGGCGTGCAGATCACCGCGATCCGCGCGCCGGTGGAGTCGAGCAGGGCGCCGAAGTCGGCGGACTGTTCCGGCGCGCCCAGGCCCTCGGGGAGCTCCTGTGCGGTGAGCGGGGTCAGCTCGCAGATCCCCGCCAGCCGCACGATCCCCTTGTCCTGGAGCCGGCGGATGTTGTCGAGGTGCCAGCGGCCGTGGCCGCGCGCGCCGGCCAGCACGATGGGTACGGCAGTGCTCATGGGATCCTCCCTGCGCCCGCGCCACGGGCCACCGCTCGGGCGGCGGTCTCGGCGCTGTCGATCTTTGTGTGCAGGGTAGGTGTCCAGCCGACCTCGGCCGTGAGGTCGCGCTCGCTGCCGCAGTTGTAGGCGTTGTGGATCGCCGGCAGGTCGACCGGGAAGCCGTTGAAGAGGGCGCCCGACTGGTGCAGGGCGGTGCCGTTCCAGCTCTTGACCAGGTCGGCGACCTCTGTGTGGCCGGGGGTGTGGAAGGCGTTGTTCTCGGCGTGGATCGCCGCCTCGGTCGACACGCCGATGGAGTAGCGGTAGTCGTGGGCGTCGGCCGGGACGACGTACCGGTTGTTGTAGAGGTGCACCTGGCGGAAGCGGACGCGGGGCGCCCGCTGGACGACGGACTCGAACTCGTTGTGGTGCAGGGTGACGCGGAGCCTGCCCCGGTCGCCGGTGGCCGTGTCGCCGTTTCCGATGAGGATCGCCTTGTCGTGGTCGGCGAACCGGCTCCAGGAGACGGTGACCAGGTCGGAGGCGTTGGTGATGTCGAGCAGGCCGTCGCTGTTCTCCGGGGCTGCAGGAGGGCACGTTAGCTCGATCATGTGATCGTCAGCTTGTGGGCATGTCGTGAGCTGGGCCGATCGGAGTACGGTCGCCGTGCGATCTGGGACGCCGGGTGCGGTGCCAGCGTGCGGGGCCCCTGCTCCACCACAGAGATGGTTCAGGGCCTCCCCGTCGCCTCTGGCCGCATCCATATGGCCAGGTCGTGAGGGACTCAGCCCTTCCGGGACCGGACCACGGACAGGATCCGTGTCGCCGCCCGGAGGCGAAACCGGACGACCAGCACGCCCAAGACCGTTCGGGGCGTGCCAGTAGGCGCACTCACTCCCGCTCACTGTCCAGGAACGGTCGTAGGCGGCCAGGTACTTCTTCGTGCTGTAGCCGCCGGTGGCGTAGTCGGCGCAGCTCAGGCGGGCGCCGGTGGCGTCAGTGTTGGCGACGATCGCCCCGGCGATCCTGATGATCTCCGGAGCGGCGCTGCCCCCGTCGAGGGCGCGGACCAGTTCACTCCGGTTGCCTACGGTGAAGACGTGGGCGTCGTCGGCGGTGGAACCCCCCGTGGTACCACCGTCGGCCGCCGCCCAGCCGTCGTTCGCGGCGAGGGTGTCACGGCTGATGTCGCGGGCGTCGTCGGCGTGGGCGGGAACGCAGAGCAGTCCCAGCAGCGTGGTCACTGCGGCGATCTGACGGAGTCTCATCCCTTCACCGCCCCCGCGCTGAAGCCCGTGATCAGCCACTTCTGGATGAAGGCGAACACGATCACGACCGGTACCGCCGCGATGATGCCTCCGGCGGCAAGCGCGCCCAGGTCGACGCTGTCCGCGCCCATCAGGGTGTTGAGGCCGACCGGGATGGTCTGCTTCTCCTGGTTGTTGAGGAACATCAGGGCGAACAGGAAGTGGTTCCAGGAGTGCACGAAGGCGAAGGAGCCGACGGCGATCAGACCGGGCCGCAGCAGCGGCAGGACGACGATCCTGAAGGCCGTCATCCGGTTGCAGCCGTCGACCCAGGCCGCCTCCTCCAGGGAGTACGGCACGTTCTTGATGAAGTTGCTGATCAGGATCATCGACAGCGGCAACTGGAACACCGTCTCGGCGATGATGACGCTGCCCAGCGAGTTGATCATCTGGAGTTCGGCGAAGATCTCGAACAGCGGCACCAGGAGCAGCGCGCCCGGCACGAACTGGGAGCAGAGCAGGGCGAGCATGAACGCCCGCTTGATCTTGAAGTTGAAGCGCGCGAGGGCGTAGCCGCCGGCCAGGGCGACGAGGGTCGTCATCAGCAGGGTGACGACGCCGACGAGCACGCTGTTCTGGAAGTAGGTGCCGAAGGCCCGCTCCGTCCACACCTTCTCGAAGTGGTCGAAGGTCATCGGCCAGGGCACGAG
This sequence comes from Streptomyces sp. NPDC051243, assembly GCF_044455405.1. Classification (NCBI taxonomy): domain Bacteria; kingdom Bacillati; phylum Actinomycetota; class Actinomycetes; order Kitasatosporales; family Streptomycetaceae; genus Streptomyces; species Streptomyces sp. NPDC051243. The sequence continues at coordinate 378,755 of NZ_JBITES010000006.1, read as the reverse complement.
GGAGGTCGAGCCGGCCGGGCGCAGGGAGAACAGCAGGATCCAGTAGAAGGGAATCAGGGTGAAGAGCAGGTAGATCGACAGGGGGAGGTAGATCTGCCAGCGCGGGACCTCGTCCCAGGCGCGGTGCTTCTTCGTCGGACGCGGCGGTTCGGGGGCGGCACGCACGGGGGCGGGTGCGGCCTTGGTGGCTTCCTTCACGCTCACTTGTCCTCACCTCCGAACTTGCTCAGGCGCAGATAGACCATCGAGCAGAAGAGCAGGATCACGAACGCGACCGTGGTCAGGGCGGACGCGTAGCCGAAGTTGTGCGCGTCGACGCTGGTGTTGGCGATGTAGAGCGGCAGGGTCGTGGTGACTCCCGCCGGTCCGCCGCCGGTCAGGGTGTACAGCAGGTCGACGTTGTTGAACTCCCACACCGCGCGCAGCAGCGTGGACAGGACGATGGCGTCCTTCAGATGGGGCAGCGTGATGTGCCAGAACTGCTTGAGCCGGCCGGCCCCGTCGACCTCGGCCGCCTCGTACAGGTCCTTCGAGACGGACTGGAGGTCGGCCAGGATGAGGATCGCGAAGAACGGCACCCCGCGCCACAGGTCGGCGACGATCGCCGCCGGGAACACGGTGGAGGTGTCCGACAGCCAGCTGGTGCCGTAGCTGCCGATGCCGACGTCGGCGAGGTAACGGGTGATGCCCGTCTGGGAGTTGTAGAGCAGCACCCAGATCGCCGAGGTCAGCACGCCCGAGACGGCCCACGGCGAGAACACGAGGGCTCGGCCGAGCGCCCGCCCCACGAAGGTCTGGTTGACGATCAGCGCGAGCGCGAGCCCGAACAGCAGCTGGAGCCCGACCTCGACGAACACCCACTTGGCACTGAAGACCAGGGTGTCCCAGAACAGCGGGTCCTCGGTGAAGGCGTGGACGAAGTTGTCGAAGCCCGTGAAGCCGTTCCGCCACGGCTTGGTGGGGTTGTACTCGTGCAGGCTGTAATAGAAGACGCTGAGGACCGGGTAGGCGATGAAGCCCAGCATGAGCAGGGCCGCCGGGGCGATCAGCAGATACGGGAGCCTGCGCGGCGTGGCGGAGGCACGGCGCCGCCGGGGTGGCGCGGGGGGTTTCGCCACGGCTGCGGCTTGGGCCATGACTGGTCTCCGTTCGTGTGCGTCGTGCGTGCAGCTTGCTTGTGTGTGGTGCAGGAAGCGCTTTCTCGTTGGGCGGAGGTCGCCCGTATCTCGCAATACGGGGTGCCTCTCGTGGTTGCGTGGCGGCTGCGGCTACGTTGTGGCTGGTCGCGCCCACGCGGCGGAGCCGCATATCGGTGCAGCCCCGCGCGCCTGAGGGTGTTGTCGTCAGCCTGCGTAGGGGTCTGGGGACTTGCCCGGGCGGGCCAGGAACTCGAAGTCGCAGCCGGTGTCGGCCTGGGTGATCTGGTCGTTGTAGAGGGCGCCGTAGCCGCGCTCGTAGCGGGCGGGCGGCGGCGTCCACTCGGCCCGGCGGCGTTCCAACTCCTCATCTTCTACGTTGAGTTCGAGCGTGCGCGCCTCGACGTCCAGAGTGATCAAGTCCCCGGTCCGCACGAGCGCCAGCGGTCCGCCGATGTACGACTCCGGCGCCACGTGCAGCACGCACGCGCCGTAACTCGTGCCGCTCATCCGGGCGTCGGAGATCCGCACCATGTCCCGTACGCCCTGCTTCAGCAGCTGGTCGGGCAGCGGCAGCATCCCGTACTCGGGCATGCCCGGACCGCCCTTGGGCCCGGCGTTGCGCAGCACCAGCACACTGTCGGCGGTGATGCCCAGCGACGGGTCGTTGATGGTCCGCTGCATCGTCCTGTAGTCGTCGAAGACGACAGCGCGACCGGTGTGCTTCAGCAGGTGCCGCTCGGCGGCGATGTGCTTGATGACGGCGCCGTCCGGGCAGAGGTTGCCGCGCAGCACGGCGACCCCGCCCTCGCTCGCGACCGGGTTGTCGCGGGGCCGGATGACGTCGTCGTTGTGCACCTGCGCGCCGTCGAGCTGCTCGCGCAGGGTGTCGTACGAGACGGTCGGCCGGTCCAGGTGGAGCAGGTCCGGGATCCGGGAGAGGAACCCGGGCAGGCCGCCGGCGAAGTGGAAGTCCTCCATGAGGTACGTCTGTCCGCCCGGCCGGACGTTGGCCAGCACCGGCACGGTCCGTGCGATGCGGTCGAAGTCGTCCAGCGTGAGCCGGACCCCGGACCGGCCGGCCATCGCGATCAGATGGATGACGGCGTTGGTGGAGCCGCCGAGACCGAGGACGGTGGTCACCGCGTCCTCGAAGGACTCCTGGGTGAGGATCTCGCTCAGCTTCCGGTCCTTGTGGACCAGTTCGACGATCGCCATGCCCGCCCTGGCGGCCATCCGGTCGTGCCCGGAGTCGACGGCCGGGATGCTGGAGGCACCGGGGACGGTCACCCCGAGAGCCTCCGCGGCGGCGGTCAGCGTGGACGCCGTACCCATGGTCATGCAGTGCCCCGGAGAGCGCGCGAGTCCGCTCTCCAGCTCGCTCATCTCGCAGTCGCCGATGAGGCCGGCGCGCTTGTCGTCCCAGTACTTCCACATGTCGGTGCCGGAGCCGAGGACCTCGCCCCGCCAGTGGCCGGGCAGCATGGGGCCGGCGGGCACGAAGACGGTGGGCAGGTCGACGGAGGCGGCGCCCATGAGGAGGGCGGGGGTCGACTTGTCGCAGCCGCCCATCAGCACGGCCCCGTCCACCGGGTACGAGCGCAGCAGCTCCTCGGTCTCCATCGCGAGCATGTTGCGGTAGAGCATCGGGGTCGGCTTCTGGAAGGTCTCGCTGAGCGTGGAGACCGGGAACTCGAGCGGGAAGCCCCCGGCCTGCCACACCCCGCGCTTCACGGCCTGAGCGCGATCTCTGAGATGGACATGACAGGGATTGATGTCGGACCAGGTGTTGAGGATCGCGACGACCGGCTTGCCGAGGTGCTCCTCGGGGAGGTAGCCGAGCTGGCGGGTGCGGGCGCGGTGACTGAAGGAGCGCAGCCCTTCGGTCCCGTACCACTGGTGGCTTCTGAGCTCCTCGGGGCGCTTCTTGTCGCTCATGTCGTTCATATGGACCACCCGGCGGCTATCGCGGCGACCTCGGCGCGCTCACCCTCGGGCAGATGCCGGCTCGGCGGGCGGACCTCGCGGCGGCACAGACCGAGGGAGGCCAGGGCCTCCTTGACGACGGTGACGTTGTCGGCGGAGCCGTTGGCGGCGCGCAGCTCCTCGAAGCGGCGGATCTGCTCCCAGACCTTCATCGCGCCTGGGTAGTCCCCGGATCGAAGCGCTTCGATCATGTTCAGCGAAACGGCCGGGGCGACGTTCACGAGCCCGGAGGTGAAGCCGGTGGCGCCCGCCGAGAAGTACGAGGGCGCGTACGGCTCCGCGAGCCCGGCGACCCACACGAAGCGCTCCAGGCCGGCGTCGCGGGCGAACGCGGCGAACCTGGCGGCGTCCGGTACGGCGTACTTCACGCCGATGACGTTCGGGCAGTCGTCGGCGAGTTCGGCCAGGCGCGCGCCGCTGAGCTGGGCGTTGCGGATGTACGGCACGACGCCGAGCTCGGGGACGGCCGCGGCGATGGCGCGGTGGTAGTCCACCCAGCCGCTCTGCGAGACGTACGGGTGGACGGGCTGATGCACCATCACCATCTGGGCGCCCAGCTCGCGGGCGTGCCGGGCGGAGGCGACGGCGGTGGGCACGTCATGGCCGACGCCGACGAGGACGACGGCGCGGTCGCCGGCCTCGTCGACGGTCAACTCGGTGACGAGGCGGCGCTCTTCGGGGGTGAGGGCGTAGAACTCGCCGGTGTTCCCGTTGGGGGTGAGGGTCCTGATCCCTCCGTCGAGGAGACGACGCAACAGGGCCCGGTGGGCGTCCTGGTCGATGGTGCCGTCCCCGGCGAACGGGGTCACCGGGATCGCCACCACGTCGGCCAGGGCCGTCCGCTGGGTCTCGAACGTCGTTGTCATGCCGGACCGTCCCCTCCCTGGGCCTCGACTCCCGCGTCCGGGAAGGCCCGCTCGACGAACGACGCGATATGGGCGTGCAGGGCGCGCGCGGCGCCGTCGGCGTCCCCTTCGAGCGCGAGCCGCAGGATCTCCCGGTGCTCGCCGGCCTCCCGCTCCCAGGAGGGCGAGGCGGCCCAGGCGACGGCGGAGACGAGGGCGGCCTGGTCGCGGACCTCGTCGAGCATCCGGCCGAGCAGCGGGTTGCCGCACGGCAGGTAGAGGGCGCGGTGGAACTCCCGGTTGGCGAGGGAGCGTTCGGCGGTGTCGGCGGCGGCGTCGGCGCGGGTCAGGGCGTCCCGGGCGGCATCCAGGGAGGCGCCGCGCCGCACGGCTCGCTTCAGCGCCTCGGGCTCCAGCAGCAGCCGCACGTCGTAGACCTCGCGCGCCATGTCCGCGTCCACCATGCGCACCGTGACGCCCTTGTACTGGCTCATCACGACCAGCCCGGTCCCGGCCAGCGTCTTGAGCGCCTCGCGCACCGGGGTCTTCGACACCCCGAACTGAGCGGCGAGCTCGGTTTCGACGAGAGCCTGACCGGGCGTCAACTGCCCGATGAGGATGCGGCGTTTGATCTCCTCCAGCACGTACTGCGTGCGCGAGGGGATCGGCGTGGGCACAGAGGTCATGCGCGCCTCTCGGATCTTCGCGAGATGGCTCTCGCGTATGGGATCTCAGGTAGGGGATCTCACGTATCGCGTCTCATATATGACGTACGAAGTACGACGCGATGAAGGTAGGAGGGGGCGCATGTTTCGTCAATGCTTCTGGCAAAGGAAGTTGAGGGTGCCTCAGGGATCGCCTCAGAGGTGGCCCCGGATCTCGCCGCGGAGCTTGCCTCAGAGATGCAGCGTGTGACCTTCGAACGCGGTGCGGGTGCGCCCGCCGAAGGCCGCGGCGGCGCGGGAGGTCGCCGTCTCCGGGGTGAGGGTGGGCCCGACGTGCGTGATGACGAGCACCTGTGCGCCTGCCTCGCGGGCGGCGTTTCCGGCGTCCTCGGGCGTCAGGTGCACCTGTTCGCCTTCGCGATGCGCGTCGATGTCGGCCTCGCACAGGAACAGGTCGGCGTCGCGGGCGAGTTCGGTGAGCGCGGGGCAGGGCCCACTGTCCCCGGAGTACGCGAGCACGCGCCCGTCGCTCTCCACGCGCAGCCCGTACGCCTCGACGTCGTGCACGACGGCACGCGAGGTGAGCTGCACATCTCCGTGGCGGACGGTGTGGCCGTCACGCAGGGGCCGGAAGTCGAGGACGCCGCTCAGGAACCCGGCGTCCGCCCGCCCGAAGAACCCGGCGAGACGCTGGGCGCAATCGGCCGGCGCATAGACGGGCATCGGCGCGTCCGGGGTGAGTCCGCCATAGGCCAGCCCGTACACGGCGGCCAGCAGATCGGCGTTGTGATCGGCATGCAGATGCGAGATCCAGATCGCGCTCAGCCGTGCCGGATCCGTATGCCGCTGCAACTCCGCGAAGGTCCCGGGCCCCGCGTCCACCCACACCTCGGCCCCTCCCCCGCGCACCAGATAGCCGGAGCAGTTGCGGCCGGGGCCGGGGTGCGGGGAGGCGGTGCCGAGGACGGTGAGGGTGAGGGGCATGAGGGGGAGCGTACGTGCTGTCCGGCCCCCGCGGTGCTGCCTCGACCTCGGCGGCCTCAGAGCCCCACGCGGGTGAACGTCACATGCGTGACTCCGCTGGGCGAGGAGGTGGCCTCGACCTCGTAGCCCTTCTCGACGTCCTCCAGTCCGTCCCAGAGGCGTACGCCCCGGCCCAGCAGGATCGGGACCACCACGACATGCAGCTGGTCGATGAGCCCGGCGGCGAGGAAGTCGCGGACCACGGTGACGCCCCCGCCGATGCGTACGTCCTGGCCGCCCGCGGCCTCGCGGGCCGTCTCCAGTGCCTTGGCGGGCGAGGTGTCGAGGAAGTGGAACGTCGTGCCGCCCTCCATCTCGATCGAGGGGCGCGTGTGGTGGGTGAGGATGAAGGTCGGTGTGTGGAACGGCGGGTTGGGCCCCCACCACCCCTTCCACTCCGGGTCCTCGTGCCATCCGGGGAAGCCGAACTTCCCGGCGCCCATGATCTCGGCGCCGATCCCGGGCGCGAACTGCCGCGCGAAGGCGTCGTCGAGGCCGCCGCTCCCGCCGGGCTTGCCGACCATCTCGTGCCACCACCGGGTGGCGAACATCCACTCGTGCAGCCTTTCTCCGGCGTGGCCGAACGGCGCGTCATGGCTCAGCCCCTCACCGGTGCCGAAGCCGTCGAGGGAGATGGCGAAGTTGTGGACGCGGGCGAGTGACATGGCTGGCGATTCCCTTCTTCGAGTTGGTTCTCCGAGTTGGTTGCGACGTGGGGAAGCGGGCCTATGCGGCCGACGGACGCCACCGCGGATCCCGCCCGCTCAACCCCACCGCCCGGTCGAGCAGCGGTGCGTCGTCCGCGACGGGGACGACCGGGCCGAAGATGCCGCCGCCGCGGCTCGGGTCGTCGGCGGCCGCGAGGAGCATGCCGTACGACAGCTGCAGAGCGGCCGGGTCCGGGGCGTACGGCTGGCCGGTCGCGCGGGCCAGGTCCCAGCCGTGGATCACGAGCTCGTTCACGGCGACGACACCCGCCTCCGCGCCCGTCAGGGGCACGCTGCCCGCGCGGGTCTCGCCGGTCCAGGCGGCCGGGTCGCGCCAGGCCTCGGCCAGTTCCGCCAGGACCTTGGGCAGTTCCTCGCGCCAGCCCGGCCCGATGTCCGGTACGGCGGCGTCCGGGGGCGTGTCGGTCGTGGGGCCCAGGTCCTTGCGGGCGGCGTCGCGGAAGGCGACGGACAGGCCGAGCAGATGGCCCAGCAGGTTGCGTACGGCGTACTGCGGGCACGGTGTGCCGTCCGTCAGCTGATCGTCGCGGACGCCGTCCGCCAGGCGGGCGATGAGACTGGTCTGTGGTGCGAGGTCGAGGGTGCTGTCAGTCATGGGCCGGCTCCTCAGGGGTCTGTTCCTGAGAGGTTGACCGACGCCGACGGCGAAACTCATCGCCGCACACGATCGCGCGCGGCCGCACCCCCTTACGGAGCACAGCGCGAAGCGGCCGCCCTCTAAGGCACTTCCCCGATCCGCGCGCCCCCGCCTCAGCCGCACAGTGGTCAGGCATGACGACCACCACCTGGGCACTCCCACGCGTCCTGCGCGACCGCGACGCCCGCCTCTATCTCGCCGGAGTCGTGATCTCCGGTTTCGGCACGTCGGCGCTGTGGCTGGCGTCCGGCGTCTGGGTCAAGGACCTCACCGGGTCCGACGGCCTGGCCGCGCTGTGCATGCTCGCCATGTGGGCGCCCACCCTGGCCGGCCCGCTGCTCGGCACGCTCGCCGACCGCACCCGCCGCAAACCCCTGCTGATCGGCGTGAACCTCCTGCTGGCCGCCCTCCTGCTCAGCCTCCTCGCGGTCGACTCCCCGGACCGCCTCTGGCTCCTCTTCGCGGTCCTGTTCGTCTACGGCGCGGCAGGTGTCGTGCACGACGCCGCCGAGTCGGCCCTCGTCGCGGGCTCGGTCCCCGCACCCCTGCTCGGCGACTTCAACGGGCTGCGCATGACGGCCACCGAGGGCATGAAGCTCCTCGCCCCGTTGGCCGGCGCGGGCGTCTACGCGGCGTACGGCGGGGCGAGTGTCGCCCTGCTCGACGCGGGCACGTTCGTGGTCGCGACCGGCCTGTACGCCTGCCTGCGCGTGCGCGAGGGCAAGCCCGCGCGCCCGGCCGGCGACTGGCGGACGCAGACCGCCGAGGGCGCCCGCCACCTGTGGTCGCACACCCGGCTGCGCCCACTTGTCCTGGCCGGCGGAACCACCATGCTCTTCGCCGGCCTCAACGGCGCGATGACCTACGCCGTCATCGACGGCCTCGGGCACGCTCCCGCGTACGCCGGTGTGCTGTACGCCGTCCAGGGCGCCGGTTCGGTGGCGATCGGTCTGCTCTCCGGCCCGGCCCTGCGCCGGCTCGGGGAACGCCGCTTCGCCGCGTACGGCATCGCCCTGACGGCCGCCGCGGCGGGACTGAGGGCGGTTCCGTCCGACCCGGTGGCCCTGGTCTGCAGCGCGGCGGTCGGCGTCGGCCTGCCCTGTGTGCTCATCGCCGCGCTCACCGCCGTGCAGCGCGATACGCCGGACGCGCTGCTCGGCCGTACGGCCGCCACGGCCAACACACTCGTCTTCACGCCGAACGTCGTCGGGCTGGCGGCGGGGGCTGCGCTCGTCGAACTGCTCGACGTACGGCCGCTGTTGGCGGTCATCGGCCTGGCCTGGCTGGTGACCGCCCTGCCGCTGCTTCAGAGCCCGGCGAGGCCCTCCCGCACCGCCGCCAGGTCCCCGTCCGACGCCAACCCCGCGTGATACAGCCGGATCTCGGTGGCCCCCAGCTCACGCGCGCGTGCCGCGTCCGACGCCAGCGTGCCGGGGCTGCCGCCCATTCCGGAGACCACACCGAGGTTGGCCGCGATGACGGCGCCCTCGCGGCCCTGCTCGGCGAAGGGGGCCAGCAGAGCGGGGCCGCCCGCGCAGGGCACGACCACGCCGTCCGCTACGGACAGGATGTGCTCGGGGTCGACGCCGGGGTTGGCGCCGACGTGGTAGGTCACCGGGTCGGCGTGCAGCAGCACCTGGAAGCCGTCGGGGGCGGCCGCGCGAACGGCACGGACCGCCGTCTCCTGGAGCGTACGGGCGGTTTCGTCACGCCACGCGCGCGTGGCCGCCGCCGGCTCCGCGCCGAGCAGCTTCTCGACGCCGGCCCAGCCCTCGTCGTCCGGCGCTCCCTGCCACAGCGGCTCCAGGGCGGCGCGTACGGCGGCCGCCAGTTCGTCGGCGTCCAGGCCCTGGGCGCCGTAGCCCTCCTCGCAGGTCGGGCAGAAGCAGAGCGCCATCAGGTAGTACCCGGCGTCCCCGAGCGGGACCCCGGCCGTCTTGTCGTGGGCGTGCAGGTGCTGGAGCCCGTACCAGCCGAGGGACTCCAGTTCGGTGCCGTGTGCCCCGGGGCGTACGGCGGCCTCGGCGGCCAGGTCGACGAGGTACGCGCGCGTGGCGGGCTGGGCGATGCAGGGGGCCCAGGGGTAGCGGTCGCCGTAGGCGTTGACGACCGAGGTCTCCGGATGCTCGGCGCCCAGGCGGGAGTTGTGCGCGAGGACCACCCAGGTGTGGACCTCCAGACCCGCGTCCGCGAGGGCGGTGGCCGCCTCGCCGTGCGCGTCACCCGGCGCCCAGTCCCCGGCCGGGTACGGGCGCAGCTCCCGGCCCGCCCACCGGTCGTCCGTCGGGTAGAGCACGGCCGCGTGTTCGGCGGTGACGATGCGGTGGCGCGGGTGGCGCGGGGTGAGGGCGCGGGTGGAGTGGTAGGCGGCGGCGAGCGTCACCTGGCGCACGCCGAGGGCGGCGATCCGCCCGGGTGCCTCCGGGTCCCCGTTGACGTCCCAGGGGTAGACGAATGTCGACGCCTTCACTCGGTGTCCTCCGGCTCCCTCTCCAGCAGCGCGTAGCCGCGCTCGATGAGCTGAGCGAGCTGCTTGACATGATCCTCGCCCGGCTCGTGCAGCGGGGGCCGCACCTCCCCCACGTCCAGTCCGCGCAGCCGTACCCCGGCCTTGACGAGGGCGACGGCGTATCCGCGGCCCTGGGCGCGCAGTTCGACGAACGGGCGGTAGAAGCCGTCCAGGAGGCGGGTGACGGTCGCCTCGTCGCCGGACTCCAGCGCCTCGTAGAAGGCGAGGGCGATCTCCGGGGCGAAGCAGAACACGGCGGAGGAGTAGAGCGGGACGCCGATGGCCCGGTAGGCGAGCTGGGTCTGTTCGGCGGTCGGCAGGCCGTTGAAGTACAGGAAGTCGCCGGTGACCTCGGTGCGTACGGCGCTGACGATCCGCTGCATGAGGTCCAGGTCGCCCAGGCCGTCCTTGAGGCCGATGATCCCGTCGGTGCGGGCCAGTTCGACGACGGTCGCCGGGGTGAACACGGCGTTGTCGCGCTGGTAGACGATGACGGGCAGCGCGGTCGCCGCCGCGATCTCCCGGTAGTGCCGCAGCAGCCCTTCCTGCCCGGCGACGACGAGATACGGCGGCATGGCGAGCAGCCCGTCCGCGCCGGCACCCTCGGCGAGAGCGGCGTACCGCACGGCGAGGGCGGTGCCGTATCCGGCGCCCGCGACGACCGGGACCTGTCCGTCCGCCGCCTCGACGGCCGCCCGCACGCAGGCCTCGTACTCCTCGGGCGCGAGCGCGTGGAACTCCCCGGTGCCGCAGCACGCGAACACGGCGGCGGCCCCGGCCTCGACGCCCCGGCGCACATGGGTGCGGTACGTGTCGAGGTCCACGGAGCCGTCGGGGCCGTAGGCGGTGACGGGAAAGAACAGCGGCCCGCCGGGGATGCTGAGGCGTGCGGCGAGGGGGGCAGGCGTCACGGGCTCTCCCTGGGGCGAGTGCGGTTACTTGCGGGACGAATGCGGGACTGGTGCAGAATTCTGATCAGAGTTTACGTTTATGAACGACGGCTACACCACCCTTGACTCACAAGGGTCGCGATCCTTAACTTGTCCACGAATGTGAATACTGTGCACGCATGCGGCCGATCACTCAAGGAGCCCCGACGATGCCCGCACCCCGCACCGTTCTGCTCACCGGCGCCGCCGGCGGGCTCGGCACCCTGATGCGGGACCTGCTCCCGGAGTACGGCTACCGGCTGCGGCTGCTCGACCTGCGCCCCATCGATGGCGAGCCGGACGCGATCGTCGCCGACCTCGGCGACCGGGAGGCGCTGCGCGAGGCCGTGCGGGGCGTCGACGCGATCATCCACCTCGCGGGCATCTCCCTGGAAGCCCCGTTCGAGAAGATCCTCCGGGCGAACATCGAGGGCACCTACAACCTGTACGAGGCCGCCCGCGAGGAGGGCGTCGGCCGCATCGTCTTCGCCTCCTCCAACCACGCGGTGGGCTTCACGCCGCGCCCGCACGGCGACGCGCCCTTGGACGCGAGCGCGCTGATCCCCATCGACACCCCGCGCCGCCCCGACACCTTCTACGGCCTGTCCAAGTCCTTCGGCGAGGACCTGGCGCAGTTCTACTGGGACAAACACGGGCTGGAGACCGTGTCCGTGCGCATCGGCTCCTGCTTCCCCGAGCCGACCAGCGTCCGCATGCTCTCGGTGTGGATGAGCCCCGCCGACGGCGCCCGCCTCTTCCACGCGGCCCTGACCGCCGAGAACGTCGCGCACACGGTCGTCTACGGCTCCTCCGCGAACACCCGCCTGTGGTGGGACCTGACCACCGCACGCTCCCTGGGCTACGAGCCGCAGGACGACTCCGAGCCGTACGCCGAGAAGCTCATCGCCGAGCAGGGCGAGCTCGACCCGGACAACATCGCGCACGCCCACCTGGGCGGCCACTTCGTGAGCGACCCGCCGATCTGGCCGTACTGACCCGCCGATCTGGCCGTACTGACCCGCCGATCCGGCCGTACTGAAATGTGACCTTACTGACCGAAACACGTCGTCACGCGAGGGCGGGCGGGCACCGAACGGGCCCGCCCGCCGCCGCATTCGGGCACGGACGGCGCCCGATCTCACCTGCCACGGCACAACCACGCAGGTCCGCGACGGGCACACCGCACCGTGAACGGGCACATACGGGCAGCATCGGAGCTGCAACAGACCTGGTCAGTGCCGCACACCCGCTGTAGAAATTTCCCCCAAGGCCCCACCGGGCCCGAACGGGCAGCAAAGCGGAAGGCAGGTGTCGGCCATGGGCACGAGAACGGCGGAAGAACGCCAACGCGAGATCGTGCTGGCCGCACGGCGGGACGGCTCGGTCGACGTCACCGCGCTCGCCGACGATCTGGGCGTGGCCAAGGAGACCGTACGGCGGGATCTGCGCGTCCTGGAGGACCACGGCCTGCTCCGCCGCACCCACGGCGGCGCCTACCCCGTGGAGAGCGCCGGCTTCGAGACGACGCTCGCCTTCCGCGCCACCAGCCATGTCCCCGAGAAGCGCCGGGTCGCCGCCGCGGCGGCCGAGCTGCTCGGCGACGCCGAGACGGTCTTCGTCGACGAGGGCTTCACCCCGCAGCTCATCGCCGAGGCCCTGCCCACCGACCGGCCGCTGACCGTGGTCACCGCGTCCCTGCCGGTCGCGGGCGCCCTCGCCGAGGCCGAGAAGATCTCCGTGCTGCTGCTCGGCGGCCGGGTGCGCTCCGGCACCCTCGCCACCGTCGACCACTGGACGACGAAGATGCTGGCCGGCTTCGTCATCGACCTGGCCTTCATCGGCGCCAACGGCATCTCCCGCGAGCACGGCCTCACCACCCCCGACCCGGCCGTCAGCGAAGTGAAGTCGCAGGCGATCCGGTCCGCGCGGCGCACCGTGTTCGCGGGCGTCCACACCAAGTTCGGCGCCGTCAGCTTCTGCCGCTTCGCCGATGTCGGCGCGCTGGAGGCCATCGTCACCAGCACGCTGCTCCCCGCCTCCGAGGCCCACCGCTACTCCCTGCTGGGACCCCAGGTCATCCGCGTCTGACGACCGGGTGCCCCCACCCGCCGCCGGCCGGAACCACCCCGCCGCACCACAGTCCCCGACCATCCAGCAACCGAACAGACCCACCTTGTGGGCACCGCCAACCCCAAGACAGTCCCCTTTGCACCTAAATGTCCAGGAGTACCGCATGCGAACCCAGAGCCGACGCGCGCCACGCACCCTGTATGCCGTGGCAGCGATAGGGACGCTGATCACTCCGCTCGCCGCCTGCGCGGGCGCCGGCGGGTCCGGATCCTCCGACGGCAAGTCCATCAACGTCCTGATGGTGAACAACCCGCAGATGGTGGAGCTGCAGAAGCTCACCGCCGACAACTTCACCAAGGACACCGGGATCGAGGTGAACTTCACCGTCCTGCCCGAGAACGACGTCCGCGACAAGATCAGCCAGGACTTCGCCAACCAGGCGGGCCAGTACGACGTCGCCACCCTCAGCAACTACGAGATCCCGATCTACGCCAAGAACGGGTGGCTCCATTCCCTGGACTCCTACGTCGAGAAGGACACCGCCTTCGACCAGGCCGACGTCCTGGGGCCCATGACCCAGGCCCTCACCGCCGAGGACGGCAAGCTCTACGGCGAGCCCTTCTACGGCGAGTCCTCCTTCCTGATGTACCGCAAGGACGTCTTCGAGAAGGCGGGCCTGACCATGCCCGACAAGCCCACGTGGCAGCAGGTCGCCGACCTCGCCACGAAGGTGGACGAGGCCGAGTCCGGCATGAAGGGCATCTGCCTGCGCGGCCTGCCCGGCTGGGGTGAGGTGATGGCGCCGCTGACCACGGTCGTCAACACCTTCGGCGGCACCTGGTTCGACAAGGACTGGAACGCCCGGCTGGACTCCAAGGAGTTCAAGGAGGCCACGCGGTTCTATGTCGACCTGGTCCGGGAGCACGGTGAGGCGGGTGCCGCGCAGTCCGGCTACGCCGAGTGCCTGAACAACATGACGCAGGGCAAGACGGCCATGTGGTACGACGCCACGGCCGGCGCCGGTTCACTGGAGGCCTCCGGCTCCCCGGTCAGGGGCAAGATCGGCTACGTCCCGGCACCCGTCGAGGAGACCGACAGCTCCGGCTGGCTCTACACCTGGGCCTGGGGCATCCAGAAGGCGTCCAAGAACGCCGAGAACGCCTGGAAGTTCATCTCCTGGGCCTCCGGCAAGGACTACGAGAAGCTCGTCGGCGAGAAGATCGGCTGGGCCAACGTCCCGGCGGGCAAGCGCACTTCGACGTACGACATCCCGGACTACCGCAAGGACGCCGCCGCCTTCGCCGACGTCACCCGTGACGCCATCGCGAGCGCCAAGCCCGAGGACCCGGGCGTGCAGCCCCGGCCCGCGCCCGGCATCCAGTTCGTCGGCATCCCCGAGTTCACCGACCTCGGCACCAAGGTCTCCCAGGAGATCAGCGCCGCGATCGCCGGCCGCCAGTCCGTGGACAGCGCACTGAGCAAGGCGCAGAAGCTCGCCGAGGCCGTCGGAAAGAAGTACCAGTGATCATGACCGTGACGACTCCCCCCACCCGGGTCGCCGCCACCTCCCCGCGGCCGGCGGCCCGGCGGCCCCACCGTATGCGCGCCTGGGCCACCCGGGCCCCGCTGCTCCCCGCGCTGATCTTCATGATCGTCGTGACGCAGCTGCCCTTCGTGGCCACCCTGGTGATCTCCTTCTTCGACTGGAACGCCCTCTACCCCGACGACCGCCACTTCGCCGGCCTGGCCAACTACTCGGAAGTGCTGAGCACGCCCGAACTGCGCAAGTCGGTGTGGACGACGATCCTGCTGACCGCCACCGTCGTGCTCGTCAGCCTGGTGCTCGGCCTGCTCCTGGCGCTTCTGCTGGACCGCAGGTTCCGTGGCCGGGCAGCCGTCCGCACCATGCTCATCGCCCCGTTCCTGCTGGTGCCGATCGCGGCCGCGCTGCTGTGGAAGCACGTCCTCTTCAACCCCGAGTACGGCCTGTTCAACGGCATCCTGCACTGGATCGGAGGAGCCGGGGCGGCCCAGCCCGACTGGATCTCCGAAATGCCGCTGATGGCGGTCGAAGCGTCCCTGATCTGGCAGTGGACGCCGTTCATGACGCTGATCCTGCTGGCCGGACTGCAGAGCCGCGATCCGCAGCTCATCGAGGCGGCCCGGGTGGACGGCGCGAACGACTGGCAGGTGTTCGTCCACATGACGCTGCCGCATATCCGCCGCTACATCGAACTGAGCGTGCTGCTCGGCTCGATCTACATCGTGCAGAACTTCGACGCGGTGTACACCATCACCTCCGGCGGCCTGGGCACCGCGAACCTGCCGTACACCATCTACCAGACCTTCTACCAGGCCCACGAGAACGGCCTGGCCTCGGCGGCCGGCGTCATCGTCGTCATCGGCTCGATCATCCTCGCGACCTTCGCCCTGCGCGTCGTGTCGTCCCTGTTCCGCGCGGAGGTGTCCCGCTGATGACCGCCACGCTCACCACCGCGGCCCCGCGAGGGTCCCGGCCCCGCGCCCGGCTCCAGGGCGCCGCCCTGGGAATGGCCGCCTGGCTGGCCGGCATCCTCTTCGTCCTCCCCATCCTCTGGATGGCCCTGACCTCCTTGCACTCCGAGGCGGACGCGGCGACCAACCCGCCCTCCGTCGCCGCCTCGCTCACCCTGGACGGCTACCGCGAGTTCTTCGGCGCGGGCGGCGGCGCCAGCCCCTGGCCCTCGTTGATCAACTCGACGACGGCCTCGGTGGCCTCGACCCTGCTGACGCTGCTCCTGGCACTGCCCGCGGCGTACGCCCTGTCCATCCGGCCGGTGAAGAAGTGGACCGACGTCCTGTTCTTCTTCCTGTCCACCAAGATGCTGCCGCTGGTGGCGGGCCTGCTGCCGATCTACCTGTTCGCCAAGAACACCGGCCTGCTCGACAACATCTGGGCGCTGGTCATCCTCTACACCGCCATGAACCTCCCGATCGCGGTGTGGATGATGCAGTCCTTCCTCTCCGAGGTGCCGGTCGCGATCATCGAGGCGGCACAGATCGACGGCGCGCGACTGCCGACGATCCTCACCCGCGTGGTGGCCCCCATCGCGCTGCCCGGAATCGCGGCGACCTCCCTGATCTGCTTCATCTTCAGCTGGAACGAGCTGCTGTTCGCCCGTGTGCTGACCGGCGTGGTGGCGGAAACCGCCCCCGTCTTCCTGACCGGCTTCATCACCAGCCAGGGCCTGTTCCTGGCGAAGGTGTGCGCCGCGTCGCTCGTCATCTCCCTGCCGGTGCTCGCCGCGGGGTTCGCCGCCCAGGACAAGCTGGTCCAGGGCCTGTCGTTGGGAGCCGTGAAATGAAGGCCGCCGTCATCGAGTCCGTGGGCAAGGCCGTCGTCGCCGAGGTCCCGGACCCGACGCCAGGACCGCGTGACGTCGTGGTCGAGGTCGCGGCGTGCGGCCTGTGCGGAACGGATCTGCACATCCTCCAGGGCGAGTTCGCGCCGAAGCTGCCGATCGTGCCCGGACACGAGTTCGCGGGCGAGGTGGTCGGCGTCGGCGGTGAGGTCACCGAGCTCTCGGTCGGCGACCGGGTCGCGGTCGACCCCTCCCTGTACTGCTACGAGTGCCGCTACTGCCGTACCGGCCACAACAACCTCTGCGAACGCTGGGCAGCGATCGGCGTGACGACGGCCGGCGGTGCGGCACGGTACGCGGTGGCCCCCGTGGCGAACTGCGTACGGCTGCCCGAGCACGTCCGCACGCAGGACGCGGCGCTCGTGGAGCCGTTGTCGTGCGCGGTACGCGGCTACGACGTCCTGAAGTCCCGCCTGGGCGCCCACGTCCTGATCTACGGCTCCGGCACGATGGGCCTGATGATGCTGGAGCTGGCCAAGCGGACGGGCGCGGCGAGCGTGGACGTCGTGGACGTCAACCCCCAGCGCCTGGAGACGGCCCGCCGCCTGGGCGTCTCCGCCTCGGCCGCGAACCCGGACGAACTGGACCGCCCACAGGGCTGGGACCTGGTGGTGGACGCCACGGGCAACGCGGCGGCGATCCAGGACGGCCTGGACCGGGTGGCGAAGGCGGGGACGTTCCTGCAGTTCGGGGTGGCGGACTATGCGACGCGTGTGACGATCGACCCGTACCGCATCTACAACCAGGAGATCACGATCACGGGTTCGATGGCGGTCCTGCACAGCTTCGAGCGCGCGGCGGAGCTGTTCGCGAACGGGGTCCTCGACCCGGAGATCTTCATCAGCGACAGGATCCCGTTGGAGCGGTATCCGGAGGCGTTGGAGCAGTTCGCGTCGGGGGTCGGACGGAAGATCGTGGTGGTGCCGTAGGGTTCTCGCCCCCGCCACCCCTGCCCGTCCCGTCCTGAAGGGGCTGGCGCCTCTTCGACCTCGCTCCCAGGGGGCTCTGCCCCCTGGCCCCCGCTCCTCGAACCGTCTGGAAACCGCTGGGGCTCCGCTCCGTCTCCGCCTACGATCCCGAACATGCCCCGACCTCACGGATTCAGCTACCAGGAACAAGCAGACGGCACCGTGCACATCACCCACCACGGCCGTCCCGCCACCACCCTCCACGGCCCCCGCGCCGCCCAGTTTCTCGCCGAGGTCGAGACGTCCGACCCCCAGCTCGTCATGGCCCGCTGGACCGGAAACTACAAGCGCGGCAACGAACGCACGGCGCGCAACCACCCCCGCAACCGCCGCTGACCCGAACGGTCGCCGGTAAGGGAACGGTAAATCGCCCCCGCTCGTTCACCGGGCATGACAGCTATGACCCCCGGCTCGAACATCCCTCTCTCCGCCGCGCGCGTGACGGTGGACGTCGCCGCCCCGGTGCGGCTCGACGTATCGGGCCTGCTGCTCACCGCCGACGGCAAGGTGCGCTCCGACGACGACTTCATCTTCTACAACCAGCCGAGCGGCCCCGGCGTTACGTACCGCTCGGGCGGCGGCACCAGCCCCGACGCGATCACGGTCGACACCGCCGCCGTGCCCCCCGGCATCGAGAAGATCGTCGTCACCGCCAGCCCGGACGCCGCCGGCCAGACCTTCCAGGGCATCGAACCGACGGCCACCATCCGCAACGCCGACGACAACAGCGTCCTGGCCACCTTCACTCCCCCGCAGCTCGGCACCGAGACGGCACTGGTGGTCGTCGAGATCTACCTGCGGGGCGGCGCCTGGAAGGCCCGCGCGGTCGGCCAGGGATACGCCAACGGCCTGGCCGGCATCGCCACCGACTTCGGCGTCACGGTCGAGGAACCCGCGCAGCCGGCCCAGCCGGCCCCGGCCGCAGCCCCCGTGGCCCCGCCGCAGCCCGCCATGCAGCCCCCGGTCACCCCGCCGGCCCCGCCCATGTCCACCCCGGCCGCTCCCCCGGCCCCTCCGGCACCGCCTGCCGCGCCCGCGCCCGGCGCCGGGAAGATCAACCTCGACAAGGGCCGGGTCAGCCTCCAGAAGAACCAGACCGTGTCCCTGATGAAGGGCGGCCGCCCCCTCCTCTCCCAGGTCAAGATGGGCCTCGGCTGGGAGCCGGCGTACCGCGGCAAGGACATCGACCTGGACGCCTCGGTCATCGCCTACGGCCCGCAGCGCAACCACATCGACAGCTGCTACTTCGGCAAGCTGCAGATCGTGCAGGGCGCCATCCGCCACTCCGGCGACAACCTCACGGGTGAGGGCGGCGGGGACGACGAGGTCATCACCGTCGACCTCGGACGCCTGCCCCAGGAGGTCACCGGCCTGGTCTTCACGGTCAACTCGTTCTCCGGCCAGAAGTTCACCGAGGTCGCCAAGGCCTACTGCCGGCTGATCGACGCCATGTCCGGCGAGGAACTCGTCCGCTTCGACCTCACCAGCGCCGAGCCGCAGACGGGCGTGATGATGGCCAAGCTGATCAGGCAGTTCTCCGGTGAGTGGGAGATGACGGCCATGGGCGACTTCGTGAAGTCCCGCACGGTGCGGGGGATGGTGAAGCCGGCGGCCCAGGCGCTGTAGGCAGCACCGACGGCGCAGTCGTACGACGTCCGGGGCGCCCTCGCGGAAGGGGGCGCCCGGCGCGGCCGGGAGGCCGGGAGGCGGTTCCGGGCCGACCGGAAGCCCCGTCGAGCCATCAGGCGGTATCAGGCGGCGCGCGCGGGGCGCTGTGTCAAGCGGAGGCCCGCACGACCAGTTCGGGGACGACCCAGGCATCCGCGCCGCTCATCGGCTCCTCGCCCGCCCGCAGCCGGGCCACCTGCTCGACGGCCAGCCGGCCGAGTCGCCGCTTGTCGATGTGCAGCGTGGTCAAGCCGGGCTCCACCAGGTCGCCAAGGGACAGTCCGTCGAAGCCCAGGACGGCCAGGTCCTCGGGGACCCGCCGCCCGCGACGCCGGGCGGCGCGCATCGCGCCGACGGCCATGAGGTCGTTGAAGCCGAACACCGCGGTGATGTCGGGGCGTTTGTCGAGCAGCCGTTCCATGCCGGCCTCGCCCCCGGCCACGCTGTGCTCGTCGCACAGCTCTGTCCAGCCGTCGTCCACGGGCAGGCCGTGCCGCCGGGCCTGTTCCAGGAAGGCCTGCCGGCGCAGGCCGGGGCCGTGCACGCCGTCCAGCATGCCGATCCTGCGGTGCCCCGCGCCCACCAGGTGCGCCATGCCCTGTGCGAGCCCCGCGGCGGCGTCGATCCCCACGGCCGCGAACCGGGTCTGCTGCGGCCCGCGTTCCAGCAGCACCAGGGGCACGCCGCCGAGGTGGCGGGCGAGCACGTCGTCGGGGCTCTTGAAGTAGCCCACGACCGCGTCCGTCTGGTGGGAGAGCACATCGAGCCCCTCGCGCTCCCTGCTCTCGTCGATACGGGAATCCCACACCACGACCTGCCAGCCCCGCTTCTCGGCCGCCTCCAGCACCCCGGCCGCCACCTCGGGGAAGAACGGATTCATCAGATCCGGTATCACCAGTCCCGCCGTCACGGCCCCCTTCCGCACGAGGCCGCGGGCGAACCGGCTTGGGCGGTAGTCCAGCAGCCGCGCCGCCTCCAACACCCGTTCCTTGGTGGCCGGGTCGATCTCGCCCTTGTCGTTGACCGCGCGGGACACCGTCTGCCGTGACACTCCGGCCAGCCGTGCGACGTCGTGGATCGTGGCCCGGCGGCGGGTGCCGTCAGGCCGTTCGCCACGCGGCTCCCGCTGCTGATCGTCCGCCCACACGCGGTGCACTGTATCCGGCCAGGTGCGCGTCACGGCAGGGCTCCGGGCGCCTGCGACCGCCAAGCCCCGCGCGGCCCGCGGGTCGGAGCGTCCGGCCGCTCAGAACAGCGCGCTGTACGCGTTCAGCGCGGGTTGCCCGCCGAGGTGGGCGTACAGCACGGTCGAGTCCGGGCCGATCTCCCCGCGCCGTACCAGGTCGATCATTCCGGCCATCGACTTCCCCTCGTAGACGGGGTCGGTGACCATGCCCTCGGTGCGCGCGGCGAGTCGCATCGCCTCCAGGGTCGTCTCGTCCGGGATGCCGTACGTGCCGCCGTGGTACCGCTCGTCGAGCTCGACGTCGGCCTCGGTCAACTCGCGCTTGACGCCGACGAGTCGGCCGGTGTTGTGGGCGATCCGGGCGATCTGCTCGCGGGTGGCGGCGGGCTTGGCCGAGGCGTCGATGCCGAGGACGCGGCGCGGACGGCCGCCGGCCTCCTCCAGGGCGGCGAAGCCGGCGACCATGCCGGCCTGGGTGGAACCGGTCACGGAGCACACGATCACCGTGTCGAAGAAGACCCCCAACTCGCGCTCCTGATCCGCCACTTCGTACGCCCAGCCGGCGAATCCGAGCCCACCGAGCGGATGGTCGGAGGCACCGGCGGGGATGGCGTAGGGCTTGCCTCCCGACTCCTCCACGTCCCGCAGCGCCTGCTCCCAGCTCTCCTTGAAGCCGATCCCGAACCCGGCCCGCACGAGGCGTACGTCGGCTCCGGCGAGGCGACTGACGAGGATGTTGCCGACCTTGTCGTAGACGGAGTCCGGCCAGTCGACCCAACTCTCCTGGACCAGCACGCACTTGAGCCCGGCGCGGGCGGCGACCGCGGCGACCTGGCGGGTGTGGTTGGACTGCACGCCGCCGATCGAGACGAGGGTGTCGCAGCCCTTCGCGAGGGCGTCGGCGACCAGGTACTCCAGCTTGCGGGTCTTGTTGCCGCCGTACGCGATCCCGGAGTTGCAGTCCTCGCGCTTGGCCCAGAGGGAGGCGCCGCCGAGGTGGGCGGTGAGGCGCTCCAGGGGGTGCACGGGGGACGGACCGAAGAGGAGGGGGTAACGCTCGTACGAGGAGAGGGACGGGGAAGGGGACATGGGGCGCCTCCAGGGCTACGGCGTCAGTGGGAGTCGGCGTCAGCCGGTCTCGGCGTCAGTCGAAGTCGGCCAGGTCGGCGAGGGTGCGCCAGATCTCCGCCGTGACGTGGACCGCCGTGTCCACCTCTCCGGCGGCGCACGCCTCGATCAACCGCTCGTGCAGCCCGGCCGAGCGGCAGGTCCCGCCCTCACCGAAGCGCCGTCGCTCCAGGCGGCGGATGAGCGGCGTGTAGCGGGCGATGGTGGCGGCGGCCGCGCGGTTGCCGCTCACCCGGACCAGTACGTCGTGCAGTTCGTCGTCGGAGCGCAGGGCGAGGTCGACCTCACCGGCCTCGACGGCGACGGCGAAGCTCGCGTTGGCGGCGCGCATGACCTCCACATCCGCGGCCATCAGCCGGGGCACGGCGACCCGCGTCACCAGCTCGTGCATGGCACCGACCACGGCGGCCGCGTCCCGCACGTCGGCGGCCACGACCGGGGTCACCCGGGTGTAGCTCTGCGGCTTGCTCTCCAGCAGCCCCTCGTCCACGAGCCGCGAGAACGCCTCACGCACCGGCGCCCGGGAGAGCCCGAGCCGCTCCGCGAGGTCGGCGTCCCGCACCACCGCGCCGGGCTCGATGTCCCCGGCGACGATGGCGTCCCGGATCGCTTCGCAGGCCCGGTCCCTGAGCAGGGTCCGGCCTACGGGTCGTATGGCCTCCACAAACTGAAATGTTAGATGTCAGTCGCCTCCCCGACAAGGCCGCTCGGGCAGAGCTCACGGACAAGGGGGTGGCCCGCACCCCCGTGAAGTGCGGGCCACCCCCTTGTCCGGTCTCGGCCTCAGGCCGCCCAGGGCCAGTCGGCGTCCCGAGCGCCCTCAAGCAGCGGAACCATCCGGAAAGCGGCGTCCGACAGCCCCCCGAAGGTGTGCCGGTTCCCCTTCCCCGACGGGCCGTGACCCGCCCGGTACCCGGCGAGGTTCCAGGTGTAGACCGGCACATCGGCGGGGACCTGCTCGGTCGGGTCGCCGTGGTGGCTGTACGCGTACTGCTCGTCGGTGACGATCAGCACCCGGTCCTGCCCCCGGTAGTGCGCGCGGATCGCCGAGGTGGTGTCCGTGCCGCCCAGGTCACCGAAGCGCCCCAGGATCCTGAGCACCGACTCGCCCTTGCCGAACGACAGTCGCCGGCTCGTGGTGCCGAACTCGACGAGGTCCGCGTCCTTCGCGCGCAGCGCCAGCGCCGTACCGAAGATCGCGGCCGCGTCGGCCCGGTTGAGCTGCGAGCGGTCAGACAGCCGTGCCCACATCGAGCCCGATCGGTCCACCAGGATCAGCGTCCGGCCGGGCAGTGCGGGCACATTGGCCAGCGAGTGTCCGAGCGCCTGCTCCAGCGGGTACGCCCAGCGCAGCGACGGCGCGTGCCGGTACGCGGCGAGATAGCGGAAGGGGAACTGCCGCGACCGCGCGACCTCGGCCGGGTCGCTGATGCGCGCGGCCACCCGGGCCGCCACCTCGTCGGAGACACCGGCCTCGTCGAAGTTCCGAAGGTTGCGGATCAGTGCCATCGAGCCCATGGACGGGATCACGGCCTCCCAGGCCGCCTTGTCCATCGGGCCCTGCAGCCAGCCGGCCAGCGCTTCCCACGTCATCCCGGCCGCCGCCAGCCGCTCGGCACCGCCCTCGGACCTGACGACCGCACGCCGCTGCCCGACCGGCAGCGCCATCAGCTCGCGGTGCGCGACCAGCGTCCGGTCGGACGCGGGCGGTACGGCGGTGTCCGGGTTGTGCCGGCGGTCGAGAGCGTACCGGAACAGGTCGCCCTGCCACGGCTTCGCCGGGTCCGGTGCCGCGTGCACCAGGTTGAGGATGTCGCCGAAGCGGTAGCCCTTGGACGCGGTGTCGTACTTCAGCAGGGACTTGCCGCTGTAGAGACGCCGTACGGCGTCGGCGATGCCGCGCTTGACCGGCTTGGGCACGTTACGGCCGTACGTCGCCGTCCAGTACGCGAGCAGCTCGCCGGGCTCGTCCGGGCGCTGGAGCACGGAGTCGACGACCTGCCGGTTGGCCGGGCCGTCCGCGGCGCCGGCCTCGAGACGTGCGTGCACGTACTCGGCGGCGCCCACGACGGCGGCCGTACGGCGGTTGCCCTCGCCGCGCAGCCAGCCGAGCAGACCGGCCGTCCACTCGGGGTCGGTGACGGCGAGGTCGCCCACGAGCCGCGCGAAGCGGGCGTCGCGGTCGGTGCCGGCCTCGTAGAACGTCTGCTGCGAGACGAAGTTGGCGACCGACAGAAGGAAGAGCTCGGAGCGCGCGTCGCGCTCGTGGCCGCGGCCGCCCTCGTAGGTACGGAGCACTCGGCCCGTCGAGGTGACACGCGAGGTGGGCTGCGCCCTGGCGGCTCGCTTGTTGAATCGCGACATGCTGAATTCCCCCGAATTCATGGAAGTGTTTCCGAGGGAGGCACAGCAGAAGGAGGGTGACCGAGGTCGAAGTCGACTGCGGTGACCATAAACTGGCGCGTCTGCCGTTCCGCCACATCGACCCCGGGTCGATGACGGGATTCGAACCCGTACGAGGGTCTCGCCCCCACCAGTTCCCGAAGTATCCGCTGCCTGCGCACCGGGCACCCACCATGAGCTGCGCCTCCCGAGATCAAGTCGGCTGCGGCGTCGGATTCTTTTTGGAGAAGAAGTAGCCGCGGCCTGCGCACCGGGAGGTGCATGAAGTTGTGGTGTCCAGAGTTCAGGTCGGCGGAACCGACATCAGGTGCTCTAACCCCTGAGCTACACCGGCGCGTTGTGCCGGTGGCGGGACTCGAACCCGCGGCCGCCCCATTATGAGTGGAAGTAGGTCCTGCCTTCGCACCTGGACATTCATCACTTTAGGAGGCGTACCGCGGGACGGGCGAACGAATTAACTACCGCCGCTGCCGCTTCCACGGCCCGGTGATCGCGAGCATGATGCCCGGCGTCTGGATGCTGGCGTAAAGCGTCCTGCCGTCGCACGAGAAGGTCACGCCGGCGAACTCGCTGTACTCGGGCTCGTCCTCGGTGCCGAGGTTCAGCTCGTTGCGGGCGATGGGGTAGGTGCGGCCGCTGTCGGTGGCGCCGAAGAGATGCTGGACGCCCTCGCCGTCCTCGGCGAGGATCAGGC
Source organism: Streptomyces sp. NPDC051243 (assembly GCF_044455405.1). NCBI lineage: Bacteria > Bacillati > Actinomycetota > Actinomycetes > Kitasatosporales > Streptomycetaceae > Streptomyces > Streptomyces sp. NPDC051243. The sequence goes on along the minus strand of NZ_JBITES010000006.1, from coordinate 354,779 downwards.
CGCCGTACGGGGAGACGGTGATGTTGTCGGGGCCGTCGAGGGCGCCGTCCTTGGAGGGGTCGGGGTTGACGCCCAGCAGAACCTTCAGCGTGAGCGTGCGGCGCTTGGGGTCGTAGAACCAGACCTGGCCGTCGTGCGCGCTGCCGGGGCTCTCCGCGCGGGCGTAGGAGGAGACGATGTAGGCGCCGCCGTCGCCCCACCACATGCCCTCCAGCTTGCGGGCGCGGGTGATCTCGCCGGCGCCGAACTGCTTGCGCACGGCGACGGTCCTGGCGTCGCGGTCGGGGACGTCCACCCAGTCGACCCCGTAGACCGTGCCGATCCTCGTGGCGCGCGAGAGGTCGTCGACGAACTTGCCGCCGGAGTCGAAGCACTTGGGTGCCTGCAGGACACCCGCGTCGTCGGCGAGCGTACGGAACTTGCCGCGGCCGTACTCGAAGCCCTTCGGCGGGGTCCAGCGGAAGAACAGACCGTTGGGCGAGGCGGCGTCCTCGGTGAGGTAGGCGTGGCCGCGCTTGGGGTCGATGACGACGGCCTCGTGGTCGTAGCGGCCGAAGAACTTCAGGGGCTTGGGGTTCTGGTTGGCCCGGCGGTCGCTCGGGTCGACCTCGAAGACGTAGCCGTGGTCCTTGGTCATGCCGTTGGTGCCGGCCCTGTCGGAGTTCTCCTCGCAGGTGAGCCAGGTGCCCCAGGGGGTGCTGCCGCCCGCGCAGTTGGTGGAGGTACCGGCGATGCCGACCCACTCGGCGACCTGTCCGTCGGGGCGGACCTCGACGACCGTGCAGCCGCCGGACGCGGCCGGGTCGTAGACGAGGCCCTCGGCCAGCGGGACCGGGTACTTCCAGTTGGCGCGCGGGCCCTTCAGCTCGTGGTTGTTGACGAGCAGTGTGGTGCCGCGCGGGCCGTCGAAGGCCGCCGTGCCGTCATGGTTCGAGGGCGTGAACTCCCCCGACTCCAGCTTGGTCTTACCGCTGTAGGTGATGACGCGGTACTTGAACCCGGCGGGCAGCGCGAGGATGCCGTCGGGGTCCGGGATCAGCGGTCCGTATCCGACACCGCCACCGTGGGCGTCCGCGGACTGCGCGCTCGCGGTCTCGGACTCCGTCTCCGTCTCCGTGGACGCGAGCGCGTTCGGAGCGGTGGCGAGAACGCCGGCGCTGCCCGCCAGCGCGACACCGGCACCGGTGATCGCGGAGTTCCTGGCGAAGTCCCTGCGGGTGAGCGACATGGTGTCTCCTGTGACAGTGGGTGCCGTGGAGGGTGGCGGACTTCGAGACGGCGCAACGGTCCCCCTCACGTCTGAACACCAGTTGAACAACGCCCGAAGGGGCGCGGGACTGTGTCCATATGCGGCTCCGCCGCGTGGGCGCGAGCAACCACCACGAACCCCGCACCCGCAAGACCGGCTTCAGCCCCCCTGCTGCGACCGCGCTTTGAACGCAGCCTTCCGCGCTTCCTTCGCGACCTTCTTGTCCGGATGCAACCGCCCCATGGCCTCCAGCACATCCGCGGTCGCCGGATGATCCACCCGCCAGGCCGCCGCGAAGAACCCGCTGTGCTGCGCGGCCAGCCCCTCCACCAGCGCCCTCAGCTCGTCGGAGTTCCCCTCGGCCGCCAGTTGCGCGGCAACCGTGTCGACGGTCAGCCAGAACACCAGCTCCTGGGAGGGCGCGGGCACCTCGGAGAACCCCGCCTCGGTCAGCCACACCCGGGCCAGTCCGCCCAGCTCCGGATCATCGAGGACCTCGCGCAGGGCCGGCTCGGCCTCCGCGCCCACCAGGGTCAGCGCCTGCTGGCAGCGCAGCCGCCGCAGCGGTGCCCCGTCGTCCAGGCCGCGTGCCGCGGCCAGCAACTCGCGGGCCGCGGTGAGGGGTTCGGGCCGGGCGGTCAGCCACTGCTCGGTCTCGGCCCGCGCGGCGCCCTGCGGGTACCTGGCCGTCCCGTCGAGCAGCGCGTCCGCGCCCTTGTCCGCGAGGTCGCCGACCGCGGGCGCCTCGAACCCGGCCTCCAGCAGCCGCGCCCGCAGGCCGTACCGCCCGAGCGGGGTCAGCCGCACCATGCCGTAGCGCGATACGTCGGTCTCGTCGACGTCCGCCGGCTGCTCCTCGGCGGCGCCCTCGACGTCCGCCATCAGCGCCTCGTCCACCGGCTGGTACTCCACCAGGCCGACCGGCTCCAGCAGCCGGAACTGGTCGTCGAGGCGCATCATCGCGTCGGACACCTGCTCCAGCACGTCGTTCGTGGGCTCGCCCATGTCGCTGGGCACGATCATCGACGCGGCCAGCGCGGGCAGTGGCACGGGGCTGTCGCCGGGGCCGTCGTCGCTGACCGTCAGCAGGTACAGGTTGCCGAGGACGCCGTCGAGGAACTCCGCCTCGGCCTCCGGGTCCCAGTCGAGCGAGGAGAAGTCGATCTCGCCGCCCGCGTCCATGGCGTCGACCAGGTCGTCGAGGTCGGGCACGCTGGCGTCGGCGAGGACCGTGTCCAGCGCGCCGAGCCACACGCCGAGCACGTCCTGCGGCGACCCGCCGGTCAGCACGGCCAGTTCCGCGCCGGCCGCGACGGTGCCCGCCTCCTCGTCGGCGATCTCGACCAGACCGGTGTCGACGGCCACCCGCCAGGCCTCGCTCGCGTACGCGGCGGCGTCGTCCCCGCTCAGCCCGAGCACTTCCGCGGCGGCCGGCAGCTGCTCCTCGACGAGCCCGCCCCCGGCGTCGACCCGGGTGTCGGACCCGGCCCAGCGGGCCAGCCGGGCGGCCCGGGAGAGCAACGGCGTGGACAGCGCGTCCCGCGCCAGCTCCGCCTCGGGGTGCAGCCGCACCGGCGGCAGGGGGGAGCGGGAGCTGTCTGACATCTGCTGGTTCTCCTAGGGCGCTCTGCATGGCCGTATGCACTACGACGCATCACGGTTGTGCCGTCATGCGTCACGACGCATCACGGTCCTGCCGCCACGACACATCACGGCTCTGCCGCTTCACATCACGGCTCAACCGCTCAGCCTAGACGGATTTCCACCCATGCCGCCCGGTTCATCTCCCCGTCAGGAGGCGTACATGGCCGAAACCTTGACAAGTGGCGTGACCAGGCAGGAGATTACGCGCGTAGAAATCTGGCGGACATCTGTTCACTGGATTTTCTACGCGCGTTGCCGCCGCCCCACCGGTCGCACCCCCCACGTTCCACGCACCACCCTCGTCCCGGCACCCACGTTTGTCCCCGGAGGGATCCCGTTGCCGAGCAACAAGTCCGCGCGTCTCGCCGCGCTCACCGTCGCCGCCGTCTGCTCCGCGGCGTCCACCGTCGCGCTGACCGCGCCCGCGCACGCCGACTCCGTGCGCATCCATGACATCCAGGGCAGCACCCGAGTATCCCCGTACGCCGGCCAGCAGGTCACGGACGTGGCCGGCATCGTCACCGGCGTGCGCACCTACGGCTCGTCCAAGGGCTTCTGGATCCAGGACGCGCAGGCGGACGACAACCCGGCCACCAGCGAGGGCGTCTTCGTCTTCACCGGCTCGGCCCCGAAGGTCGCCGTCGGCGACTCGGTCCTGGTCTCCGGCACGGTCGCGGAGTACGTCCCGGGCGGTGCGTCCTCCGGCAACCAGTCGCTGACCGAGATCACCAAGCCGGTGATCACCGTCGTCTCCAGCGGCAACGCCGTCCCGGCCGCCAAGGTGATCGACGCGAAGTCGGTCCCGGCCGCCTACAGCCCGCAGGGCGACAGCGCCGCGGGCGGCTCGGTCAACGGCCTGACCCTGGAGCCCGCGAAGTACGCCCTGGACTACTACGAGTCCCTGGAGGGCGAGAACGTCCAGGTCGCCGACACCCGTGTGGTCGGCGCCACCGACCCGTACACCGAGCTGTGGGTCACGGTGAAGCCGTGGGAGCACCGCAACCGCCGCGGCGGCACGGTCTACGGCTCCTACGACTCCCAGAACACCGGCCGGCTGCAGATCCAGTCCCTGGGCAAGACCGCCGACTTCCCGGTCGCGAACGTCGGTGACGTCCTCGAGGGCGCCACGGCAGGCCCCCTCGACTACAACCAGTTCGGCGGCTACACGCTGGTCGCCAACCAGATCGGCACGCTCAAGAGCGCCGGCCTGGAGCGGGAGACGACGCGCAAGCAGTCGCGCGGCGAGCTGGCGGTCGCCACGTACAACGTGGAGAACCTCGACCCGTCCGACGCCACGTTCGCCGAGCACGCCTCCGCGATCGTGAACAACCTGCAGGCGCCGGACATCGTGTCCCTGGAGGAGATCCAGGACAACAACGGGGCGAAGAACGACGGCACGGTCGCCGCCGACCAGACCATGCAGAAGCTGATCGACGCAATCGTCGCGGCGGGCGGCCCCACGTACGACTGGCGCTCGATCGACCCGGTCGACAAGGCCGACGGCGGTGAGCCGGGCGGCAACATCCGCCAGGTGTTCCTGTTCAACCCGGCGCGGGTCTCCTTCACCGACCGCGCGGGCGGCGACGCCACCACCGCCGCCGATGTGACGAAGGTGAACGGCAAGGCCGCCCTGACCGTCTCCCCCGGCCGGATCGACCCGGCGAACGCGGCCTTCGCCAACAGCCGCAAGCCGCTGGCCGGCGAGTTCGTCTTCCGCGGCAAGACCGTGTTCGTGATCGCCAACCACCTCAACTCCAAGGGCGGCGACCAGGGTCTGACCTCGCAGTACCAGCCGCCGGCCCGCAGCTCGGAGGTTCAGCGCCACGCGCAGGTCACCGCGATCCACGCCTTCGTCAAGGACATCCTCGACACGCAGAAGAACGCGGATGTGATCACCCTCGGCGACATCAACGACTTCGAGTTCTCCGAGACCGTGGAGATCCTCGAGGGCGACGGCGTGCTCTGGTCGGCGATCAAGTCGCTGCCGAAGAGCGAGCGTTACTCGTACGTCTACCAGGGCAACGCCCAGACGCTGGACCAGATCCTGGTCAGCCCGTCGATCCGGCGCGGCTGTGACTTCGAGTACGACAGCGTGCACATCAACTCGGAGTTCAACGACCAGATCAGCGACCACGACCCGCAGGTGCTGCGGTTCCGCCCGTAACCTCCGGTGCGCCTCAGGACTGGCTGAACACGCCGTTCAGCCAGTCCTGCCAGGCGGCTTCGCACTCCTTGATGTCGGCGCCCGGTGTGAAGTCGTGCAGGGAGACGCCGACCGGGTAGCCCCAGTGGTTGCGCCCGAAGACCCGGGTGAGGCCCCGGTCCGTGCGCAGCCCGATGAAGTACGGGTTGCGGAAGTCGACCACGGCGTCGAACTCGTCGGGCCCGTGGACCGTCAGCCGCGTCCCTTCGGCCACGTCCTCCCCGACGCCGAGCGCCCGCCCGACGGCGACGAGCGCGTCCGCGGCCTTCGAGGCCTCCGGTCCGTCGAAGGTCGCGAAGGCGGCGGTACGGCCGGCGAAGTGCGTCAGGTACTGGCGCAGGGTGTGCAGGTAGAACTCGGTGTGCTTGGCGGCGCCGTCGTACTGGTTGTCCCAGTCGTCGACGAAGATCCCGCTGTGCACGTACCGGACCCAGGCACGGCGGCCCTCGTCGCGCGGCTCGATCGTGTAGTCGAGCTGGTTGAGGGTCTGCTCGGAGATCCCCTCGACGTCCTCGACACGGTTGGTGTAGCGGTGCGGCGGGTCCCAGGCGGTGACCGTCGACCCGAAGGGGCCCTTGCCGCCCTCGCGCGGCTCGGGTGCCTCCATCGGCCACAGCCAGCCGCCGGTACCGGAGGTGACCGCCTCCCACACCTGCTCGGGCGTGGCGTCGACCTCGAACTCGCGGGCGATCTCGAATTCCTTGGACATGGTGGACTCCTGCTTACTTGCTGTCGAGTTCAGGGTTCTGGTTCTGGTTCTCGTGCGGGCTCTGGGGCTTCACCGTGGGATGTACGGCCACGACGATCCGGTGGTCCCGGCCGCCCTCCGCGTCAGACGCGTCGTACTTGCGGATCAGCGCGCTCACGCCCGCCGTCAACTCCTGGATGAAGGCGGCCCGTTCGGCGGCCGAGGCGAAGCGGACCTCGCCGTCCAGCGCGTAGGTCGCCAGCCGCTTGCGGGCCTTCGTCGCACCGGTGATCAGCGAGCCGACGTCCCGGACGAGCCGGGCGCCGAGCGCGAGCAGCCAGCGGGCGGAGAGCTGGTCGCGGAAGCGGTCCGGGTCGGGCTGCACGGAGGCGAGCGCGAGCGGCGAGATCACGTACGACGCGGCGGTCGCCCGCATCAGCCGCTCGGTGACGTTGCCCTTGCGGCGCTCGCCCGCCAGCTCGACCAGTCCGTGCCGCTCCAGTGCCTTGAGGTGGTAGTTCACCTTCTGCCGGGGCAGCCCGACCTTGCCGGCCAGCATGGCGGCCGACGCGGGTCCGGCCGCCAGCTCGGCTAGCAGCCGGGCCCTTGTGGGGTCCAGGGAGACGGCTGCGGCCTCGGGGTCTTCGATCACGGTCACGTCCAGCATGGATCCACCGTTTCACCGAAAACTTTTTTTGTCCATACGGTTGGAGTTTTCGGCGAGGAACCCTTCAGGGCCTGTCGAGGGCCATTCAGTCGGGGACGAGGCCAAGGGCGTGGTCGTACCGGCTGACGGTGCTGCTCCTCAGCCCGGGCCAGCTCTGTACCCGCTGCCACAGCTCCGTCGCCGAGCCGATGCCGTCGCCCGGCGCGGCGAGTGCCTCGATGTGGGCCTGGGCGCTCTCCCACTCGGCGTAGTTGAGGACGCGGGTGCCGTCGGTGCTCAGGTGGAAGTGGCCGGCGATGCCACCGGGGTGGGGGTTCGGCTCGCTCTCCAGCGCCTCGAAGACGGCGTCGACCCAGGCGCGCTGCCGCTCGGGGTCGGGGCCCTCGAACTCGACGTCGACGATCACGACACAGCCGGGCACGCGGGTGTCGCCCTCCCGGCCGGCACTGCGGTAGTGCCGGTACCGGCCGAGCCACAGCCGCTCGATGTCCGGTACGGCGATGTCGATCTCGTCGACGCGCTCCTGCCGGTGCGTCTTGACGAACGCCTCGTAGGCGTCCTCGCTCCTCCACTGCGAGTGGTGGAGGAGGGTGGAGCCGTCATGGCCGGTGTAGACGTGGTAGCCGAGGAGGCCGTCGGTGGGCCAGGGGCGGCGCTGCCAGGTGTCGGCGATCGCCTCGACCGTCTGCCGCTGCCGGACGGGGGTACCGACGCGCCAGGTACTGAAGAAGGGGGCGCCGGTCTCCGGGTGGGTGAGGTCGGGGTGGGTGGTGGTGCGGCGGGTCACGGAGGCCTCCGGGAGTCGGTGGTCGGTGGGTGCGTCGACCACCTTTCGACCTCAACCGGACTTGAGGTCAAGCGATCCGTGACGGGGCGGGTGCGCAGGAGGCGGGATCACAGAGCGGGGCGCGGGACCGGTGACCGGTCCCGCGCCGTTTCACGTATCGCCGTTCGCTCTCTCGCCGTTTCGCTGTATCGCCGCTTCGCTCTCTGGCAGTCTCGCTACCTGGCCGCTCGCCGGTTCGCCGTCTGACCACGTCGCCGTCAGCGTCGTCCGACCACGTCGCCGTCAGCGTCGTCCGGGCCACGTCGCCGGCCGGCCTCGCCGTCCGCGTCGTCGTCGGGCGTCTCAGTGGTGCGCGTGATGCCGTCGCCGCAGTATCCCCGTCGCGACCGCCGCTCCCACCGCGACCCCGGCGACCAGTACCGGCCGCGGATGCCGCAGGCCGGCCTGGACGACGCTGCGGACGGGGCGCGGCACACTGCCTTCCACGGCGTGTCCCGCGCGCGTCGCCTTGTCGTGAACGGCGTGTCCGGTGCGGCTCGCCCGATCCTGCACCACGTGCCCGGCCTGCGCCGCCTTGTCATGCACGGCATGCCCGGCCAGACCAACGCTGCTGCGCAGTTGCACGGTCATGGCACCCGCCTTGTCCATCAGGTCGGCGGCACGGGTCAGGGCTCGGCCCTTGGCATCCGCCGTCCCCGCGAGGTCCGCCGCGGTGTCGCCGGGTCCGCTCCCGGTCTCGCCGGGCCCGCTCCCCGTCTCCTCCATCTGCCGCCGCAGCTCTTCAGGCCCCTTGGCCCCGCCGGTCTCCTTTGCCCCGCCGGCACCCTTGGCCCCGCCTTTCGCGGCAGCGCCCTTCACCGCGTCGCCTCCCGGGTCCCCTGCGGTCCCCTCCGGCCCCGTCCTCCTGTCCGTCATCGATGTGCCCTTCCTTCGATCTCCTCGGTCTCCCCGATGTCCGGTCCGAACCGGGCGAGCGGTTCACCGGCCCGCGCACCGGGTCCGCACAGCGAGCGGCCGCCGTCCCGCGCCGGCTCGGAAGCCGTGGTTGCGGTCAGGCGCCCGCCCGCCCCGGTTCGGAAACCACCGGGTACCCGGACCGGCCCCCGCTATCCCTGCCGTTCACCGCCGCCCGTGCCGTGCTCGCCCAGCCGGGCCAGCTGGGCCTGGAACCAGTCGAGGCGGGCCTGCAACAGCGCGGCCTCGGCGGCGAGTTCGGGCACGCCGAGGTGATCGGCCGGTACCGGGCCGCTCATCGCGACGGACGCCCCCTTGCCGGCCACCACCCGCAGCCGCTCCGCCGCCAGCCGGGCGAACCCGGCGAGCGAGACGGACGTACGGCCGCGCAGGCAGCCCGCGCAGGAAGGGGCGAGTGCCCGCCAGCCGGGGCGGCCCCAGCCGGCGTCGGCCAGCGCGGCGGCGACCGTACCGCAGGCGCACGGCCCGACCGTGGCGGTGCGCACCCGCTGACGGGCGTAGCGGAAGCCGCGCTCGAAGCGGATGTACCGGCCCAGCACGGTGACCTCGAGCAGTACCGCCGTCCGGTGCTCGGCGGTGCACAGCAGCGCCTCGGCCACCGTACGGTCGTGCACGCAGTGGAAGCCGCAGTCGCAGCGGCGGCTCGGCGCCCGGTGCCGCAGGCCGTAGACGCAGGACGCGTCGGCCAGGACTCCGTACGGCAGCGCGCCGCCCAGCGACACACCGGTGAAGGCGGCCCGGGTGCCGTCCTGGGACAGCATCGGGTGGGCGATCTTGTATCCGGTCGGCGGCTCCGTCGGGCGTTCCTCCGGAAGCCGCAGCCTCATCGGGCGGCCGGGGCCTCTTCGGGCGCGGGCGCCTCGACGTCCTGGAGTTCCTGATCGAGGCCGAGTTCTTCGTCGTGGGTCCGCGGCCGCTCTTGCGCGACTCCGGTGGCGAGTGCCTTGCCGAGCTTCATGACGCCTCCCATGACCAGGGGTCGTTGACCGTCCCGGCCATGGTGACCCATGCGCCCGGCTTTGGACATAGGGCAAAGCCATACGCCACAGCAACGCTTAGCAATACTCCTTAGCAGAATTAAGTGGAGCTACGCGATCGTCGCGCCGACACTACTCTCATGACGACCGCCGACGCCTCCGCGCCTCCGTCCGCCTCCGCCGCTCCGGCCACCTCCGCCGCTGCGTCCGCCTCAGCCCCGCCCTTCGGCCGCGCCCTGTGCGCCATGGTCACGCCCTTCACCGAGGCGGGGTCGCTCGACCTGGACGGCGCGCAGCGGCTGGCCGACCGGCTGGTGAGCGAGGGCTGCGACGGTCTGGTGCTCTCCGGTACGACGGGTGAGTCGCCGACCACGACGGACGCAGAGAAGTCGGAGCTGGTCAGGGCAGTGAAGGAGGCGGTGGGCGAGCGGGCGTCGGTCGTCGCGGGCGTGGGCACCTTCGACACCCGGCACACCGTCGAGCTGGCCCTGGCGGCGGAGAAGGCGGGCGCCGACGGCCTGCTGGTGGTCGCGCCGTACTACAGCAGGCCCCCGCAGGACGCCGTCGAGGCGCACTTCCGGGAGGTCGCCGACGCTGCCGGACTGCCGCTCGTGCTGTACGACATCCCGGGCCGCACCGGCACCCGTATCGAGCCGGAGACGCTGATCCGGCTCGCCGAGCACCCCCGGATCGTCGGGGTGAAGGACTGCTCCTACGACTTCCTCGCCGCCCAAAAGGTGCTGTCCCGCACGGAGTTGGCCTACTACGCGGGCTGCGACGAGCACAACCTCGCGCTGTACGCGGTGGGCGGCGCCGGCTACATCAGCACGGTCGCGAACGTCGTACCGGCTCACCTGCGTGCCGTCCTGGACGCGTTCGAGGCGGGCGACACCCCCGTGTCCGCCCGCCTCCAACAACGTGCCACGCCGCTCATCGAGTTGATGATGTCGGCGGGGCTGCCCGGCACGGTCACCGCCAAGGCGCTGCTCAACGCGCTCGGGCTGCCCGCGGGCCCGGTCCGCGCCCCGCTGCGGCCCGCCGGCCGGGAGGCGACCGTCGGGCTGCTGGCGGAGTACGAACGACTCGTCGCCGCCTGATCAGGGCTGCGCGAAGACCGGTTCCCAGCGCCCGGCACCCCCGTCGTTGCCCTGCCGGAAGCCGCTGAGCGGGACGGTCTTGTCGCTGCCGATCGTGACCAGCACGAGCCGCTGGTGGAACTCGTTGTCGTCGTCCTTGCCGATGTCCCAGGCGATCAGCTGCTTGTTGCCGACCCAGGCGAGCAACTGCTGCCCGCGCACCTCGGTCTTGGCGCCGGTCATGGCGTCGACGACGTACGAGGACGTCTTCCACTTCTTCCCCCCGAAGTCACCGGCGACGAGTCGGCCGTTCGGCGACTTGCCCGCGTCGACGAACCAGTTCAGATGCTCCTCGCCCGCGGGTGCGGAGACCTTCTTTCCCGTGAGGTCCCAGAACTCCTTGCCGATGTCCCCCATGGGGTGCCCGGACCAGACATGCCGGGCGTCGTCGGTGAGGGCGAAGTCCTGCCGGGAGTTGAGGAAGGTGCCGCCCATGGGGTCGTCGGCGTCGCTCTCCGACGCGACCTCGGTCCAGTCGCCCTTCCCGGAGGCCACGTCGAGGACGTAGAAGCCGGTGCGGCTCGACTCCCAGGGCTGGCCCCACCCCTCGGAACCCTCCGTCTTGATCCGCCGGTCGGGGTTGTCGCTGTAGGTCGTCGCGATCAGCTTGCGGCCGTCGCGGGAGAAGGCGAGCCCGGCGACGTCGTGCTCGACCGGGATCCACCGCTGCACCTTGCCGGTCGGCAGGTCGAGCAGGCCGATCCGCGAGGCGGGCAGGTCCCGTTCGAGGACGGCGGCGGTCTTCGCGCCGGGGGCGACGGCGACCCACGACCAGTTCTCGGTCTTCGCGTACTTGCCGGTCTCCGGGTCCAGCAGGTAATAGGTGCGCTCGTAGACGGCGGTGTCCGGGGACTTCTGGACCGTCTCCGAGATGAAGTAGGCGGCCAAAGTCGTGCCCCCGACGGCGATCTCGTCGCGCGGCGGCGACTGGTCGGGGTGCGCCTTCCTGTCCTTCTCCTCCTCCACGATGCCGCCGCCCGAGGGGCGGACGTCCCGCGTGCCGGAGTCCATCAGCGGCACCGCCACCCCGACGGCGATCGCGGCCACGGCGGCCACGGCGGCGGCCGCGAGCCTGCCGTTACGACGGCGCCGGCGGACGGCCAGTACCCGGTCGGCGAACCCCGCCGCCGCCGGGGGCTGTTCGGCGGCCTGCTCGCGCAGGGCGTCGCGCATGAGTTCGTCGACGTTCACGGCCGCACCTCCATGGGCGAGTAGTCACGGGTCGGAAGGCGCTCGGCCTCGGCCTCGCCGAGGGCGGCCAGTTCCGGCGCGAGCGAGCGCAGCCGGGCCAGTGAGCGGTAGGTGGTGGACCGTACGGTGCCCACGGAGCAGCCCAGCATGCGGGCCACGTCGGCCTCCGGCAGGTCCTCGAAGTAGCGCAGCACCAGCACGGTGCGCTGCCGGTCGGTGAGCCGGGCCAGCGCGCCGCGCATGAGCAGCCGCAGCTCCGCGGCGGGGGCGGCGTCCGGGTTCGCACCGGTCTCGGGCGGCTCGGCGACGGTCAGCTCACGCCGCCACCACTTCAGTCGCCAGCGGCTGATCTGCTGCCGGTACAGGATCTGGCGCACGTACGCCTCCGGCTCGTCGATGCGATGCCAGCGGCCGGCCGCCTTGATCAGGGCGTTCTGCAGCAGGTCCTCCGCCGCGTGCCGGTCGCCGCCGGTCAGCAGTACCGCCGTCTTCAGCAGCGCGGACGACCGGTTCTCCACGAACTCCCGAAAGCTGTCCTGCGCTTGGGCATCCATCGTCACCTTCTCTTCCCCCGGGCGGGCCGGGTGCCCGTCTCTCCTACCCCTCGTGACGCGTGCCGGGTGCCGCCGCTATGCCTGCGCACGGGAAGAAGTCGCGAAAAGAGCCGGGGCCCTCGCCGCATCCCGGTGCGACAAGGGCCCCGCGTGGTGCGCGGTGCGCGATCAGCCCCACTTGTACCCGTCGCCGAAGAGCAGGAAGTGCTCCAGCACATCCTCCATCGGGTCGTCCACCTGCCCCACATTGACCAGCCCGATGCGCGGACCGTTGTGCGAGGCGGTGTTGGTCTCGTCGGCGTACGCGGTCCCGGCCGGCAGCCAGCAAGCGGCCCCTGCGGCCAGCACCCCGACCACCAGGCGCAGCACGGTCCTGGTCCGTTCGTTCGTCTTCACTCGACCGGTCATCAGCCCTCGGTCCTCATTTCGTCGGTTCGGCGTGTGATCGGAAACTGCGTCCACCCGTTCATCTGCCTGGACCGTGCTGAGGTCACGACGAGTAACCCGAACGTGAGCGCGCCGCGGCGCCAGCACGACGAACGCCCTCCGGCAGCCTGGGCCGGCTGCCGGAGGGCGTTCGTCGATGTCGGCCGTCGTCAGTTGTGGCTGTGCAGGATGTCGTTCAGGCCGCCCCAGACCGCGTTGTTCGGGCGGGCCTCGACGGTGCCGGTGACCGAGTTGCGGCGGAAGAGGATGTTGGAGGCGCCGGAGAGCTCGCGGGCCTTGACGATCTGGCCGTCGGGCATGGTGACGCGGGTGCCCGCGGTGACGTACAGGCCGGCCTCGACGACGCACTCGTCGCCGAGCGCGATGCCGACGCCCGCCTCCGCGCCGATCAGGCAGCGCTCGCCGATGGAGATGATCACGTTGCCGCCGCCGGACAGCGTGCCCATGGTGGACGCGCCGCCGCCGATGTCGGAGCCGTCGCCGACGACGACGCCCGCGGAGATACGGCCCTCGACCATGGAGGTGCCGAGGGTGCCGGCGTTGAAGTTGACGAAGCCCTCGTGCATGACGGTGGTGCCCGCGGCGAGGTGGGCGCCCAGGCGGACCCGGTCGGCGTCGGCGATGCGGACGCCCTTCGGGGCGACGTAGTCGGTCATGCGCGGGAACTTGTCGATCGAGGTCACCTGGAGGTGCAGGCCCTCGGCGCGGGCGTTCAACCGGACCTTCTCGATGTCGTCGACGGCGACCGGGCCGAGCGAGGTCCAGGCGACGTTGGCGAGGAAGCCGAACTGGCCCTCCAGGCTCAGCCCGTGCGGCTTGACCAGGCGGTGGGAGAGCAGGTGCAGGCGCAGGTAGACGTCGTGCGCGTCGATCGGCTTCTCGTCGAGCGAGGCGATGACCGTACGGACCGCGACGACCTCGACGCCCCGGCGGGTGTCCGGCCCGATCGCCGCGGTGGCGCCGCCGCCGAGCAGCTCCGCCGCGCGCTCGGCGGACAGCCGCTCGGTGCCGGACGGGCCGGGCTCGGCGACGAGCTCGGGGGCGGGGAACCAGGTGTCGAGGACGGTGCCGTCAGCGGCGATCGTGGCGAGGCCGGCGGCCACGGCGCCGGTGGTGCGAGGAGCAGTCGTGTCGGTCATAAGGGCAACCTAACGTGACGCTGCCCGCAGGGGCGAACCGGCGGAAGGACGTCTCACGTGCCGGGCGGTACGTACCTGGCCCGGGCCTGTGTCGACCCCTGCCCGTGCCCACTCCTGCGTCTGTGTCCGTCAGGGGATGACCCTGGCCAGCACCTCCCGTACGTAGGCCTCGTCGTAGGTGCCACCGGCGAGCAGTACCTGAAGGCAGATCCCGTCCATCACCGCCACCAGTGCTCGCGCCGTGACGGCGTCAGTACGGCGGGACAGCCGGTCGGCGAGATCGCGTGCCCACTCGTCGGCGACCGGGCGGAGGGCGGGGCGGCGCAGGGCGGCGAGGTAGAGCTCGTACTCGAGCTCGACGCCCGTGCGGTCCCCGGCGAGCCACTCGCCCATCCAGCCCGCGAGTTCGGCCGCCAGGTCGGTCTCCGGGTCCTCAAGGCCGCCGCGCGAGGCGATCACCTTGGCGAAGCCCTCGTTGGCCTGGCGCAGGGCGGCGACCAGCAGATCGTCGAGGGTCTTGAAGTGGTACGTCGTGGAGCCGAGCGGCACATCGGCCTCGGCGGCGACGGTGCGATGGCTCAGCCCCGCGATGCCCTTCTCCCCGACGACCCGGATCGCCGCGTCGATGATCCGCTGACGTCGCTCGGGGTCGTAGCGCCGGGCCATCAGTGCGCGCCTCCCAGGTTCAGCACCACGACGCCGACGATGATCAGCGCGATGCCGACGGCCTTGGTGGCCGTCATCCCCTCCCCCAGGAACAGGATCCCGATGGTGGCGATGGCCGCGGTGCCGACGCCGGCCCAGATCGCGTAGGCCGTGCCCACGGAGACGGTCCTCAGCGTCTGGGCGAGCAACGCGAAGGAGACGACGTATCCGAGTGCCGTCAGCAGCGAAGGCCACAGCCTGCTGAAGCCGTCGCTGTACTTCATGGCGGTCGTGGCGGTCACCTCGGCCGCTATGGCTCCGGCGAGCAGCAGGTATCCCATGTGTACGAGCGTACACAACGTTGCGTACGCCCGTACACATGAGTGTCGGCCACAGGGGTGCCGGCCCGGGTCAGCAGGTGCGGCGGCGGTACCCGCTCTCCCCCGCCTTGACGACGTCCAGGTCACGCAGGACCACCGACAGCCGGTCGCCCCAGCCGGCGCAGGCCGCGGCGAGGCCGTCCGCGCGGTACTCGATGACCAAGACCCGGTCGTCGTAGGCGTCCGCGTAGGCCCCGCACTCGTCGTACTGCCCGCACTCCTCGGCGACCGCGAAGTCGAAGCCGAGACGGCGTCCCTGCTGTGCCATGCCGGCGGCGTTCTTCTGGCCGATGGCCAGACCGGCCGCGTGCGCCCGGGCGGCGAGCAGTTTGCCGAAGGCCAGGTCGTCGGCGGCGGTCAGCAACCCGTCGGACCGCTCGTTGGAGTCGAGGTTGTCGGCCTCGATCGCCTGGAAGCCCGCCTCGGCGCAGCCGTCGATCCACTTCCCGACGATCCCGGCGAGCCGTTCCCGCTTGGCGGCCGTGGAGATGTCCAGGAGGGCCTCGTCCCAGTCCTCGTCGACGACGAGCGCACCGTCGTCGTCCCGGAGCAGCAGGTCGGGGTGGTGGTCCTCCCACCAGCTCTCGGCGTCCGGCTGGGCCTGGAAGGCGTTGACGTAGCAGATGTTGTAGACCCCCGGCGCGGGTTTCGCGGTGCGGTCGCGGGAGACGGCGCGTACGCCTGTCGGCGGCGGGTAGGCGCCGCCGATCTGGTAGTCGAAGGCGACCCCCGGCTCGGGCAGTTCCACCTTCTTCGGGTCGGTGCCCTCGTCGTCGGACGCCGCAGTGCATCCGCCCGCGGCCATGGCGAGGGCACCGCACAGTGCCGCGGCCGCGAGTGCTCGGCGGAGGGCTTGGGGCATGCGGTGGGCCATGGTCTGAGGGCTCCTGTCGGTGCGTGATCTTCGACGCTGCCCGGCCATGATGCCCTGCCGCGAGCCCTCCCCTGCCCACGGCCGGGGGCCGTCGGCGCCGAACACAGCGTGCCCTTCAGGCGGTTGAGGCATCGATGTGGATACGGCTGGTACCAAAGGGCTGCTTGGAAACCAGTGGTTCCACTAGTGTCGTTCACTGTTCACATACCGGGCCTTCGCAGCCGCGGTCGTCACCCCATGACGCCGCTGGGGGGAACAGCGCATGCCAGAAAACAAGTCCCAGCCGTCTCAGGACCAACCCTGGGAGAACGGCTGGGCCCCGGACACCTCACGGGCGCCGGGGACGCGCCGCCTGTGGCTGGCGGGCGGGATGGCGGTGGCCACGATCATCGCCTGCTTCACGGCGATCGCCGTGTCGGACAAGGAATATGACGCCGAGCCATACTCCGCGTCGCCCTCCACCGAGGCGACGACGCTCCCCGGCCTGATCTCCTTCGCCACCCCTTCGGAGACGACTCCTCCCAAGGGCAAGAGCGGCCTGTCGACCGACCTGCCGACCACCGAGGCACCCGACCGACAGCACGCCGGCACGCCCAAGCCCGCGCCGGAGCCGTCCAAGTCGCCTTCCGACGAGGGCAGTCCACCGGCTCCCGCCCCGAAGCCGCCGGCCACCGTCACCTGGCGTTCGGTCCGTTCGGTCAACTACTCCGACCGCTACTGGCACGTGAGCGACGGCTACGTGAGGCTGGACCCGGTCCGCGGTCCGGAATCCCGCGAGGACTCGACCTTCAAGCAGGTCAAAGGCCTGGCCAACAGCTCCTGTTACTCCTTCGCCACGCACGACGGCAAGTACCTGCGCCACCGCAACTTCGCCCTGCGCGCCGAACGCAACGACGCCTCGCGTCTCTTCGCACAGGACGCCACCTTCTGCTCCCGCGGCTCCGGCTACTCCGGCGCGACCATGCTTGAGTCGGTCAATTACCCGGGCTACTTCCTGCGCCACCGCAACTTCGTGGTCCGCCTCGAACGCTTCGAGTACAGCTCCCAGTATGCGGCGGACTCGTCGTTCCACCTGGTGGGCGGGCCGGCCTGAACACAGGAAAGCGGCGGCACCCGGCAGGTGCCGCCGCTTTCCCCACGAGCGGGAAGCTCGGACTGGGAGCTCAGACGTTGAACCCCAGCGCCCGAAGCTGCTCACGGCCGTCGTCCGTGATCTTGTCCGGGCCCCACGGCGGCATCCAGACCCAGTTGATGCGCAGCTCGTTGACGAGGCCGTCCGTGGCGGACTTGGCCTGGTCCTCGATGACGTCCGTCAGGGGGCAGGCCGCCGACGTCAGGGTCATGTCGACCGTGGCCACGTTCGAGTCGTCGATGTGGATGCCGTAGATCAGGCCGAGGTTGACGACGTCGATGCCCAGCTCGGGGTCGACGACGTCCATCAGGGCCTCGCGGAGCTCCTCCTCCGAGGCCGGCTTCATCTCCACGGTGTCACTCATGCCGTCTTCCTTTCGGCGTCGGCTCCGCCCAGGGCCTGGGCCGTCGCGTCCTTCCACGCCATCCAGCTGAGGAGGGCGCACTTGACCCGGGCCGGGTACTTGGAGACCCCGGCGAACGCGACCGCGTCCTCCAGGACCTCCTCCATCGCGTCGTCGGGCTCGATCTTCCCCTTGGACTGCATCAGCTCCAGGAAGGTCTCCTGGATCTTCTGCGCGTCCGTGAGTTCCTTGCCGACCAGCAGGTCGTTCAGCACGGACGCCGAGGCCTGGCTGATCGAACAGCCCTGGCCCTCATAGGAGACGTCCTCGATCGTCGTGCCGTCGTACTTCACACGCAGGGTGATCTCGTCGCCGCACGTCGGGTTCACGTGGTGCACCTCGGCGTCGCCATCCCGCAAGCCCCGCCCGTGCGGGTTCTTGTAGTGGTCCAGGATGACTTCCTGGTACATCGAATCCAGCTTCATGCGTCGCTCGTCCCGTCCCGTCAGCCGAAGAAGTTCCGGACGTGCTCCAGGCCGTCCACCAGAGCGTCGATCTCGGCCGGCGTGGAGTACAGATAGAACGACGCTCGCGTGGTCGCAGGAATTCCGTAGCGCAGGCAGACGGGGCGGGCGCAGTGGTGGCCGACCCGGACCGCGATGCCCTGCTCGTCGAGAACCTGGCCCACGTCGTGCGGGTGGATGTCGCCAAGGGTGAAGGAGATCGCGGCGCCCCGGTCCTCGGCCGTGGTCGGGCCGATGATCCTGAGGTCCGGGACCTCCGCCAGGCGCTTCACCGCGTACTCCGTGAGCGCGTGCTCATGGGCGAGGATCTTGTCCATGCCGATCGAGTTGAGGTAGTCGATCGCCGCGCCCAGGCCGACCGCCTGCGCGATCGGGGGCGTGCCCGCCTCGAACTTGTGCGGTGCGGGAGCGTACGTCGACGAGTGCATCGACACCGTCTCGATCATCTCGCCGCCGCCCAGGAACGGAGGCAGGTCCTCCAGCAGCTCCTGGCGGCCCCACAGGACGCCGATGCCGGTCGGGCCGCACATCTTGTGGCCGGTGAAGGCCACGAAGTCGGCCTG
Source organism: Streptomyces sp. NPDC051243 (assembly GCF_044455405.1). Taxonomy (NCBI): domain Bacteria; kingdom Bacillati; phylum Actinomycetota; class Actinomycetes; order Kitasatosporales; family Streptomycetaceae; genus Streptomyces; species Streptomyces sp. NPDC051243. Next base: position 336,661 of record NZ_JBITES010000006.1, on the reverse strand, counting down.
GAGCGACTGCACGTCCAGCGGCATGTGCGGCGCCGCCTGGGAGGCGTCGATGCACACCAGCGCGCCGACCTCCTGCGCACGGCGCACTATCGCCTCGACCGGGTTGACCGTGCCCAGGATGTTGGACACCAGCACGAAGGAGACGATCTTCGTCTTCTCCGTGATGATCTCGTCGATGTTGGACAGGTCGAGGCGGCCGTCGTCCGTGAGACCGAACCACTTCAGCTTCGCGCCCGTGCGCTGCGCGAGCAGCTGCCACGGGACGATGTTGGAGTGGTGCTCCATCTCCGTGATGACGATCTCGGTGTCCGAGTCCACCCGGTAGGGCTCGTCGGCCCAGCCGAGCATGTTCGCCACGAGGTTGAGCGATTCGGAGGCGTTCTTGGTGAAGATCACCTCGTCGCGGCTGGGCGCGTTGATGAACTCCGCGACCTTGTCGCGCGCGCCCTCGTACAGCGCCGTGGCCTCCTCGGCGAGCACATGCACACCGCGGTGGACGTTGGCGTTGTAGCGCTCGTAGTACTCGCTCAGGGCGTCCAGTACCTGGCGCGGCTTCTGCGAGGTCGCCGCGTTGTCCAGGTACACGAGCTTCTGCCCGTCGTGGACCAGCCGGTCCAGGATGGGGAAGTCCTTGCGGATCGCCTCGGTGTCGAGGAGGCCCGGCATCTGCGTCACTCGGATGCGCCACCCTTCGTGTATGCCTCGTAGCCCTCGGCCTCCAGCTTGTCGGCGAGCTCGGGGCCGCCGGACTCGGCGATGCGGCCGGCCGCGAAGACGTGGACGTGGTCGGGCTTGATGTAGCGCAGGATGCGCGTGTAGTGCGTGATCAGCAGGGTGCCGACCTCGCCGGTCTCGCGGACGCGGTTGACGCCCTCGGAGACGACGCGCAGGGCGTCGACGTCCAGGCCGGAGTCGGTCTCGTCGAGGATCGCGATCTTCGGCTTGAGCAGCTCGAGCTGAAGGATCTCGTGGCGCTTCTTCTCACCGCCGGAGAAGCCCTCGTTGACGTTGCGCTCGGCGAAGGACGGGTCCATGTTGAGGCGCTCCATGGCCTCCTTGACCTCCTTCACCCAGGTGCGCAGCTTCGGGGCCTCGCCGCGGATGGCGGTGGCGGAGGTGCGCAGGAAGTTGGAGACCGAGACGCCGGGGACCTCGACCGGGTACTGCATCGCCAGGAACAGGCCGGCGCGGGCGCGCTCGTCGACGGACATCTCCAGGACGTCCTCGCCGTCGAGAGTGACGGTGCCGCCGGTGATCGTGTACTTCGGGTGACCCGCGAGCGAGTAGGCGAGGGTCGACTTGCCCGAGCCGTTGGGGCCCATGATGGCGTGCGTCTCGCCCTGCTTCACGGTGAGGTCGACGCCCTTGAGGATTTCCTTCGTGGCGTTGTCGGCCTCGACGGTGACGCGCAGGTCTCGGATTTCAAGCGTTGCCATGGGTGCCTCAGGACTCCTGGTTGAGGGAGACGAGAACGTCGTCCCCTTCGATCTTTACGGGGTATACGGGGACGGGGCGCGTCGCGGGAAGGCCGGACGGCTTGCCGGTTCGGAGGTCGAAGCTGGAGCCGTGCAGCCAGCACTCGATCTGGCAGTCCTCCACCTCGCCCTCGGAGAGCGAGACGTTCGCGTGGGAGCAGATGTCGTGGATGGCGAACACCTCGCCCTCGGTACGGACGACCGAGACCGGCGTGCCGTCGAGTTCCACCCGCTTCGGGGTGTCCTCCTCCAGCTCGCTCAGCCCACAGGCGCGTACGAACGTGGTCATGCGACCGACGCCTCCAGCTCCTCTTCGATCCTGGCGATGAGGCGCTCTTCGATGTCCTCGATGCCGATCTGCTGGACCAGCTCGGCGAAGAAGCCGCGCACGACGAGGCGACGGGCCTCGTGCTCCGGGATGCCGCGGGCCATCAGGTAGAAGAGCTGCTCGTCGTCGAAGCGGCCGGTCGCGGAGGCGTGGCCGGCGCCGACGATCTCGCCGGTCTCGATCTCCAGGTTCGGCACCGAGTCGACCCGGGCGCCGTCCGTCAGGACGAGGTTCCGGTTCATCTCGTACGTGTCCGTGCCCTCGGCCTTGGCCTCGATCAGCACGTCACCGATCCACACGGCGTGCGCGTCGTCGCCCTGGAGCGCGCCCTTGTAGACGACGTTCGACTTGCAGTGCGGGGTGTTGTGGGTGACCAGCAGGCGGTGCTCCTGGTGCTGCCCGGCGTCGGTGAAGTACAGACCGAACAGCTCGGCCTCGCCGCCGGTGCCGGCGTACGTCACGCGCGGGTGCAGTCGTACGACGTCACCGCCGAAGGTGACGACGACGGACTTGAAGGACGCGTCCCGGCCGACCAGCGCGTTGTGCTGGGCGACGTGAACGGCCTTGTCGTCCCAGTCCTGGACCGACACGACGGTCAGCTTGGCGCCGTCGCCCAGGATGTAGTCGACGTTGGCGGCGAGCACGGCGTCACCGGTGTGGTCGATGACGACGACGGCCTCGGCGAAGGCGCCCAGCTCGATGACCTGGTGGGCGAAGGCGGTCCCGCCCTCGCCGTGCACGGCGACGCGGATCGGCTCGGTGAGGACCGTCTCCTTGGGGACGGTGATCACGCCGGCCTTCTCGAACGCGGAGTACGCCTGGGCGGCGACGCGGTCCACGGGGGTGCCCGCCTTGCCGAGCCGCGCGTCGTCACGGCCGACGGCCTCGACGGTGACGCCCTCGGGGGCCTCGACCTCGACCTTCAGGCCCTCGCCGGTGGCGACGGCGGTGCCGTCGTGCAGCCCGCGCAGGCGCTCCAGCGGGGTGAACCGCCACTCCTCCTCGCGGCCGTGCGGGACCGGGAAGTCCGCCACGTCGAAGGACGGGGGCGCGCTCATGCGCGAGACGACGGTCGATTCCGCGGCGACCGCGATCGAGCCGGCGGTGGTGGAGCCCACCGGGATGTTCTGAGCCTCAGCCATGGCTGTCGGTCTGCTCTCTTTCCTACGTTTGCGATCTTCGGCCCGCCCCGGGGGCGGGCCGCCTGCTGCTGAACCGGATGGCGGGTCTTAGCCGACCGCGCCTTCCATCTGCAGCTCGATCAGCCGGTTGAGCTCAAGGGCGTACTCCATCGGCAGCTCCTTGGCGATCGGCTCGACGAAGCCGCGCACGATCATCGCCATCGCCTCGTCCTCGGAGAGACCGCGGCTCATCAGGTAGAAGAGCTGGTCCTCGGAGACCTTGGAGACGGTCGCCTCGTGGCCCATGGAGACGTCGTCCTCGCGGACGTCGACGTACGGGTAGGTGTCCGACCGGGAGATGGTGTCGACGAGCAGAGCGTCACAGAGCACGTTGGACTTCGCACCCGGAGCGCCCTCGCCGATCTCGATCAGACCGCGGTAGGAGGTGCGGCCACCGCCACGCGCCACGGACTTCGAGACGATGTTGGACGACGTGTTCGGCGCCATGTGGACCATCTTCGCGCCGGCGTCCTGGTGCTGGCCCTCGCCCGCGAAGGCGATGGACAGGGTCTCGCCCTTGGCGTGCTCGCCCATCAGGTAGACGGCCGGGTACTTCATCGTCACCTTGGAGCCGATGTTGCCGTCGATCCACTCCATGGTCGCGCCCTCGTAGGCGACGGCGCGCTTGGTGACCAGGTTGTAGACGTTGTTCGACCAGTTCTGGATGGTCGTGTAGCGGCAGCGGGCGTTCTTCTTGACGATGATCTCGACGACCGCGCTGTGCAGCGAGTCCGACTTGTAGATCGGGGCGGTGCAGCCCTCGACGTAGTGCACGTAGGCACCCTCGTCGACGATGATCAGGGTCCGCTCGAACTGGCCCATGTTCTCCGTGTTGATACGGAAGTAGGCCTGGAGCGGGATCTCGACGTGCACGCCCTTCGGCACGTAGATGAAGGAGCCACCCGACCACACCGCGGTGTTCAGCGCGGCGAACTTGTTGTCACCGGCTGGGATGACGGTCCCGAAGTACTCCTTGAAGAGCTCCGGGTGCTCCTTCAGCGCGGTGTCGGTGTCCAGGAAGATGACGCCCTGCTCCTCCAGGTCCTCGCGGATCTGGTGGTAGACGACCTCCGACTCGTACTGGGCGGCGACACCGGCGACGAGGCGCTGCTTCTCGGCCTCCGGGATGCCCAGCTTGTCGTAGGTGTTCTTGATGTCCTCGGGCAGGTCCTCCCAGGACTCCGCCTGCTTCTCCGTGGAGCGCACGAAGTACTTGATGTTGTCGAAGTCGATGCCCGACAGGTCCGAGCCCCAGTTCGGCATGGGCTTCTTCTCGAAGAGCTTCAGGCCCTTGAGACGGAGCTTGGTCATCCACTCCGGCTCCGACTTCTTGTCGGAGATGTCGCGGACGACAGCCTCGCTCAGACCGCGCTTCGCAGCGGCACCGGCCTCGTCGGAGTCCGCCCAGCCGTATTCGTACTTGCCCAGGCCCTCGAGCTCAGGGTGGGCAGTCTCCTCGATGGGGAGAGTCATGCGGGGTTCCTCCCGGCCGTGCTTGCAGATGCGTTATGTGAGGTGTGGGAAATCTTCGGGATGAACGTCGTGCAGACGCCGTCGCCGTGCGCGATGGTCGCCAGTCGCTGGACGTGCGTTCCGAGCAGTTCGGCGAAGATCTCCGTCTCCGCCTCGCACAGCTGCGGGAACTGCTCCGCGACATGGGCGACCGGGCAGTGGTGCTGGCAGAGCTGCTCGCCTTTTTGAGGGAGGGGTGCGCTGCGCGCCGTTGCAGCGTACCCGTCTGCGCTCAGGGCCTTGGCCAGGGCTTCGGTCCGCTGGTCCGGGGTGGCCGCCTCGATCGCCTTGCGGTACGCGCTCGCCTGGGAGGCGATCCGGGCGCGGGCGAAGGCGGCGACCGCCTCCTGCCCGCCCTCGCGCTCGGCGATCCACTTCAGGGCGTCCGCGGCGAGCTTGTCGTAGGACTGGTCGAAGGCGTCGCGGCCGCAGTCGGTGAGCGCGAAGACCTTGGCGGGACGGCCACGCGTGCGCGTGCCGTACACCCGCTGCTCCCGGGCCTCCACGACATCGTCGGCGACCAGCGCGTCCAGATGCCTGCGTACGGCGGCCTGGGTCAGCCCCAGCCGGCCGGCCAGCTCGGCGACGGTCGACGGCCCGTGGTCCAGGATGGATCGCGCGACCCGGTTGCGCGTGGAGCGCTCCCCGGTCGCGAGCTCCTCCTGAGGGGTTCCCATGGGGGTCTCCCGAGCCTCGCCGACGTTTTTCACAACGCCATTGTTGCGTAATTCCTCAGGACCGGGCAAGCCGCGTCCGGGCGCCTCGACGGTGCGCTGCGTCACTTAGGCATACCTAATCTGACCTGCGGAAACGATCTTTGATCGATCAATTCGGTGGCGTCACGAGGCTCCCTCCGGGACACTCCCGAAGCATGTCGACACCGCCTCCGACCGGCCCTCTTGTCACTCGGGAGACCCTCGCCGCACAACTGCGCGAGCTCGGCGTCCGCAGCGGCGAGACCCTCCTCGTGCACTCCTCCCTCAGCTCTCTCGGCTGGGTCTGCGGAGGAGCCGTCGCGGTGGTCAGGGGACTGCTCGACGCCCTCGGCCCGGACGGCACGCTCGTCGTCCCCACCCAGTCCGCCGACCTCTCGGACCCTGCCGACTGGAGCAATCCGCCGGTACCCGAGGAGTGGTGGGAGACGATCCGGGCCACGATGCCCGGCTACGACCCCCTGACCACACCCACGCGCGGGATGGGCGTGATCCCGGAGACCGTACGGACCTGGCCGGGCGCCCTGCGCAGCGCGCATCCCCAGGCGTCGTTCGCCGCCGTCGGCTCTCGCGCGGCACAGGTGACCGCCGGTCACGCCCTCGACTGCAGCCTCGGCGAACACAGCCCGCTGGCACGGCTGGAGGAACTCCACGCGCGCGTGCTGCTCCTCGGCGCCGGCTACGACTCGTGCACCGGCTTTCACCTCGCCGAGTACCGGATACCGTCGCCGCTGGTGAAGTCGGGCCGACCGGGGCCCTCGGGCTGGGAGGTGGTGACCGAGGTGTCGATCACCTCCGACCGGTTCGACGAGCTGGGCCACGACTTCGAGCGGGACCGCCCCGTCGTCCGCGGCAAGGTGGGCGCGGCCGACGTACGGCTGTTCCCGCTGGCGGACGCGGTGGCGTACGCGGAGCGATGGCTTCCGGTGCACAGGTCCCGCGAGGACGAGATCTGAACCCGCCCGCAGCGGACCCGGCCCGCGTACCTAGACTCTGGAGCCATGCGAACTGAGCCCGTGGTCCAGGTCCAGGCCCTGGTGAAGCGGTACGGCACGAAGACCGCGGTGAACGGCCTCGACCTGGTGGCCCGGGCGGGCGTGACCGCCGTGCTCGGCCCCAATGGCGCGGGCAAGACGACGACGGTCGAGACCTGCGAGGGATACCGCAGGCCGGACTCCGGCTCGGTGCGCGTCCTGGGCCTCGACCCGGTGCGACAGTCCGGCGAGCTGCGGCCCCGCATCGGTGTGATGCTCCAGTCCGGCGGCGTCTACTCCGGCGCGCGGGCCGACGAGATGCTGCGGCACGTGGCGAAGCTGCACGCCCACCCCTTGGACGTCGACGCGCTCATCGAGAGGCTCGGCCTCGGCAGCTGCGGGCGGACCACCTACCGCCGTCTCTCCGGCGGCCAGCAGCAGCGGCTCGCGCTCGCCATGGCCGTCGTCGGCCGCCCCGAGCTGGTGTTCCTGGACGAGCCGACGGCCGGGCTCGACCCGCAGGCCCGCCGGGCCACCTGGGACCTGGTCCGGGACCTGCGCGCCGACGGCGTCTCCGTGATCCTCACGACGCACTACATGGACGAGGCCGAGCAGCTGGCCGACGACGTCGCGATCATCGACGGGGGCCGGGTCATCGCCCAGGGCTCCCCCGAGGAGCTGTGCCGCGGCGGCGCCGAGAACACCCTGCGCTTCACCGGCCGCCCCGGCCTGGACGTGGGGTCCCTGCTGAAGGCCCTGCCCGCCGACTGCACGGCCGCGGAACTGACGCCGGGCTCGTACCGGGTCGTCGGCAAGGTCGACCCGCAGCTGCTCGCGACGGTGACGTCGTGGTGTGCGCAGCACGGGGTGATGCCGGAGAGGATCTCGGTGGAACGGCACACCCTGGAAGACGTGTTCCTTGAGCTCACCGGTAAGGAGCTGCGCTCGTGACCGCCGTCGGTACAGGTACAGGTACAGGCTCGTACGCCCCGAAGCCGGGCGCCGCCCCGCTCCCCCGCATGATCGCGGCCCAGGCGGCGCTGGAGACGAAGATGCTGCTGCGCAACGGCGAGCAGCTCCTGCTGACCGTGGTGATCCCCACCCTGCTGCTGGTCCTCTTCAGCTCGGTGGACATCGTCGACACGGGCGCCGGCGAGGCCGTCGACTTCCTCGCCCCCGGCATCCTCGCGCTCGCCGTGATGTCGACGGCGTTCACGGGGCAGGCGATCGCCACGGGCTTCGAGCGGCGGTACGGCGTACTGAAGCGGCTCGCCTCCTCGCCGCTGCCCCGCTGGGGCCTGATGACGGCGAAGACGGTGTCGGTGCTGGTCACCGAGGTGCTCCAGATCTCCCTGCTGACGGTGATCGCCTTCGCGCTGGGCTGGTCGCCGCACGGGAATCCGGCAGCCGTGCTCCTCCTGCTGATTCTGGGAACGGCCGCCTTCTCGGGTCTGGGCCTGCTGATGGCCGGCACCCTCAAGGCCGAGGCCACCCTGGCCGCCGCCAACCTGGTCTTCCTGCTGCTGCTCGTCGGCGGCGGGGTGATCGTGCCGCTGGACAAGTTCCCGGCGGGCGCGCAGGACGTGCTGGGCCTGCTGCCGATCTCGGCGCTGTCGGACGGGTTGCGGGATGTGTTGCAGCACGGGGCCGGGATGCCTTGGGGTGACCTGGGGATCCTGGCCGTGTGGGCGGTCGTGGGGCTGGCCGCGGCGGGGAGGTTCTTCCGCTGGGAGTGAGCACGGCGTGACGCACCGGCGTACGCCGCGTGAGTGACGTTCGTACGGAGTGGGAAGAGACGCTCCGTGTATGAGTCCGCGGATTCGCCGAGTGTGCGTGCTCTGCAACCACTGCTCCACGACGTGGTGATGTGCGTCGCGGCCCCGGCCTTCGCCGCCTCTCCCAGGGACGGGCAGCTGCGTGGCCGCAGCGCGGAGGGGTTCTACGGGCACGACCGCAGACTGCTGCACACGGCGTGCCTGCTGATCGACGGGTGTGAACCCGAACCGATCGGCGTGCAGCCGCTGGGGCCCGACCGGGTGCGGTTCACTTCGGTGCACCGCTACCCCAGAGACCGCACGAGCGACCCGACGGTGATCATCGAGCGGGTGCGCACCGCCGGCGGGGGCGAGAGCATCCTTCTGCGCAACGTCGGCACCGTCGCACGCCGATTACATGTGGAACTGGCCCTGGCGACCGACCTCGCGGACATCGCGGACGTGAAGCGGGGGCGGACGGGCACGACCGTGCGCTGCTCCACCGCTGCCCACGTCCCGGGACTGGACTGGCGGTCCCGTACGGGCCGCGCGCAGGTCCGTGTGACGGAGCCGGGTCCGGTCCCGGAGGTCACCGACGGCCCGGAAGGCGGCACGCTCACCTGGCCCCGTGTGCTGCTGCGTCCCGGCGAGAGCCGGCAGATCCGGCTGACCGTGTCGGGGAGCGCGGTCCCCGACCCGCCCGGCCACCCCCGCGCCCCTGCCTCGCCCGCGCCCTGGTCCGAGCCCGTCGTGCACGGCGACCGCCGACTGGTGGCGCTGGTGCGCCAGGGCCTCGGCGATCTGAGCGCCCTGCGCCTGGCGGACCCGGAGCGCACCGATCCCGACGGTCCCGAGGACCAGTTCATCGCAGCGGGCTGCCCCTGGTATCTGACCCTCTTCGGGCGCGACTCCATCTGGGCGGCCCGGATGATGCTGCCGCTCGGCACCGGCCTGGCCCGCGGCACACTGTGGGCGCTGGCCCGCCGCCAGGGCACGGCCCACGACGTCTTCCGCGAGGAGGCACCCGGCCGCATCCTGCACGAACTGCGCCCGGCGGACGTCGACCACGGCAACGGCCTGCGCCTGCCCTCGCGCTACTACGGTTCGGTCGACGCCACCCCGCTGTTCGTGACCCTTCTGGTGGAGGCCTGGCACTGGGGTCTGCCGGACGCGGACGTGGACGCACTGCTGCCGTACGCGGAGCGCGCGATGGAGTGGGTGGTGCGGACCAGCGCCGCCGACGAGGACGGGCTCCTGCGCTACTACCCCCGCGCGGGCGGTCTGCGCCACCAGTCCTGGAAGGACAGCGAGGACGCGGTGCGCGACGCGGCGGGGCGCCGGATCGAGCCGCCGCTGGCGCTGTGCGAGGTCCAGGGGTACGCCTATCAGGCGGCAAGCGGACTTGCCGGGCTGCTGGCGGCCCGCGGGCGCCCCGAGACGGCCGAACGGCTGGCCGCCTGGGCGCGCGCGCTGCGCAAACGCTTTGCGGACACGTTCTGGCTGCCGTCGCCGCAGGGCCCGGCCCCGCGCTATGTGGCGATCGCCGTCGGCCGGGGACTCGAGCCGGTCAGCGGGCCGGCGTCCAACATGGGCCAGCTGCTGTCCACCGGCATCCTGGACGAGGCGGGCTGCCGCGACGTCGCGGCCTGGCTGGCCTGCGCCGAGCTGAACTCCGGCTGGGGTCTGCGCAGTCGGTCCGCCGCGCTGCCCGGCTTCAACCCGCTGAGCTACCACGGCGGTTCGGTATGGACCCACGACACGGCGATCGCCATCCAGGGACTGTGCGCGGCGGGGTGCACGGCGGAGGTCTCCGCCCTGACGGAGGGGCTGCTGGAGGCGGCGGCGCACTTCGACTACCGCATGCCGGAGCTGTACGGCGGGGACAGCCGCACCGAGGGGTCTCCGGCACCGCTCGCCTATCCGGCGGCGTGCCGGCCGCAGGGGTGGTCGGCGGCGTCCGGCGTGGCGGTGCTGTCTGCGCTGCTCGGTCTGGCGCCGGACGCGTCCCGCCGGGTGCTGCGCGTGCGGCCGACGTTCCTCGCACCGCTCCGGGTGCAGAGGCTGCGGCTCGCCGGACGGGAGTTCGAGGTGCGAGTCGGCGGACCCGGCGCACAGGTCGTCGTCCGGGGCCTGCCGGACGGCTGGAGCGTCGACACGGGAGGGGTGTGACGGCATGGGTCCGGACGCCGCGGCGATGGCCTCCAAGTTCTCCTTCTACTCGGCCGTGCTGGCGGCGAGCGTGCTGGCTCCCGGGCTCTGTCTCGTCACGACCGGGGTCATCGCCCTGCTCCAGCTGCGGCACCCCGATCAGATGTGGGCCTTCGTGGTGGCGCAGACCAGGGACCTCTCGACGCCGCTGGCCATCGTGGTCGGGCTGAACTTCCTCTCGCTCAGCTTCATCGTGGGCTATCTGTTCCGCGAGCTCTCCTTCTGGCTGGTCGGCCTTCTGGAGCGGATCCCCCGTTTCGCCGCACTCGACGCTCCCGAACTGCTCGGGCGGCTCGAGGCGATCTGTGGCCGGCAGGCCCTCGACGACTGCCTGCGCGCCCACCCCCTGCTCGCCTACTACCTCAGCAGCCCCGCCCCGGCCCGGCACGGGACGGGCAGGGTCCACGGGGGCGGTCATCGGGAGAACCGGGGACTGCTCGCCTTCGAATACTGCAAGCGGCGGCTGCGGCTGGAGTCCCCCGCGCTGGCGGTGGACAACACCGAGGCCGAGGTCAACATCCTCGCCTCGTGCCTGTTTCCGGTGCTGTTCGTGACGGCCGAAGTCATCTGGATCGGCGAGCTCCCGGTCACCGTCGACATCCTCGCCGCCGTGGGGTCCGTGGGCGCCTGGCTCGGCATCCTCATGTCCCTCCACCGGCTGCGCCGGACCGAGCGGATCGCCGCCGTGACCAATCTGGTCTACAGCAAGACGGTGCTCCCGCCGCTGTCGCCCGGACCGGCGCCGAGCTGATCGAGATACTCCCCGATCATCGGCCGCACATAGTGCTTCTCCAGGTCGAAGTGCTCCATGACGTGTTCACGGGCCCTGCGGCCCACCGTCTGCGCGAGCCCGGGGCTGTCGAGCAGCAGGGCGATGCGGTCGGCCAGTTTGTGCACGTTCCGGTCGGGGACGAGGTAGCCCATCTCACCGTCGTACTCGATGCCTTCGTCGAGGCCGCCCATGCGGGTCACCACAACCGGTCTGGCGGCGCACATCGCCTCCAGGGGCGCGAGTCCCATCGGCTCGTCGAAGACCGATGGATAGATGACGACCGAGGCCTCCTCGTAGAGGTCCCTCATCTCGTCGACCTGGGCTTCCACGAATTCGACGTGATCCTCGATCTCCAATTTCACGATCAGTTGTTGCAATTCCTCGCGGAATCCGTCCTTTTCGTGGTGGAAGTCGACCGTGTTCTTTGTCTCGGTGAGCACCAGGTGCGGCCGCACCGAGGTCATGTGGTTCCTGATGATGTGGTGGACCGCCTCGACGGCCAGCAAGGCCCCCTTGTTGGGGATCAGCCGAGCGGGCAGCAGCACCCGCCCGGGTCGCTGCCGGCCGCCGGACACCGGCACGTCCTGGTAGGTGTTGGTGTCCACCCCCAGATAGCGGCGCTCCGGATCGACGTCGATCTCACGGGCGCACGCTCTCCGCAGGAAGTCGGAGACCGCGTAGTGCCGGTGCCAGCCGCGGCAGGCCCGGGCGGCGGGGTTCGCGGGCCGTTCGTGCCACACGCTGTGGTAGGTGTGGACCAGCCGCAGGTCCAGTTCCTTGCGAAGACTGTTGAGCGCACGGGCGGGACGGTCGGAGAAATGGTGCAGGTTGTGGCCGTGCACCAGCCGGATTCCCGCCCTCCCCCGCGCGGGATCCGGGCTCAGCTCCTTGCTGAACCACGTCCTCAGCGATGGTTCACCGGGCGGCCTGCGACGATGCGCAGAGAGATCCAGGTCGGAGTGGTAGAGAACGCTGATCCCGGCATGGCGGGGAATGGCGGCTTCCGGCGTTCCGGTGAAGACCGTCACGTCGATGTCCCGGGCCGCGAGCAGTCTCGAGTAGTCCCACAGATGCGTCTCGACCCCGCCCACACATGGGGGAAACGACCAGTGCACCAGTCCCACATGCAGCCGGCCCCCGACCCTCCGACCACTTTCCTCTTCGTCCACACCACGCCTCCGAAAAGCGAACCCGGGAAGCGCAGATCGTAGCCACAGATTCCGGCGAACGTATCAGGGAAGGACAGGGTTGCCACCCACGACGATGGGAAATCCACCATACTGCGGGAAGAGGCTCGAACAATCCTGCAATCAGGGGGAATTGCCGGACGGGGGTGGTCACCTTGGCGGCATCCGGGACCAGCGAGCGGGGCGAGACCGGGCGCAGGAGACTGCTCGCCGGCCTGTACACCGCGACGGGTGCGGGCGCCTGCGTCCTGCCGATCGTCGCCGACCACACCCAGGGACCCGTCTTCTGGGCCGTCGTCACGGTGACGGGCCTGCTCGGCGGTGCGTCCGCATTCGTCACCCGGCACTCGGTGGGAAGGCGCACCCGGTCCCACGAGTTACCGAGCCCGCCGTACGTTCCCCCTCCCAACCTGCCGGCGCTCTCCCGGTACTTCACCGGCCGTCAAGGCGAACTGAAGCACGTAGAGGAGCAGTTACGCCCCCCGGCATCCGACGGTGAACACCCCGCCACCGGCGTGCGCGCCTGCGTCCTGCACGGCACCGGCGGCGTGGGCAAGACTCAGCTGGCCGTGGCGTACGCCCGACGGCATCTGGACTCGCACACCCTGACCTGGTGGCTCCCCGCCTCCAGCCCCGAGCGGCTGCGGGTCATGCTGCTGGAGCTCGCCGCCTGTGTCCGCGTGCCCGGCCACGAGAGCGAGAACGTGGTCCTGTCCGGCCTGTGGGGCTGGCTGCGCGACAACCCGGGCTGGCTGCTGGTGTACGACAATGTCCAGCGGCAGAGCGATCGCCCGGGGGCCCGCGGGGACGGCACACAGGAGCTGATGCCGCTTCTGCCGCCGGGCGGTAACGGTGAAGTGCTGATCACCACGCAACTGCGCGAAGGCTGGTCGGGGCTGTGCCCGGAGCCCATCGAGGTGGCGGGGCTCGGCCCGCACGACGGGCTGACGTTCCTGCGCCGACGCATCGGCGCCCCCGAGACGGCCCGCGACGACGAGCAACTGACCCTGCTGGGCACCCAGTTGGGCTGGGTGCCGCTCGACCTGGAGACGGCCGGGGCCTACATCGACCGCGAGGAGATCACGGTCGAGGAATACCTGCGTCAGCTGCCCGAACAACCCATCGAGACCGGCTTCGAGACGCTCGTCCTGGCGATCGAACGCATCCGGCAGAGCGCACCGGAAGCCGAGGACCTGCTGCGCCTGTGCTCCTTCCTGGCGTCCGAGGACGTCCCCCGGGCCACCCTGTTCCAGCACAGCGCCATGCTCCCGGCCGGGCTGCGGCGCGCCATGGAGAACGAGCGCGCCTTCAACCGTATGGTGCTCCGGCTCGTCGACCACTCGTTGCTGACCCGCAACGGCGACGGACGCACGGGACTGGAGACCTACGGAATTCATCCTCGCGTGCGACAGTTCATCCGCAGCCGAATGGACGCGTCCGCCCGGCTGGAGTGGTCCCAGTCAGCGGTGCGGCTGGTCGAGGCGGCCTTCCCCGTCTCCCCCGAACAACTGGACTCCCGTTATGCGTGCGAGCGTCTGATGCCGCATGCGGACACGGTGATCACGGAGGCCGTCTGGGCCGCCGACGCCGAGGGAGACGGCGAGTACGGGGCGGCCCAGGATCCCGACGCGCTGGTGCGGTTGCTGCACCGCGTGGGTGTCTACCAGGAGGGGCGCTGCAACTGGGTGCGTGCCCTGACCTTCTTCGAGCGGGAGGCGGAGCTGCGCGGTCTGCGCCCCGAACCCGACGGCGGGGACGCCCTGGGCCGTGCGACCGCGCTTCTCGCCGTCGCACGTCAGCACTATCTGCTGGCCGATCTCGACCTCGCGGAATCCGAGTGCCGCAAGGCGCTGGACCAGTGCCGTGATCGCTCGGGCGATGCCGCGTTCCTGGAACTCGAGGCCCAGTGCCACCGCCAGATGGGCGGCATTCTGCGCGAGCGCATCCGCTTCGACGAGGCGCTGGAGGCCGTCCAGAGGGCCATGAAGATCTACCGGAGCCGCGGCACGGAAGCGGCGAGCCTGGACTGGGCGGTGGCCGAGCAGGAGGTGGGCATGATCCACCGCAACGCCGGACGGCTCTCGGCCGCGCTCGAGTCGTACGACCGCGCCGCCCTGCTCATCCCCTTCTGCGGCAGTCAGGAGCCGAAGGAGCACACGGTGTTCCGCGCGATGCTCCGGCGCGACACGGGAATCGTCGCGCAGGACCGGGGAGACCTCGTCAGGGCGGAGGCGGAGCTGGCCGAGGCGCTCGCCGTGTTCCGCGCGTTCCGTGGCCACGAGGACTTCGAGACCTCGCAGGTCGCCAAGTTCCTGGCCGACGTGCACCGGCGCCAGGGCGAGGAACTGCGGGCCCGTGCCCGTTCGACGCTGCATCCGATGCGCCGGCTGGAGTTGAACCGCGCGGCACGGGCCCGGCTGGCCGGCGCGGAAGAACTGCTCGGTCCCGTCCTGGCACTGCACCACAAGCGCCGCGCGGCGGAGGCCCACAAGTACGCCGCCTGCCTGAACAAGCTGGGTTCCCTGCAGCACGCCCTGGGCCGGGCACAGCAGGCCCGGCGCACCCTGCGCGACGCGGAGGCGATCTACAAGGAGCGGTACGGCGAGGATCACCACTACCGGGCCAAGACCCTCTCGCGGCTCGCGCCCGTGCTGATCTCCCTCGGCCGGCGGGAGGAGGCGGCCTCGGTGCTCACCGATGCCGAAGCGATCTTCCGTGCCCGTTTGGGAGAGGACCACCCCTGCCTGGTGGCCGTGTACGAGCGACTGGCCGCATGTACGACGGACCCGCTCAGGGCCGCCGACTTCCGCGACCGGGCCCGGCGCATCGCCGTCGCGCTGTGGGACGGCGCCGAACCGCCGGCGGGCCGCCCGGTGGCCGATCCGGCACCGTCGTGACGTTCACCACGCCGCCCCGGAGAATGCGCTGCGTGCACGGTGGCTCTGCCACCCTCGTGAAAGCGTGCACAAGCGGCCCGCCTACGATAGGGCGCGTGCCAAAGCTGACCCGCGCCGACGCCGTAGCGGCCGTGCGCAACCCCCTCGCCTTCATCGCCGCACGCTGGACCCCGACTCCGAGGACGGTCCAGCGGGCGGCTCTCGCCGCGCTCGTGATGTCGGTGATCATCGTGGTCACCGGCGGTGCGGTACGCCTCACCGGGTCCGGGCTGGGCTGTCCGACCTGGCCCAAGTGCACCGACGACTCGCTCACCGCCACCAGCGAGATGGGCCTGCACGGCGCCATCGAGTTCGGCAACCGCATGCTGACGTACGTGCTGTGCGCCGCGGTCGGCTGGGCGATCATCGCCGCGCGCTCCGAGAAGCCGTACCGGCGCAGTCTGACCCGCCTGGGGTGGGCGCAGTTCTGGATCGTCATGAGCAACGCGGTGCTCGGCGGCATCGTCGTCCTCGTGGGCCTCAACCCGTACACGGTCGCGGCCCACTTCGTGGCGACGTCGGCGCTCATCGCGGTCGCGACGGTGATGTGGCAGCGCGCCCGGGAGGGCGACGCGGCGCCGCGGCCGCTGGTCGGCAAGGCGGTCCAGCAGCTGGTGTGGTTCCTGGTCGCGGCCTCGGTGCTGCTGATCCTGGTCGGCACGGTGGTCACCGGCGCGGGTCCGCACGCGGGTGACTCCAGCGAGGTCGAGCGGATGCCGGTGAACTGGGAGAACGTCACCAAACTGCACGCCGTACTGGCCTGGATCGTGGTCACGCTGACGTTCGCCCTGTGGTTCGTCCTCAAGGCGGTCGACGCCCCCAAGGGCCCTCTGAACCGCACCCGCGACCTGTTCCTGATCCTTCTCGCGCAGGGCGGCATCGGCTACGTCCAGTACTTCACGGACCTGCCTGAGCTCCTGGTCGGCCTGCACATGTTCGGCTCGGCCCTGGTGTGGATCGCGACCCTGCGGGTGTTGCTTGCGCTGCGGGAGCGGCCCGAGGTGGCGGTGCCGGATCTGCCTGTTCAGACGTACGACGCCACGAGCGCGTCGATCGCCGGCCCCAGGTAGTCCCGCGTCAGCCCGGCCCTGCGCGCCGCCCACTCCCCGGTCGGCGCCGCCGCGTCTTCGTAGCGGCGCCTGCGGATGTCCTCGACGACCTCGACGGGTGCCCCGAGGCCGGGCAGCAGGTCCAGCGCCTCGCGCTTGGAGATCAGCCGCCCCTCGCGCGCGGTGACACTCGCCCGGGCGAAGGTGATCAGCCCCAGTCCGACCCACACGTCCCGGGTCCACAGCGAGGCGTCGTCGACGGCCGGTCGCCAGAAATCCCGCTGGTCGCGTACGACGAAGTCGCCGAGCTCCCGGTCGGTCACCGGCGGCAGCAGGCCGACCGGGGCCTTCCCGTGCAGCACACGTCCGAAGGCGTGCAGTTCGCGCCGGGTCACCGGGGTGACCGGCCGTTTGAACAGTTGCTCGTGCGCCCAGGTGAGGTGGCGCCGGCCGGTGTCGTCCACCGCGTCCGGCGTCAGGTACGTGCAGTGCAGCCGCGCGGCGAGCGGCTCGGCCCGCAGCCGGGCGTGAAGCCTGGCGAGCCTCCAGATGGTGCGGGACGTGAGCGGGCCGTCCAGTACGGCGATCAGATCGAGGTCGCTGCGGCCCTCCTGGTAGTCACCGCCGGCGAGCGAGCCGTGCGCCCACACGGCGAGCGGGGTGAGCGGCGTCAGGCCGGTGACAAAACGGTCGAGTAACACCTCGGTCTGCATCACCCCAGTCTGTACAGGACGCGGTAGGCAGTAAACCGTCACTCCAGCCCGTACACCCTGCGGGCGTTCCCCGCCGCCACCATCCCCGCCACCCTTTGCGCATCCGCCAGCGACCAAGCACCCTCGGCGACCCAGCCCCCGAGCACCCTTGCGAGGGCCTCGCGGAAGAGTCCCGCGCCCACCACGTGCAGTTCGGGCAGGCCCTGTGCGCCGCTGGAGAAGAGGATCTTGCCGAAGGGGGCGAGTTCCAGGATCTCGGCGAGGATCGTCGCGGCGCGGGCGCCCGTGCGGATGAGGGCGGCGCCGGAGTCGGCGTAGACGTGCGGGAAGAAGCCGGCCAGGTGGGCGGCGTGCCGGTGGTAGGGGTAGCCGTGCAGCAGGATCAGGTCGGTGCCGAGGCCGGCCGTGGCGCGGACGAAGTCCGTGAGCAGCACCGGGTCCGTACGGTCGATACGCACGCCCGGCTCCCCGAGCCCCGCGTGCAGTTGGAGCGGCCGTCCCGACGCCACCGCGATCCACAGCAGATGCCGTAGCAGGACCGGGTCGGTCAGCTCCCCGCCCACCCTGCGCCCCGCCAGCCAGCGGCCCGCGGCGCCCCGTACCTCTCCCGGCCCCGGCGGCTCGGGCGCGAGCGCGAGTCCGTGCCGCACGCCGGCGACGGAGGTGAAGGCCACGGCGCCCGCCGCCGCGCCATGCACCGATTCGGCGAGGTTGGCGAGGAAGGACTCGACGGTGCCGGAGGTGTCGGCGACCTGTTCGGCGAGCAGTTCCAGGCGCACGATCTCATGGGCCTGGGCGGAGGCGGCGGAGGCCAGTTCCGTGGGACCGGTGAGGTCGCCGGGCACGCCGGTGTCGATCAGATACGTCGTGATGCCACTGCCGCGCAGCAGGCGCCGGCCCGCCTCCAGTACGCCGAGTTCACGACGCCGGGCGAGATAGCGGGCGGGTGGGCAGTGCGGTTCCAGGCCGAGGAGGGGCGGGCACCAGCGCCGTACGGCGAAACCCGTCTGGGTGTCGAAGAGGGTGGTGCCGGGCGCGGGTGGACCTTCGGTACGGGCCAGCTGGGCCTCGAAGGTGCCGAGGCCCAGTTCCGTCCGCAGTACGCCATGGCAGTACTGGTCCACGAGAGACGGCGTGTCGATCATCCGGGCTCCCCGTGGCTGGACTGCGCTTGCTACAGGTCCTAACGGGTGAACCGGTGACTTGGTGTTGCAGTGAGGGGTGGGCTTTCAGCCGCCGATCTGAATGCCGGCCATCCGCTTCCACTCGTACTCGCCCGTGGTCACCTTCGCCGCGAACTCGCCGTCGAAGGACTCGTGGCGTGTGATCCCGGCCTTCTCCACCGCCTTCTCGGCGGTCTCGTACGACGGTGCCACCAGGTCGCCCCAGCCGCCGTCCTCGCCCACGAGCACGATGCGGGCGCCGCGCTGTCCGAGGTACGCGACCTGGGCCTCGGCGCCGCCGTGGGACTTCGCGAAGGAGTTGATCTGCTTGGCCAGCTTGGCCACCTTGTCTGCCATGGCCAGGATGCTACCGGCGAGTAGATCGAATCGCGACGGGCGGGACGAGTGACCCGTGCCTCAGGGCACCTGCCGCTCGCGCCTGGGCCCTACCGCAGGAACGGGTCCACCGCCACCGCCACGAACAGCAGCGACACATAGGTGATGGACCAGTGGAACAGGCGCATCTCCTTCAGCTTCGCGCCCGTCACCTCGGCCTTGGCGCGGTTCTGCAGCGCGTGCGCCTCCCACAGCCACCAGCCGCCCGCGCCCAGCGCGACCGCCGTGTAGAACCAGCCCGTGTAGCCGAGCGGGGTAAGCAGGAGCGAGACCGCGACCATCACCCAGCTGTAGATGACGATCTGCTTGGCGACGACCTTGTTGGAGGCGATGACCGGGAGCATCGGCACGCCCACGCGCGCGTAGTCGTCCTTCACCTTCATGGACAGCGGCCAGTAGTGGGGCGGCGTCCAGAAGAAGATCACCATGAAGAGGATGAGCGGCGCCCAGGTGAGGGAGTTCGTGACGGCCGTCCAGCCGATCAGCACCGGCATACAGCCCGCGATGCCGCCCCACACGATGTTCTGCGAGGTACGGCGCTTGAGGATCATCGTGTAGACGACGACGTAGAAGAGGAGTGCGCCGAGGGAGAGCCAGGCGCTCAGCCAGTTGACGGTGAACCCGAACAGCAGTGTCGAGACGACCGCCAGCGTGATGCCGAAGGCCAGGCACTCGCGGGGGCTGACCATGCCGGTGACCAGGGGGCGCTGCGAGGTGCGGTCCATGAGCGCGTCGATGTCGCGGTCGAGGTACATGTTCAGCGCGTTGGCGCCACCGGCGGAGAGGTAACCGCCGAGGCAGGTGAGCAGCACCAGACCGAGGTCGGGCACACCCTGCTCGGCCAGGAACATCACCGGAACCGTGGTGATGAGCAGCAGCTCGATGATCCGCGGCTTGGTCAGCGCCACGAACGCCTTGACCCGGGCCCCGATCGGCCGCCGGCTCGGGCTCTGGCTCGTCCCGATAATCCCCGCTGGACGGGATTCAACGGCCGTCACGCACACCCCTGACAGAGACATCCCAGCAAGCCTCCCCGTGTGAAGTCCCGGTAAAGGCTCGCGCGTACCACGCCACTGTAGACGTTGCCCAGACCCGGACATTCGCGGGGGTGGGGTCGTGTTGGAGGGGGTGGTCCGAAGGGCGCGCCGAAGCTCGATTGAGCACCCGGATGAGCGGCTCCGTATTCACATGCCGAATGCGGAACGTACCGGTCGGGAGGCACATCCCGACGACTCCCGGCAGTCTGGAATGACGCGAAAAAACGCACGTACTTCCGGGGGTAGGCTCGACAGCGGCCGGCCGACGCCGAGTACGCCGGCAGCCGGTGGGCGTGTGCCCGTGACACCGGCAACCGACATGTGGAGAGGAGCCCTGACCCAGGGTGAGCACCAAGCCGACCACCACAGACCTCGAGTGGACCGAGTTGGACCAGCGGGCCGTCGACACCGCGCGTGTCCTGGCCGCCGACGCCGTACAGAAGGTCGGCAACGGCCATCCGGGTACGGCGATGAGCCTGGCGCCTGCCGCCTACACCCTCTTCCAGAAGGTGATGCGGCACGACCCCGCGGACGCCGAGTGGGTCGGGCGCGACCGCTTCGTGCTGTCCGCCGGCCACTCGTCCCTGACCCTCTACACCCAGCTGTACCTGGCCGGCTTCGGCCTGGAGCTGGACGACCTGAAGGCGTTCCGGACGTGGGGCTCGAAGACCCCCGGCCACCCGGAGTACGGCCACACCGTGGGCGTGGAGACGACGACCGGCCCGCTGGGCCAGGGTGTCGCCAACGCCGTCGGCATGGCGATGGCCGCCCGCTACGAGCGCGGTCTGTTCGACCCGGAGGCCGCCGAGGGCACCTCCCCCTTCGACCACTTCGTCTACGTCATCGCCGGTGACGGCTGTCTGCAGGAGGGCATCTCCGCGGAGGCGTCCTCGCTGGCCGGCCACCAGAAGCTCGGCAACCTGATCATGCTGTGGGACGACAACCACATCTCGATCGAGGGCGACACCGAGACGGCCGTCTCCGAGGACACCGTCAAGCGCTACGAGGCGTACGGCTGGCACGTGCAGCGGATCGCCCCGAAGCCGGACGGCGACCTCGACCCGCACGCCATCTACAACGCGATCGAGGAAGCGAAGAAGGTGACGGACAAGCCGTCCTTCATCGCCATGCGCTCGATCATCGCCTGGCCCGCCCCGAACGCGCAGAACACCGAGGCCGCCCACGGCTCGGCGCTCGGCGACGAGGAGGTCGCGGCCACCAAGCGCGTCCTCGGCTTCGACCCGGAGCAGTCCTTCGAGGTCTCCGACGAGGTCATCGGCCACACCCGCAAGGCCCTGGAGCGCGGCGCCGAGGCGAAGGCGGAGTGGGAGAAGTCCTTCCAGCTCTGGCGGGACAACAACCCCGAGCGCGCCGCCGAGTTCGACCGCATCAGCAAGGGCGAGCTGCCCACCGGCTGGGAGGAGAAGCTCCCGGTCTTCGAGCCCGGCAAGGGTGTCGCCACCCGTGCCGCGTCCGGCAAGATCCTCCAGGCGCTCGGCGGGGTCATCCCGGAGCTGTGGGGCGGCTCGGCCGACCTGGCCGGCTCCAACAACACCACCATCGACAAGACGTCGTCGTTCCTCCCGGCGGACAACCCGCTGCCGGAGGCGAACCCGTACGGCCGCACGATCCACTTCGGTATCCGCGAGCACTCGATGGCCGCGGAGATGAACGGCATCGCGCTGCACGGCAACACCCGTATCTACGGCGGCACCTTCCTGGTGTTCTCCGACTACATGCGCAACGCCGTACGTCTGTCGGCGCTGATGCACCTGCCGGTGACGTACGTGTGGACGCACGACTCCATCGGTCTGGGTGAGGACGGTCCCACTCACCAGCCGATCGAGCACCTCGCGTCCCTGCGCGCCATCCCCGGTCTCAACGTCGTCCGCCCGGCCGACGCCAACGAGACCGCGATCGCCTGGCGCGAGATCCTCAAGCGCTACACCAAGGAGTTCGGCAAGGGCCGGCCGCACGGGCTCGCGCTGACCCGTCAGGGTGTGCCGACCTACGAGGCCAACGAGGACGCCGCGCGTGGCGGTTACGTGATGTTCGAGGCCGACGGCGGCGAGCCGCAGGTCGTCCTCATCGCGACCGGTTCCGAGGTGCACATCGCCGTCGAGGCGCGCGAGCAGCTCCAGGCCGACGGCGTGCCGACCCGGGTCGTGTCCATGCCGTCCGTGGAGTGGTTCGAGGAGCAGGACCAGGGGTACCGGGACAGCGTTCTGCCGCCGGCCGTCAAGGCGCGGGTCGCCGTCGAGGCGGGCATCGGGCTGACCTGGCACAAGTACGTCGGGGACGCGGGACGCATCGTTTCCCTGGAGCACTTCGGTGCTTCGGCCGACGGCAAGGTCCTTTTCCGGGAGTACGGCTTCACTGCCGAGAACGTGGCGGCCGTCGCGCGGGAATCCCTCGCCGCGGCTCAGCGCTGACGCTCATATACGAGACGTAGGAGTTTGATTTTCCATGACAGACGCACTGAAGCGCCTCTCCGAGGAAGGCGTCGCGATCTGGCTGGACGACCTGTCGCGCCAGCGCATCACGTCCGGCAACCTCGCCGAGCTGATCGACCAGCAGCACGTCGTCGGTGTCACCACCAACCCGACGATCTTCCAGAAGGCGATCAGCAGCGGTGACGGCTACGACCAGCAGCTCGCCGACCTCGCCGCCCGCAAGGTGACGGTCGAGGAGGCGATCCGCATGATCACCACGGCGGACGTCCGGGACGCCGCCGACATCCTGCGCCCGGTCTTCGACGCCACCGGCGGCCAGGACGGCCGGGTCTCCATCGAGGTCGACCCGCGGCTCGCGCACAACACCCGCGCGACCGTCGCCGAGGCCAAGCAGCTGGCCTGGCTGGTCGACCGCCCGAACACCCTCATCAAGATCCCGGCCACCAAGGCGGGCCTCCCGGCGATCACCGAGGTCATCGGCCTCGGCATCAGCGTCAACGTCACGCTGATCTTCTCGCTGGAGCGCTACCGCGAGGTCATGAACGCCTACCTGGCGGGCCTGGAGAAGGCCAAGGAGCGCGGCCTCGACCTGTCGCTCATCCGCTCCGTCGCGTCCTTCTTCGTCTCCCGCGTGGACACCGAGATCGACAAGCGCATCGACGCCCTCGGCACCGACGAGGCCAAGGCCGCGCGCGGCAAGGCGGGCGTGGCCAACGCGCGCCTCGCCTACCAGGCGTACGAGGAGGTCTTCGCCTCCGACCGCTGGAGCGCGCTGGAGAACGCGGGCGCCAACAAGCAGCGTCCGCTGTGGGCCTCCACCGGCGTGAAGGACCCGGCCTACAAGCCGACCCTGTACGTCGACGACCTGGTCGCGCCGAACACGGTCAACACCATGCCCGAGGCCACCCTCCAGGCCACGGAGGAGAAGGGCGAGATCACCGGCAACACCGTCGCCGGCACCTACGAGCAGGCCCGCGCCGACCTGGACGCCGTCGAGGCGCTCGGGATCTCCTACGACGACGTGGTGCAGCTGCTTGAGGACGAGGGCGTCGAGAAGTTCGAGGCGTCCTGGAACGACCTGCTCAAGTCGACCGAGGCGGAGCTGGAGCGCCTCGCCCCCTCGGAGGGCTGATCCCTTGCCACCCTTCACCGTCACTGAAGCGAACCCGCTTCGTGACGCCGCCGACCGACGGCTCCCGCGTATCGCGGGGCCGTCGGGCCTGGTGATCTTCGGCGTTACGGGCGATTTGTCACGTAAAAAGCTGATGCCCGCCGTGTACGACCTCGCCAACCGGGGTCTGCTGCCGCCGGGCTTCTCGCTGGTCGGCTTCGCCCGCCGCGAGTGGGCCCACGAGGACTTCGCGCAGGAGGTCCACGACGCGGTCAAGGCGCATGCCCGCACGCCCTTCCGCGAGGAGGTCTGGCAGCAGCTCATCCAGGGCATGCGCTTCGTGCAGGGCACCTTCGACGACGACGAAGCCTTCGAGCGGCTGCGCTCGACCATCGAGGAACTGGACAAGGCGCAGGGCACGGGCGGCAACTTCGCCTTCTACCTCTCGGTGCCGCCGCGCTCCTTCCCGGTGGTCATCCAGCAGCTGAAGAAGCACGGCCTCGCCGACCAGACGAGCAGCTCCTGGCGCCGCGCGGTCATCGAGAAGCCCTTCGGACACGACCTGGCCTCCGCCGAGGAGCTCAACAAGGTCGTCCACGAGGTCTTCGCCCCGGACCAGGTCTTCCGGATCGACCACTACCTGGGCAAGGAGACCGTCCAGAACATCCTGGCGCTCAGGTTCGCCAACACGATGTTCGAGCCGATCTGGAACCGGTCCTTCGTGGACCACGTACAGATCACGATGGCCGAGGACATCGGCATCGGCGGCCGGGCCGGCTACTACGACGGCATCGGCGCCGCCCGTGACGTCATCCAGAACCACCTGCTCCAGCTGATGGCCCTGACGGCCATGGAGGAGCCCGCCTCCTTCGACGCGGACGCGCTGGCCGCGGAGAAGACCAAGGTGCTCGGTGCCGTACGGCTGCCGAAGGACCTGGGCCGGGACACGGTGTTCGCGCAGTACGCGGCCGGCTGGCAGGGCGGCGAGAAGGCGGTCGGGTACCTCCAGGAGGAGGGCATCGACCCCCAGTCGAAGACCGACACCTACGCCGCGATCAAGCTGGGGATCGACAACCGCCGCTGGGCGGGCGTCCCCTTCTATCTGCGCACCGGCAAGCGGCTCGGCCGCCGGGTCACCGAGATCGCGGTGGTCTTCCAGCGGGCGCCGCACTCCCCCTTCGACACGACCGCTACCGAGGAGCTCGGCCAGAACGCGATCGTGATCCGCGTCCAGCCGGACGAGGGCGTCACGGTGCGGTTCGGCTCCAAGGTCCCCGGCACGTCGATGGAGATCCGGGACGTGTCGATGGACTTCGCCTACGGCGAGTCCTTCACGGAGTCCTCCCCCGAGGCGTACGAGCGCCTGATCCTCGACGTCCTGCTGGGCGACTCCAACCTCTTCCCGCGCACGGAGGAGGTCGAGCTGTCCTGGAAGATCCTCGACCCGATCGAGGAGTACTGGGACAAGCACGGCACGCCCGCCCAGTACCCGGCCGGTACCTGGGGCCCCGTCGAGGCGGACGACATGCTGGAGCGAGACGGACGGAGCTGGCGCCGGCCATGAAGATAGACCTCACGGACACCACCGCCAGCAAGATCAACAAGGCGCTGGTGCAGGGCCGCCGGGCCATCGGCACGCCGGCCGTCGGCATGGTGCTCACGCTGGTCATCGTCACGGACGAGGAGAACGCGTACGACGCCCTCAAGGCGGCGAACGACGCCTCGCACGAGCACCCCTCGCGCACGCTGGTCGTCATCAAGCGCGTCTCGCGCTCGCCCCGGGACCGTACGCAGTCCCGGCTCGACGCCGAGGTGCGGGTGGGCGCCGACGCGGGCAGCGGTGAGACGGTGGTGCTGCGGCTGTACGGCGAGGTGTCCGACCATGCGCAGTCGGTGGTCCTGCCTCTGCTCCTGCCGGACGCCCCGGTGGTGGTCTGGTGGCCGGTGAACGCGCCGCTCGACCCGGCGAAGGACCCGCTGGGCGCGCTGGCCCAGCGCCGGGTGACGGACACGTACGCCTCGGAGCAGCCGGTGCGGGAGCTGTCGGCGCGCGCGGACACCTACACCCCCGGCGACACGGATCTGTCCTGGACCCGGATCACGCCCTGGCGCTCGATGCTGGCGGCGGCTCTCGACCAGGTGGTCTGCCAGGTGCAGGCCGTCGAGGTGGAGGGCGAGGAGTTCAACCCGAGCTGTGAGCTGCTGGCGATGTGGCTCGCGGACCGGCTGGACGTGCCCGTGAAGCGGTCGCTGTCGTCGGGCCCCGGTCTGACGGCGGTCCGTATGGACACCGACTGCGGCCCGATAACGCTCGACCGGGCGGACGGCTCCCTGGCGACCCTCTCCATCCAGGGCCAGCCGGACCGCGCGGTGGCGCTGAAGCGGCGGGAGACGGCCGAGCTGATCGCGGAGGAGCTGCGGCGGCTCGACCCGGACGACACCTACGCCTCGGCGCTGCGGTTCGGGGTGGAGCGGCTGAGCTCGGTGCCGGCCGCCGCGGTTCGGGGTGGTGCCGAAGCAGCGGAGGCAGCGGAGGCCGCCGTGGCCAAGGCCGTGCAGGCCGTGGCGCTGGCGGAGGCCGCCGTGGCGAGGGCCGAGGAGTCGCCCGCCGAGGCAGCCGAACCGGCCGGGGAGGGATCGCCGGCCAAAGGAGAACCGGTCGAAGAAGAACCGGTCGGAGCTTCCGTCGAAGCCGCTGCGCAGGAAGCGGCGGCGCCGGAACCGGTGAAGAAGGCGGCGGCGAAGTGAGCACTCCGCAGCTGGTCGTGCATCACGACAAGGAGCTGATGGCACAGGCCGCGGCGGCCCGGCTGATCACGAAGATCGTGGACGCGCAGGCCTCCCGGGGCTCGGCGTCCGTGGTCCTCACCGGCGGCCGCAACGGCAACGGCCTGCTGGCCGCACTGGCGGCCGCCCCCGCCCGGGACGCCATCGACTGGGGGCGCCTCGACCTGTGGTGGGGTGACGAGCGTTTCCTCCCCGAGGGCGACCCGGAGCGCAACGTCACGCAGGCCCGCGAGGCCCTGCTGGACGCGGTGCCGCTGGATCCGAAGCGGGTGCACGCCATGCCCGCCTCGGACGGCCCGTTCGGCACGGACGTGGAGGCGGCCGCTGCCGCGTACGCGGAGGAACTGGCGCGTGCGGCGGGCCCCGAGAACCACGGCTCGGTCCCGACGTTCGACGTCCTGATGCTGGGCGTGGGCCCCGACACCCACGTCGCCTCCCTGTTCCCGGAACACCCCGCGGTACGGGAGACCGAGCGCACGGTCGTCGGCGTCCACGGCGCCCCGAAGCCACCGCCGACCCGAGTGACCCTCACGCTCCCGGCGATCCGGGCGGCGCGTGAGGTGTGGCTGCTGGCGGCGGGCGAGGACAAGGCGCAGGCCGCGGCGATCGTGCTGTCCGGGGCGGGCGAGCTCCAGGCGCCGGCGGCGGGGGCGTACGGCCGTTCGCGGACCCTGTGGCTGCTGGACGCGGCGGCGGCTTCGCAGTTGCCGAGGTCGCTTTATCCGCCTGCTTCACCGTGAGTTGAGTGCGGCGGGGACGGTTCTTCGCCCCCGCCGCCCCTACCCTTCCCGTCCTCCAGGGGCTGCGCCCCTTCAACCCCGCCAGGGGGCGGCAGCCCCCAGGGATGGGACGGGTAGGGGCAGCGGGGGCGAGACACCTACTTCACCGAACCCGCCATGACCCCCTGCACAAAGTGCCGCTGAAACGCGAAGAACACGACCACCGGCACCACCAGCGACAGGAACGCCCCCGGCGCCAGCACATCGATGTTGCTGCCGAACTGCCGTATCTGCGACTGGAGTTCAACGGTCAGTGGCTGCGACGCACTGTCGGCGAACAGCAGCGCCACCAGCATGTCGTTCCACACCCACAGGAACTGGAAGATGGCCAGCGAGGCGATCGCGGGCCGCCCCACGGGCAGCACCAGCCGCGTGAAGATCCGCCACTCGCTGCCGCCGTCCATCCGCGCCGCCTCCAGCATCTCCTTCGGCATCTCGGCGAAGTAGTTGCGCAGCAGGAACACGGCGAACGGGAGCCCGTACGCCACGTGGAAGAGGACGACCCCGGGAATCGTGCCGAACAGCCCCAGCTGGCCGAAGAGTTTGGCGACCGGCAGCAGCCCGATCTGCACGGGCACCACCAGCAGCGCCACCACGACCAGGAAGAGCGCCTCGCGCCCGGGGAAGTCCAGCCATGCGAAGGCGTACCCGGCGAGCGCGGCGATGACCACGACCAGCAGGGTCGCCGGCACCGAGATCAGCACGGTGTTCCAGAAGGCCTGGCTGATCCCGGCGTTCTCCAGCAGGGCCGAGTAGTTGTCGAAGGACAGCTGGCCGGGGCTGGTGAAGACGGTCCACCAACCGCCGTTCGCCGTGTCCTCGGCGGACCGCAGCGAGGAGAGGAACAGCCCGGCCAGCGGGGTCAGCCAGACCAGCCCGATCACCACCAAAAACACCTGGACCAGTCCGTTGCCCAGGCCCCGCCTGACCGCGTTCATCGCTGACTCCTTCGGAAACGGCGGACGTTGAAGACCATGGCGGGGATGACGAGCAGCAGGAGCAGGACGCCCAGCGCGCTGCCCAGGCCCTGGTTGTTGCCGCCGCCGAACGACACCAGCCACATCTGTGTCGCGAGCACGGTCGCGTCCTCCTGCACCGGCCCGGGCGCGATGATGTAGACGAGGTCGAAGACCTTCATCACGTTGATGACGAGGGTGATGAACACGACCGTCAGAACCGGTGCCAGCAGGGGCACGGTGATCCTGCGGAAGATCTGCCACTCGTTCGCGCCGTCCATCCGCGCCGCCTCCAGCGCGTCCCGGGGAAGCGTCGAGAGACCGGCGCCGATCAGGACCATCGCGAACCCGGTCCAGATCCACAGGTACGCCCCGATGATCGCCGGCGTGACGAGCGTGGGTCCGAGCCAGGAGACGCCCTCGTAGGGGGCGGCGAAGTTCGACGCGGGCAGCTTCACCGTGTACGAGCCGTCGTCCAGCCCCTCGAAGCGGAAGGAACCGTCGGCAGCCGTGGTCGTCGAGGCGACCGCCTTCCCGGCGCGCACGGCCTCGACCGTCATCTCCGGCAGCCCGCTCTCCCGCCGGTCGACCTTGCCCTGCTCCCCTCCCCCACCGGGCGTGAAGTCGAGGTAGACGACGCCTCGCAGTTCACCGGGGCCCGCCTTCTGCTCGGCCGCCGTATAGGCCGGACGGGCGTCCCCCGGCAGATCCGCGGGCAGGACGCCGACCAGCCCCAGCGTCACCGACTCCCCCGGGGCCACGGTCGCGCTCGTGCGATACGAGCCATCCGCACCCTTGTCCAGCCCCTGCCCGTCGCGCGCCCGGGCCGTCGGATACGTCGACGTGCCCTGGAAGGCGTCGTGCACGGAGACCACGGCGGCGTTCAGCACGCCCTTGTCCGGGTCCTCGTCGTACGCGAGCCGGAAGATGATGCCGGCGGCGAGGAAGGACACGGCCATCGGCATGAACAGCAGCAGCTTGAAGGCGGTCGCCCAGCGGACCTTCTCCACCAGCACGGCCAGGATCAGGCCGAGGCCGGTGAGCAGGGCCGGGGCCACGACGACCCAGATGGTGGTGTTGCGGATGGCCTTGAGGGTGGCCGGGTCGCGGAACATCTCGGCGTAGTTCTCGCCGCCCACGAAACGGGTGCCGGAGGCGTCGAAGAAGCTGCGGCCGATCGAGAACAGCACCGGATACACCACCAGCGCGCCCAGCAGGAGCAGCGCCGGGAAGACGAAGAGCAGGGCGATGATCCACGCGCGCCGCCGCGAGCGCCGGGCACGTTCCCTGCCGGCGCCCACGGCGGCCCCCCGGCTCGCCTCTTTCACGAGTGTGGCGGTCATGACCGGTCAGCCCTGGCCCTGGTACGCCTTGGCCGCCGCGGCCTCCAGCTTCGCCGCGGTCCCCTTCGGGTCCGACGGGTCGCGCAGGAAGTCCTGCAGCAGCTTCCACTCGCCCGCGCCCTTGGTGCCGCCGAAGGCCGCCGGGGCCTGGTCGGACATGTCGAAGCGGACCGAGTCCGAGTCCCCGGCCGCGACAAGGGACTTGGCGGTCGCGCGGGTGACGTCGTCGCCGTACGACGCGAGGTCGACGTTCTTGTTCGGGGACAGGAAGCCACCCGCCTCCGCCCACACCGCCGCGGCCTCCGGCGTCGCCAGGTACTCCAGCAGAGCCATGCCGGCCTTCTGGTTCTTGCCGTCCTTCAGGACGACGGCCGCGTCACCACCGCTGACCACCGGCGCCTCGCCCCCGCCGACCGCCGGGAACGGGAAGAAGTTCGCGTCCTCGCCGATCTTCCTGCCGAACTGGTCCTTGGCGACGCCCGCGACGAAGTCGCCCTCGTAGACCATGCCGGCCTCGGGCTTCGGCCCGAACACCTTCTCCACCGAGCCCGGGAAGTCGGTGTTCAGGGCGCCCTTCTGGCCACCCGCGATCAGCTGCTTGTCCTTGAACAGCTTGCCGAGGGTCGTCAGTGCCTCGACCACCGAGGCGTCCGTCCACTTCAGCTCGTGCGCGGCGAGAGCGTCGTACTTCTCGGGCCCGGCCTGGGAGAGGTAGACGTTCTCGAACCAGTCGGTCAGCGTCCAGCCGTCCTGCCCGGCGACCGAGAAGGCGGCGAGGCCCGAGTCGGAGACGGTCCGGCCGGCCTTCAGCATGTCGTCGTACGACTTCGGCGGCTCGACGCCCGCCTGGGCGAGGGCGTCGGGGCTGTACCAGACGGTCGACTTGTGGGCGGCCTTGAAGTAGAGGCCGTAGAGGGTGCCGTCGACGCTGCCGTAGTTCTTCCAGACGGGGGCGAAGTTGGTGTCCACCGACTTCTGGGCCGCACCGGACAGCGGCTTGAGCCAGCCGCTCTTCGCGAACTGCTGGAGCACGCCGACCTGCGGGACCATCACCACGTCGGGGGCGTTGCCGCCCTCGATCTTGCTGCCGACGACGGTGGAGACGTTGTCCCCGGTCGACACGAACTCGGTCTTGGCGCCGGTCTTCTCGGTGAACGCGTCCAGGACCTTCTGGAAGTTCTTCTGCTCGGTGCCGGTCCAGACACCGGCCACGGTGACCGTCTGACCGCTGAGCGCCTTGTCGCCGCCGCCCGCGGAGACCGGTCCGCCGCCACAGGCGGTCGCGCCGAGTGCCAGGACGAGGGCGGTGCAGCCGGTGAGCAGGGTGGTGCGTCGTCGCATCATCGTTGATGTCCCTTCGGGGGTTGGGAGTTGACGGGAGCTCGAGGGCTCCTGAGGGGGGTCAGAGGTCGGTGCCGTCGGCAATCCACCAGGCCGCCGTGGAGCCGGGCAGCACCCCGGCCGGGCAGGGGCCGCTCGACAGCAGCGGGGTGCCGGAGGTCGGCGCCGGGGTGGGCGCCGTACCGAAGTTGACGGCGCAGACGAGGCCGTCGCCGCGTTCGAAGGCCAGCACGCCGGGCGGACTGTCCAGCCAGCGCAGCGTGCCCTCGCCCAACTGGGGCAGCGCGTCCCGCAGTTGGAGGCCGTCGCGGTACAGGTGCCAGAAGGAGCGGGTGTCGGCGAGCGCGCGGTCGGTGGCGTACTCGGCGAAGTAGTCGGGCTGCGGGAGCCACGGCTTGGCGCTCTCCACGCCGGAGGTGAAGCCGAACGGCGACGCCTGTCCCGACCAGGGCAGCGGTACGCGGCAGCCGTCGCGGATGCGGGCCCGGCTGCCGGTGCGGCGGAAGATCGGGTCGGTGAGCACGTCGTCGGGCAGGTCGACGACCTCGGGCAGGCCCAGTTCCTCGCCCTGGTAGATGTACGCGGCTCCGGGCAGCGCCAGCATCAGCAGCGCGGCGGCGCGGGCGCGGGCGGCACCGAGGCCGCTGCCCTCGGTGGCGGGTTCGCCGTAGCGGGTGACGGTGCGGACCTGGTCGTGGTTGTTGAGGACCCAGGTGACCGTCGAGCCGGTGCCGGCGATGTCCTGCATGGCCTCGGAGATGACCTTGCGGAAGGCGTCGGCATCCCAGGGGGCGCTGAGCAGGTCGAAGAAGAACGCCTGGTGGAGTTCGTCGGAGCGGACGTACAGGGCGTGCTCGCGGGCGGTCGGGACGGACACCTCGCCGACGAGGAGCCGCTCGCGGCCGTCGCGGGCGGTGTACTCCTCGCATATGGAACGCCAGCCACGCCACACCGCGTGCACCTCGGGCTGGTTCCAGGCGAGCGGGTTGACCGAGTCGCGGGTGCGGGCGTCGGCCTCCGGGTCGTCGGAGTCGGGCAGCTCCGGGTGCTTGTACAGACCGGCGGCGACGTCGATGCGGAAGCCGTCGACCCCCCGGTCCAGCCAGAAGCGCAGGACCCGGTCGAACTCGGCGCCGACCTCCGGGTTGCGCCAGTTCCAGTCGGGCTGCTCGGGAGTGAACATGTGCAGGTACCACTGACCGGGCTGCCCGTCCGCCTCGGTCACCCGGCTCCACGCCGGGCCACCGAACATCGCGTGCCAGTTGTTGGGCGGCTCGGACCCGTCAGCGCCACGGCCGTCGGCGAAGTGGAAGCGGGCGCGGGCGGCGCTGCCGGGCTCGGCGGCCAGCGCCTCCTCGAACCACGGGTGCTCGCTGGAGCAGTGGTTCGGGACGATGTCGAGCAGCACCTTGATCCCGAGCCGCCGGGCCGCCGCGACGAGCAGATCGAACTCGGCGAGGTCGCCGAAGAGCGGGTCGACGTCGCAGTAGTCGGCGACGTCGTAACCGTGGTCGTGCTGCGGCGAGGGGTAGAAGGGGCTCAGCCAGATGCCGTCGACGCCGAGCTTCTTCAGATACGGCAGTCCGGCGCGGACCCCGGCCAGATCGCCGATGCCGTCACCGGTGCTGTCCAGGAAGCTGCGGACATACACCTGGTAGATCACCGCGTCGCGCCACCAGTGGTACTTACTCAACATGTATGCATGTTAGGTAGGCGTGTCGCAGGGGTGTCAATGAAAAGAACAGGTGTTACTGCCGAGTTGGGCCGCCAAATATGGACTTACCGGTGCAATCGCACGACAGATGAGACGTCGCCGTTACTTAACAAGTAACTAGCGGCTCGAGATGGCTGCCAGCTCCCGCGCCAGCCGCCGCACGGCCGCCTCGGGCGTCTCACGTCCGGTCATCGCGTCGTGCACGGCCGCCTGCACCACCAGACTCACCTGGTCGTAGCGCGGACTCTTGGGGCGCGGGGCAGCCGTCAGCACGCTCTCGCGCAGGGTCGGCAGATACGGGAACTCCCGCACCAGCTCGGGATCTTCGTACAGGTCGGCCCGTACGGGCGGCAGCGCCCCGCGCGTGAGGACCTGGCGCTGCACGCGCTCGCTGGTCAGGTACGCGATCAGGCGGGCGGCCGAGTCGGGGTGCCGGGCGTGGGTGCTCATGGCGAGGTTGGAGCCGCCCAGCACGCTCGTCCCCGGCCCGTCCGGACCCGGCAGCGGTACGGCGCCGATCCTCCCGGCGACCGGCGAGCCCTTGGCCGACGCGACGACATAGGCGTACGGCCAATTGCGGAGGAACAGCAGGCGCCCGTCCTGGAAGGCCTGCTTGGACTCCTCCTCCTTGTATGTGAGCGCGCGCTTCGGGATCCAGCCCTCGCGTACCCCACGGGCGAGGAAGTCGATGCCTTCGCGGGCGGCCGTGGAGTTGACGGTGACGCGCTCGCCCTCGTCGCCGAGGATCGAGCCGCCCGCCGAGTAGACGGCCTCGGCGGCGTTGACGGTGAGGCCCTCGTAGGGCAGGAACTGGCCCGCGTAGCCGTCGAGGCCGTACTTCGGCGCGACGGTCTTCGCCTGTTTCTCCAGCTCGGCCCAGGTGCGCGGAGGGTCGAGGCCCTCCTTCGCGAGGATGTCCTTGCGATAGAGGAGCAGGCCGGCGTTGGTCACGTACGGGACCGCGTAGAGGCGCCCGTCATAGGTCGCCGTGTCCACGACCGGTGGCAGGAAGGTGCCGAGCGGGAAGCGGTCGCGGGGCAGCGGGCGGATCCAGCCCTGTGCCGCGAACTCCGAGGTCCAGCTGACGTCGATGTTGAGCATGTCGAAGCGGCCGCCGCCGTCGTCGCCGTCACGCAGGTCGGTGATCATCTGCGCGCGGGTCTCGTCGGCGGAGTCCGGCAGCTCGACCAGGGTGACCTTCTCGTCGGGGTGGGTGCGGTTCCAGCCCTCCAGGACGGAGCCGAGATAGCCGGTGAGGTCGCCGGCGGTGGCAAGGGTCAGAGGGCCTCTGCCGCTTCCGGCGCCCTCGTCGGCGTGGACGCCGGAGGTGACGTAGCCGGTCATGACCACGACCAGAACCAGGAGTCCCCTACCCGCGGCATGGATCCACCGCATAGGTTCCTCCCTGTACACCTGGCGCCGGGCATCTTCGCTCGGGGTCAGAGGCCATGTATACCTGTTAGGTATGCGCGATACTAGGCCTCGCGGCACATTAACCGGATGCGAGGAGGAGAGCACGAGTGCGGCTGCCCCTCCTGGCCCTGCTCGCACGCGGACCGGCCCACGGGTACGAGCTCAAGCAGGACCTTGAGCAGACGCTGGGCTCCGCGTACCCTCAGCCGAACGTCGGCCAGATCTATGTGACCCTCGGCCGCCTCGAGAAGCAGGGACTGATCGAGGGCGAGGACGTCGAGCAGTCCAGCCGGCCCAACAAAAAGGTCTACCACCTCACCGACGCCGGGCGTGAGGCGCTGCGCGCCTGGTTCGAGGAGCCCGAGGACGAGCCGCGGGTACGGGACGAGTTCTTCATGAAGCTGGCCCTCGCCCCGCAGACCGGTCTCGCCGAACAGATCGCCCTCATCAACCGACAGCGGCGCCAGTACCTGAACACCATGCGTCACCTTTCGAAGCTGGCCGCCGCCGAGAACCGGGACAACCGCATCGCCCAGCTGCTGATAGAGGGCGCGATGCTGCACCTGCAGGCCGACCTGGACTGGCTGGAGCGGTGCCAGGAAGAGCTGGAGGAGTTGGAGTGAACGACGATTCCACTCCTGTGCCGGAGGCCGGGAGCCCTCTGCTGCGCGCCGAGGGCCTGGTCAAGACGCATTACGGCGAGGGCGCTCCGGCGCACGCCGTACGGGGAGTCGATCTCTGCGTCCGACAGGGCGAGTTCGTGGCCGTCACCGGTCCGTCCGGTGCCGGCAAGTCGACCCTGCTGCATCTGCTGGGCGGGCTGCAGCGGCCCGACAGCGGCAGCATCTGGCTGGACGGCGAGTGCGCGGACGCGTGGCGCGAGGCCCGCTGGGCGGTGGAGCGCAGGAAGCGCATCGGGATCGTCTTCCAGTTCTTCAACCTGGTCTCCGACCTCTCCGTCGCCGACAACGTCGAGCTGCCCGCGCTGCTGGCCGGCGTCCCGCCGAAGCGGGCGCGCGCCGAGCGGGCGGAGCTGCTGGCCGAGCTGGGGCTCGCGGGCAAGGAGCGGAGCATGCCGGGCGAGCTGTCCGGCGGCGAGCAGCAGCGCGTCGCGCTGGCCCGGGCCCTGGTGAACCGTCCCCCGCTGCTGCTGGCCGACGAGCCCGCGGGCAGCCTGGACAGCAAGGGCACCCGCGAGGTGATGCGGCTGCTGTCCCGCTTCCACCAGCGCGGCCAGGCGATCGTGCTGGTCACCCATGACGCCCGGCTGGCCAGCGCCGCGGACCGGGTGATCAGCTTCTTCGACGGCCGGATAGCCGACGACGCCGAACTGGACGGCGGCACCCCGCCGCGCCGGGCCGGGATCTCGGGCGTGCTGGAGCTGAAGGACTGACATGCGGGTGTACGACCGCTGCCGCAGGGCCGGGACGAGGGGCTGAGGCCATGCGAGCCACCCTGCGCTGGGCGCACTCCGATCTGCGGACACACCGTGGCGAGGCGCTGTTCCTCGTGCTGGCCACGGCCGGGATCGTCGTCTCGCTGCTGCTGGCCACGGCGCTCTTCGGTTACGCCACGAACCCGTGGCAGCGCGTCTTCACCCAGGCGCACGGCGCGCACGTCTGGCTGCACACCGGCTCCTCGGCCGACACCGGGAAGCTGGCCGAGCTCGACGAGGTCGTCGAATCCGTCGCGGGCCCCTACCCCACCGCCTCCACCACCCTCGCCTCCCGCGGCACCCGCGCCGCCGTCGAACTGCGCGGCACCCCCGAGCGCCCCACCGTCGGCCGCCCGCTCCTCACCTCCGGCAGCTGGCTGGACCCCGCGAACCCCGACGGCGTCGTCCTGGAGACCCGCCTGGCCCGCGCCCTCCTGGCCGCGCCGGGCGACACCCTCACGCTGCCCGGCACCGGCCGGACCCTGACCGTCCTCGGCATCGCCGACAGCGCCGAGCCGCGCTACCGGCCCGGTGAGCAGCCGGGACTCGTCTGGGCGCCGCCGTCCGCCGTGCGCAACCCGGGCGGCCTGGTGATCGGGCTGCGCCTGGCGAACCCGGACGACACCGACTACGCCGTCCAGCGCGCCGTCACCGAGCTGGGCGCCGGTGCGGTCAGCGAGGTCTCCACCTGGAAGCAGGCCCGCTCCGAGGCGCAGGGGGACAACCGGCTGCTCGGGCAGGTGCTGGGACTGTTCGGGCTGGGCGCACTGGTCGCCGCCGGGCTCGCCGTGCACGGTGCGATCGGCAGCCGGATCCGCGGCCATCTGCGGGACATCTCGGTGCTGAAGGCGATCGGCTTCACCCCGGGTCAGGTGGTCCGCGTCTTCCTGCTCCAGCACCTCGCCTACGCGCTCCTGGGCGCCGTGGCCGCGGCGTCCCTCATCCAGGCCCTGGGCAGCCGTATCCCCGGCCGGCTCGGGGACGCGGTCGGGGTGTGGCAGGGGCTGCCCGGGCACACCGTGGCGCTGTTCGCGGTGCCCGTGGGCGCCGTGCTGTTCATCGGCGCGACCACGGGGCTCGCGGCATGGCGGGCGGGGCGTGTGCCTCCGGTTCCGGTGCCACGGCCCGCGGCCCCGGTCGGCGGGCGGCTCACCGGTGCGGCCCGGCAGGCGCTCGGACTGCGGCTGCCGCCCGCGCTGGTGCTGGGCTGGCACCGAGCCTTCACGCGCCGTCTGCGCTCGCTGGCCACGGTCGCCCGGCTCGCCCTGCCCCTGCTGCTGATCGTGGTGGCGATGAGCGCCTGGACCACCATCGAGCGCTTCGACAGCAGGCCCGACCAGATCGGCCTGCCGACCGCCCTCACCGCCCGCGCCGACTCCGGCCTGGCCGACCGGGACGCCCGCGCGCTGCTGGAACGCGATCCGCAGGTCGCCGCCGCGTATCCGGGCGTCGAGGTGGCCGCCCTGGTACCCGGCCAGACGGCCACCATCGCCCTGCGCGGCCTCGGTAGCCACCAGGACCCCTACCCCTATGCCCTGGCCGAGGGCCGCCCGCCGCAGGGTCGCGACGAGGCGGTGGCCGGGCAGGGGCTGCTCGACCTGCTGGACGTGGAGGTCGGCGACTGGGTCCGGATGACCGTCGGCGACCAGCCGCAGATCCTGCACATCGTCGGCCGCGGCATCGAGCCGGAGAACGCCGGCCGGGTCATCTCCACCTCCCTCGACACCCTCCGCGAGAACGACCCCGACCTCGGCCCCAGCCTCTACGAGCTGCGGCTGAGCCCCGGCGCGGACCCCCAGCAGGTCGCCGACCGCCTGACCACCGCCGGACACGGCCACCTGGACGTACATACCGTCCCCAACCCCGCCGAGGGCCTCTCCCCCCTGCGCGGCGTGGTCGTGGGCCTGATCGCCGTCCTGGCCCTCATCGGCCTCATCGAACTGCTGACCGCGATCGGCGGCACCGTGCGTGAGGGCGAGCGCGACCTGCTGGCCCTGAAGGCCATCGGTCTGTCCCCACGGCAGATCACCGCGATCACCGTCACGTCCACCGCCTGCACCGCCCTGGCCGCGGTCGTCATCGGCACGGCCCTGGGCACGCCCCTCGCGCACTGGCTGATCGACGCACAGGGCAGATCGAGCGGTATCGGCGCCGGGATCGCCCAGGGTCCGTCCGCCGCGTTCCTGCTCCTGTTCGGAGCGGCCGCGGTGCTCGGCGCCACGGCACTCGCCGTCCTCCCGGCGTCCCGCGCGGCACGACACCGGCTGGCGGACACGCTCAGCGCGGTCGCCTGAGGGCACGCGCAGCGGCGCAACCGCTGCACCCCGGGGGTTACGAGGGGACAGGCGCCCCGCGAAACCCCCGGAGGGCCCCGTCACTGACGGCCGCGCAGCTCCCGGTACTTGGCGACGAGCGCCTTCGTCGACGCGTCCAGCCCCGGCACGTCCGCGCCCTCGGTCAGCGCGGGCTCGACCCGCTTGGCGAGGACCTTGCCGAGTTCGACGCCCCACTGGTCGAAGGAGTCGATGTTCCATACCGCGCCCTGCACGAACACCTTGTGCTCGTACAGCGCGATCAGCTGCCCGAGCACCGACGGGGTCAGCTCGCGCGCGAGGATCGTCGTCGTCGGGTGGTCGCCCTTAAACGTCTTGTGGGTCACCAGCTCCTCCGGCACCCCCTCGGCGCGCACCTCCTCCGGGGTCTTGCCGAACGCCAGCGCCTGCGTCTGCGCGAAGAAGTTCGCCATCAACAGGTCGTGCTGGGCCTTGAGTGCGTCACTCATCTCGGCGACCGGCTCGGCGAAGCCGATGAAGTCCGCCGGGATCAGCTTGGTGCCCTGGTGGATCAGCTGGTAGTAGGCGTGCTGCCCGTTGGTGCCGGGCGTGCCCCACACGATGGGCCCGGTCTGCCAGTCGACCTCCCGCCCGTCCCGGCCGACGTACTTGCCGTTGGACTCCATGTCCAGCTGCTGCAGATACGCCGTGAACTTGGACAGGTAGTGGCTGTACGGCAGCACCGCGTGCGACTGGGCGTCGTGGAAGTTGCCGTACCAGATGCCCAGCAGGCCAAGCAGCAACGGCACGTTGGTCTCGGCCGGCGCGGTGCGGAAGTGCTCGTCGACGATCCTGAAGCCGTCGAGCATCTCCCGGAAGCGGTCCGGGCCGATGGCGATCATCAGCGAGAGCCCGATCGCCGAGTCGTACGAGTACCGCCCGCCGACCCAGTCCCAGAACTCGAACATGTTGGCCGTGTCGATGCCGAAGCCGGCGACCTTCTCGGCGTTCGTCGACAGGGCGACGAAGTGCTTGGCGACGGCCTCCGGACCCGTCTTCAGTTCGCCCAGCAGCCAGTTGCGCGCGGAGGTCGCGTTGCTGATCGTCTCGATCGTGGTGAACGTCTTGGAGGCGATGACGAACAGCGTCTCCGCCGCGTCCAGGTCGCGCGTGGCCTCGTGCAGGTCGGCGCCGTCGACGTTCGACACGAAACGCACCGTCAGATCGCGGTCGGTGTAGCTGCGCAGCACCTCGTACGCCATCGCCGGGCCGAGGTCGGAGCCGCCGATGCCGACGTTGACGACGTTCCTGATGCGCTTGCCGGTGTGCCCGGTCCAGGCGCCGGAGCGGACCCGTTCGGCGAAGTCGGCCATCTTGTCGAGGACGGCGTGCACATCGGGGACGACGTTCTCCCCGTCGACCTCGATCACCGCGTCACGCGGCGCGCGCAGCGCGGTGTGCAGCACGGCGCGGTTCTCGGTGGTGTTGATCTTCTCGCCGCGGAACATGGCGTCCCGCAACCCGAACACGTCCGTGGCGGCGGCCAGCTCGCGCAGCAGCCGCAGCGTCTCGTCGGTGACCAGGTGCTTGGAGTAGTCGATGTGCAGGTCGCCCACCTGCAGTGTGTACCCCGCGCCGCGGTCCGGGTCGGCGGCGAACAGCTCCCGCAGCCGCACCTCGCCCAGCTCTTCACGGTGCTTGGCCAGCGCGGTCCACTCGGGCGTCCGGTTGAGCCTGGTACGGCCGTCTGCGTTCATGTCCGACTTCAGCCTTCTTTCGTGCCTGTCCCAGCTGTTCCAACCTAATTGATCAGCGCGAGGCGTGACCCGTCGTGGTGTCGTCGTCCGGCGCAACAACAGGTACGTCCGCCTTGCGCGCCGGTATCAACGAGGTGACGGCGAGGGCGAAGAGCACGGCGGCCAGCAGAGCGGGCCAGTTGAGCCCGAACGCCCCGGCCACGGCGCCGCCGAGCAGGGCACCCACCGGAGCTCCGGACGTCGAGGCGGTGCGGAAGGCCGAAGCGATGCGGCCCACCATGGACTGGGGGCTGCGCTGCTGCATGAGCGTGACCTGGTTGACGTTCCACACCATGCCCATGGCGCCGAGCAGTGCCATGGCCACCAGGAGGGCCGCCAGGTGGCGGACGGTCCCCGTGAGCAGCAGCGAGGACGTCTGGACGGTCCCGGCCAGCAGCAATGCCCGCACCCGCCCGGTCCTGTGCGCGATGCGCCGGGCCATGAAACCGCCGGCCAGACTGCCGGCCGCGTACGCGGTCATGGCCGCCGCGTACGCCGTGTGGCCCCCGCCCAGCCAGCCCGTCACATGCAGTACCAGGGTGGCGATCAGGGCACCCATACCGATGTTGCACAGCAGCGTGGCCAGGCAGACCGCCCGCAGTGCCCGGTCGCGCCACAGGGTGCGCAGCCCGTCGCCGATCTCGTTCCGCAGGGTGCTGCCCGCCGCGCGAGGCTCCCGCTCGGGCGGCGGTACCCGCAGGGACGCCACCAGGGCGGCGGCCAGCAGATAGGTGCCCGCGTCGGCCGCGAACGGCATGGCGGCCCCGGCCGTGAGCAGCAGGGGCACGAACGGGCCCGCCAGCAGGCCGCCCGCGAGCTGCTGGCCCGTCATCAGCCGGGCGTTGGCACTGCCCAGTGCCGCTCGGTCCACCAGCGACGGCAGCAGAGCCGTGGACGCGTTGTCGAACAGCGTCTGGAGTGTTGTCAACGTGAACGCGAGCACCAGCAGCAGCGGGATCGACGCGTGGCCGAGTCCGACGGCGAGCGCGAATCCGGCGACGAGGATGCCTCGTACGAGATCGACCGCCCACATCGCGCGCCGCTGGTCCACCCGGTCGGCCACGGCCCCGCCGAGCAGCCCGAACAGCAGCCAGGGCACATAGCCGCAGGCGGTGACCGAGGCGATGATCAGGGGATCGTCCGTGAGCTGCACGGCGAGCAGCGGCAGCGCGGTCGTACGCAGCGCGTCTCCGAACC
The DNA here is from genome assembly GCF_044455405.1 of Streptomyces sp. NPDC051243. Lineage (NCBI taxonomy): Bacteria > Bacillati > Actinomycetota > Actinomycetes > Kitasatosporales > Streptomycetaceae > Streptomyces > Streptomyces sp. NPDC051243. Next base: position 296,665 of record NZ_JBITES010000006.1, on the reverse strand, counting down.
GCGAGACCACGGCGGCGGTCCACAACCGCCCGAATCCCCCGCGCCATGCGGGCGCACACGGGCCCGCCACCTCAGCCGTCGCCACAACTCCCCCTCACGGTGCACCGATGCAGAAGATCGATACACAAACCGTAGAGGGCACCACTGACAATCGGTCCGCGAGCGGCTCGGCGCCGGTGCGTCGAACAGGTCCGGCCAGGCGCCCGCGGGCACCCGACCGGTCCTCAACTCCTAGATTTCGCCCCGGAGTTTGGCGAGTGCCTCGGCGAGGATCGCCTCGCCGTCGGCGTCGCTGCGCCGTTCCCGTACATACGCCAGGTGCGTCTTGTAGGGCTCGGTGCGCGGCGGGTCCGGCGGGTTGTCCCGGTCCTGTCCGGCGGGAAAGCCGCAGCGCGGGCAGTCCCAGGTGTCGGGTACCTGCGCGTCGCTGGCGAAGCTCGGCTGCGTCTCGTGCCCGTTGGAGCACCAGAAGGAGATGCGCAGCCGCGGCGCGGACTCGCCGCGCTCGGCCTCGCCCATCGGCCCCGCCCCGACCCGGCTTCCTCGGATCGCGTTGCCACTTGCCACGGTCGTAACTCCCTGCGTGATGGTGCCGCGAAGCGAGTCGGCGTTTCGCTTCGCTGCGAGCGCCTCAGTCTACGTAAGGCCCAACGCGCGTCCAGTGATTGGAGTTACAGAGCCCTCACACCAAGACGCAAGCCCCATGATAGGCCGCGCTCAGCTGCGCGTACCGAACATGGGGCCTTACGTACCGATTGTGCGTGCCGGTCAGTTGTTGACCTTCATCAGGATGCCGAGTACGACAATGCACGCGAACCACAGCAGACCGACCACGACGGTGATCCGGTCGAGGTTGCGCTCGGCGACCGAGGAGCCGCCGACGGACGACTGCATGCCGCCACCGAACATGTCGGAGAGGCCGCCGCCCTTCCCCTTGTGCATCAGCACCAGCAGCATCAGCAGCAGGCTGAAGACGATCAGGGCGATGGAGAACCCCAGAACCACGGCTGGACCAACTTCCTCGGATTCGGATAACGACGGGGGGCTAGTAGACAGCTACTAGCCCCCGCAAGGGTACGACGTATCGCCGCTACCGCATACTCACTGGTCGCGGAACCGCACGATCTTGACGAACTCGTCGGCGTCCAGCGAAGCACCGCCCACCAGGGCGCCGTCGATGTCGGCCTGCGCCATGATCTCGGCGACGTTGCCGGACTTCACGGAGCCGCCGTACTGGATGCGGACCTTGTCGGCCACGTCCTGCGAGTACAGCTCGGCGAGCTTGCCGCGGATGGCGGCGCAGACCTCCTGGGCGTCCTCGGCGCCGCAGACCTTGCCGGTGCCGATGGCCCACACGGGCTCGTAGGCGATCACGATGGTCTCGGCCTGCTCGGCCGGGAGGTCCTTCAGACCGCCCTCGACCTGGGCGAGCGTGTGCGGGACGGCGTTGCCGGCCTCGCGGACGTCCAGCTCCTCGCCGACGCACATGATCGGCGTGAGGCCGTGCTTGTAGGCGGCCTTGACCTTGGCGTTGACGATCTCGTCGGTCTCGGCGTGGTACTGGCGGCGCTCGGAGTGGCCGATGGCCACGTACGTGCACTTCAGCTTGGCCAGCATCGGGCCGGAGATCTCGCCGGTGTAGGCGCCGGAGTCCTGGGCGGAGATGTCCTGGGCGCCGTACTTGATCTTCAGCTTGTCGCCGTCGACCAGGGTCTGCACGGAGCGCAGGTCGGTGAAGGGCGGCAGGACGGCGACCTCGACGGCCTCGTAGTCCTTGTCGGCCAGGGCGAAGGCGAGCTTCTGGACGTGGGCGATGGCCTCGAGGTGGTTGAGGTTCATCTTCCAGTTGCCCGCCATCAGCGGCGTGCGCGTGCTCATCTAGGTCAGTCCTCCAGTGCGGCGAGGCCGGGGAGCGTCTTGCCCTCGAGGTATTCGAGGGAGGCGCCGCCGCCGGTCGAGATGTGGCCGAATGCGTTCTCGTCGAAGCCCAGGGTGCGTACGGCCGCGGCGGAGTCGCCGCCGCCGACCACGGTGAAGCCCTTGGATTCGACGAGGGCCTGGGCGACCGCCTTGGTGCCCTCGGCGTAGTCGGGGTGCTCGAAGACGCCCATGGGGCCGTTCCAGAAGACGGTGCCGGCGTCGGCGAGCTTCGAGGCGTACAGCTTGCGGGTCTGAGGACCGATGTCCAGGCCCTCCTGGTCGGCCGGGATGGCGTCCGCGGCGACGGTCGTGGGGTTGGCCGGTGCCTTGGTCTTCAGGTCCGGGAACTCGGTGGAGACCAGGACGTCGACCGGCAGGACCAGCTCGACGCCGTTCTTCTCGGCGCGCTCCATGTACTCGGTGACGGCCGGGATCTGGTCCTCCTGGAGGAGGGAGATGCCGACCTCGTAGCCCTTGGCCTTGAGGAAGGTGTAGGCCATGCCGCCGCCGATGAGCAGGCGGTCGGCCTTGCCGAGCAGCTGGTCGATGACGGCGAGCTTGTCGGAGACCTTGGCGCCGCCGAGCGCGACGACGTACGGCCGCTTGACGTCCTCGGTGAGCTTCTTGAGGACGCCGACCTCGGTGGCGATGAGGTAGCCGGCGTAGTGCGGCAGGCGGGCCGGGAGGTCGTACACGGAGGCGTGCTTGCGGTGGACCGCGCCGAAGCCGTCTCCGACGTAGACGTCGGCGAGGGAAGCGAGCTGGTCGGCGAAGGCGGCGCGCTCGGCGTCGTCCTTGCTGGTCTCGCCTGCGTTGAAGCGGAGGTTCTCGACGACGGCGACCTGGCCGTCGGTCAGGGCCGCCACCGTGGCCTGGGCGGACTCGCCGACCGTGTCCGTGGCGAACTTGACCTCCGCGCCTAGCAGTTCACCGAGGCGCGCGGCGGCGGGCGCGAGGGAGAAGGCCGGGTCCGGGGCGCCCTTGGGGCGGCCCAGGTGCGAGGCGACGACCACGCGGGCGCCCGCCTCGGCCAGCGCCTTGACGGTGGGCAGGACGGCGCGGATACGGCCGTCGTCGGTGATGGTGGTGCCGTCCAGCGGCACGTTCAGGTCGGCGCGGACGAAGACCCGCTTGCCGGCGACGCCTTCGGAGAGAAGTTCGTCGATCGTCTTCATGTAGGGGACTCCTGAGAAGGGCTCGTGTTCGCTCGGAAGCGCTCGTGATCCAACAGGTCTGATCTGCACGTGAGTCAGGGCTCGGGCGACGCGTCCCTGCGCCGCCCGAGCCCTGCACTCACATCAATGTGCCTGCTCTGGATATCAGAGCTGGTTGCCGACGAAGACCGTCAGGTCGACGAGGCGGTTGGAGTAGCCCCACTCGTTGTCGTACCAGCCGATGACCTTCACGTTCTTGCCCTCCTGGACCATGGTCAGGGAGGAGTCGAAGGTGCAGGACGCCGGGGCGTTGACGATGTCGGAGGAGACGATCGGGTCCTCGGTGTACTCCAGGATGCCCTTGAGCTCGCCCTCGGCGGCCTTCTGGAAGGCGGCGTTGATCTCTTCCTTGGTGACCTCGCGGCCGAGCTCCAGGACGAGGTCGGTGACCGAGCCGGTCGGGACCGGGACACGCATCGCGATGCCGTCCAGCTTGCCCTTGAGCTGCGGGAGGACCAGCGCGGTGGCCTTGGCGGCACCCGTGGTGGTCGGGATGATGTTCTCGGCGGCGGCACGGGCGCGACGCAGGTCCTTGTGCGGGAAGTCCAGGATGCGCTGGTCGTTGGTGTACGCGTGCACCGTCGTCATCAGACCCTTGACGATGCCGAAGTTCTCGTCGAGGACCTTCGCCATCGGCGCCACACAGTTGGTGGTGCAGGAGGCGTTGGAGATGACGTGGTGGTTCGCCGGGTCGTACTTGTCGTTGTTGACGCCCATCACGATGGTGATGTCCTCGCCGGAGGCCGGAGCCGAGATGAGGACCTTCTTGGCGCCGCCGGCGATGTGCTTCGCGGCGTCGTCCTTCTTGGTGAAGATGCCGGTCGACTCGATGACGATGTCGACGCCCAGCTCGCCCCACGGGATGTCGGCGGGGTTGCGCTCGGACAGGACCTTGATGGTCTTGCCGTCGACCGTGATGGTGTCGGCGGTGTGGGAGACCTCCTGCTTGAGGCGGCCCAGGATGGTGTCGTACTTGAGCAGGTGGGCGGTGGTCGCGGTGTCACCCAGGTCGTTGACAGCCACGATCTCGATGTCTGCACCCTGCTCCAGCAGCGCGCGGAAGTAGTTGCGACCGATACGACCGAAGCCGTTGATGCCTACGCGGATCGTCACGAACCGATCTCCTCGTTGGTACGCCGGCCATGCGGTGCCGGCGAGCTCTGTTTGGGATGTCCCCGACCGCCTACGACCCTACCTCTCTGAGGCCGCCGCGGTGACATCCAGATGCCCCATACACGGCACGGCGGTCCGTACCCGCCAGTAGGGGTACGGACCGCCCTGGTTTGAAGCCCGGATCACTCGATTCGGTCACGGTGCGTTGTGCACTGTTGACCTCGGCGTGTCACTCGTCAAGTGAGTCGAGGGCCCTTCCGATGAGCGCCGCACGGTCGGCCGCCGCGGGGACGTGTTCCAGGCCGAAGCCCAGGAGCACGGTGTCGTCCGTGGTGACCGCGCCGTAGGTCTGGAACAGCGCTCCGGTGCGCGCCCAGTCCTTGAGCACGGCCGGGCTGCCCGCGGGCGGTCCGGTCACGCTCCAGGCGCCGAGCGACGTCTCGAAGCCCTCGGTCTGCGTCGCCGTGCCGCCGACGACGAGCGAGGCCTCGTCGGCGAGGACGCCGCGACCGCCGAACGCCGGGTCGCTGACGTAGGCGATCGAGACCTCGACGGTCTTGCCGGCGTACGCGCTCAGGTCGTACTCGACCTGCTTCCAGCCCTCGGAGGCGCCGGTGAGGGCGTGCCACGAACCGGTGCTGCCGCTGGCGGTGCAGCCGCTGGTGGACACGGTGAGGTAGTGGGCCAGCCAGGGGTGCTCGCCCACGTAGAACCCGGCCTCACAGTCCGCCGGCACGGTGTTGCTGCCGGCGCCGCCCGCCTCGGGGAGCGTCGTCCAGTCCTCGGCCCCGGTGGTGTGAGCCTCCACCAGGACGTTGTCGTAGCCGGGCTCGACATCCCACAGCAGCTGGGTGCGCAGCGTGGGCTTCTGGGCCGCGGTGACCCCGGTGAGGTCGACGGTCCTGGTGAGCCGCTTGTAGGCGTCGTCGGTGTGCACGGCGGCCGCCATGTGGGAGCCCGCGTAGGGTCCGTACGGGTTGACGGTTCCGGCGAACTGGCCTGCGCCCGCGCTGGCGAACTGCGGGTACGTGTCGGTGGGCAGCTCGTCCGAGGTGACGCTGTAGCTGCCGGCCTTGTCGAGCGGGTTGCCGGTGGCGTCGCCGAGCGCTCCGGTGAAGCCGCCGAGACTGCCGGAGCCGTTGAAGCCGGTCGCCCCGGGGAGCGACGTACGGGAGTAGGCGCCCAGGTAGTACTGGCTGAAGTCGTCCGACAGGTTGCCGCCGCCGAGGTCGACGTTGCCGCCGGCCTCCTCGCCCGCCTCCATCAGCTTGCCGCCCTCGTTGAGGTAGGCGCGCAGCTGGAGCTGGGTGGCGTTACCCGGGACGCTCGCGCCCGTGTAGTGGACGACGGTGTCGAAGTGGCCCAGCACACCGAGCGCGTCGGGCGCGCCCTGCGTGGCGACGTCCCACACGATCGCCCGTTGGCCGTTGGCCTTGAGGGCGTCGACGTACTTCTGCGCGTGCGTGGCGGTGGCGCCTTCCTCGGCGACCACGAGGACGTCCGCGCGCGGCCGCTGCGCCACGGTGTACGTGAAGTGCTCGCTGGAGACGGGCTTTCCGCTCCGCGTCTCGCCGGTGAACCACACCTCGACCTTGTCGCCCGGGTCGCCGTCGGCGACCTTGGCCCGGTACTCGTCGAAGTAGAGGTTGTCCTCACCGCCGTACGTCTCGCCGCCCTTCCAGGGCCGGAGCGCCATGTCCTCCGTACGGCCGCCGTTGACGCGGTACTTGAGCTCCTTGTCGCGCACGGACTTCCGTACGACGACGGAGACCTCCTGGTCCGCGCCGCGGGAGTAGGACGTGGTGAACGGCGCCGGGGTGAAGTCGGCGGCGCTGAGGCCGACCGATGACTTCGGCTGGTCGGGCCTTGCGGCGGACTCGGCGACGGAGAGCGCGAAGGGCACGTTCTTGGCGAACTCGTCCTGGATCAGCTTCTCGTCGTCCGGGAAGTTGAAGACCGACTGGCAGTCCCGCGCGTTCCACTGGTCGTTCGGGTCGATGTTCGACGCGGTCTGGCAGGTCGACATCTCGGGCGTGAACATCGCGATGCCGTTGACGTTCGCGGAGTGACCGTCGGTCTCGCCGTTGGTCGTGTAGAGCTCCGAGGAGACCTGCGGGTGGTAGCCGGGGACCGCGGGGTTGTCCGGCGTGCCGGCGAGGGCCTTGTACAGGACGTCGTCCGGGGTGTCGGTGGCCACCTGCCAGCCGACGCCGTAGAGGATGAGCTCGGCCGCGGAGTGGTAGTTGATGCCGTAGTCGAATCCGATACGGCGCTGGAAGGCGTCCAGCGCCTTCGTCTCGGGCTCGGATGCGGGGGACGCGCCGCGGTAGGTCTCGCTGGTGGGGTTGGGGGACGAACCCTCGTCGTCGTAGCCCCACTTGTAGGCGAAGTTGCGGTTGAGGTCGACGCCGTCTCCGGTGCTGATGGCACCGTCGCCGTTGATGTCCCGCAGGTTCTTGCGCCACAGGCGCGTGCTGGAGTCCTTGAAGGTGTGGTCGTAGCCGTCGGGGTTGGCCGATATGACGAACCACAGCTCCGTCGTGTCGACGATCTTCTTGACGCGCTTGTCCGTCTTGTAGTTGTCCAGGTAGTAGTGCATCAACCGCCGGGTCATCTCCGGCGTGATCCACTCACGCGCGTGCTGGTTGGAGAGGTAGAGGACGGAGGGCTTGGAGCCGTCCTTCGTCGTCCTGGCGTTCTTGGTGAGCTTGACGGCCAGGATGTCCTGGCCGTTGATCGTCTTGCCGATGGAGACGACCTTGGTGAGGCCGGGGTTCTCCTGCCCGGTCCGGACGATCTCCTCCTTGATGCCCCCGCTTCCGCTGTACGGGCGGTACACGCCCTCCGCGGCCTTCTCGGTGCGGGCCTCCGCCTGGGCGGAGAGGTCGTGCTCGGTGAGCTCGACTCCCTGCTTCTCGAGCTTCTTGGCCTGGTCGTCGGTGAGATAGACCTCGACGGTGGCCGTGCCCTTCTCGGGCGCCTGCTCACTGAGTTCGTGGCCGTCCTGACCGGCCGCCAGCAGCAGGGGTACCTGCTTCTTGGTGACCTCGGCCCGGAAGACCTTGACTTCGCTCGGGTCAGTTTCTTGTGAACTTCCCGGTTGTGCCTGGGCGATGGGTGCGATACTCGCTCCGCCTATCAGGAGCGCACCGGCAGCGAGGATCGATCTCGCTCTGGGTCTCATGAACCCCCCTAGCAGTGTTTCGCCACAGCGACGAATAGCTGCCAGGCTCATGCCAGTTCAGGGCCCAGTCAAGAGTGCCGCAAAGACTGACAAACACTGGTGCCGACGTCCCAAGTGGACGTCGGCACCGATGTGTTGAGGATCCTTCGCGTCAGCCCGCGAGGTTGTCCGCCAGTTCCTCGGAGAGGTTGGCCTCCGTGCCCGGGATGCCCAGGTCCTGGGCCCGCTTGTCGGCCATGGCCAGCAGGCGGCGGATGCGGCCGGCCACGGCGTCCTTGGTCAGCGGCGGGTCGGCGAGCGCGCCCAGCTCCTCCAGGGAGGCCTGCTTGTGCTCCATGCGCAGGCGTCCGGCGGCGGCGAGGTGCTCGGGGACCTCGTCCGCGAGGATCTCCAGGGCACGCTGGACACGGGCGCCGGCGGCGACGGCCGCACGGGCGGAGCGGCGCAGGTTGGCGTCGTCGAAGTTGGCGAGCCGGTTCGCGGTGGCGCGGACCTCGCGCCGCATCCGGCGCTCCTCCCAGGCCAGTACCGACTCGTGCGCGCCGAGCCGGGTGAGCAGGGCGCCGATCGCGTCGCCGTCGCGGACGACCACGCGGTCCACGCCGCGCACCTCACGTGCCTTGGCGGCGATCGACAGCCGGCGGGCGGCGCCGACCAGGGCGAGCGCGGCCTCGGGGCCCGGGCAGGTCACCTCCAGGGAGGACGAGCGGCCGGGCTCGGTCAGCGAGCCGTGCGCCAGGAAGGCGCCACGCCAGGCCGCCTCGGCGTCACAGGTGGCCCCGGAGACCACTTGCGGGGGCAGACCGCGGATCGGCCGGCCCCGGCCGTCGACGAGCCCGGTCTGGCGGGCCAGCTGGTCGCCCCCGGCGACCACGCGCACGACGTAGCGCGATCCGCGGCGCAGTCCACCCGGCGCCATCACGATCAGCTCGGAGCTGTGGCCGAAGATCTCCAGGATGTCCCGCTTGAGCCGGCGGGCCGCCATCGCGGTGTCCAGCTCCGCCTCGATCACGATGCGTCCGCTCACCAGGTGGAGGCCGCCGGCGAACCGCAGAATGGCGGAGACCTCCGCCTTCCTGCAGCAGGTCCGGGTGACGGGGAGCCGGGAGATCTCATCCTTCACCGCTGCCGTCATCGCCATGGGCCGATCCTTCCATGCATCCGAAAAATACGGTCGTACGCGGCGGCGAGGAGCTCCGGGTCGTGCCGGGGCGTCCCGTCCGTCCGGGCCACCGGGGCCAGCTCGACCGCGGCACCGAGCCGCTTGGCCGCCTCGGTGAGGACATCGCGATCGGGCACGGCGGCCTCGTCGGCCAGCACCACGTCCAGGGCGAGTTTAGGGGCGTGTCGTCCCAAAACCTCCAAATGACGCTGCGGGGAGAAGCCTTCGGTTTCTCCGGGCTGCGGGGCGAGGTTCAGGGAGAGTACCCGGCGCGCCTTCGTCTCGGTGAGGGCGTCCAGCAGCTCGGGCACGAGCAGGTGCGGGATGACCGAGGAGAACCAGGAGCCCGGACCGAGCACCACCCAGTCCGCGTCCCGGACGGCGGCGACGGCCTCCGGGACGGCGGGCGGGTCGTGCGGCACGACGTGCACCGACTGCACCTCGCCGGGAGTGAGGGCGACGTTGGCCTGGCCGCGGACGGTGTCGATGTCCTCGGGCCGGTCCGGGTCGTGCCCCTTGACCAGGGCCTGGAGCTCCAGGGGCACGGCGGACATGGGCAGCACGCGCCCGTGCGCGCCGAGCAGCCTGCCGACCAGGTCGAGGGCCTGGACATGGTCGCCGAGCTGCTCCCACAGGGCGACGATCAGCAGGTTGCCCACCGCGTGGTCGTGCAGATCGCCCTTGGAGTGGAAGCGGTGCTGGGTGACCCGGGCCCAGGTCTGGCCCCAGTCGTCGTCGCCGCACAGCGCGGCCAGCGCCTTGCGCAGGTCGCCGGGCGGCAGCACGCCCAGCTCGTCGCGCAGGCGCCCGCTGGAACCGCCGTCGTCGGCCACGGTGACGACGGCGGTGAGGTCGCCGGTGATCCGGCGCAGCGCGGCGAGCGAGGCGGACAGGCCCATGCCGCCGCCGAGGGCGACGACCTTGGGCTGGGTGCCGCGGCGGCGCGGCTTGGCACCGCGGGCCTCGGCGGGCCGGCCGGCGCGCGACTCGGGCACCGCCCGGCGCAACCTGCTCAGCCGCGGAGTACGTCCCGTCATTCCCGTCCCATGTCCCGGTGCACGACCACCGTCTCCACGCCCTGGGAGGCAAGGCGTGCCGCGAGCTTCTCGGACGTGGCGACCGAGCGGTGCTTGCCCCCGGTGCAGCCGACCGCGATCGTCACGTACCGCTTGCCCTCACGACGGTATCCGGCCGCGATCAACTGCAGCAGTTCGGAGTACCGGTCGATGAACTCCTTCGCGCCGGGCTGGTTGAAGACGTACGCCGACACCTCCTCGTTGAGGCCGGTGTAGGGGCGCAGCTCCGGGACCCAGTGCGGGTTGGGCAGGAAGCGCATGTCCACGACCAGGTCGGCGTCGACCGGCAGGCCGTACTTGAAGCCGAAGGACATGACCGTGGCCCGCAGCTCGGGCTCCTCCTCGCCGGCGAACTGGGCGTCCATCTTGGCCCGCAGCTCGTGCACGTTGAGGCTGGAGGTGTCGATCACCAGGTCGGCGTCGCCGCGCAGCTCGCGCAGCAGTTCACGCTCGGCGGCGATGCCGTCGACGATACGGCCGTCGCCCTGGAGGGGGTGCGGGCGGCGCACCGACTCGAAGCGGCGCACCAGGGCGTCGTCGGAAGACTCCAGGAAGACGATCCGGCGCGTCACACCCCGGATGTCCAGATCGGAGAGGGACTCCCTGAGGTTGTCGAAAAAGCGCCGGCCGCGGACGTCGACGACCACCGCGATCCGCGCCACGTTGCCCTGGGAGCGGGCGCCGAGCTCCACCATGGTGGGGATCAGCGCGGGCGGGAGGTTGTCGACGACGAACCAGCCGAGGTCCTCCAGACACTTGGCGGCCGTCGAGCGACCCGCCCCGGACATGCCGGAGATGATCACCAGCTCGGGGATGGCCGCTTCGGGGACCCCGGCTGTGTCGATGCCCGTACTCACCTGTGCTCCGTCTTCCTGGGGTGCGTCCTGCTGGGTGAGATCTTCGCCGGTCTTCTTGTGTGTTTCCTGGGCTGCGTGCGCCTCGCGGGCTTGCTGATCTCGCTCGGCTGTCGGGTGTGTCTCGTGCTCGCTCATCTCTCCTGCCCCCGTCGTTCGTCCGGGGCGCCCGCGGACACGGGCTCCCCCGAGGTCTCCGCCGTCGTTTCGGATTCCTCGTCTTCCATGATCTCTCCAGTCGCCGTGTTCACAGCGGGTGCGGCCGGGGCCGCCTGGGCGAGGGCCACGGCGATCGTCTCGGCCGTCTTCCGACCTATGCCCGGGACCTCGCAGATCTGGTCGATTGTCGCGGACCGCAGCTTCTTCACCGAACCGAAGTGCTTGATCAGCGCCTGCTTGCGGGTCTCGCCGAGGCCGGGCACGTCGTCCAGCGGGCTGGAGCGGAATCGCTTGGTGCGCTTGGTGCGCTGGTAGGTGATCGCGAAGCGGTGGGCCTCGTCCCGGACACGCTGGAGCAGATAGAGGCCCTCGCTGGTGCGGGGCAGCACCACCGGGTCGTCCTCGCCGGGCAGCCAGACCTCCTCCAGACGCTTGGCGAGACCGCAGACGGCGATGTCGTCGATGCCGAGCTCGTCGAGAGCCCGCTGGGCGGCCGCGACCTGCGGCTGGCCGCCGTCGACGACGACGAGCTGCGGGGGGTAGGCGAAGCGCTTGGGGCGGCCCTCGTCGTCCTTGAGGCCATGGCCTGGAGGGGCGGAGGAGGTGTCGGTGAGGGGGCCGGAGGAGGTGTCGGTGAGGGGGCCGGAGGGGGTGAAGCCGTTGTCAGGACTGTTGCCGCCGTCGGAGGAGGCGTCGGTGAGGGTGCTCTCGCCGTCGGCCCACTCACCCGTCCGCTCCTTCTCGGCCAGGTAGCGCTTGAAGCGGCGGGTGATCACCTCGTGCATGGAGCGGACGTCGTCCTGGCCCTCGAAGCCCTTGATCTGGAAGCGGCGGTACTCGCTCTTGCGCTGCAGCCCGTCCTCGAAGACGACCATGGAGGCCACGACGTCGTCGCCCTGGAGGTGCGAGATGTCGTAGCACTCGATCCTTAGCGGGGCGCTGTCCAGGTCGAGGGCGTCGGCGATCTCCTCCAGGGCACGCGAGCGCGTGGCCAGGTCGGAGGCGCGCTTGGTCTTGTGCAGAACGAGGGCCTGCTGGGCGTTGCGCTCCACGGTCTCCATGAGGGCGCGCTTGTCCCCGCGCTGCGGGATGCGCAGCGAGACGTTGGAGCCGCGGCGGCCCGTGAGCCACTCCTGCACGGGCTCCAGCGGGTCGGGCAGGGCCGGGACGAGGACCTCCTTGGGCACGGCGTCCCCGCTCTCCTCGCCGTAGAGCTGCTGAAGGGCGTGCTCGACCAGGGCACCGGTGGTGATCTCCTCGACCTTGTCGGTGACCCAGCCGCGCTGGCCGCGCACCCGCCCGCCGCGCACATGGAAGATCTGTACGGCCGCCTCGAGCTCGTCCTCGGCGACCGCGATGAGGTCGGCGTCGGTCGCGTCGGCGAGCACGACCGCGTTCTTCTCCATGGCCTTCTTCAGGGCCTCGATGTCGTCGCGCAGGCGGGCGGCCCGCTCGTACTCCATCTCCTCGGCCGCCGCCATCATCTGCTTCTCCAGGCGGCGCAGATAGGTGGCCGTGCGGCCGGTCATGAAGTCGCAGAACTCCTCGGCCAGTTCGCGGTGTTCCTCGGCGGAGACGCGGTCCACGCAGGGGGCGGAGCACTTGCCGATGTAGCCGAGCAGGCAGGGGCGGCCGGTGCGGCGGGCGTTCTTGAAGACGCCGGCCGAACAGGTTCGCACGGGGAAGACGCGCAGGAGGAGGTCGACGGTGTCCCGGATCGCCCATGCGTGCGCGTACGGCCCGAAATAGCGGACGCCCTTCTTCTTGTGACCGCGCATCACCTGCACCCGTGGGAACTCCTCGTTCATCGTCACCGCGAGGTACGGGTAGCTCTTGTCGTCGCGGTACTTGACGTTGAACCGTGGGTCGTACTCCTTGATCCAGGAGTACTCCAGCTGCAGGGCCTCGACCTCCGTGGACACCACGGTCCACTCCACGGACGCGGCCGTGGTGACCATCGTGCGGGTGCGGGGGTGGAGTCCGGCCAGGTCCTGGAAGTAGTTCGCCAGGCGCTGGCGCAGGCTCTTCGCCTTCCCGACGTAGATCACCCGGCGGTGCTCGTCACGGAACCTGTACACCCCGGGAGAGTCCGGGATCTGTCCCGGCTTGGGGCGGTAGCTGGAGGGGTCGGCCATGTCTCACACCCTACTGGCGAGCGGTGACAGTCCGGCGGGCTGTGGATGACGGCGCGGGGTGCGTGGTGCGGGGTTATCTGCGGGGCAGCGGGGATACGGGGCAGTCTGCCGGGGGCGGCGTAAGGGGCTGTGGGGCAGTCTGCCGGGGGCGGCATACGGGGATGCGGGAGCGGTTTGGGGGATGCGGGAGCGGTTTGGGGGATGCGGGAGCGGTTTGGGGGGTGCGGTCCCGACGCTCGGGACGCGGAGGGCGGGAGTGTGCCCTTGAGCGGCGTCGGGGTCGGGTGATCGGCGTCGCGGGTCAGCGCCAGGTGATCAGCGTCGCGGGGTCAGCGCCGGGTGATCAGCGTCGAGGGTCGGCCTCGCGGGTCGGCGTCGCGGGTCGGCGTCGCGGGTCGGCGTCGCGGGTCGGCGTCGCGGGTCGGCGTCGCGGGTCGGCGTCGCGGGTCGGCGTCGGGTGATCGGTGCCGGGTGATCGGTGCCGGGTGATCGCGGGACGGCCACGGCCGCTTGAGGCAGCGAAGCGCGGGACGGGGGCGCGACTCGGTCAGACAGCGTCCCTGTTGGACATCAGGTGTTGTCGGGACTTGGTCAACACGCTTCAATGCGGGGGAACTCGGGGCCGTGAACGACGGCGTACGGATGTGAAGACCCCTGCCGTGCCGACGGGGTGGCCCCGACGAGCCGCGCGAACGGTCCGACCAGCCGTTGTGAACAACCACAGAAAGGCCCCTGCATGCCGCACGCCACACAGCACGCGGACATCCCCGCCGTCGCCACCGCGGAACTGGACACGGCCCTGCGAGGCGGCCCCTTCCACGTCGCCCTGCGTGCCGCGATAGCCGCCCGGGGACTGCCGCTGCAGCGCGTGCAGCACCATCTGTCCCGTCGTGGCGTGAAGGTCGGCGTCACCAGCCTGAGCTACTGGCAGCAGGGAGCGCGCCGGCCCCAGCGCCCCGAGTCGCTGCGGGCGGTGCGGGCCCTGGAGGAGATACTCCAGCTGCCGGAGGAGTCCCTGATCCGGCTCCTCGCCGAGACCGGCGATCACTCCACCCTCCAAAGGCCAGCGGCCCGCTCCTACCGTTCCCTGGTGGAGGCGTCGGGCGTCCTGGATCAGCTGCTGGCCGAGCTGGACTGTCCTGTCGACTGCGGCGTCCACACCCTCGCGCACCACGAGCGGGTCCGGATCGGGCCGCGCCGAGAGCTGGCGGGACGCGAGTCGCACCACATCGTGCGCGCCCACAAGGACGGCGTGGACCGCTTCGTGGCGGTCCACCACGGCGACCCGGGGTGCACGCCGGAGCACATGACCGTGCACGCACTGGAGAACTGCCGCACCGGACGGGTCCGTTGGCACCACGACACCGGTGTCCTCGTGGCCGAGCTGCTCTTCGGCACGCGTCTACGGGCCGGCGACACCTACCTCTTCCGCTACGGCGTCGAGGACGGCACGGCCGACGTGTCCCGCGAGTACGCCCGCGGCTTTCATCTCGCGGGCGGCCAGTACGCCCTCCAGGTCCACTTCGCGGAGAACGCACTGCCCATCCGCTGCCACCGCTTCGCCCAGCACTCGGCGGCAGCGCCCCGCAGTGGCCGCCAGGGACTGGCACTCAGCGGCCTGCACCGTTCCGTCCACCTTGTCGAGCCACGGGTGCGGACGGGGATCGTGGGCATCGGGTGGGAGTGGGACTGAGGCGCTGCTCACAGGGAGGCGCTGTTCCCTGGTGCCCACTGCACGGCTCTGCAGAGCCGATCAATCAACCCTGAGTCCGGCGCCAGCTGATCCCGGCGCCAGCTGATCCCGGCGCGAACTGATTCCGGCACGGCCTGATCCCCGCGCACCCCGGTTGGGGAACACCATGACGCTCCCCTCTGCGGCGCGGGCGGGGACGTAAACGCTTGCGCAAACGTTTACGTCCGGCGGCGAATGAGATACCTTCCCGGCCAGAGAAACCGCCGCGCCCAGGGGAGGCGCATGTCACCGGCGAAACCGGAAGGGATCCGATGGCAACCATGGCCGACGTCGCGCGGAGCGCCGGCGTGTCCGTGGCGACCGTCTCTCATGTGCTGAACGACACCCGGCCGGTGCTGCCCCACACCCGCCAGGCGGTGCTGGACGCCATGGACGAGCTCGGCTACACGCCCAACACCCTCGCCCGTTCCCTGGTGACCTCCCGCACCCGGTCCATAGGGCTCGCGGTGTCGGCGATCAGCAACCCGTACTTCACGGAGATCCTCCAGGGCGTCGAGGCCGCGGCCCTGGAACACGGCTACAGCCTGCTGATCGCCGACCCGCACGACGATCCGGTGCATGAACGCAAGGTCGTCCAGCTCCTGCACGAACGCCGGGTGGACGGCATGATCGTCGCGCCTTCCGCCGACCCTCGCGAACTGGTCGCCTATCTCGGGCGCCACAAGGTACCGACCGTCCTCCTCGACCGGGTGGTCGACAGTCCGGCGGACGGCTCGCCGCGCTTCGACCAGGTCTGCGCCGACGGCGCCGAACCCGTGGCCCGGCTGGTCACCCATCTCGCGGAGCTCGGCCACCGGCGGATCGCCATGATCGCCGGTCTGCCCGGACTCAGCACCACCAGCGAGCGAATCACCGGATACCGGGAGGGGCTCGCAACGGCCGGGCTCGCCCCCGACGAAAACCTCCTGGTGCACGGCGACTCCGAGTCGGCCGGCGCCGAACAGGCCACCGCCGAGCTGCTGTCTCTCGCCTCGCCACCCACCGCACTCGTCACCGCCAACAACGCCATGACGATCGGCGCCCTGCGTGCCCTGCGCGACCGTGGTCTGTCCGTGCCCGACGACATCGCGTTGTGCTGCTTCGACGACTTCGCCTGGGCCGACCTGTTCTCGCCCCGGCTCACCGCCATAGCCCAGCCCAGCAGGGACATCGGCGCCGAGGCGGTCCGTGTGCTACTGGACCGCCTCGCCGCACCGGACCGGCCCGCCCGGACCGTGCGTCTGCCCTGCGCCTTCGTGCATCGCGCCTCGTGCGGTTGTCCCGAGCAGGCGCGGGGATCCCGGAGAACCGAGGGCCCCGAGGAACTCGCGAGGCCGGAGGTTCTGCCCGACGGGGCGGGCGCGGGGCGGCGCGGTGCCCCGGGCGCGGCACGCCGTCCCGCACCGGGCGGCGGCGCGGCGTCCGAGGAACCCCCGAGGTCGAGGGGTTCCGAGAGCATCGCGTCCCCGCCGTCCGACAGTCCCGAACAGCCCCAGACGTCCGTGAAAGGAACCGTCTCGTGATCGTCGTCGCCGGTGAGGCCCTGATCGACCTGGTACCGCAGGGCACGGGCGCCCTCGCGAGCCTGAAGCCGGCGCTCGGCGGCGGGCCCTACAACACCGCCGTGGCCCTCGGCAGGCTCGGCTCCGCCACCGCCTTCTGCTCCCGGACCTCCCATGACGCCTTCGGTGAAGCCCTGCTCGAGGGGCTGCGGGAGGCCGGGGTGGACGTGTCCGCCGTGCAGCGCGGTATGGAGCCGACCACGCTCGCGGTCGCCACCATCGACGAGAAGGGCTCGGCCGCCTACTCCTTCTATGTCGAGGGCACCGCCGACCGGCTCTTCACGGCGCCCCCGGAGCTGCCCGCACGGGCGCGCGCGGTCTCCTTCGGCACCTGTTCGCTCGTCCTGGAACCGGGGGCGAGCGCCTATGAGGAGTTGATGCGGAGCGCAGCCGCACAGGGAGTCTTCACCGCGCTCGACCCGAACATCCGGGCCGGACTTATCCCGGACCCGGACGGATACCGGGCGCGGTTCAAGAGCTGGCTGCCGTCGGTGTCGCTGCTCAAGCTCTCCGAGGAGGACGCACTCTGGCTGGGCGGCACGCCGCGCGAGTGGCTGGCCGCGGGACCTGCAGCCGTCGTGATCACTCAGGGCGGTGACGGGCTGACCGCCTTCACACGGGACGGTGCGGTGCACTCGGTACCGGGCGAGGAGGTCGACGTCGTCGACACGATCGGCGCGGGCGACACCGTGAACGCGGCCCTGTTGCACGGCCTGGCCGCCCAGGACGCCCTGTCCGCCGAGGCGCTCGTGGGACTGGGCGCCGACGGCTGGACACGGCTGTTGCGGTTCGCGGCGCGGGCTGCCGCGATCACCTGCTCCCGGGCCGGAGCAGAACCGCCGTACGCCTCCGAACTAGGGGACGTCCAGGAGGCGTTCTCTTTTCCGGTCCACTGATTTCCACTGTTGACGAGTCAAGGTCCGTCACGGCCGCCTGGATCGGGCGGCTGATGATCCAACGGACGGCGCCCCGCGGGGAGTTCCCACGGGGCGCCGCACTTTTCCGAATGTGTTCGGACTCGTTGCCCGCAGGCGTCAGGCCTTGCGGGCCCGGGTCGTCTTCCTCGCGGGCGTGGCCTTCTTCACGGCAGCCGCCTTCTTCGTGGCTCCGGCCGCCTTGTCAGTGGCCTTGTTGTTGACCGCCTTCGTGGTCCTGACCGTCGCCGTCTTCTTCGCCGTCGAACCCGCCGCCACCGTCTTCTTGGCCGCCGTCTTGCGCGGGGCCTTCACCGAGGCCGCGTCGCTGATCCGGTCGGCGCCGAGGATCTCGCGCAGGAACTTGCCGGTGTGGCTGGCGGGGACCGCGGCGATTGCCTCGGGCGTGCCCTCGGCGATGACGAGGCCACCGCCGGCGCCGCCCTCGGGGCCCATGTCCACGACCCAGTCCGCGGTCTTGATCACGTCGAGGTTGTGCTCGATGACGATGACCGTGTTGCCCTTGTCCACCAGGCCGGAGAGGACCTTCAGCAGCTTGCTGATGTCCTCGAAGTGCAGACCGGTGGTCGGCTCGTCGAGGACGTAGACCGTGCGGCCGGTGGAGCGCTTCTGCAACTCGCTGGCGAGCTTCACACGCTGTGCCTCGCCGCCGGACAGGGTGGTCGCGGACTGGCCGAGCCGGACGTAGCCGAGGCCGACGTCGTTCAGTGTCCTGAGATGGCGGTTGATCGCGGGGACGGCCTCGAAGAAGTCCATGGCCTCTTCGATCGGCATGTTCAGGACCTCGGAGATGGACTTGCCCTTGTAGTGGACCTCCAGGGTCTCCCGGTTGTAGCGGGCGCCGTGGCAGACCTCGCACGGGACGTACACGTCCGGGAGGAAGTTCATCTCGATCTTGATCGTGCCGTCGCCCGCGCAGTTCTCGCAGCGGCCGCCCTTGACGTTGAAGGAGAAGCGGCCCGGCATGTAGCCGCGGACCTTCGCCTCGGTCGTCTCGGCGAACAGCTTGCGGATGTGGTCGAAGACGCCGGTGTACGTCGCCGGGTTCGAGCGCGGTGTGCGGCCGATGGGCGACTGGTCGACGTGCACGACCTTGTCGACGAGGTCGTCGCCGTCCACGCGCGTGTGCCGCCCGGGGACGTTGCGCGCGCCGTTGAGCTCGCGCGCCAGGTGGGTGTACAGGATGTCGTTGACCAGCGTCGACTTGCCGGAGCCGGAAACGCCGGTGACGGCGGTGAACACGCCCAGCGGGAACGAGACGTCGATGTCCTGGAGGTTGTTCTCGCGGGCGCCGTGGACCGTGAGCAGCCGGGACGGGTCGTGCGGGCGCCGGATGTCGGGCAGCGGGATGGCCTTCTTGCCGGACAGGTACTGGCCGGTCTGCGACTCCGCGTTGGCGAGCAGTTCCTTCAGGGAGCCGCTGTGCACGACCTTGCCGCCGTGCTCACCGGCGCCGGGGCCGATGTCGACGACCCAGTCGGCGGTCTTGATGGTGTCCTCGTCGTGCTCGACGACGATGAGCGTGTTGCCCATGTCCCGCAGTCGGACCAGGGTCTCGATGAGCCGGTGGTTGTCGCGCTGGTGCAGACCGATGGACGGCTCGTCGAGGACGTACAGGACGCCGACGAGGCCGGAGCCGATCTGGGTGGCCAGGCGGATGCGCTGGGCCTCGCCACCGGAGAGCGTGCCCGCCGCGCGGTTGAGCGAGAGGTAGTCCAGGCCGACGTCGACCAGGAACCGCAGCCGCTCGTTGACCTCCTTCAGTACGCGCTCGGCGATCTTCTTGTCGCGGGCGTTGAGCTTCAGCTCGCCCAGGAAGTCCGCGCAGTCGCTGATGGACATCGCGGAGACCTCGGCGATCGACTTCTCCATGATCGTGACCGCGAGGACTATCGGCTTCAGACGGGTGCCCTCACAGGTGGGGCAGGGCACCTCGCGCATGTAGCCCTCGAAGCGCTCGCGGCTGGCGTCGCTCTCGGCCTCGCTGTGCCGGCGCTTGACGAAGGGGACGGCGCCTTCGAAGGGCGTCGTGTACACGCGCTCACGGCCGTACCGGTTGCGGTAACGGACCTCGATCTGCGTCTTGTGGCCGTGGAGCAGGGCCTTCTTGGCCCGCTGCGGCAGTCCCGCGAAGGGGATGTCCGTACGGAATCCGAGCGCGTCCGCGAGCGCTCCGATCAAGCGGCCGAAGTAGTCCTTGGTGTGGCCGTGCGACCAGGGGTGGATGGCGCCCTCGTCGAGCGACTTCTCCTCGTCCGGGACGATCAGCTCGGGGTCGACCTCCATGCGGGTGCCGATGCCGGTGCACTCGGGGCAGGCGCCGAAGGGCGAGTTGAAGGAGAAGGAGCGGGGCTCCAGCTCCTCGAAGGAGAGGTCGTCGTAGGGGCAGTACAGGTGCTCCGAGTACATGCGCTCGCGCTCGGGGTCGTCCTCGGGCAGGTCGACGAAGTCGAGCACGACCATGCCGCCGGAAAGGCCGAGCGCAGTCTCCACGGAGTCGGTGAGCCGGCGCTTGGCGGAGTCCTTCACCGTGAGGCGGTCGACGACCACCTCGATGGTGTGCTTCTCCTGCTTCTTCAGCGTGGGCGGGTTGGACAGCTGGATCGTCTCGCCGTCCACACGCGCGCGGGAGTAGCCCTTGGTCTGGAGGTCGGCGAAGAGGTCGACGAACTCACCCTTGCGCTCGCGCACCAGCGGCGACAGCACCTGGAAGCGGCTCCCCTCCGGCAGCTCCAGGACCCTGTCGACGATGGCCTGCGGCGACTGGCGTGAGATCGGGCGGCCGCACTGGGGGCAGTGCGGCTTGCCGATGCGCGCGAAGAGCAGACGAAGGTAGTCGTAGACCTCGGTGATGGTGCCGACCGTCGAGCGCGGGTTCCGTGAGGTGGACTTCTGGTCGATCGAGACCGCCGGGGAGAGGCCCTCGATGAAGTCGACGTCCGGCTTGTCCATCTGGCCGAGGAACTGCCGGGCGTACGACGACAGCGACTCCACGTAGCGCCGCTGCCCCTCGGCGAAGATGGTGTCGAAGGCCAGCGAGGACTTGCCCGACCCCGACAGGCCCGTGAAGACGATGAGCGAGTCGCGCGGGAGGTCGAGCGAGACATTCTTGAGGTTGTGCTCGCGCGCTCCACGGACGATGAGACGGTCGGCCACGCCGGTCCGCACCTTTCTTGAGAGAAGTGACAGGGGGGCGAGGCCCCCGTGCTTTCCCGGATTCGAGGCCCCCGTGCTTTCTCAGACTAGGGGGAGCCACTGACAACGCCGGTCGGATTCCCGGATGCGACAACAATCCCGGGCCATCCAGCATGCCCGACGCCACGACCGACCCTATAGCACGCGCATTCGATTTACGGCACCCGTTCACCACCTTCACCCAAAGGTGTGGCGGGGCTAATGTCAGCACCATGATTGATCACGCTCGTGACCTGGTGTCTGTACGTGAAGCGACCGATCGGCTGCTCAACGCAGCGGCCAAGCTGGACAACGCGTCGGTGGCCGAGCCGTCACGGCTCCCCGGCTGGAGCCGCGGCCATGTCCTCGCCCATATCGCCCGCAACGCGGACGCCCTCGTGAACGTCCTCGAAGGGCGCCCCATGTACGTCTCCGCCACCGCCCGGGACGCCGACATCGAGCGCGACGCCCCGCGCCCCCTGGACGTCCAGCTCACCGACGTGCGCGAGAGCGCGGCCCGCTTCCAGGACACGGGAGCGGCACCCGCCGACTGGTCGCGCACGGTGGAGCTGCGCAACGGCGTCACGGACGCGGCGGCCCGGGTGCCGTTCCGGCGGTGGGTGGAGGTGGAGCTGCACCACGTGGATCTCGGGATCGGGTACGAGTTGGAGGACCTGCCGGCGGAGTTCGTGGAGCGGGAGATCGACTTCCTCGCGGAGCGGTTCACCGGACACCCCGATGTGCCGCCGACCCGTCTCACGGACGGCACGCGCGCGTGGAGCACCGGCCGGGTGGGCGCGCCCGAGGTCACCGTCACAGGGTCCGCAGCCGACCTGCTGGGCTGGCTCGCCGGGCGCCGCGACGGATCCGGCCTGAGCGTGGCGGGAGGCGCGCTGCCGTCGCTTCCGCCGCTGTAGCACCTGGTGGCCGCTGGGCCCGTTTCCGCAGCCTGGAGGGGCGCTCGGCGGTCCCGGCACCCGGCGGCTCCTGGGCCGCTCCGCCTGCGCCGCGTCCGGCCGGCCCAGGGACCGCTCTGCCGCTATAGGCTGCCGACATGACCTACAGCGGACAGGTGACGGTCGGCGGTCCCGCCGACGTGCACGAGCTCAAGGACCTGATGATCACCAAGATCGCGGTCGGTCCGATGGACAACAACGCCTATCTGCTGCGCTGCCGGGCCACGGACGAGCAGTTGCTGATCGACGCCGCCAACGACGCGCACGCACTGCTCGGCATGATCGGCGACGACGGCATCGCGTCCGTCGTCACCACACACCAGCACGGCGACCACTGGCAGGCACTTGCCGCGGTCGTCGAGGCCACTGGCGCGCGCACCTACGCCGGACGCGACGACGCCGAGGGCATCCCGGTGCCGACCGACGTCCTGGTCGACGACGGCGACACCATCCGGGTAGGGCGCGTGGAACTCACTGCGCGCCACCTGGTCGGCCACACGCCCGGTTCGATCGCCCTCGTCTACGACGACCCGCACGGGCATCCCCATGTGTTCACCGGGGACTGCCTGTTCCCGGGCGGCGTGGGCAACACCCGTAAGGATCCAAAGGCGTTCGCCAGCCTGATCCACGACGTCGAGACGAAGATCTTCGACGTCCTGCCGGACGAGACCTGGGTCTACCCGGGACACGGCAACGACACGACGCTGGGCGCGGAGCGGCCGCATCTGCCGGAGTGGCACGCGCGGGGCTGGTGAGAACCAGGCCGGCGGCTACCGGCTGGTGAGCACGCGCGCCCCCGCGTACGCACCCCGTGTGAACCATTCACACGCGCCGGTGCCATGCGCGCGCTCCCGGCGGCCGTAGTTGCGCAGTCAACTGGAAGCAGCCCCGCCCAGGATGACGGCTCCTGAGCGGTACGGGCCGCCGGTCTCAAATCCCCGCCCTCGACCGGCGGCCCCGGCGACCGCCGTGGGAACTGTTCACAGGAACGCAACACCCGCTCCCACGATGCGGACATTCACCGTCGCGACCTCGACAAACACGACGATGTACTGTCAATCTCGCGCCATGCACCTTGCCCCTCGCGCGCTGCGCCGCGCCGTCGCCGTCGCAACGACCGCCCTCCTCGCCACCGCTCTCGGCTGCGCCCCGCAGCCGGAGGGCAAAGCCGCCGACACACCGTCGGGGTCGGCCGCGAACACCTGTGCCAAGGGCAAGTTGGCGACCAAGACCTCCGGCAAGCTGACGATCGCCACCGACGAACCGGCGTACGAGCCCTGGTTCAAGGACGACAAGCCCGCCAGCGGTGAGGGCTTCGAGTCGGCGGTCGCCTACGCCGTGGCGAAGCAGCTCGGCTACGACAAGAGTGCCGTTGTCTGGCAGAGCGTGCCGTTCAACAAGGCCTTCGCGCCCGGCGAGAAGACCTTCGACTTCGACATCAACCAGGTGTCCATCAGCGACGAGCGCAAGAAGGCCGTGGACTTCTCGTCCGGCTACTACGACGTCCGTCAGGCCGTCATCGCGCTGAAGGGCACCAAGGCCGCCGAGGCGAAGAGCGTCGCGGACCTGAAGGGCCTCAAGCTGGGCGCACAGGTCGGCACGACCAGTCTCGGCTACATCGAGGACGTGGTGAAGCCGACGCAGCAGGCCGCCGCGTACGCCAAGAACGACCAGGCCAAGTCCGCGCTGAAGAACGGCCAGGTCGACGCCATCGTTGTCGACCTGCCGACCGCTTTCTACATCACCGCGGCCGAGGTGACGGACGCGACGATCGTCGGCCAGTTCGAGAACCAGGGCGGTACACCGGAGCAGTTCGGGCTCGTGCTCGACAAGGGCAGCGCGATCACCGCGTGTGTGACGGCCGCCGTGGACACCCTGCGCGAGGACGGGACGCTGGCCGAGCTCGAGCAGCAGTGGCTGTCGGACGCGGTCGACGCCCCGGTGCTCAAGTGACGGTCACGAAGGAGGAATCCGGCCAGGAGGGCGCGGACGACAACGGCGGTATGCCCGGCGCCGGCGACGACGGTTACGTCCCCTCGCAACGACGTCTCGACCGCGAACGCTACAAGCGCGCCCGCGCCCGCCGCGCCACCGCAATCGCGTCGCTCTCCACCCTGGTCACCGGCGTCGTGCTCTATCTGGTCGTGGTCAACGCGCCGGGCTGGCCGCGCACCAAGGAGACATTCTTCAGCTGGGAGTACGCGCGCGAGGCGTTTCCCAAGGTCCTCGAAGGGCTCTGGCTCAACGTCCGGCTGCTGCTGATCTGCGGCGCCTGCGTGCTGGTTCTCGGGATGCTCATCGCCGTCGCCCGCACGCTGCGCGGCCCGGTGTTCTTCCCGCTGCGGGTACTGGCGGCCGCGTACACGGACTTCTTCCGGGGCCTTCCGCTCATCATCAACCTCATGATCGTCGTCCTCGGCGTACCCGCGCTGCGGCTCCAGGGCGTGACCGTCGATCCGGTGCTGCTGGGCGGTACGGCGCTTACGCTGACGTATTCGGCGTACGTCGCCGAGGTGTTCCGAGCGGGCATCGAGTCCGTCCACCCCTCGCAGCGCGCCGCCGCCCGCTCGCTCGGCCTCACCAACCGGCAGGCGCTGCGGCACGTCGTCCTGCCCCAGGCGGTACGCCGTCAGGTGCCTCCTCTGCTGAACGACCTGGTGTCGCTGCAGAAGGACACCGGTCTGGTGTCGATCGGCGGTGCGGTGGACGCCGTGCGGGCCGCGGACATCATCGTGGGCCGCAGCCTCAACTACACGCCGTACATCGTCGCGGGCCTGGTGTTCGTGGCGCTGACCATCCCGATGACCCGCTTCACGGACTGGGTGACGGCCCGGATGGACCGTCGGCGCGCCCAAGGAGGGGCCCTGTGAGCGACGCGAGCTCTCCGAGCGACGCACCTGTGCTGCGGATGGAGTCCGTCCGCAAGACCTTCGGCGGCTCGGTCGTCCTGCGGGACGTCGACCTGGAGGTCGCCCCGCACACGGTGACCGCGCTGATCGGCGCCTCCGGCTCCGGCAAGTCCATGCTGCTGCGGTGCGCGAACCTCCTGGAGGACATCGACGACGGCGCGATCTGGCTGGACGGCGAGGAGATCACCGATCCGCGCGTCGACCAGGACGCCGTACGGCGCCGTATCGGCGTGGTGTTCCAGGCGTACAACCTCTTCCCGCACATGACGGTCCTGGAGAACATCACGCTCGCCCCGCGCCGCGTGCACGGCGTCTCCCGCGCGGAGGCCGAGGCACGCGCGCGTGAGCTGCTGGAGCGGCTCGGGCTGGCCGACAGGGCGGGCGAGTACCCGGACCGGCTGAGCGGCGGCCAGCAGCAGCGCGTCGCGATCGTGCGCGCTCTCGCCGTACGACCCCGGCTGCTGCTGCTCGACGAGATCACCGCCGCCCTCGATCCGGAACTCGTGGGCGAAGTCCTCACCGTCGTCCGCGACTTGAAGGAGGACGGGATGACGATGGTTCTGGCCACCCATGAGATGGGATTCGCACGCGAGGTCGCCGACCAGGTTTGCTTTCTGGACGGAGGCGTGGTGCTGGAGCGCGGCACGCCCGAGCAGATCTTCGGCGATCCGCAGCAGGAGCGCACCCGGCGCTTCCTGCGGCGGATCGTGGAGGCGGGACGGCTGTAAGGACCGCCCGCCATGGCCGGCGGTCCTTACATCGAGGGCGCATGCCCGCCCGCCCCGCCTGCCGAGGTCAGGTGTCCGCCTGTCCCGCCCCCACCAGCGCCACGACCCGCTCCACCCCGAAGACGTATCCCTGCACTCCGCATCCCGCGATGACGCCGTCGGCGCGCAGGGAGACGTAGGAGTGGTGCCGGAACGACTCCCGCTTGTGGATGTTGGAGATGTGGACCTCCAACACGGGCAGCCCGTCACAGGTGTTGAGCGCATCCAGAATCGCCACCGACGTGTGCGAGTAGGCGCCAGGGTTGATCACGATCCCGCAGTGGTTCAGCCGTGCCTCGTGAATCCAGTCGACAAGCTCACCCTCGTGGTTGGACTGCCGGAAGTCGATCGTGCCGCCGTGTGCGGCCGCCGCCTTGGCGCACAGGGCCCTGACATCGTCGAGGGTCTCGGAGCCGTAGATCTCCGGCTGGCGCTGGCCGAGCAGGTTCAGGTTGGGGCCGTTGAGGATCATGATCGGGGCATTGGCCAGGGTGCGGGGCACGGTTCCTCCGGTCCGTTCGGGGTCGGCGGTCAGTCGAAGACCGCTGCTCGGACCCCGGTTTATCACGATGCATGGAGCACGCCAGGGGTCCTACGCTCCAGTCATGACCATGATCTCGTACCCTCCCAAGCCCTCCCCCGGCGATCGCATCGCCGTCATCTCCCCCGGCGCGGGCCTGCCCGGGCTCTTCCCGCGCCCCTTCGAGCTGGGCCTGGAGCGGCTGCGCAAGGACTACGAACTCGAACCGGTCGAGTACCCGGCGACCCGCAAGATGGGCTCGACGCCGCAGGAACGGGCCGACGACGTCCACGCCGCGTTCGCCGACCCCGATATCAAGGCGGTCATCGCCTCCATCGGCGGCGACGACCAGATCACCGTGCTGCCGCTGCTGGACCGGGAGTTGATCCGGGCGAACCCTAAGCCGTTCTTCGGAATGAGCGACAACACGAACCTGCTCATGTACCTCCGCAACACGGGGATCGTCGGGTACCACGGCGCGACCGTGATGACGGCACTGGGCCGCGCCGTCGCCATGGAGCCGTTGACCGCCGAATCATTGCGGGCCGCGCTGTTCACCTCCGGTGAGTACGAACTCCGGCCCGCCGAGCGCTGGAGCGACGTCAACCGCGACTGGGCCGACCCGGCGACCTTCGACGCGGAGCCGGAGACGCGGCCCGGCAGCGGATGGACGTGGGTGAACGACGACCGGGTGGTGGAAGGCCGCAGTTGGGGCGGCTGCCTGGAGATCCTCGGCTGGCTCCTGATGGCCGACCGCGAGATCGCCCGCGACCTCTCCGAGTACGACGGCGGAGTGCTGCTCCTGGAGACCTCCGAGGAGATGCCGAGCGGCACCGAGGTCTTCCGCATCTTGCGGAACATGGGCGAACGCGGCCTGCTGCGGCGCTTCTCGGCGCTGTTGATGGGCCGGGCGAAGACCTGGTCCTTCGAGCGCCCCAACAGCCCGGAGGAGGCCGCTCGTTACGCCACCGAGCAGCGCGAGGCCGTACTGCGGGCCATGCGCACATATGCCCCCGACACGCCGATCGTCTTCGACGTGGACTTCGGCCACACCGACCCACAACTCGTCATTCCCTACGGCGGCCTCGTTCGCGTCGACGGCCCCGCCCGGCGCATCACCGTCACGTACTGACGAAGCCCGGGCGCGCCCACGCGCCCCCGTAACCCGTGGTCACCGTGGGTAGTTGACGCAGCATGCACGAACTACGCACCGTAAAGGCGCCCTCCATGCTGCGGCTCGCGGGCGCCTCGCTCGCCGGGACGGCCATCGAGTTCTACGACTTCTTCGTCTATGGGACCGCGGCGGCGCTGGTCCTGGGGCCGCTGTTCTTCCCGACGTTCTCGCCGGTCGCGGGAACCCTGGCCGCCTTCGCGACGTTCGGCGTGGGCTTTGTGGCGCGGCCGCTGGGGTCGGTGCTGTTCGGGCACATCGGTGACCGCCACGGCCGCCGCCCCGTCCTCGTCGCCTCACTGCTGCTGACCGGCGCCTCCACGGTCGCGGTCGGCTGCGTACCGACGTACGACACGATCGGTGTGCTCGCTCCCCTCCTGCTGCTCGTACTGCGCTTCCTGCAAGGGCTCGGTCTGGGCGGCGAGTGGGGCGGGGCGGTGCTGCTGACGGTGGAGCACGCGCCCGCCGACCGGCGCGGTCTGTGGTCGAGCTTCCCGCAAGTCGGACCCGCGCTCGGCTTCCTGCTCGCCAACGGGGTGGTGCTGGGGCTGTCGGCGACACTTTCCGAGGCGCAGTTCGCGGCGTGGGGATGGCGGGTTCCGTTCTGGGCGGCCGGTGTGCTGGCCGTGGTGGGGCTGTGGCTGCGGTCGTCGCTCGCCGAGAGCCCTCGGTTCCTCGAAATCGACGACCACGCGCGCGTGCCGCTCGCAGAAGTGGTGCGCGACCACTGGCGGCTGGTGCTGCTGACCGCCGGGGCGCTCGCCATCGGATACGCGATCTTCTACGCGGTGACGACCTGGTCCCTCGCATATGCCACGGAGCGGCTGGGCGTGGACCGCAGCGTCATGTTGACCTGCATCATGGCCGTTGTGCTGGTGAAGGGCTCGCTCACACCGGTGGCGGCGGTGCTCGGCGACCGGTACGGGCGGCGGCCCCTGACCCTGATCGGATGCACTGCCGCCGCTCTGTGGATGTTCCCGATGGTCGCGCTCCTCGCCACGGGCGAGCCGTTGCTGATGTTCGTGGGCTTCCTCGGGGCGATGCTCGCGTTCATCACGATGTTCGCCGTGATCGCCGCGTACCTGCCGGAGCTGTACGAGCCCCGGGTGCGCTGCACGGGCGCAGCGGTGGGCTACAACCTCGGCGGCGTTCTCGGAGGTGCGCTCACGCCGATCGCGGCTACGGCGCTCGCCGAGCAGGGCGGTCGGGTGCCCTGGGGTGTAGGGGCGTATCTGACAGGGATCGCGCTGCTCAGCCTGACGTGCTTCGCGCTGCTGCCTGAGACACGTCCGGTGCCGACTGCGGCGGCGGAGCCCGCCACCGGGTGACGGGTTCCGGACAGACGACGGGCCACGGTGGGTCGGTGACCTGCGGATAGATGGTCACCACCGATGGGCGGCGATCACGGATGGACGGAGGCTACGGATTGATCGCGAGCTCCAGATACGCCGCGAACAGCACCAGGTGGACGCCGCCCTGCAGCGGTGTCGCCCGCCCCGGTACGACCGTCAGCGAGCTCACCACCACTGTCAGGGCGAGCAGCACCATGTGGGTGGGGCCGAGACCGAGGACGAGCGGGCCGGAGAGCCAGATGGAAGCCAGGGCGACGGCGGGAATGGTCAGGCCGATGCTGGCCATCGCCGAACCGAGCGCGAGGTTGAGGCTGGTCTGCACGCGGTCACGGCGGGCGGAGCGCAGCGCGGCGATCGTCTCGGGAAGCAGCACCAGCATGGCGATGATCACGCCGACGACGGCGTGGGGCAGGTCGGCGGCCGCCACTCCGGACTCGATGGTGGGTGACACCCCCTTGGCCAGGCCGACCACGCCGATCAGGGCCAGGCCGAGCAGCCCCAGGCTGATCAAGGCAGTGCGGGCGGAAGGCACGTCGGCGTGGTCGTCCGCGGTGACCACCTCTCCCTGCCGGGTGATGGGCAGGAAGTAGTCGCGGTGCCGCACGGTCTGGGTCGCCACGAACAGGCCGTACAGGATCAACGAGGAGATCGCGGCGAACGTCAGCTGCACGCTGGAGAATTCCGGCCCGGGCTTGCTCGTCGTGAACGTCGGCAGCACCAGGCTGAGCGTGGCCAGGGTGGCGACGGTCGCGAGCGCGGCTCCCGTGCCCTCGGGGTTGAAGACCGCTGTACGGTGCCGCAGCGAGGCGACCAGCAGGCTCAGGCCGACGATGCCGTTGCAGGTGATCATCACGGCCGCGAAGACCGTGTCCCGGGCGAGGGTGGAACTCTTGTCGCCGCCGTCGGCCATCAGGGTCACAATCAGGGCGACCTCGATGATCGTCACGGCGACGGCGAGGACGAGGGAGCCGAAGGGTTCGCCGACCCTGTGGGCGATGACTTCGGCGTGGTGTACGGCGGCGAGGACGGCCCCCGCGAGGACCAGTGTCACCAGCGCGACGACCGCGCCGGGCAGGTCCCGTCCCCAGGTGAACACCAGCAGGACGACTGCGAGCACTGGCACGAAGGACGTCCACCGGGTCGTGAGCGGCCTGAGCCGAGCGATCATGGAGCGATCGTCGCAGAGGGCTTGCGGGTTCGCATTCCGGTCCGTGTGGCTTTCAGGCGGCCCCGCGCCCTCGGGATGCGGGGCCCCTGTGGGTCGTATGTCGCTACGCGAAATCGGTCATCTCCTGTACGTCGCAGTCAGTGAAGGTCGGTGGCCTGCTGCACAGCGCGGCCATCTGCTCCGCGAACTTGGTCGTCTCGGGGTCGTCGCTGTTGCGCATGGCGTCCTCGTAGGAGTCGAACTCGATCACTACGAGATAGCGGTTGCTCTGGCCCCAGTCCTTGAGGACGAGACGGCGCGTGGGGCCGCCGCTGCGACCCTCGAAGCGCTGCTGCGTCTCCTGGGCCAGCTCCCGCATCTCGTCGATGCGCTCGGTCTCGAAGTCGATGATCTGCACGAACTTCATGGGTGCGTCCACTGGTGCCTCCACCCAGGCTGCTATGTCCCCGGCCGGGGACACCCAGCACCCAAAGAAGCACCGGGAGCGGTGCTCGGCAATTCGCTGGGCACCACTCCCGGTGTTGGTTCTTCCTACGCCCGACGTGGTCAGACGTCGATGCTGTCCTTCGGAGCGCCTTCGCTCCGCGCCTGCGCCGCCTCGGCCGCCGCCTGCTTCTTGGACGCCCTCAGGCTGGTGATCGTGGTGACGATCAGAACCGAGCAGATCACGCCGAGCGAGACCGGAATGCTGATCTCGGGGACGTGGACGCCGGACTCGTGCAGCGCGTGCAGCACCAGCTTCACGCCGATGAAGCCCAGGATGATCGACAGGCCGTAGCTGAGGTGGACAAGCTTCTTCAGCAGGCCGCCGATGAGGAAGTACAGCTGCCGCAGACCCATCAGCGCGAAGGCGTTGGCCGTGAACACGATGTACGGGTCCTGCGTCAGGCCGAAGATCGCCGGGATGGAGTCCAGGGCGAACAGCACGTCCGTGGTGCCGATCGCCAGCATCACGACCAGCATCGGGGTCATGACCCGCTTGCCGTTCTCCTGGAT
Source organism: Streptomyces sp. NPDC051243 (assembly GCF_044455405.1). Taxonomy (NCBI): domain Bacteria; kingdom Bacillati; phylum Actinomycetota; class Actinomycetes; order Kitasatosporales; family Streptomycetaceae; genus Streptomyces; species Streptomyces sp. NPDC051243. The sequence continues at coordinate 266,606 of NZ_JBITES010000006.1, read as the reverse complement.
CCAGAGCTTGGTGCCGTGGTAGCGGTCGGCGACACCGAACCTGCGCTCGGCGGCCTTGAGCAGCTTGTTCTCCTCGTACTCCTCGTCCTCCTCGTCGGCCCGAGCCTCCTGGATGAGCTTCCAGGCGGTCCAGATCAGGAAGGCGCCGAAGAGGTAGAACACCCACGAGAAGCTGGCGATGATCGCGGCACCGGCGGCGATGAAGATGGCTCGCAGCACCAGGGCTATGAGGACACCGACGAGCAGCACCCGCTGCTGGTACTGGGACGGCACCGCGAACTTCGCCATGATCAGGACGAAGACGAAGAGGTTGTCGACGCTCAGCGACTTCTCGGTGATGAAGCCCGCGAAGAACTCACCGGCGGGCTGTCCGCCGCCGAAGATCAGCAGGCCGAGGCCGAAGAGGCCGGCCAGGGCGATCCAGACGACCGTCCAGATTCCGGCTTCCTTGATCGACACATCATGCGGCTTGCGACCGATGAAGAAGTCGACGGCGATCAGGGCGGCAAGGCCCACGATGGTCAGGACCCACAGGGTCGTGGAAACTTCCACTGCGCCTCCGGCAGTCGTAACGGCAAATGTCAGCGTCGTCGCGCGCCGGAGGTCTCTTCCACCCATGATGGGCCGACGCCCCGGGATCTGGCCGGATCCGTATTGACGGGTACGTCGCAGCAGACAGGGAGTACTCCCCTCCGTGGGATGAACAGTACCCCAATCACCAAGGAAAGGTAAAGCGCTTGGCAAAAGAAACGCCAAGTTCGCTGGTCAGAGGCGCTTTACCAGTGCTTGGCCCGAGCTGCCGCGACCTGTGTGAGCACCTGCTGGAGCACCTGGCTGCCGGGCGGCACGAGTGAGGGCTCGTAGGTCCAGGCATGCCCGACCCATGGGTCGGCGAGGTGGTCGTCCGGCACCGGGGTCAGTCGCAGCAGCGAACGCCACAGCGGGTCGAGCAACGGGCCATAGCCGGCCGCCTCCTCACGGTCCGCGACCATCATCAGGTGGACGCCGACGGCCGGACCCTCGTCCGCCAGGTAGCGCAGCTGATTCACGGCCCGGTCGTCGAAACCGTGCGGGAAGTCGTTGACGATCAGCAGTTGCTCGGAGGTGTCGAACCCGGGCGGCAGGGAGTCGGGCGCCCCGCCACGCACCGCCATCTGCACCAGGTCGACGCGCTGGGTGAGCCTCGCCAGGACCTCCGCGACTCCCGCCGCGCCCATCGCGGGCGGGGCCGCGAGCACACCGGTCTGCACCAGCGGCGCGAGTGCCTGCGCGCCCGAACCGGCCGGATCGATGACGTGCACGGTGAACTCGCCCGCCGGATAGACGGCGAGCAGCCGTGCCGCGTGCGCCACCGCCGTCTCCATCGCGAGACGCCGCAGGTCGTGGGAGTCGGTGAACGAGCCGTCGAGCGACCCGCCGGGTCCGCTGTCGATCCACAGGCCGCGCTCCAGCGGCAGCCGGACCAGCATCGGAATGCGCAGCCGGTCGCTCTCGGGCAGGTGGAGGTCGCCCAGGCGTAGGGCCATGGGTATCTCCGTCGGTACGCGGTAGCCGTGCCAGACGGGGTTGTCCCAGCGCGCGTACGCGGGCGGCAGCGCGGGTTCGACGACCTCGGCCTCGGCGGTGAGCTGGGCGATGTCCCGGTCGAGCGCCGCCCTGGCCTGGTTGACGAGCTGGGCGTGCTTTGCCTGGGCCTCCTCGCGGGCGGCGTCGCCCTGTCCGCCGATCCGGCTGCGGGGATCCGACAGGACCTGATCGAGCTCCTTCTCCATGCGCGAGTCGGCGAAGTCGACCGCGCTGCGATAGGCGGCGGTCGTACGGGCCAGGTCCTCGAACATGCCCCACACCTGGTTGTAGAGCCGCTCGTCCATCGACCAGCCGGTGGCGTCGCCCGCGACAGGCTGAGCAGGCTGCCCGGGCTGGGCCGGGGGCGCGGTGGGCGGGGGTGGCGGCGGAGCCGCGTTCTGGCGGCGTGGATGGCTGTAGTTGATGGGGCCGCCGGACGTGGGTGCGGCCGGCTGGGCGGGGTCGGCGGCGCCGGTTCCGCCCTGGTACGACGTCTGCGGCGCGGGCTGCCCCGATGCAGCGGGCGTCTGGAGCTCGTACGGGGACTCGGGCTGCGGTGCCGGCTGTCCGGGCCCGCCCGGTGCCTGGGTGCCGTAGGGCGACGTCGGCTGCGGCGGTACGGGGCCGGGGGCGCCCTGCGGCGCGGGACCGCCCTGGTCCGGGCCGAGCGCCGGTGCGGCCGCCTGCCGTGACCGGTCACCGTCCGTGCGCGGCGGGGGTGCCGGCACGGCGCGGGCCATGCCCTGGGCCACGGCTTCGTTGATGCCGCCCGCGAGTTGGTGGGCCTGGGGCAGCCCCTGGTCGGTGAAGAGATCGGCGAGACCGCCGGCGTAGCCCTGGCCGATGGCGCGCACCTTCCAGGAACCCTGGCGGCGGTAGAGCTCCAGGGCGACCACGGCGGACTCGGCCTCCAGCCCGGCGATGGTGTAGCTGACGACCTCGGTGCCGTCGAGGCCGGTGACCGCTACGACGGGGGCGGGGACGGTACCGAAGCGGGTCGGGCCGACGACCCCGGTCGGCAGGGCGAGCAGCACGCTCACTCGGTGGACGGCCTCCGGCATGGCGTCCAGGTCCACCGCGAGCCGGTGGTCGGCGGCCGCCTGCCGGGAGACCTCGAGGCCGGGCAGAGTGGGGGCGCCGGGGTGGGCCACCCACTCGACGCCGTGGATCCTGCCCTGCTCGTCGCCGAGCGTGGCTCCGGCGACGATCGGCGTGCCGGCCGAGACACGGATCTCCAGTCGGGCCTGGGAGAGCGGGTGGTTCTGCCCCCGCACCAACTCGGCCGTCATGCCTTCGTCCCCCTGTGTCGCTTGTCGTGTCGTGTGCCGCCCGCCGGGGCCGCCGCGCGGGTCCTACAGGTGCGGCAGGATCGCCGGCATCAGGTCCTGGAAGGTCCGGCCGTTTGCCGGGGTGCCGAGGGCCGTCATCGCCCAGCCCGGGCCCGAGCGGTGCACCTTCGCCATGATCTGGGCCGTGTACGAGCCGCCGCCCGCGAGGGTGTAGCGGGCGAGCTCCTGGCCGTTGGTCTCGTCGACCAGGCGGCAGAACGCGTCCTGCACCTCCTGGAAGGTCTGGCCCGTGAAGGAGTTCACGGTGAAGACGATCTGGTCGATGTGGACCGGGACGCGCGCGAGGTCGACGAGGATCGCCTCGTCGTCGCCGCCCTGGCCGACACCGCCGACCAGGTTGTCACCGGTGTGGCGCACCGAACCGTCGTCGCTCACCAGGTGGCGGAAGAAGACGACGTCGATCGGCTGCTTGTCGGCGAACAGGACGGCCGAGGCGTCGAGGTCGACCTCCCGCGTCCGCGAGCCGAACAGGCCGCGCCGGGGAGCCGCCTGCCAGCCGAGACCCATGCGCACCGCGGTCAGGCTGCCGCCGTCGTTCTTCTGCAGACTGATGGCCTGACCCTTGGTCATGTTGACGGTCACGTGCCGATTCCCCTCTCGAGCTGTCCCCTGTTGGCCGCGGGCTGCGCGGATGACCAGCACCCTACGCAGGGGCACTGACAGTGCCGTACCCCGGTACGTACTTTGTGTCGGTCTTGCAACACACCGCGTGCCCGGCATGCCCTCGAAGGCCGTTCGGGGGCGCCGGTCACGGGGCGTTGACCGGCGCCCGTGGCCCCGTCAGGCCAGGCCCGCCTCCTTCATCTGGCGCAGTTCCTTCTTCATCTCGGCCACCTCGTCACGCAGCCGGGCGGCGATCTCGAACTGCAGATCCGCGGCCGCGGCGCGCATACGCTCGGTCAACTCCTCGATTTGCTCGGCGAGATCGGCCGCCGGACGGTCGGTCGGCACCGTCTCCTTGGCCTTGCCCTTGGCGGACTTGGCCGCCGCCTTCGTGCTCTTGGCCGCCTTGTCGCCGAGGGAGGGCACGGGGGCCTTGGTGCCCCGGCCGTCCTTCTTCGCGCGGTAACCGGTGCCGAGCAACTGCTCGGTGTCGACGTCCTCGCGGGCGATCTGCGCGACGATGTCGTTGATCTTCTTGCGCAGCGGCTGGGGGTCGATGCCGTTCGCCTTGTTGTACGCGACCTGCTTCTCCCGGCGGCGGTTGGTCTCGTCGATGGCTTTCTCCATCGCCGGAGTGATCTTGTCGGCGTACATGTGGACCTGGCCGGAGACATTGCGCGCCGCGCGGCCGATGGTCTGGATGAGGGAGGTACCTGAGCGCAGGAACCCCTCCTTGTCGGCGTCGAGAATCGCCACCAGCGACACCTCGGGAAGGTCGAGGCCCTCGCGGAGGAGGTTGATGCCGACGAGGACGTCGAACTCGCCGGAGCGCAGTTCGCGCAGCAGCTCGACACGGCGCAGGGTGTCGACGTCGCTGTGCAGGTAGCGCACCTGGATGCCGAGCTCCAGGAAGTAGTCCGTGAGGTCCTCGGCCATCTTCTTGGTGAGGGTGGTGACCAGGACGCGCTCGTCCTTCTCGACCCGCGCCCGGATCTCGTGCACCAGGTCGTCGATCTGGCCCTCGGTGGGCTTGACGACGACCTCGGGGTCGACGAGGCCGGTGGGACGGATGATCTGCTCGACCTGGCCGTCCGCTCGGGAGAGTTCGTAAGTGCCCGGGGTCGCCGACAGGTAGACGGTCTGCCCGATGCGCTCCTGGAACTCCTCCCACTTCAGGGGACGGTTGTCGAGGGCCGAGGGCAGGCGGAAGCCGTGGTCGACGAGGGTGCGCTTGCGGGAGGCGTCGCCCTCGTACATGGCGCCGATCTGCGGCACGGTGACGTGCGACTCGTCGATGACGAGCAGGAAGTCGTCCGGGAAGTAGTCCAGCAGGGTGTTGGGCGGGGAGCCGGGCGAGCGGCCGTCGAAGTGCATCGAGTAGTTCTCGACGCCGGAGCAGGTGCCGATCTGGCGGAGCATCTCCAGGTCGTACGTCGTCCGCATCCGCAGCCGCTGGGCCTCCAGGAGCTTGCCCTGCTTCTCCAGTTCGGCCAGCCGCTCCCCAAGCTCCTTCTCGATGTCGTTGACGGCCCGCTCCATGCGCTCGGGGCCGGCGACATAGTGGGAGGCCGGGAAGACGTACAGCTGCTCGTCGTCGCTGATGATCTCGCCGGTGAGCGGGTGCAGCGTGGACAGGGCCTCGATCTCGTCGCCGAACATCTCGATGCGGACGGCGAGCTCCTCGTAGACCGGGAAGATCTCGATGGTGTCGCCGCGCACCCGGAAGGTGCCGCGGGTGAAGGCCATGTCGTTGCGCGTGTACTGGATGTCCACGAAGCGACGGAGCAGCTGGTCGCGGTCGATCTCCTCGCCGACCTTGAGGGGGACCATCCGGTCCACGTACTCCTGTGGCGTACCGAGGCCGTAGATGCAGGAGACCGAGGCGACCACGACGACGTCGCGGCGGGTGAGCAGCGAGTTGGTCGCGGAGTGGCGCAGGCGCTCGACCTCCTCGTTGATCGAGGAGTCCTTCTCGATGTAGGTGTCCGACTGCGGGACGTAGGCCTCGGGCTGGTAGTAGTCGTAGTACGAGACGAAGTATTCGACGGCGTTGTTCGGCAGGAGCTCGCGGAATTCGTTCGCCAGCTGGGCGGCCAGCGTCTTGTTCGGCGCCATCACCAGGGTGGGGCGCTGGAGCTTCTCGATCATCCACGCGGTGGTGGCGGACTTGCCGGTGCCGGTCGCGCCGAGCAGGACGACGTCCTTCTCGCCGGACTCGATACGCCGGGCGAGATCGGCGATGGCCTGCGGCTGGTCGCCGCTGGGCTGGTAGGGGCTGACGACCTCGAAGGGCGCCACCGTGCGTTCGATGCTGGAAACGGGCCGCATGGAATCCACCGTACGACCCGCCACTGACAACGCGGTCCGATCAGTGGTTCTGCGGGGTTCGGGAGCCTCGGTGCCCGTGGGCGCGGCGCGGCCGCAGCGGTGGGCGGCGGGTCGGGTGCGGGACGGTGGCGTGGGCCGGGACACCCGGCTTGTGCTCGACGGGGGCCCCGGTGGGCTTTCCCATGACCATCTTCGGATCGAACATCACGACGGCGCCCGCGATGAGGAGGAAGGCGAGCGGGCCGACCAGCATCGGCGCGAGCAGGGAGGCGGGTGAGTCGCCCGGCGAGGCGGACTCGGTGCCGTGCAGATGGACGCTGAGGGCGGCCATGCCCGTGTAGTGCATGCCGCTGACGGCCAGGCCCATGACGAGGCTCGCGCCCACGCTCCACAGGAACCCTCTGACCTGCCCGGCTGCCCACAGGGCGGCCGTGGCCGCCACCATCGCTATGACGACGGAGACGGCGACGGTGAAGGTGTTGTACTCGAGCCTGCCGTTCAGCTGCATGCCGGCCATGCCCAGGTAGTGCATCGAGGCGATACCCAGGCCCGTGATCGTGCCGCCGGTGAACAGGGCCGTTCCGCGGGCCCCCTTGTAGCCGACGATGAAGATCCCGATACCCACCATGACGATGGCGACGGCCAGGCTGGCGAACGTCATCGGTTTGTCGTAGTGGATGGGTGTCTCCTCGACCGTGAACCCCATCATCGCGACGAAGTGCATGGTCCAGATGCCGGAGCCGATGGCCGCCGAGCCCAGGGCCAGCCAGCCGGGGCGCCAGGAGTGCGAGACGAGCATCGATCTGGTGGTGCAGCGCAGACCGAGGGCACCGCCGAGGCAGGCCATGAGGTAGGCCACCAGCGGTGTGACGAGTCCGTAGCTGAAACCGTCGATCGTGCCCTGCATACGCGGCTGCCTTTCCCGCCCTCTTACGTCCCGGAACTCCGTGAAATGCGCCCCCTCCCAGGACCGCCCGAGCGGTCAGGGTTGAGGCAGAGAGTAACTCCCACCGCAATGGTCGAACGATTTTCCGGCAAAGAAACACGGCCTTGCCCCAGTTGTGCGGCACGGGTGAGCGGGCCCGGGCAACTCCATTCAATCTGTGGCCATTCTGTACTCCCTCGCCGTTGACCCTCTGCTGTCACAGTTGAGCTGTCCGTGATCGTTCGACGCGAGGAGTACGCATGCACGCGCGCGCTGTGGTCGCCACGACGGCCGCGCTCCTGGGGACCGCCGCTCTTCTGCTTCCCGCCTCCGACGCCCGCGCCGGCGCCGAGCCGCCCACGGTCATCGCCCACAGGGGTGCCTCCGCCTACGCCCCCGAGAACACGCTGGCAGCCGTCGACAAGGCCGCTGAACTGGGCATCAGCTGGGTTGAGAACGACGTGCAGCGCACGAAGGACGGCAAGCTGGTCGTCCTCCACGACGACAACCTGAAGCGCACGACCGATGTGGAGCAGGTCTTCCCCGACCGGGCGCCCTGGAAGGTGAAGGACTTCACCACCGCCGAGATCGCCCGCCTGGACGCGGGCGGCTGGTTCAGTCCCGTGTACGCGGGCGCGCGCGTGCCGACGCTGGAGCAGTTCATGGAGCGCGTGGAGCTGCACCACCAGAACCTGCTCCTGGAGATCAAGAACCCCGATCTGTACCCGGGCATCGAGCGGCAGACCCTCAAAGTGCTGGACAAAGCGGGTTGGCTTGATCGGCACCACCTCGCGGGCCGGTTGATCGTGCAGAGTTTCAGCGCCGGCAGCACACGGACCGTCCATGAGCTGAAGCCCGCCGTCAAGACCGGCTTCCTCGGGACGCCACCCGCGGCCGACCTCGCCGGTTACGCGACCTTCGCCGACCAGATCAACCCCTCGTACGGCTCCATCTCCCGGGGCTATGTCGCCTCCGTCCACGCGTTCACGGGACCGCACGGCAGACCGCTGGAGGTGTTCACGTGGACCGTGAACGACGCGGACACCGCCCGGCTGGTCGCCGGGTACGGCGTGGACGGCATCATCACCAACACCCCCGACGTGGTGCGGGACGCCGTGTCCGAGGATGCGGAAGCCACGCGGGAGCCCACGTCCGCTCCCCGGGCGTTGTCAGTGGCGGGTCGTACGGTGGCCGCATGGACAGCGATGGGCAGTACGCGCAGCAGGTCGGGTGGGCCGTCGTCGGTACCGACATCGGTCCGCTGATGCTGGCCGCGACCCGCGACGGCCTGGTCAGCGTCGTGTTCCACGCAACCGAGGAGGTGCGTGAGAAGGCACTCGACCGACTGGCGTCCCGCCTGGGCACCGAGCCGGTCGAGGCGCCGGACTCCCCGCTGCTGGCCGAGGCGATACGCCAGGTGGAGGAGTACTTCGCCGGTACGCGGCGTGACTTCGAGCTGCCGCTGGACTGGGCGCTCATCTCCGGCTTCAACCGGGAGGTGCTGCGCGAGCTGGCCTCCGGGGTCCCGTACGGCAGCGTCGTCGGGTACGGCGATCTGGCCCGGCGGGTCGGGCAGCCGGGTGCCGCGCAGGCGGTGGGGATGGCGATGGGTGCCAATCCGCTGCCGGTGGTTGTGCCCTGTCACCGGGTCGTCGAGAGCGACGGCGGAATCGGGGGATTCGGGGGCGGCCTGGAGACCAAGCGGAAGCTGCTCGCGCTGGAGGGGGTGCTGCCGGAGCCGCTGTTCTGAGCGCTTCATCGGCCTCGGAGAGCCGGGTAGTGCTCGGCGATCGGTCATGCAGGTCGGGCGGGTGGGACAGCGGGTCCGGCTCGGCGTACGGCCGGTGCCTGGTGACCGCCGTCGACCGGCAGGTCGTCGCGGCACAGGCGTACGTCACGCCCTGGCGGTTGCCGGCCCTGCGGCGTCGTATAGCGGCCGTGCTGATCGCGACGCAGATCGTGGGCGGGCTGGGGGGCCGCCACCGGCATCGCGCCGCAGCGTGCCGGCCACGGAGGCCAGGGGCGCCGAGTCCTTGTCCGGGCTCCCGCCCACGGCGACCGTCGCCAGTACAGCGGTGCCATCGAAGCCGCCGACCGCGTTGAACGACCGCGCGAGGGCGCCGTCCCGGACCGGTGCCGGCCCATCTCATCGGGGCTGTGGGAGCCGGGGTCACGGTGGTCGAGGCCAGAGTCGGGAGTTTTCCGCTGCTGATGTGCCGGATGGCCGCGTTCGGTCAGGCCTCGTCGGCGAACCTGCAGGCGCGGTTCTCCAGAATGGGGGCCACGCGCGCGTGGCCCCCAACGCGGCTCGCTAGTCGTAGTGCCGGGCCTCGAAGACGTTGCCGTCGGGGTCGCGGAAGTAGAAGCTGCGCTCGGCCTTGCCGCGGGCGCCGAAGGAGTCGTGGGAGATGTCGGACACGGGCGCGCCACGTTCCTCCAGGCGGGCCCGCAGGGCGTCGAGCTCGTCTCCGGGCAGGGCCAGGCAGACATGGTTTACCGGGTGACCGGCGCTGTCGGCGGCACCGGGAAGCATCGTCATCCGCTCCGCCATGGCGAGCGGCATGAGGTCGAGGATCGTCTCCTCGTTGAGGCGCACGGAGGGGAAGGGAACCGCCCCCGCGGAGTATTCGGAGAGCCTGACCGGCTCCATGCCGACCGCCTTCTCGTAGAAGTCGGCCGACGCCACCGGGTCGCGCACCCAGAGGACGACATGGTCAAGACGTGCGGAGTTGTCCGTCATGCCCCCAAGGCTGGTGTCCTCTCCCACAGGCCGCAAGGGGTTTGATCCGGAGCTGCGCCCGCCAGAGATGAGGGAAGACCGACCGACAGGAGGCAGGCGCGTGGTGCTGGTGGTGTCCGAAGAAGTGCGGGGGGCGATCGACGCGCGTCGCCCCGTGGTGGCCCTGGAGTCCACGATCATCGCGCACGGGTTGCCGCGCCCGCGCAATCTGCAGGTGGCGCTGGAGCTGGAGGACGTCGTACGGCGGGAAGGCGCGGTCCCGGCGACGATCGCCGTGCTGGACGGCCGACCCCATGTCGGGCTGGACAAGGAGCAGCTGGAGCGGGTCGCGAACGAGGACGGGATCCGCAAACTGGGGCACCGGGATCTACCGCTCGCGGTGGCCTCCGGGGCGAGCGGGGCGACCACGGTCTCGGCGACGGCTCTGCTGGCGGCCCTCGCCGGTGTACGGGTGTTCGCGACGGGTGGGCTCGGCGGTGTGCACCGGGAGTGGACGGTGACGCAGGACGAGTCGGCCGACCTGGGGCTCCTGGCGCGTACGAGGATCACTGTGGTGTGTGCCGGCGTGAAGTCGATCCTGGATGTCCCGGCGACGCTGCAGCGGCTGGAGACCATGGGAGTCGCGGTGGCCGGCTACCGCACGGAGCGCTTCCCCGGCTTCTACCTCTCCGACTCGGGCCATCCTGTGGACTGGACCCTGCAGTCGCCCCAGGAAGTGGCTGAGGTGATGCGCGCTCAGGACGCGCTCGACGGGCCCGAGTCGGCGCTGATCGTCGCCAACCCGGTTCCGGAGGAGGAGCAACTGGATCCCGAACTGCACGCGCGTGTGCTCGCCGACGCGCTGCACGCGTGCGAGGAGCGGGGCATCGCCGGTCAGGCCGTCACTCCGTTCCTGTTGGACTATCTGGTACGGCACACGGACGGTGCCTCGCTGAGCGCGAATCTCGCGGCGGTGCGCGGCAACGTACGGCTGGCGGGTCGGATCGCGGCAGCGTGGGCCGGGGCGTGAGCGGGAGGTGACCGGGACAGGGGCCCGCGGAACCGGGAGCGAGGCGAGCGGTCGCGAGCCGGGGAGCGGGGTAGCGGCTCACGAGCCGCGAAACGAGGCACACGGTCGCGAGCCGACGAACAAGGCGCGCGGTCGTGAGCCGGCACACGAGACACGAGGTCGCCAGCCGGGAAACGAGGCAGCGGCGCACGGTCCCGCCGACGGCGGGACGGTGACCGGTGGTTCGGGAGCCGCGCCGACCGCCGGTGGCTTCCACGACGGTCCGCTGCTGGTCGTCGGGGACGTGGTGACGGACGTCATCGCCCGGCACCGGGGGCCGCTCGCCTCGGGCACGGACACGGCCGCGGCAATCCGGACGGTCCCGGGCGGCGCGGGCGCCAATGTGGCCTGCTGGGCCGCGTATTGGGGCTGTGCGGACGTGCGGTTGCTGGGGCGGGTCGGCGCGGACACGGCCGCATGGCACGAGCGTGAGCTGACCGCCGGTGGAGTACGGCCCTGCCTCGTCGTGGATCCCCAGGCGCCCACCGGAACGGTGATCTGTCTGGTCGACACAGGCGCCGCCGCCGAACGCACGTTCCTCACCGACAGCGGCGCGTCGCTGCGGCTCGAGCCCGGTGATTGGTCGGACGCGGTGCTCGACGGTGTCGCCCGGCTGCATCTCTCGGGTTACCTGCTGTTCTCAGAGTCCGGCCGGGCACTCGTGGCGGTGGCTCTGGAGTCGGCACGTGCGCGTGGCGTGCCGGTGAGCCTGGATCCGGCGTCGGCGGGATTCCTCGTGGAACTCGGCGTCGACCGTTTCCTGGCGCTGGTGGAAGGTGTGGACATCCTGTTGCCCAGCCGCGACGAGGCTTGCCTGCTCACGGGGCTGCCCGACGGGGCGGACGCGGCGGCCAAGTTGAGCCGTCATGTCCCGCTGGTGGTGGCCAAGCAGGGCGCTCACGGCGCCCTGGTCGCCCGGTCGGGCACCGTGAGCGCCCGGGTAGGCGCCGTACCGGCGACGCCGAGGGACACGACGGGTGCGGGCGACGCCTTCACCGGCGCCTTCCTCGCGACACTGCTCTCCGGCGCCGTACCGGAGGACGCGGCTCGGGAAGGGTGCCGGGCGGGGGCGCTGGCGGTGGAGCGGGTGGGCGGGAGGCCGCCACGAGTGGGGTGACGGCCGCTCGTACGTACGGCGGCTGCCCACGCCGTTCGCGGCCCGCCGGTTACGCCTTGCGTCCCCACGCCGAGATCATCGGGGTCGCGGCGAGGTCCAGGCCGCCGGTGGTGATGTTGTCGAGGTGGCGGTCGATGTCGTGGTCGGTGGCGAGGCCCGCGGTGACGAGCTGGTCGCGGTTCTCGCGGATGGTGGTGGACTCCAGGGCGGCACAGGCGGGCGAGGAGACCGGGAAGTAGGCCTCGGCAACCACCCGGCGCAGTCCGGCCGCACGGAGCAGGCGCGGGAGTCTGCGGCCGAAGGAGAGGTCGGCGCCACGCTCGGCGAGGAGGGCGCGGACTCCGTCGCGAAGGCGATTGGCCAATTGCTGTTCGGGGCCGTACTCGTCGGGGCAGAGCAAGGGTTGCAGGGCAGGGTCGGCGTCCTCGACCAGCAGCCGGCCACCCGGGCACAGGGCCTTGATCATGGACCTCAACGCCCGTTCGCAGTCCGGAACATGAGAGAGGACCATCCGGGCGTGCACCAGGTCGAACTCCTCCCCCGGCGGCTCCTCGACGCCCACGTCGTGCACGCGGACCTCCACCGGATGGCGCGCGGCCGGGGCGAGCCGTGTGGTGTCGACGTCGGTCGCGACCACTTTTCCGGTCGGGCCGACCTTCTTGGCCAGCCAGGAGACCACCGACGTGCCGCCGGCGCCCACCTCCCAGCAGCGCCAACCGGGTCCGATGCCGAACCCTTCGAGGTAGCGGAACGTCGTGGGATCGAAGAGAGGGCCCAGTGCGTCGCAGTGCTCGTCCGCCTCGGCCTGCCGGTTGTCCAGGAGATAGCCGTCGGTTCGCATCATGACGAGATCATCCCATTTGCTCTGTTTGCTGGGAGTGGTCGACGCTCGGCGGCATGGTCGCGAATTCGGCCCGCCCCGCTCCCGCGCCGACCATCCACGCCGCATCACCTTTTCTCCCCACGGCAACCTGGGCAAAGACCTTCGTCCACAGGCGGGAACAAAGCGGAATCCAGTACTCCCACAGGCTTACCCGCAGCTCACCCCCAACTGGCAAACTGGCGAGCCAGGGCGCGGAAATGCGGCGCGAGGATCCACGCAAGGAGATCCAGATGTCCATGGCAGGGAATCTGCGGAAGGTCGCCGGCCTCGACAAGGTCGGCAGCCTCCGCAAGGTGGCACGGCTGGCTCGGCGACGCCCCCGTGTCGACCTCAGCCATCCCGCCAGGTCTCCGCTGGGCTCCTCCGTGGTGAACTGCGTGACGTACCGGGACGGCGCGCGGGTCCAGGAGAAGGGGGATCTGGTCGACGTCGTGCAGCGGGTGCGCAAACGCGGGGCCGGATTCGTCTGGCTGGGCCTCCATGAACCGACGGACCAGGAGTTCGCGGGCATCGCCGAGTTGTTCGCCCTGCATCCACTGGCGGTCGAGGACGCGGTCGAGGCGCATCAGCGGCCGAAGCTGGAGCGCTACGACGAGACGCTGTTCGCCGTGTTCAAGACGGTCTGCTACGTCGAGCACGAGAAGCTCACGGCGACGAGCGAGGTCGTGAACACCGGCGAGATCATGGTGTTCGTCGGCCAGGACTTCGTGATCACGGTTCGGCACGGGCGGCACGGCTCACTGGGCCCGTTGCGCGAGGAGCTGGAGTCGAACCCCGAGCAGCTCGCCAAGGGGCCGGCGGCGGTGCTGCACGCGATCGCGGACCACGTGGTCGACGACTATCTGAGCGTCACCGACTCGGTGCAGGAGGACATCGACGAGGTCGAGACGGATGTGTTCGCGGAGAACGGCGCGCGGGCCGACCCCGGGCGGATCTACCAGCTCAAGCGGGAACTGCTGGAGCTGAAGCGGGCCGTGGTTCCGCTGAGCCGACCGCTCGAGGACCTGGCCACGCTGCCGATCCGGGTGGTGGAGCCGGAGATACAGGCGTACTTCCGCGACGTGTCCGACCATCTGCTGCGGGCAAAGGATCAGATAGCGGCCTTCGACGAACTGCTGAACTCGATCCTGCAGGCGCACCTGGCGCAGGTCACCGTCGCGCAGAACGAGGACATGCGGAAGATCACGGCCTGGGCCGCGATCGTCGCCGTGCCGACGATGGTGTGCGGGGTGTATGGAATGAACTTCGACTACATGCCGGAGTTGCGCTGGACGTTCGGCTATCCGCTGGTCATAGCCGTGATATCCGTCGCCTGCGTGGTCCTCTACCGAGGCTTCCGGCGCAACGGATGGCTCTGACGCCTGATTTGGCCTGCTCCGGTGCGTCCCCGACCGGCACGATCGGCCGGCCGAGGACGATACCGGAGGTGAGGACGGGGCGTTCGCCGAGTCAGTGCGTCGTCGGCGCCGCGGTCCTGGCGTAGACGCTCTCGGCCCACTGGCCGATTTGCCCCTCCGACAGGTGCTGGGCCAGATCGGCCTCGCTGATCATGCCGACCAGGCGCTTGTTGTCGATGACGGGGAGCCGGCGGATCTGGTGCTCCTTCATTTCCCGGAGCACGTCACTGATGTCGGCGTTCGCGTCGATCCAGCGGGGAGTACCCTGGGCCATGTCGCCGGCGGTGACCTTGCTCGGGTCGCGGCCCATGGCCACGCAGCCGATGACGATGTCGCGGTCGGTGAGGATCCCGCAGAGCCTTTCGTTCTGGTCGCTGATGGGCAGGGCTCCGACGCCCAGCTCGCGCATGAGCTGGGCGGCGCGGTCCAGGGTCTCGTGGGCGGGGATCCACTGGGCGCCACGGTGCATGATGTCTCCGGCAGTGGTCATTGGAGTACCTCCCGATGCCGGACGGCCGGCGCGGCGCGGGACGCACCGCTAAGTCCCGGCGCCCTTCATTCTCGCCGCGCCGTCCCGCGCATGCACCCGGAACCGGGCGCTCACGGCCACTGGCGGCGGGGACGGTCAGGCAGAGAAGCGCACGATCTTCCGTGGGACGACTCGGATGATCACGCGGGTCTCGTCGTCCTTCTCGGCGGGCGGGTCGATGCCGAGGTACTTGTGCGAGAGCTCGAACGGGAGCCGCTTGGCGTCGTCCGGGAGGATCTCGACGGTGCCGCGGATCTCGACCGAGCTGTAGGGGTTGGCGAGGTCGTATACCGAGACGCTGACGCGAGGGTCGCGGCGGAGGTTGCGCACCTTCTGGCGGCTGTCGACGGAGGAGAAGAGCACGGTGTCGCCCTCGCGCTTGATCCAGACCACGGAGTTCTGCGGCGCACCGTCAGGGCCGAGGGTGGCCACGCTGGCGAAGTTCTTGCCATCGAGGAGGGAGCGGACGGAGTCGTCGAAGGAGATCGGATCACTCGTGGAGGTCGTCATGGCAGTAGGGTAATTAAATGCACGTGCATTAAAAAGCGGTTTGGCGGACCCGGCTCAACCGCTCGCCGGCCTCAACCGCTCACCCCTCAACGGCTCGCCCCTCAACGGCTCGCCCCCTCAACCACCCGTCGGCTCGATTCGGCCGTCGGCTCGATTCGGCCGTCCGCTCGATTGGCCGTCGGCTCAGGTCGCTCAGCCGTTCCACGCCGGGTGTCGCGGATCGTCGGCGCGGACGAGGACGTCGGCGGTACCGGCCGGGTCGGTCTCGTTGGCGTAGCGCTCGAAGGCGGGGAGGGTCCAGTGCTCGGCCTCGGGGGTACGGCGACGCAGGGCGCCGGGTGACAGGAGGACATGGACGGTCAGGTCGAAGGGAAACCAGTGGCGCATCAGGAGAGGGCCGTGCATCAACAGGAAGCCACCGGGCGGGAGGTGGACGTAAGGACTGCGGGTGGCCCGGTCGGTGTCCGGGTCCCACAGGTCAGGCAGGACGCGACCGTCGCCACCGGGCTCGAGCGGGCCGAAGACCTCGCGCCACAGGGCCCCGGTGTCGAACCAGCCGTCGTAATAGGCGTCCACGTCCTGGTGGCCGTACTCCAACCGGACCGAGGCCGGGCGCAGGAAGCCCTCGGTGCCGACGGAGAGCGAGGGGCGTCCGCGTACGCGCAACGCCTCGGCGACCCGCTCGGCGAGGTCTCCCGGCCTGGCCGCCGGGGCGCCGTCGAAGGCGACACGCGGCCAGGGACTGCCGTCGGCCGGCTTCAGGTCGAGCAGCCGCTCGGCCAGCAGGTCGCCGAGCCGCTCCCAGGTGATCGCTTCGAGTCGCACAGGGCCCATGATGCGCCAAGGGGTGGTCGGCGTGATGCGGGGTGTCGCGACCGGCGACCAACGACCAGCGACCAGCAACCAGCAACCAGCAACCAGCAACCAGCAACCAGCAACCAGCAACCAGCAACCAGCAGAGTGTGGCGCCGTGGGGGCCGGGAGGGGTGGGACGCAAGCGCCGGAAGGGGGGCCGAGCTCGACCGGATCGACATCACGGTCCGACCAGGACACTCACCCGACCCGAGCAAGCCGCCCCCCGAACCGATCAGACCGCACACCACTCCCGATCAGGCAGTTTCCGGTCCGCGTCGGTAGTTCCCCAGGCCCTCCCCGAGGGGAATGAACCGGGTATGGCGCACCTCGCAACTCCCCCGCCCCGTACCGGCCTTCTGGTGGTCCAGCCCCTCAAGCGGCGGCACTGTGCGGAGTGTCATGCGGGGCCGTTGCAGATGCTGGTGATGGAGGACGGGGCGCCGCGCTGCCTCGACTGTGCCGATCTCGGGCATCTGGTGTTCCTGCCGCGCGGCGACACGGCGTTGACGCGGCGGTCGCGGGAGGAGAGTGCGCTGTCGGCGGTGGTCGTACGGTTCAACCGGCGCAGAAGCCGTTATGAGCGGCAGGGTGTGCTCGTCGAGGAGGCGGCGCTCGCCCGGGCCGAGCAGCGGTGTCTGGCGGACGCGGAGGCCAGGCGGCGACGCCGGGCGCGGGACGCGCGGCGGCGGGAGCGGGAGGACGTGCGGTTCGCGGAGGCGTTCGCGGCGGAGATACGGCGGCTGTTCCCGGGGTGTCCGGTGGATCGGGCTCGGGACATCGCGGGGCATGCGTCGGTGCGGGGCAGTGGTCGGGTGGGGCGGAGTGCGGCGGGGCGTGCGTTGTCCGAAGGGGCGGTGACGTCGGCGGTCGTGGCGTCCGTGCGACATCTCGACACGTCGTACGACCAGTTGCTGATGGGCGGGGTGCCACGGCACGAGGCCCGGCGGCGGATCGCAGCGGCGGTGGAGACGACGTTGCGGGCGTGGCGGGCCCAGGTGTCGGAGGCCGGTTGACGGAGGCCGTTGACGGAGGCCGGTAGACGGAGGCCGATTGGCGGAGGCCGGTTGACGGGGATCCCCTTCGGAGGTTCCCTTCGGTGTGTCCCTCCGGTCGACGAAGTCGGCGACAGCCGGTCGGGGGCACCCCGGTGCTCGGAGATGCCGACGGCAACCGCGACGCGGACCGGGGCCCACTCGGGACACGTGGGCCCGCCGTGCGGGTGGGGGCCGACCGGGCAGGCAGACCGGGACCGGCGGTACTCAAGGCGCGGTGCCCGGCCTTCGGTCTGCAGGACGCTCGCGTATGTGCCCGCGCCGCTCGGCCATGGTGACGGTTCTCGTACAGGGTTTCACTTGAGGTGACAGCTGGGCCGGGCCGGGAAGGATCTCGGCGGGACACGGGGAGTTGACGTTGACATGATTGATGGGCCGTACTTCGTACTCGTGGTGATCGGCGTGGTGGGAACCGGTCTCGTGGCGGGGGTCTTCTGCGCCTTCTCGACCTTCGTGATGCGCGGGCTGGCCGCGCTGCCGCCGGCGCAGGGCGTGGCCGCGATGAAGGCGATCAATGTGACGGCGTTGACGCCGGCGTTCATGCTGGTGTTCCTCGGGTCGGCGGTGCTGTGCGCGGTGATCGCCGTGGTGACGTTCGTGCTGTGGCCGGACGAGGGGACGGTGGAGCTGCTGGTGGGCAGCGGGCTCTATCTGTTCGGCTCGTTCGGGGTGACCATGGTGGCGAACGTGCCCCGCAACGACACACTGCTCAAGCTCGACGCGGGCACTCCTGAGGCGGCCGACTACTGGCCGACGTACGTGCGCGAGTGGACGGCGTGGAACCACGTCCGCATGGGCGCCTCGGCCGCCGCGACGGTGTCCTACGTCCTGGCGATCAGCTGACGCGCGTGCGCGGAGCGAGCCGGAAGGGGATACGCGGGAAAGCTGGTGAGAAAGCGCTGTCCCCCACCCTGCGTACGTGGCCGGTGGGACGTATCGTTGCGGGAAGAGTGCCGCCCGATGACGCACGGCTCCAACACGTCACACGCGCACGCGAGGAAGACGGCCATGGCCGATCCCAAGGGTTTCATGACGACCCCCCGCCAGGACTGGCCGCGCCGGCCCGTCGAGGAACGGGTGAAGGACTGGGACGAGGTGTACGTCCCCGGGGCACTGCTGCCGATCATCAGCAAGCAGGCCGATCGTTGCATGGACTGCGGCATACCGTTCTGCCACGACGCCTGTCCGCTGGGCAATCTGATCCCCGAGTGGAACGACCTGGTGTCGAGGGAGGACTGGCGGGCGGCGGCGGATCGGCTGCACGCGACAAACAACTTCCCCGAGTTCACCGGGCGGTTGTGTCCTGCTCCCTGCGAGGCCGGGTGCGTACTCGCGATCAATCAGCCGGCCGTCACCATCAAGAACGTCGAGTGCGCCATCGCGGACCGGGCCTGGGCGGACGGGTTCGCTCCGCCTCGGCCGCCGGATCGGCTGTCCGGGCGGACGGTCGCGGTCATCGGGTCGGGGCCCACGGGGCTCGCGGCCGCGCAGCAGCTGACCCGGGCGGGGCACACGGTCGCCGTGTACGAGAAGGACGACCGGATCGGCGGGCTGATGCGGTACGGGATCCCCGAATTCAAGATGGAGAAGCACCATCTGGAGCGGCGGATCGAGCAGATGCGGGCCGAGGGCACGAAGTTCCGCACGTCGACGGTCGTCGGGCGGGACGTCGGGGCGGCCGAGCTGCGGTCGCGCTACGACGCCGTGGTGATCGCGACGGGCGCGACGGCCTGGCGTGAACTGCAAGTCCCGGGGCGGGAGTTGCGCGGCATCCAGCAGGCGATGGAGTATCTGCCGCTGGCCAACCGCGTGTGCGAGGGGGACCTGGAGACCTCTCCGATGTCCGCCGCCGGGAAGCACGTCGTCATCGTCGGCGGCGGGGACACCGGGGCCGACTGTCTGGGCACGGCCGTGCGGGAGGGCGCCGCGTCCGTGACCCAGTTGGACATCTACGCACAGCCGGGCGCCGAGCGGGACGAGGACGCCGAGCCCTGGCCGACGTACCCGAAGATCTACCGCCTGTCGGCGGCGCACGAGGAGGCGCGCGATCTGGAGACGGCGCCGGCGGCGGACGCGGACGCGCGGCTGTTCGCGGCGTCCACGCTCCGCTTCACGGGGGACGCCGACGGGCACGTACGGTCGCTGCACCTGGTCGAGGTGGACGCGCGGCGCCGCCCGATGCCGGGCACCGGGCGGACGCTGCCGGCCGACCTCGTGCTGCTCGCCCTCGGCTTCTCCGGTCCCGACCGTCAGGACGGGCTGATCGAGCAACTGGGGCTGGAGACGGAGCCTCGCGGCACGATCACGCGGGACGTCGGGTTCGCCACGAACGTGCCCGGGGTGTTCGCGGCGGGGGACGCCGCCCGGGGGCAGTCGCTCATCGTGTGGGCGATTGCCGAGGGGCGGGCGGTGGCGGCGGCCGTCGACCGTTATCTGACGGGGAGCTCGAGGCTGCCGGCGCCGATCTCGCCGTATGACCGGCCCATGAGCGTTTGAGGGAACGCCGGGGGGCGGTTCCCCGGCGAGTTCGGCACCGCCGGGCCGTACCGCCGGGCCGTACCGACGGGCCGTACCGCCGCGGCGGGCCGGCGTTCTGGGCCGTCGCAGCGGGCTGGCGTTCCGGGCCGTCGCAGCGGGCCGTCGTTCCCGACCGGCGTTCCGAGCCGGCGTCTCGGTTACTTCCGCTCGTCCGTCCCCGCCACCTTCCCCGTCGCCAACGCGACCCTGTTCCAGGTGTTGATCGTCATGATCAGGGCCAGAACGTGCGCCAGCTCCCCGTCGTCGAAGTGGGCCGCGGCCTGGGTGTAGACCTCGTCCGGGATCCCGCCGTCGGCGACCAGGGTCACCGCCTCCGTCAGGGCGAGGGCCGCCTGTTCCCTCTCGGTGAAGAAGTGGCGGGCCTCGCGCCAGACCGCGACCATGTGCAACCGGTCCTCGCTCTCGCCGGCCTTGCGGGCGTCGTTGGTGTGCATGTGCAGGCAGTAGGCGCAGTGGTTGAGGTGCGAGGCGCGGATCTGGATCAGTTCGACCAGGGCCGGGTCGAGGCCCTCACGGGCAGCGGCGTCGAAGCCGACGATGGCGCGGAAGACCTTCGGGGCGGACTTCGCGAAGTCCAGGCGCGTCCTCGCGGCCTCGGCGGCGGCAATGGCGTAATCAATGCCCGAGCCGATGGCGGAGTCAGTTACGGAGCCGATGCCGGAATCGATGGCGGGGCCGATGCCGGATTCGATGGCGGAAGTTCCGTGTGCAGCAGTCGTGTTCGTCGTCATGTGCTCCAAGCTACGGCCCTGAAAGACCGACTGTAGGGTGCATTTCCATGGCAAAGTCATGGGTCAATTCCGCGGAGCGGATCGGTGCCGACCTGCATCTGGATCTGCATCTGGATCTGGATCTGACGGATTCGGCCGGGCCTGGCGGACGGCGGGCCGCGTTGACCCGGGCGTTGCGGGAGGCCGTGCGCAGTGGGCGGCTGGCTCCCGGCACCCGGCTGCCGCCGTACCGCTCGCTCGCCGCCGACCTCGGGGTCGCCCGCAACACGGTGGCCGACGCGTACGCGGAGCTGGTCGCCGAGGGCTGGCTCACCGCCCGGCAGGGCTCGGGCACGAGGGTGGCGGAGCGCGCCGAACCGCTTCGGCGTGCGGAGCGGGCCCCCCGTAAGGCGCCTCCACGCGCGCGTGGGCCTCGCCACGACCTGCGGCAGGGGACCCCGGACGCGTCGGCGTTCCCGCGTGCGGCATGGCTGGCCTCCTACCGGCGGGCCCTCCAGCAGGCGCCGAACGAGGTCTTCGGGCCCGGGGATCCCGCCGGACGGGTCGAACTGCGCGAGGCGCTCACCGAGTACCTGGCACGCGCGCGTGGCGTGCGCACCGAGCCGGGCCGCATCGTGATCTGCTCCGGCTTCGCGCACGCCCTGCGGCTGCTGTTCTCCCAGGAGAAGGGCGGCAGCGTGCTGCGCGGGCCGCTGGCCGTCGAGGCGTACGGGCTCGGCTTCCACCGGGAACTCCTCGCGGGCGCGGGCGTACGGACCGTCCCGCTGCCCCTCGACGAGGACGGCGCACGCGTCGACCGGCTGGCGCGCGAGCGCGCCGTGCTGCTCACACCCGCGCACCAGTTCCCGACCGGCGGCCCGCTGCACCCCGAGCGCCGCGCCGCCGTGATCGACTGGGCACGCGCGCGTGGGGGTGTGGTCCTGGAGGACGACTACGACGGTGAGTTCCGCTACGACCGCAAGCCGGTCGGCGCCGTCCAAGGCCTGGATCCCGAGCGGGTGATCTTCATCGGCTCGGTCAGCAAGAGCCTGTCACCGGCGGTGCGGCTCGGGTGGATGGTGCTGCCGCAGCGGTACGTCGACGGCGTGCTCGCGGCCAAGGGCGAGCGGGAGGCGTGGGCGAGCGTGCTCGACCAGCTGAGCCTCGCCGACTTCATCGTCTCCGGGGCGTACGACCGTCATGTACGTCGCATGCGGCAGCGGTACCGGAGCCGCCGCGACCGCCTCGTCACGGCGCTCGCCGCGCATGCGCCGCACATCGCGGTCACGGGCGTCGCCGCCGGACTGCACGCCGTGCTGCGGCTCCCGCCCGGCACCGAGCGCTCCGCGGTCAAGGCGGCCACGTGGCAAGGCATCGCCCTGGACGGCCTCGCCGAGTTCCGCCACCCGGAGGCGACGGAGCCGGACATGCCGGTCCGCGACGGCCTGGTCGTCGGCTTTGCGACGCCTTCGGAGCATGCGTACGGGGCGGCGCTGGAGGCGTTGTGCGGGGCGCTGCCGCCGGGTTGGGGGCTCCGGGGGCAATAAGTGAGGAGCCGAGGGGCGGACGGCGCTGAGGATCCGAGGGATGGACGGCGCTGAGGGAGCCGGGACGGGTACTGCGCGCCCTGCCGGGGGTCCTGCGCGCGGAGGAGCCATCCGCATCGGTCCTGCCCACGACGGAGCCGGTGGCTGCCGCCGGCCGGCGGCGATCGGCCGACCGCCGCCGGGCCGACCTCACCGCGCGAGAGCCGGCCGTCCTGCTGCCTGCGTGAGCGAGCCGCCCTGTCCCGGCATACCACCGCAGTCGGATTTGTTTTCCCATCTGTCCGAAAAGTGACTTATGGGCTACATACAGGCGAACAGGAGTGGGATCATCGGAGCAGGAGGCGTGCCGTCGTCGCACCCGGACCGGGCCGGTAGCGGCTCGCCCCCATCCTTCGTTCCGTCGTCAGGCGCAGGGCCACCCCGCGCGTCCCCCCTGTTGGCGGTCGGTCCTGGAGGGTGTTCGATGACGACGATCGAAGAACGTCACGGAGATGGTGCCCGCGACGGGGAAGTGCACCGGGGTGACACCGCCCTCGGTCAGGCCGTCGACGCGTACCGCCCCGCCGTCGTCGCGCTGGACCAGCCCGACGCTGCACTCCCACAGCTGATGGGGTCCAAGGCCGCGAATCTCGCCCGCGCGGCCCGCGCCGGACTGCCGGTGCTGCCCGGGTTCGTGATCCCGCACCGAGCGGCCGGCGACATGGTCGCCCTGCGGCGCGCCTGGGACGAGCTCTCCGAGGGTGGCGCCCGTCCGCTCGTGGTGCGCTCCTCCTCGCCTCAGGAGGACACCGAGGAATCCTCCCTGGCGGGCCAGTTCACCTCGGTGCTCGACGTGCGCGGCTGGCGCGACTTTCGTACGGCCGTACAGACCGTGCTCGACTCGGCGCACCTGCCCGACGGGTCCACGGCGCCGATGGCGGTGCTCGTGCAGCCCATGCTCACGGCCAGGGTCGGCGGCGTGATGTTCGGCGCGGACCCGGTCGCGGGGCGGGCCGACCGGATGCTGGTCAGCGCGGTGCGCGGCGGGCCGGACAGCCTGGTCAGCGGGGCGCGGGCCGGTACGGACTACTGGCTGAGCGAACACGGACGGCTGCTGCGGACGGAGGCTTCGGGGGATCCGGGGACGGACGCTGACACTGCGGAGGGCCGACGGACAGAGGTATCGGGGGATCCGGGAATCGAGGCGCCGGACGGCCGGCGCGCAGAGGCTCACGGAGATCCCGGGACGGAGGCTCGGGGGGATCGGCGGACAGAGGTTTCGGGGGGCCCCGGAATCGAGGCTCCGGGGGACTCCCGAGCCGCACCTTCGGGGAAGCCGTGGACGCCGTCGTCGGAAGGCCCGCGGAGGAGGCCTTCCACGAGTCCGCAAGCCGTCTCGTCGGCGAACCCGAACGCCGCGACTTCGAGCTACCCGCGCGCTGTGCCCATGGAGAGCGGCACATTGCTCACGCGTGCCGAGTTGTTCCGGCTGGCGCGACTCGCCCGGCGGGTCCGGCGGGTCTTCGGCGGGCCGCAGGACATGGAGTTCGGGTTCGACGCGGACGGGCGGCTGTGGCTGTTCCAGAGCCGGCCGATCACGGCGATGGCCGCACGGCCGGCCCGTGGCGCGCGGCTGCTCGGGCCCGGTCCGGTGGCGGAGACGCTGCCGGAGCAGTTGGCGCCGCTGGAGGAGGACCTGTGGGTGGCGCCGATGGCCCGTGGGCTCGCGGCAGCGCTCGACATCGGCGGCACCGCGCCGCGCCGGCTGCTGAAGTCGGTGCCCGTGGTCACGACCGTCACCGGACGCGCCGCCGCCGACCTGCGTCTTCTCGGCGCCGTGCCGCCACGGCACCGGTGGCTCGCGCTGCTGAACCCGGCGCCGGGAGCGCGGAGGCTCGTCGCGGCCTGGCGGGTGGGGCGTCTCGCGTCCTCCCTGCCCGGGTTGGCGACCGATCTCGTCGCCGATGTCGACCGCCGTCTCGCCGAGATCCCGTCGCCCAGCGGACTCTCCAGTTCCGCGCTGGCCGCGGAGCTCCGCTGGACCCGCCGGGCCCTGGTCTCCCTGCACGCCCAGGAGGCCCTCGCGGGCGCCCTCCTCAAGGAACCCCTCAAGGAACCCCTCAAGGGCCGCACAGCGGCCGGCACGGCTCTCGCCGCCCTGGCCGAAGCGCGCGCGCAGGGCATACCCGACGGCCAACTGGCCGCCACGAACCCCGTGATCCTGGCCCTCACCGCCCCGAGCCTGCGGGGACGGCGACGACTTCCGGGAGTCACGCCCGCCGCCGAAGCGGTACCACCGACACCGACACCGACACCGACACCGGCACCGGCACCGGCACCGGCACCGACACAGGCGACGGCAACACCGACACAGGCGGCAGCGACACCGAACCCGCCTGCCGACGACACCTTCGCCCCGCCCCCACCCCCCACCCGGAAAGCCAACGGCACCGCCCGCCCCGAAGCGGCACCGACCGGGACCCCCGACACCCGCACCCACACCCACACCCCACCCACAGGCAACGGCAGCCGCCCGCCCTCTCCGCGGCCGCCCACCCTCGACGAGCCGACGCGGGGCTCCACCCCAGCCACGGCCACCAACGCGACCGTCCCCATAACGCCGATAACCCCGATAACCCCGATAACCCCAACCACGCCAACCACCCCAACCACGCCAACCACCCCAACCATGCCGACCAGCGCGGCATCCGCCATCTACGCCACCCCCTTCACCAGGCCCACTCAGGCCACCACCCTCACTCCGCCCACTCCCCACGCTCCGGCGACTCCAGCCGGGCGCCCCCTGACCACATCGACAACCCGGGCCGCACACCCAGCTGCCACCCCCCGAACGCCCCTCCCACCCCGTGAAGCCCTCCGCCTCCGTATCCGCTGGGTTCAGGAGCTGCAGGTCCGGCTCGTGCGCGACGTGGCACGGCGGCTCGGTATCGGCGTGGAGCGCCTCGGGCTGTTGCGGTGGGCGGAGCTGGTCGCCGTGCTGGGCGGCGAGGCCCTGCCCGGCGATCTGCACGCGCGCGTGCCGCAGGCCGCCTCGCCGCCGCTGCCGGATGCCTTCCGGCTCGCGGACGGTCAGGTCGTCGTCGCCGAGCGCGCCACGGGCCAGGGCCGAGGTCGAGGCCGGGGTGACGGCGTGCGAGGCGTGTCCGCGGGGCGCGTCGTCGGGACCGTGTGGGACGGGACGGGGCCCCGGCCGAAGGATGCGGTACTGGTCGTGCGCACCCTGGACCCCGCGCTCGCCCCGCTGCTGCCCGGCCTCACCGGGCTGGTCGCCCAGACCGGCAGCCCGCTGTCCCATCTGGCCGTCCTGGCAAGGGAGTTCGGGCTCCCCACGGTCATCGGCGCCACCGACGCCGTACACCGCTTCCCGCCCGGCTCCCGCCTCACCGTCGACGGAACGGCCGGTGACGTACGACTGGGGGACGCGCCATGAGAAAGATCGCGTACGTCTTCGGAGCGCTGGCCGCCGCCGGGGCGGGAACGTACCTCGTCGTCTACCTGTACCGCTGGCAGTGGCAGCGGGCGATGATCTGCGGGGTGTTGCTGCTGGTGGTCGAGGTGATGCTGTTCGGTCTGGTGACACTGGGGCGGCTGAACCGGATCGAGGAGCGGCTGCGCGACACCGACCGCCGGCAGCGGGAGCTGGACGCCCGCCAGGAGGACGTGCTGACGAGGCTGCGGGAACCGGGCGCTGCGCGCGAGGAGACGCGGTTCCGGTGGCTGGACGACCCGGCGGACCGGACGTACGTCTTCGTTCCGGTCCTGATGGTCGCCGGCGTGGTGCTGTCCGGGCTCGCCTGGGTGGTGCAGAAGGCCGCGTCGGCCACGGCCAGACCCGCCGAGCGCCACTTGGCCGGGCGGCTGGCGGTCCTCGCCGCACCGGACCCGGCGGCGCCCGGCGGCCTGGACGAACTCGACGATCTGCCGCCGCTCGGCGCCGGGTCCTCCCGGCGCCGCACCGCACGCGTGACCACCGTCATCGCCCTTGCCACCGCGCTGCTCGCCGCACTGATCGTGGGGCTCGCCAACCTCACCCAGACCAGGGCCGAGGATGCCAACGAGAACGCGGCGACCTCGGTGGTGGTCCAGGTCGATCTGCGCGGCCCGGAAATGACATCCGACCGGAGGGCCCTGGCCGCGCAGCAGATCTGGGAGAGCTGCCGGCACTCCACGGCCGCGCCACTGCGCCACGCCGCCCTGGGCGATCTGGGGGACGGCATGTTCGCCGGGGTCGTACGGCCCGCGCTCAACGAGCACGACCTGATGCGACTGCGCGGCTGCCTGGAGGACGCGACCCTGGAGCGCGCCCACCTCACGGTGGTCGCCGTCGGCGACGCGGAGTCGGGCAACGACTGACAGCGACGGCCTGTGCTGCGAGCGAGCCAAGACCGCGAGCAGCCCATGACCGCAGCCGACCTACGACCACCCCGTACCGACAAGTGAGATGTATCGCACAAAATCGGACGTATCCCCTATTGATCACATACCTGGGGGTACTCTTCCAAGGCGCTCTTTCGTCCCCTAGCCCCCAGGTCGCCCATGGCTGTCCTCACCGCAACCCTGCCCCGCCCCGCCGTCCGCAAGCGCCCGCTCTCCCGGCGCACACTGCGGATCCTCATCGGCCTTCTCATCAGCTATCTCGTCCTGTGGGCAGCCGGCGCCGGCAGCATTCTGGGCCTGTCTCTCTGGGCCCGAGCGGAGACCCCGGCACCCGCCGGGACCCGCGCCGTACAGGGTGTGAACCATTTCCAGGCCGTGGACACCGGGGGCCGGCTGTGGCGCGGCTCCGCCCCCTCCCCCGCCGGTTACCGGGCGCTGGCGAGCATGGGCATCACCACCGTGGTCGACCTGCGCGCCGAGCACATGAGCGCGGCCCAGCTGGCCGAACCGGCCGAGGCCGGGCTGAACGCCGTACGCCTGCCGATCCGTGACGGGCAGACGCCGTCGCCCAAGCAGGTGCAGCGCTTCCTCGACATCGTCTCGTCGTCCTCCGGCCCGGTGTTCGTGCACTGCGGCGCGGGCGTCGGCCGTACGGGCGCGATGGTCGCCTCATACCTCGTGCAGACCGGCAAGGAGTCGCCGTCGATGGCGGTTCGACGCAACCTCGCGGTCGGACCGCCGTCGATCGAGCAGATCTACTACGGGCTCAACCTCAGCCCGGCGAAGGCCGAGCAGCCCCCGCTGCCGGTGGTGGTGCTCAGCCGCCTGGTGGACGCTCCGCGGCGCATCATGTCGTACTTCTGAGCCGTCGCGCCTCTGAGCCGTCGTACTTCTGAGCTGTCCCACCGCCGAACCGTCGCACCGCCCAACCGTCGCACCGCCCAACCGTCGCACCGCCCAACCGTCGCACCTCCGAGCCGTGGGCGGCCACTGGTGCGGCCGTAGCGCTACGGCTTGCGCCCCACCGCCCCGTACCCGGGAATGACCCCGTCGTCCTGTCCGGGTACCGGCTCCCCCAGCTCGGGGTGCCAGCGGTGGGGCACTTCCACGCCGGGCTCGACGAGTTCGAGGCCGTCGAAGAAGCGGGTGAACTCCTCGCGGGAGCGCAGGGCCAGCGTGACGCCGGCCGCCCTCAGCTTCTCGGTCGCCGCCTTCGACTCCTCGGGAGTGAAGTCGGCGGTCGCGTGGGTCACCACCAGGTAGCTGCCGGAGGGGAGTTCGGACAGCAGTCGGCGGACCAGTTCGTGGGCACCGTCCTCGTCGGGGACGAAGTGCAGCAGCGCGACGAGGGAAAGGGCCACCGGCCGGCCGAAGTCCAGCACCTTCCGCGCGCCTTCGACGATCGCGTCGGGGTTCCGCACGTCGGCCTGCAGGTACTCGGTTGCGCCCGCGTCCGTACCGCGCAGCAGGGCAGCCGCGTGTGCCAGCACGATGGGGTCGTTGTCGCAGTAGACGACGCGGGCGTCGGGGGCGATCCCCTGGGCGATCTGGTGGAGGTTCGGCTCGGTCGGGATCCCCGTGCCGATGTCCAGGAACTGGCGTACGCCGTGGTCTGCGAGCCAGCGGGTTGCGCGGTGCATGAACGCGCGGTTGACCCGCGCCATCACCGGGACGCGCGGGTCGAGGGCGAGCATCTGCTGCCCCATTGCCTCGTCGACGGGGTAGTTGTCCTTGCCGCCGAGGTACCAGTCGTACATCCGCGCGGGGTGCGGCTTGCTCGTGTCGATCGCGACGGGGCTCGACCCGGTCATGACGAACTCCATAAGGTTCGAGGACGGTAAGTGATCAACTCAGCACCAAAATAAGGGAATGGACTGATCAGAGCTGGCCGACCGAAGAGAACTGGCTGAACGCAACAGGGTGAGCAAGGGGCCGTGCCTGGTCAGGACAGCAGGAAGTCCGCCTCCCCCGCCTTGGCTCCCTCGATGAACGCCGTCATCTCGTCCGTCGTGTAGATCAGCGCCGGCCCGTCCGGGTCGGTGGAC
The DNA here is from genome assembly GCF_044455405.1 of Streptomyces sp. NPDC051243. Lineage (NCBI taxonomy): Bacteria > Bacillati > Actinomycetota > Actinomycetes > Kitasatosporales > Streptomycetaceae > Streptomyces > Streptomyces sp. NPDC051243. The sequence continues at coordinate 238,487 of NZ_JBITES010000006.1, read as the reverse complement.
TGGCGGACGGCGATCCGGCCGTCGGCGAGTTTCATCGCCTCCAGGCAGTTGCCTCCGTTGCCGCCGCTCCACGGCTTGTGCCAGCCCTCGCTGCCCAAGTCCCGCGCGGGCATGCCGTTGTAGACGCGTATGCGCGGCTTGATGCGATCCATTCACAGCTCCTTGCGGAGATCCCGGAGGATCTCCTTCGTGCGATGTGCCGTAGCGGCCTGCGCCGCCATGCGGTCCATGACCTCGAGATAGGTCGCCACCTCGACGCGCGCGTCGAGGTAGACGGCACCGGTCAGGTACTCGCTGTAGACCATGTCCGGAAGCTCCGGCACGGCGAATCGGAACAACACGAAGGGCCCGTACGTGCCGGGGTGCGGCCCGTTCGCGAACGGGGCCACCTGCAATGTCACGTTGGGCAGCTTCGTGGCCTCGAGCAGCCTGTCGATCTGGGCACGCATCACCTCCGGGCCGCCGACCTGGCGGCGCAGCACGGTTTCGTCCATCACGACCCACAGCCGGGGCGCGTCCTCACGGGTGAGCAGTTGCTGGCGTTGCATGCGCAGGGCCACATGGCGCTCGATGTCGTCGGGGCTGGTCTGGCCGATGGCACCCGACCGCAGCACTCCGCGCGCGTAGTCCTCGGTCTGCAGCAGACCGGGCACGAAGTGGGGTTCGTACGACCGGATGAGGCCGGCGGCGCCCTCCAGGCTGACGTACATCGAGAACCAGCCCGGCAGGATGTCGTGGAACCGCTGCCACCAGCCGGGTCTGTTGGCGTCCTCGGCCAGTTGCACGAAGGCGTCGGCCTCGTCGTCGGGGATGCCGTAGGCCTTCAGGAGCAGCTGGAGGTACGGGATCTTGAGCGAGACCTCGGCCATCTCCATACGGCGGACGGTCGCGGGGGCGACGCGGAGGATGCGGGCCGCCTCCTCACGCTTGAGCCCGGCGCGCTCCCTGAGATCCAGCAGACGCCGACCGAGGACGACCTGACCGACCGTCGGCGCGGACCGCGGCTCGCTCACGCTCCACCTCCACGAAGAATCCCGACAGGTCTACCCGATCCGCAGCAAGCCGCCTCAATCCCGGCGGAGAGCCGTGATCCTGACAGTCCGTCTGAAGCCTGACAGTCCGCCTGAGGCCGACAGGCCGCCTGAGGCCTGACAGTCCGCCTGAGGCCGACAGGCCGCCTGAGGCCTGACAGTCCGCCTGAGGCCCGACAAGCCGCCTGAAGCCCGACAAGCCGCCTGAAGCCTGACAGACCGACGGCGCCATTCGAAGACCTTTTCGAAGATCGCGATGGATCTTCGGTGATCCCAACTGGCGCCGTTCGACATGCTGTTGCGAGCAGTGTGCCACGGCCTTCCAGAGAGTCACAGCGCACTCTGCAATTTTCAGAGTGACACTTGCCAAGTGTTCACGGCGGGGCGATAGTGGCAAGCGTGATTCCGTCCCCGCCCTTAGGAACAGACGCCGCCGCGGTCCCCCACGGCCTCGGCGCCGACACCGGAGTCGGCCCCCAGCGGGGCGCCGCCGCCGAGCGCCGGTTCCGCTTCGAACTGGCCGCGCATCCGGGGTCTCCCGCGCAGGCCAGACGCCTTACCAGGGCGCGGCTGAACGGCTGGTCGGTCTGCGAGGACACCTGCGACACGGCGGCTCTCGTCGTGTCCGAGCTGGTCACCAACGCGATCGTGCACACCGCCAGCGAGCACATCGTCTGTGAGCTGAACGACGGCGCGGAGACGGTGCGAATAGCCGTGCGTGACGAGGGCTGCGCGCCGAGTGAGCCGCATCCGATGGCGGTACGGCCCGAGGAGGAGCACGGGAGGGGACTGCTCCTCGTCGACGCCCTGTGCCAGGCGTGGGGGGCCCATGAGCAGGGCTCCGGGCTGGTGGTCTGGGCAGACCTGCCGCGCGGGGACGCCTCCCGCGGTGGCACCGGGCCTCGCAACGACCTCGGCTGGGGGACCCGCCCCAAGCCCGGGCCGTCCGACGGTTCCGGTGACGAGGACGAGGCGCAAGGACGGGTGCGGGAGCCGGGGCCGGGGTTGGGGCTGGGGCCGTACGGTGGGGGAACGGGGCTCGGATGGCTGTGAGCGGAGCGTCCGGCGGGGGGCAGGTGCTGAGCCTGGACTCGCTGGTCCGGCTCCGGCGCGGCCTGCGTACCGCCGCCGACGGCCCTCGGCGGCTGCCCGTTCCTGACGGGATGACGGCTCCGCTGGGGTGCGACGCGGTCGCGGTGCCCGCTCGGTTCGGGCCTCTTGTGCTGCCTCGACTGCCTCGGGTGGGGTGTGTGTACGCGGATGAGGCGCACTGGTGGTGGATCGTGCCGTCGGACTCCGACTACGCGTTGGAGTGGCCGGCGTCGGTGCGGTACATGACGGGGGCGGTGGTGCTGGACACGCCTCGGTTGATCCATCGGCCGGCTGGATCGGTTCCTTATACGCCACCGATTCCGTTGTATTTGGCGTTGTGCCGGGTTACGGGGACTACGCCGACGTGGTCCAGGCAGCTGAGTGCGTGAGGCTTGCGCCGGGTCTTTCTCGCCCCCGCCGCCCCTACCCGTCCCATCCTGAAGGGGCGCGGCCCCTTCTACCCCGGCCCGCCCTGGGGACTGCCGCCCCCAGACCCCCGCTTCGGCCCCTGATGGGCCTCGTCCTCAAACGCCGGACGGGCTGAGACATGCCGGGCGGCGCTGAGGAGTAGCCGCCGGCCCATAAAGCGCATCCGCGCATCGCCATTGTCGTACCGGGGCATCCGCCACGGCACCCCGGGCGTTCACCATTGGCACCCCGCGGCACGCATCCCCAATTGCCCTTCGCCCGTAAGCAATTGCACTTCACCGGCGTCGCGCTCGTCGCCGGTGCCTGCCAGCGCAGCAACCGTCGCCCGACCACCCAAGCCACCCCGCCCCTTCCCCACGGGTTGCACCGACGCACACCCCCCGAAGCCAAGCCACCTCGGTCATCCCTGCGGCCTACACCCACCCACACCCCACCCCAAGCCACCCCGCCTCCCCCACGCCCTAACTCCCACCCGCACCCATCCGAAGGCCCCGTCCTACCTCCCCCCTCCCCCAACGGCGCACGCCCGCGCGCACCCCCCACCCCCACTCACGCCCTCCCCCGATGCCGCCCGCCCCGCCATAGTGGCCCTCCGTCACGAGCGGCGGTCGGGGGAGGCTGGGCGGTGGGGAAGAAGCGCGGTTCGGGTGAGGGTGGGGTTTCGGAGTCGGAGTGGCTGTTGTTCGGGGGGCCTCTGCGGTACGACATGGGATGGAATCAGCATCGGGACGCCTTCCTGGAGCTGACCTTCCGGGCCATGGTGACGCGGTTGCCGTCCCTGTTGGCGTCCAGCTTCCGGCTGGCCTGGCAGGCCGAGCGGCGGGCCGCGCGGACCGTGCTGGTGGCCGAGGTGGGCCGAGGGCTGGCGCAGGCGGTCGGGCTGCTCGCCGTCAACAGTGTGCTGGGGCGGCTGATCGGGGGCGGGGTCCTGGAGGAGCGGTTACGGGGTGCCGTTCCGGCGCTTGTGGTCATGGCCGCCGTCATGGTCGTGTCCACGCTGCTGCGGGCCGCGTCGACGTACGCCACCGGCCGCCTCGAGCCCAAGGTGGAGCGCGTGGCGACCGAGCTGTATCTGGAGCGGGCCGCCGCCGTGGAGCTGGCCGCGATCGAGGACCACGCCTTCCACAAGTTGCTGGACACCGCGCAGTACGGCGCCTCGGCGGCCCGCCGCATGATCTCGTACAGCACGCGTGTCGTGAATGCCGCCATCTCGCTGATCGCGGCCGCCGGGGTGCTCACCGTGCTGCATCCCGCCCTGCTCCCGCTGCTCGCCACCATGACGCTGCCCAGCGCCTGGAGCGCCCTGACGAACGCCCGGCGGCGCTATGAGTCCTTCCACACCTGGGTGCAGCACTCCCGCGCCGGCCATCTGATCAGCGGGCTGCTGACCGAGCCCGGCGCCGCGCCCGAGATCCGGGTGCACGGTGTGGGCCCCTTCCTGCTGCGTCACTACCGGGCCATGTCGGAGACGGCGGAGGCCGAGCAGGCGCGGCTGGCCCGGCTCGCGGCGCGTACGGGGCTCATCGCGGCGGTGTGGACGGGGCTCGCGACCGTCGCGACGTACGCGACGCTGGGCGGGCTGCTGCTCGCCGGGGCCATGGCGCTGTCCGTGGCGGGTACGGCCGTCATCGCCATCCGCACCGGGTCCTCCAGCCTGGACAGCCTTGTGCTGGAGGTCAACGCGCTGCACGAGGAGGCCCTCTTCGTGGGCGATTTGCAGCGGCTGTACGTCGAGGCGGCCGAGCGGGCGATTCCGGTCGGTGGCGAGTCCCTGCCGGACGATCCGCGCGAGATCCGGTTCGAGAACGTCAGCTTCTCCTACCCGGGCGAGTCCTCCCGTCCCGCCCTCGACGACGTCACACTGACCCTGCCCCTCGGCCGGATCATCGCGCTGGTCGGCGAGAACGGCTCCGGCAAGACCACCCTGGTCAAGCTGCTCGCCGGGCTCTACACCCCGGATCGGGGCCGCATCCTCTGGGACGGCGTCGACGCGGCGACCGCCGACCGGCGCCGGCTCGCCGAGCGCATCGCGATGGTGGCCCAGGACTTCAAGCGCTGGCCGTTCACGGCCAGGGTCAATGTGGCCGTCGGGCGATCCTCCGCGCCGCTCACCGAAGAGCGCCTGGCCGCCTCGCTCGCCGAGGCCGGGGCGGAGGAGGTGGTGGCCGATCTGCCGCGCGGCCTGGACACACTGCTGGCCCGCCAGTTCAGCGGTGGGCACGAGCTGTCCGGCGGGCAGTGGCAGCGGCTCGGCATCGCCCGGGCGGCCTACCGGCGCGGCCACATCCTGATCGTGGACGAACCGACGGCGGCCCTGGACGCGCGGGCCGAGCTGGAAGTCTTCGAGAAGATCCGCGCCCTGGCCTCCGCCGGGCAGACGGTCGTCCTCATCACTCACCGGCTGGCGTCCGTACGCCATGCCGATCTGGTGCACGTACTGGACCAGGGCAGGCTCGTGGAGTCCGGGACACCGGACGAGCTGCTGGCCACCGGCGGTGTCTACGCGGAGCTGTACTCGCTGCAGGCGGAGCAGTTCACGGCACCGGTCCCCGCGCCGAAAGCGGGCTGATGGACACGCCGCCACGCAGCCCCTGCCGGGGGCTCGCCTCAGTCCGGCTCGCGCTGCGACGCACCCGCGGGCTCACGCCGCGGCGTCACCCGCGAGCTCACCGCGGACGATCACCAGGAACGCGTCCGACGCGAGGTCCATGACGACCTCCGCGGGCAGACCCTCCATGCGCCGCGCGTGCGCGAATTCCTCGGCCGGCCACGATCCTCGCGGCCCGCCCGCGGGAAAGCGTTCGAGCACTGTTCGCCCGTTCACCATCCTGACCTCCAGAAAGCGTCGTACTTGTAGGAGTTAACGCCTGCCGGAGGTGAAACGCCTCGCCAAGTGACGGGACTGAGACGTAGTTGACACTCGTTCACCGCGATGTGTGAACACTTGCTCACTTTCCGAAGCGGACCGTCACACTCCGGTGGTCTGTCACCACGTTCCGCGTCAGTCGTCGTACTCGTCGTGGTAACGGATGCGCTCACTGCCCGCAGGCGCCCCAAGAGCCGACGCGCGCCCCTTGGGCTCCTCCCACTCCTCCTGCCGACCCAGCGCGGTGAGGTCCAGGAAGCCGGTGGTCGAGCCCAGCCCGTCCAGGCCGCGCTCATACGTCGAGTAGGTGTGGAAGACACGGTCCCCGTCCCGCAGGAAACAGCTGACGCCGGGCCGTTCCACCAGCTCGCCCTCGTGCTCCAGGGTCGCCTCGAAGTCGTGGTTGAAGTCGCTGCCGTGGGACGAGTACCAGGGAACCGTCCACCCCATGCGCGCCTTGAACGGCAGGATCTTCGGGTACGGCGCCCTGGAGACGGCGACAAGCGTCGTGCCGCGCGCCTTGAGGTGCGCCAGGTGGCCGATCTGGTCCAGGAACCCTGCGCAGCTGCGGCAGCCGGCGTCCCACTCGGGGGCGAACATGAAGTGGTGGACGACGAGTTGGTGCCGTCCTTCGAAGAGGTCGGCGAGTGTGGCCTTGCCGTCGCCGCCCTCGAAGACGTACTCCTTCTCGACTGCGACCATCGGCAGCCGGCGCCGCTCGGCGTTGAGCGCGTCCCGCGCGCGCGTGGCCGCCTTCTCCTTGACCAGCAGTTCCTCGCGCGCGACGCGCCACTGCTCGCGCGAGACGATCTCCGGAAGCGACATGGGCGCCCCTCCTGTGCGACGGTCCGTTCCGGGTGGTGACCGGCGGGAAGGGCGGAACTCATCGCCGGGCCGGCGGAATTCCAGGAGATTCTCGCGGAGTACGTCACCGGCGGCGTGAGCAGCCCACGCGCGCGTGCTGACGCGTGGTGACTGGTGGTGACGGGGTGGCCGATGAGCCTATGTGTCGTAGTCCTGGATCCGCCGGCCGTGACTCCGGTCCAGTAGCGCCGGCATCCGCTCGCCCAACTCCCTGACCACCTCGGGCACATCGATCGTCAGCAGCTCACGGTCGCGCATCAGGATCCGCCCGTCGACGATCGTCGTGCGGACGTCGGAGGAGCGGGCACTGTGCACGAGGGTGGCGGCGAGGTCGTGGACGGGCTGGGTGTGCGGGCCGGTGAGGTCGACCAGGATGATGTCGGCGCGGCGGCCGGGGGCGATGCTGCCGAGTTCCTCGCCGAGCCCGACGGCGCGGGCGCTCTGCAGGGTGGCGTGGTGCAGGGCCTGACGGGACGTGAGCCAGCGGGGGTCGCCGGTGGTCGACTTCTGGATGAGGGCGGTGAGGGCCATCGACTCCCAGACGTCGAGGGAGTTGTTGGAGGCGGCGCCGTCCGTGGCCAGGCCGACCGGGATGCCGAGGTCGTGCAGGGCCCGTACCGGTGTGGTGGTGGGCCAGGCGAACTTGAGGTAGCCGCGCGGGGCGCTGGCGACGGCGACCCGGCCGGTGGCGTTGCGGAGCACCGGCAGGTCACGGTCGAGAATGCCCGTGCCGTGCGCGATGAGGACGTCGGTGTCGAGGATTCCGGTGCGGTGCAGGACCTCGATGGGGGTGACTCCTCGGCGGGCGAGGCTGGTGTCGGCCTGGTCGCGGTTCTCGGCGGCGTGGATGTGGACGGGGAGGCCGTGCTCGCGGGCGAGTTCGGCGGTGGCGGTGAGGTCGGCGTCGTCGACGGTGTACGGGGCGTGCGGGGCGAGGGTGGTGGTGATACGGCCGTCGGCGGCGCCGCGCTGCCGCAGCGCGAACTCCAGTGATTTCTCGCGGCCTCGGGGCCCCTGGGAGGAGAAGTACGCCTCCCCGAGGTGTGCCCGCATCCCGCATTCCGCCACGACGGCGGCGACGGCGTCCATCGCGAAGTAGTGGTCGGCGAAGCAGGTGACGCCGCCGCGGATCATCTCGGCGCAGGCGAGCCGGGCGCCCAGCTCCACATCCTTCTCGGTGAGGTTGGACTCGACGGGCCAGACGACGTCGTTGAACCACTCCTCGGTGGGCAGGTCCTCGGCGACGCCGCGCAGGGCGACCATCGGGGCGTGGGTGTGGCAGTTGACCAGGCCGGGGAGGGCGACCTGACCGGCCGCGTCGAGCCGCTCGGCCGCGGCTCGGTCCCGTACGGCGTCGGCGCTCGTGACGGTCTCGACGACTCCGCCCCGCACGACGATCGCGGCGTTCTCCTCGAACCCGATCCGCTCCTGATCGTCGTGCACGAGGACGGTGCATCCGGTGATGATGAGGTCGGCGGGAGCTTCTGCGGGAGAAGGCGTCATCACGCCAACGTACGACGCGGTCGTCGGGTCGCGTGAGCCGAACCGCGCATCCGGTCGCGGGGCTGTCGCACGGGCCGGACACCCGGGCACGCTGGCCTCCTCACGGCCGCTCGACGGCCACTCCACGGCCGGAAGGCCCACGGCTTCTGGAAGGGGCCCGGCATGCTCCTCGGCACCTGGAACCTGGAGAACCTGTACCGGCCCGGCGGCGAGTTCGGCCCCAGGGACAAGGCCGCGTACGAGACGAAGCTCGCCGCGCTGGCCGCGGTCGTGACCGAGCTCGACCCGGCGCTGCTCGGCGTGCAGGAGGTGGGCGAGCCGGAGGCTCTGCGGGACCTGGTCGGCATGCTGGGCGGCGACTGGCACGTCGCGCTCTCCGAGCACGCGGACGGCCGGGGCATCCGGGTCGGCTTCCTCAGCCGCACGGAGCTGCGCGTACTGCACGACACGCAGGCCTTCCCGGCGAAGCTGGTCCCGGTGCAGGCGGACGACGAGGGCGGCCGGGCGTCGGCGGCGGGACGCGGGTTCCTGGCGGTGGAGACGGAGACGGAGACCGGGCCACTGCGGGTCGCGGTGGCCCATCTGAAGTCGAAGCTGCTGACGTATCCGAACGGTCGCTTCTTCCCCCGCGACGAGGGCGAACGAGCCCGCTACGGCGCGTACGCCCTCTACCGGCGCGCGGCGGAGGCGACGGCGCTGCGCGCACTGGCCGATGTGCTGCTGGCCGGTGACGGACGTGAGCGTGCCGTGGCGGTCGTCGGCGACCTGAACGACGAGGTGCAGGCCGCGACCACCCAGATCCTGCTGGGTCCGCCGGGCTCGGAGATCGGCACGCCCGGCTTCGAGGCCGACGACAAGGGCGACGCGGGCCGCCTGTGGAACGTGGCGCCGCTGATCCCGGCCGATCAGCGGTTCTCGCGGGTGAACTCCGGGCGGCGTGAGCTGATCGACCACGTCCTGTGCGGCCACCGCCTGGTCCACCGGGTGACGGCGGCGGGGACGGGGCTGCCGGGGGCCGGTGCACCGAAGCTGCCGTCGGTGGGGGCGGATCCGCAGGAGCGGCGGGGCGCCGCGGGGTCGGACCACGCGCCGGTGTGGGTACGGGTCGAGGGCTGAAGGACGAACCGCCGTGGGTTCGGTGCCGGAGCGCCTGACGTGGGCGGTGCGGAACCTGGACCCCGCGCCCGGCGACCGGGTGCTGGAGATCGGCTGCGGCCGGGGAGTCGCGGTCGCCCTGCTCTGCGAACGGCTGACCTCGGGCACGGTGACGGCGATCGACCGCTCGGAGACGGCGGTGGCGGCGGCTCGGCGCCGTAACGCGGAGAGTGTGGCGGCGGGCCGGGCCGTAATTCGGGTGGCCGGCCTGGCGCAGGCCGATTTCCCGGAGGCGTCGTTCGACCGGATCCTCGCGGTCGATGTGAACCTCTTCTGGGTCCGGTCCCCCGACAAGGAGCTGACAGCGCTGCGGCGGTGGCTCGCGCCGGGCGGCACCTTGTGCCTGTGCTGGGAACCGCCTGCGGGGCGACGGGCGGAGGAGGTCGCCGGGAAGGTGGAGCCGGCCGTGGCGGCGCACGGGTTCACGACGGAGGTGCGGGTGGGGGTGAGCGGGACGGGGACCGCGTTGGTGTGCGTGGTGGGGAGGGTGACCGGAGAGAGCGACCGGGACGCCGGGATGCCGGTGGGAGGCCGACCGGGATGACGTGGTGGCCGACGCCTGAGGTGTGATCGGTGTCTGAGGCGCGGCGTCCGAGGCGCAGGCCGTGGCTCACACGGCGACGGGCAGCTTCGGCTCGTGCAGGCCCATTCGCTGTCGCCCCGCGGCCAGTTCGTCGAGGAGTTCAGCGAGGCGCCGGGTGTGGTGGGGCGTGAGCCGACCGGTGTCGTCGAGGTGGACGGCGCATGCGGTGGTGGTGTCGACGAGCCGCTCGAGGGCGTCGGCGAGTTCGTGCGCGCCCTCCGCGTGCCGGGCCAGCGCGGGCAGTTCGGCGGAGGCGAGGGCGACGGCGGTACGGGCCTCGGCGAGCGCACGGTAGGCCTCGCGGCGGAGGGTCCAGCGACGGGCGCGGTCGGCGGAGGCGGCCGGGTGGCTCTTGGCGCCGTAGTCAGGGTGGTCGCCGTGTCCGGCGCGGGATTCGGCATCCCTCTCGACACGGGTGTCGGAGCCGACCCCGGCATCGCATTCCCCCATCACATGCGCGAGGTAGGCGTGCGCGGCCCGGCTCGCCGCGCCCAGCCGAGCCCGTACGCCGCCGCCCCGCTGCCCCGGCATCGGCAGGTGACCCGCGACGAGCACGATCGCGCAGGCAAGCAGTGTCTCCCCGATCCGGCTCACGGAGGCCTGCGGCTCGCCGCCGACCATCACCAGTGCCAGCACGAGGACGGTCACGACGGTGGTCTGGGCGGCGAAGTGGCGGGTGGCCACGGGAATGAGGGCGCCGCTGAGGGCCACCAGCGCGATGAGCCCTTCCGGCCGGGGCAGCACCGCCGCGAACCCGGCGAACAGCAGGGCTCCCAGCACGGTGCCCGCGGCCCGGCACAGCACCCGGGACACGAGGGGCCCGAGGTCGGGCTTGACGAGGAAGACCGCGGTGGCGGGAAGCCAGTACCAGTGCTCGTGCTCCCCGTACCACCGGGCGTGGTGCAGGGCCTGGGCGATACCGGCGCTGGCACCGAAGCAGAGGGCGACACGCAGCCCGTACTCCCGTCCGCCGGGCCCGAACACCGACCGGAGGAGGTCCCTTGCCGTACGGCGCCGGGTGTGCAGATCGCGGTTGCCCTTGCCCCGGTCGAAGGCCTCGGCGGCCTGCAGCAGTGCGTCGTCGAGGGCGCGCAGTGCGGGTGCGGAACGGGAGGGGGCGGGGAGAGGCCCGGTGTGCGTGTTGTCGCGTACGGCGGCGGCGAGGCGCCGTAGGCCCTCGGAGGCGCGGGCGGATACGGCCTCCCCGGTCCAGGCGAGCGCGGTGGCGGCCTCGGCGAGCGGCAACGCCGCGGCGTACTGCGCGTGCAGCCTCCGCTCGGCGGACGAGGAGGCGTACCGCCGCAGCCGGGGCCCGGTGAGGGCGTCCTGCGCGTGGTCGAGGGCGGCGGTGAGGGCGGCGCGGCGGGCGGCGGCACGGTCGGTCCCCGCGGCGTCGAGCAGCTCGGCGACGGCGTCGTAGACCCCTGCCACGGCATCCCGTTCCCCGTCGAACCGGAAGTCTCCGGCGAGGGAGCCGGGCGTGGGGAGCGCGAGCCGCAACGCGAGCAGCCAGGCGGCACCGGCGAGGTAGGCGAGCGCCCGCTGCCACCCGCTCTCGGGCAACGGCATCCCGGCCCCGATGGCGGCCGCGACGAGAAGCTGCGTACCGGCGGCGGACGCCACCGTTCCGACGGCACTGATGCCGCCGGCGACGAGGCCGAGGCCGGTCAGGAGAAGAGTGAGCGGAACCGCCCCGACGTGGTCCCCGGCGTATGTCCCGACGAACATGCCGGCCGCCCCTGCCAGCGCGGGCATCCCGAGCCGCTTGACGGAGGCACGGCGGCTGCCGGGGCGGTCGTTGATGCCGGCGAGCATGGCGGCGATGGCCGCGACGACGCCCAGGGAGACGCGGCCGGCGAGGACGGCGGCGAGGAGGAGCGGCCCGGCGGCCAGCGCCCCTCGGGTGACGGCGCTCCAGGGGACCGGGCCGCGTTGGGCGCGCAGTGCGTGGGCCAGCCAGGGCGGAAGGGTGTACGTCGGTGCCGCGGGGCGGGACACAGGGCTCCTGTCAGGACGAGGGCGGGGCGGGCGCCTTCGGGCGACGGTGGCCGGGCGGTGGGGGGGCCGTATCGGCTACGGCCCGTGGTGTCCACGGTAGGGCGGGGTCCTGGAGGGGATGGGACGGCCGTATTTCGAGGATGTGACGATGCTTGGCAGAGCCACGTTCTTTATGAACGCAATCGCTCCGGGGCCTCCGCCGCCGTCGCTCGGAGATGTCGGATCGCGCGGTTCACAGGCCCAGGGCGATGGCGAGACGGGTGAGCTCCGCGGTGGTGTTGACCTGGAACTTGGCTCGGATGCGGCGGAGGTAGGCGTCGACGGTGTGCTGGGAGAGCCCCATGTGGCGAGCGGTCTGGAGGTAGGTCTGGCCCGAGGCGATGTGGCTCAGGGTCTCCTGTTCGCGGGGGGTGAGCGTGGCGGTCTCGGTGGTGGCGGTCTCGGTGGTGGCGGTCTCGGTCATGGCGATCCCGGTCATGGCGATCCCGTTCGCGGCGGTCCCGGTCGTGGCGGTCTCGGCGGGGGTGGCGATGAGGTTCATGGGGGTGTTCTCCGGCGGTCGGCTCGGTCGTCTCCGCTCGCACCCTTGAAAGCTGAAGAGAATGCCCGATTACTTGCTGTTTGTCCCTTGTAAAGACGATGTCGGGAGAACGTCATCGCCACGTCCGCCCGTTGTCACAGGCGTGTCACAGGCCGAGCCGCGCCCCTGTGTCGTCCGCCGTCGGGCCTGGTCCGGGCAGGGGTGGGGGTTTCCGGTTGGTGGTTGGCGCGCCGCGGGATCACGCTGGTTAGGGGATGCCGCAGGTACGTGAACGGCCAGAGGAGCGGTGATGGCGCGACCTTCCTCCCCTTCCGGCGAGTGGGCACGGGCGGATGCCGCGCCTCAGACGGCGTGCACTGCCACGGTGGACGAGCGGGGCATCGTGACGGGGTGGAGCGAGGGCGCCGGCCGGCTTCTCGGCTATGAACCCGCGGAGGTGGTGGGGCATCCGGCGGCGCGGCTGCTGGACGGTGACGTCGGGGAGCGGGCGCGGCGGGTCGCGGCGGGCGGCCGGGGGTGGAGCGGCACGGCGGTGCTGCGGCACCGGGACGGCAGGCGCCTGCTGCAACGGCTGCTGGCACACCGGCTGGTTTCCGGGAGCGCGGCGGCCGAGTGGCTGGTGGTGGCGAGAACGGCCGACGGGCCGTCATCAATGCCGGGGGAGGTACTGCAGGGGGACGGGGTGTTCGGGGAATGGGTGTTGCGCCAGTTGCCCTCCATCGTCGGGGTCTTCGATCTCGATATGCGACTGGTGGGGGCGAATGCCGCTCTGGAAGGCGCGCTGTCGCTGAGCGAGGAGGAGATGCGCGGGTGGCGGCTGACGGAGCTCGCGCCGCATCCGTCGAGTGATCGCGCCCAGGCGGCGATGCGGCTGGTGCTGGAGGGGGGCGAAGTACAGCATGTCGCGGATCTGATCGGTCCGGGAGGCGTGGGCGCCGAGGGCGGCTGGCCGGCTTCGCTGGCTCCGCTGAAGGACGCGGACGGCCGGGTCCGCGGGGTGTGTCTGGTGGCGCACCCCGCGGCAAGGGCGCTTCCGGCCCGGCAGCGGATGCTGCTGCAGGGCCAGGCCCGGATCGGCACCACCGAGGACGCCGAGCGCACGGCGCAGGAACTGACCGAGGTCGTCGTGCCCGCCGTGGCGGACTTCGCCGTCGTCGAGATGCTCGACCACTTCTGGCACGGCGGCGGGGCGGCCACCGTGCCGCCGGGCGGCTCGGCGGGGCGCGTGCGCTTGAGCCGTGTCGCGGTGCGGTCCGTCCTCGGCGACGCCGGCGCTGCTGTCACGGCGGGCGAGTCGGTGCGCTACCCGGCCGTCTCACCGGTGGCCCGGTGCCTGACCGAGGGGCGGGCGGCGGTGTACGGGGTGGGCGAGCCGGCCATCGCCCGGTGGGCGGACGAGGATCCGCAGGCCGCCTGGATCGGCCGGACGGGGGTGCATTCGGTGATGGTGGTGCCGTTGCGCGCCCGCAGCGGCATGCTCGGTGCGCTGCTGCTGGGCCGGCACCGGCGCCGGGAGCCCTTCGACGCGGACGACCTGTGGCTGGGCGAGCAGTTGGCGGGTACGGCGGCCGAGGGCATCGACCGGGCCCGGCACCGCGGCCGGGAGCACACCACGACCGTGACCCTGCAGCGCAGTCTGCTGCCGCAGACGCTCTCCGATCAGCAGGCCCTGGACGTCGCCACCCGTTACCTGCCGGCCGGTGGCCGGGCGGGGGTGGGCGGCGACTGGTTCGATGTGATCCCGCTGTCGGGCTCCCGAGTGGCGCTGGTGGTGGGTGACGTGGTCGGTCACGGCATACGCGCGTCCGCGACCATGGGCAGGGTGCGTACGGCGGTGCGCACCCTGGCCGATGTCGATCTGCCGCCCGACGAACTGCTGACCCACCTCGACGACCTCGTGGTGCACCTGTCCGCCGAGGAGGCCGGGCCGCAGGAGGCCGCGCAGGGCGCCGCGGGCATCGGCACCACCTGCCTGTACGCGGTCTACGACCCCATCTCCCGACACCTGACGCTGGCCCGGGCCGGCCACCCCCCGCCCGCCGCGGTCGCCCCCGACGGAACCGTACGTTTCCTCGACGTACCACCCGGCCCGCCCCTGGGCCTGGGCGGCCTGCCGTTCGAGACCGTCGAGGTCGAACTGGCCGAGGGCAGCCTGATCGCCCTGTACACCGACGGTCTGCTCGAAGCGCGCGACCATGACATCGACGAGGCCCTGGACAAGATGTTCGCCACCCTCGCCCGCCCCGCCTCGACGCCGGACGCCGTCTGCGACCGGCTCCTCGCCGCCATGCTGACCCATCCGCCGGACGACGACGTCGCCCTGCTCGTCGCCCGCACCCGCTGTCTCGGCGCCGACCGGGTCGCCACCTGGGAGCTGACCTTCGATCCCACGGTCGTCGCCCGGGCGCGCCGACTCGCCGCCGACCAGCTGGCCGCCTGGCACCTGGAGGAGGCCGGGTTCGTCACCGAACTCGTCGTGAGCGAACTGGTCACCAACGCCCTGCGTTATGGCCGCGAGCCCGTCCGGCTGCGGTTGATCCATGAGGGCCGCACCCTCATCTGCGAGGTCTTCGACTCCAGCAGCACCGCCCCCCACCTGCGCCGGGCGCGGATCTACGACGAGGGAGGACGGGGCCTGCTGCTCGTCGCCCAGCTCGCCCAGCGCTGGGGCACCCGACACGAGGCCACGGGCAAGACCGTCTGGGCCGAGCAGTTCCTCACGCCGGGCTGATTCGGGCAATTCCCTACTTGGGCTGAGAGGCGCTCCAGGCGTGGGCGCCGGGGCCTTGGCTCGACGTGTGCCCCCTGTGCATACGAAGAGGCCGGCTGCGCGGCGCTCCATGTGTGCCCTGGCGTCGACGGCAGCGGTATGCCGCGGGCGCAGCGCACCCGCGGCATACCGCTGCCGTCGGCGAGGAGGGCGGTGCCCGCTCGCGGGGCGGCCGGAGGGCTGGCGACATCGCTGCGGCACCTCGTTTACGCCGGTCAGCGGGCCGGAGGGCCCCGCGTGCTGCCCGAGCCGACGAACCGCCCCACCTGCCCGGTCGGGGCGGGTTGGGGGTGCGGGCCTCGCTGGGGGCGATCGTGCGCGGGTGTGCCGTCTGGGCAAAGCACCGCTGCCAGAGCTGGGTGGACATGAGCGCCGATTCCTTTCGGGGGATTCGAATTCGGGGGATACGAAGTCGGGGGATACGAAGTCGGGGGATTCGAAGTCGGGGTTCGGGGGGCGAATTCGCGGGGCCGATCCAAGGGCCGGATTCCGGGCCACTCGGTGCAGTGGAAAGAGGAGACGGGGTGAAGGCCGCTACGGCTTTCACCCCGTCTCAGTGGGCGTCTTGGCCCGCCGTTCGGTTTCCATCGACAAGAGCGGGTGACGGCCTCCCCGTCGCCTCCCGCTCTCGCCATCCACCCCTTAGAGGGCCTCGTCAGCCGGGACCTCCTCAGCCGGCACTTCCTCGGCCGGGGCCTCCTCGGCCGGCACTTCCTCGGCCGGCACTTCCTCGGCCGGGACCTCCTCAGCCGGCACTTCCTCGGCCGGTGCCTCCTGAGCCGGCTCCTCAGCGGGCTCCTCGGCCGGCTCCTCAGCGGGCTCCTCGGCCGGCTCCTCGGCCGGCTCCTCAGCGGGCTCCTCCGCCGGCTCCTCGGCAGGCTCCTCCGCCGGCTCCTCAGCGGGCTCCTCCGCCGGCTCCTCCGCCGGCTCCTCCGCCGGCTCCTCCGCCGGCTCCTCCGCCGGCTCCTCGGCAGGCTCCTCCGCCGGCTCCTCAGCGGGCTCCTCCGCCGGCTCCTCAGCGGGCTCCTCCGCCGGCTCCTCGGCAGGCTCCTCCGCCGGCGGCTCCGGCTTCTCCTCGACCTCCTCGTGGTGCTCCTCGACCCAGTGCTCGTCCTTCCAGTGGTCCTTGTCCTCCCAGAAGTCATGGTCCTTCCACTTGTTCTTCCAGAAGTCGTCGTTCCGGTGCTTCTCGAAGAAGTAGTAGTCCTTGCAGCTCTCCCAGAAGTACGTCTTGTGGTGCTTTATCACCACGTAATAGATTTCGTACTTCTCTTCCCAGTAGAACTTCTTGCCGAAGGCCCAGCAGGAGTACTTCTCGTCGTGCTTCTTGCCCTTGTTCTTCTTGTGCCACTCACCCCAGCACTGGTCCTTGTCCTTGTCCTTGTCCTTGCCCTTTCCCTTGCCCTTTCCCTTTCCCTTTCCCTTGCCCTTGTGGTCGGACTCCATGACCACCGTCGACGTCTCGGGCATCGGGGCCGCCACCGCGGTGGTGGCCGGCAGGATGATGCCTCCGGCGACGACCGCCGCCGATGCCGCCGCGGCGGCCAGGGTCAGTCGACGCTTGGAACGGCTGTCCTCACGAGTGCGGGTCGTAGTGTTCACGATTCCTCCTGAAGTGGAAGGCACTGATCCGTGCCCCGATGCCTCGCTTCATCCGGTTTGTCCCGGTGAGGCCTTGCACTTCCAGTAGGCGGGAATCGTCCGGTCAGGTCACGTTCCGAGGGTTCGGGACTTGACAGACCCGAAGCCGTCGCGTAGCCCCACGGGGGCAATGGGCCGCCATGCGGGCAGAGCGATGACGGCACACGCCAACCAGCCGCCGTAGGCGCCGAGTTGACGGTCCCGACAGCCACCGACGCCACACGTCCGCACTCAGCGACCGATCAGTGACCGAGCCGGCGGACAAAGACCGGCCGGGCCCACGAGGGCGGGTCAAGAGGCAGCCCGACCGTCCGGTCCACCTGGGTCGGCGGATGTGCGGTCGGCCGGGCATCCTGCACCGCGGCGCGCAACGCCGCCGCGAACTCCAGACAGGAGTCGAATCGATCTTCCGGAACCTTGGCCAGGGCCCGCTCCACAACCGCGTCCAACGCCGGCGGGGTACCGGGCCGCCGCTCACTCAGGGCGGGCGGCTGGTCGTACTGGTGGGCCCACAGCAGCTCCATGCTGTCCTCCCGCTGGAAGGGCGGCCCGCCGGCGAGGGTTTCGTAGACGAGACAGGCGAGGCTGTAGAGATCGCACCTGCCATCCACGGGACGGCCCGCGATCTGCTCCGGCGCCACATAATCGAGCGTGCCGACGAACTCACCCACGGACGTGAACCCCGTCAGCGACAGCGACTTCTTCGTCAGCCCGAAGTCCGTGAGATAGACATGCTCGGGGTGGTCGCTGTCCGTACCCCTGGCCAGCAGCACGTTGCCGGGCTTGACGTCCCGGTGCACCAGATCATGCTCATGAGCCGCGTCCAGGGCGGACGCGACCTGTGCGGCGATGCGCAGCGCGGTGTCGACCTGCAGGGCGCCGTCCCGGTCGAGCAGGGCACGTAGGTCCGGTCCGGGGACGTACCGCATGGCGATGTACAGGACACCGTCCGTCTCGCCGGCCTCGAAGATCGGCACGACGTGCGGATGGTCGAGCGCCGCAGCGACACGCTGCTCGTGCGCGAAACGGCGGCGGAAAGTGTCGTTGCGGACCATGTCCGGGGTCAGCAGCTTCAGCGCGACCGTACGCTCCAGCCGCAGATCGCGCGCCCGGTACACCACGGCCATGCCCCCGCGGCCCAGCTCGCACTCCACCTGGTAGCCCGCGATCTGCGCCCCGATCAGTCCCGCACTCATCGCATGCCCCATCCGCACATCACCGGCCACCACGCCACCGGCGCCCCACAGGCGCATCGCCAACCGGCACATCTCCTGTTCACCCACAATTGTCCTGCGACCCTGCTCGACCGGCCACATCCACACCCGCCGCGCCGGCGCTCCGGCCGCACCCAGGCCCGGCACCCACACCCGGGGCCCAGGCCCGGCGCCCGCGCGTCACGCGCGCCCCGGCGCCGCCCTCTCCATCACCTGCTCGAAGAGAACCTCCGCTTCGGCGACCGCCCCGCTCATCCGCTCACGACGGTCACGACGGTCGCCGAGGGACCCGATGACACCGTCAACACCCCGCAGCCCCGCCCGCTCCAGCAATCGCTTCTCATTCGTCACCCACTCCCCCCGCGCCGCCAACACCGCATGTCCGGTCTGCAGGGCCGCCGTGGCGAGGGCGCCGGCGAGTTCGGTGAGGCGGCCCGCGGGGACGTGGTTGGCCTTGGCGTAGGTGAGGGTGGCTCGGGCGGTGCCGTACCAGCGCTCGGCGGCCGTGCGGCGCAGTTTCTCCGGATACGCCGCCGGACGCGGGAGTTCGCCCCGCAACACCCGGTTGATCGCCAGCTCCGCGACGACCAAGTAGCTGGGAATCCCCGCGAGATGGAAGAGCAACGGCTCCACCCGGAACCGTCCCTCCTGCGCCTGCGCCAACTCCCCCTCGACCACGTCGAGATCGCGGTAATGAACGTCGACGCGTCGCCCGTCGACCGTCAGCCACGCACCTCCGTTGAAGACACCGCCGCCCCAGCCGCCGACCTCGGAGACCTCGCCTTCCCAGCCGACCGCGCGGAGTTGGTCCGGGTCGAAGGCGCCCCGGTAGTAGACCGCCAGATCCCAGTCGCTGTCGAGCCTGTGCGTGCCCTGGGCCCGGGAGCCGCCGAGGGCGACGGCGCGCACGGTGGGGAGGGAGGCCAGGCGGTCGGCGACGGTGTTGAGGAAGTCACGATCGTCGAGGGTCGGCATGTGTGCAGCGTACGTAGCCCTGCGCCGCCCTTCCACGCGATTGCGCCCGGCGGCCTCACCCCGTCGGGGCCGTTGTCAGTGGCAGGCGTTATCAATGAAGTCGTCACTCAGTGTCACGACAACGGGGGAAGCAGTGATGCCGACACACGAGCCGCAGCAGCCCACCAGCCGCACACACCTCTCCTCAGCCGGACTGCGGTCCCGAGGGTGGACACCCGCGATGATCCGCCAACTCCTCGGCGATCCCGACCTGCTGCGTTCCCATCCCCACTTCCGCTCCGCCCCGCAGACCCGCCTCTACAGCGTCGAGCGCGTCGAGGCCGCCGAGCGAAGCGAGGAGTTCCGGGCCGCCTCGGCCGTTGCCGCCCGACGGTCGGCCGCCGCCCGGGCCGCGGCACTGCGCAGGCGGCGCGAGATGCCGGCACGGATCGCGGCGCTGCGTGAACAGGAGTGGGGACCATCGCCGGGTGAGACTTCCGACTGAGGGCCGAAATTCGGATGCGAGCGGCGGTGCGGGCGCGCATGATCGGCGGGTTGACCGTCGACCTCGCCGCCGTATCGACGAACCGGCGTACCGCGTGCGCGGAGTGCCCACCGCGTACCCGGCCCAACCATCGGCGTGCCGCCGCACCCCCCAGGAGCCCGCATGATCCGCCGCGTCACCTCCCCCGCCCTCTTCCCACCGCCCACCTACTCCCACGCCACCGTCGTCGAGGCCGGCACCGAGCTCGCCTTCCTCGCCGGGTCCGTGCCACTCGACGCCGACGGGAACCTCGTGGGAGAGGGCGACCCCGTACGGCAGGCCGAGCAGGTGATCGCCAACCTGGAGAGGCAACTGCGGGCGATCGGCAGTGACTTGGCCCATGTCCTCTCGACCGACGTGTACGTGGTGAGTGACCAGACGGCGGTGCTGTCCGCCGTGTGGGAGGTCGTGGAGGCGTCCGGGCTGAGCACCGGTCCGCACTCCTCGACGCTTGTCGGGGTTGCCTGTCTCGGTTACTCGGGGCAGCTGGTGGAGATCACGGCGACTGCCGTGGTTCCGGAGAAGCCGGCGGACAACGCTGCTTCCCCGGCCCCGGCCCCAGCCCCAGCCCCGGCCGAGGGCTCCCCGTCATGACCGCCGTGGCCCTGCGCCGCGCCTCCGCCACCGATGCCGGTGCCGCCGCCGACGTCTGGCTGCGGTCGTTCGCCGCCGCGCTGCCGACGGTCGTCCGGCCGCACTCGGACGACGCGGTGCGGACGTATTTCCGGGAGGTGCTGGTGCTGCTGCGGGAGACCTGGGTGGCCGAGGCCGCCGATCGTGTCGTCGGCGTCATGGTGCTCGACGGGGAGTCGCTCTCCCAGCTCTACCTCGACCCCGACTGGCGCGGCCGCGGCATCGGCGACCGCTTCGTCGACCTCGCCAAGCGGCGCCGCCCGGGCGGGCTGAGCCTGTGGACCTTCCAGGTCAACAAGCCGGCCCACCGCTTCTACGAGCGACACGGCTTCGTCGCCGTCGAGCACACCGACGGCAGCGGCAACGAGGAACGGGAGCCGGATGTGCGCTATGTGTGGCGCCCCGGTCAGCCCTGATCACTTATGTTCGGGGCCCCGCCCCCACTCCCGCCGCTTCGGCAACGGCTTCGCGTACCCCCCGGCCCGGCTCGTCGTCAGCCCCAACGCCACCAGCGACTCGGCGAGTTTGACGGCCGCCGCCACCCCGTCGACGACCGGCACTCCCAGCTTCTCCCCCACCGCCCGCTGCAGCCCGGTCATCCCGGCGCACCCCAGCACCAGAACCTCGGCACCCGCGTCCCGCGCCCGCTCGGCGGCCGCCAGGAACGCGGATTCCGTGCGCTCGCCGGACTCCAGCTCCAGCACCCCGAGCCCGGTACCGATCACCGCGACACAGTTGCGGCCCACCCCGGCGGTCTCCAGGCTGTCCTCGATCTGCCCGCACGACCGCTCCAGGGTGGTCACGACGCCGTACCGCCGCCCCAGCAGGCAGGCCAGATGCGCCGCCGCCTCCGTGATGTCGACGACCGGTACGTCCACCAGCTCCCGGACGCCCTCCCGCCCGTGCTCCCCGAAACCGGCCATGACGACGGCGTCGTACGCGGGACCCTCGTATGTCCGCAGCGCGTCGATCACCGCCGTCGCCGAGAGGTAGCTGTCGAGCCAGCCCTCGGCCGACTCGGGTCCCCACGCCGGGGTGAGCCCGAGCACGGTGGTGCCCGGGCCTGCTGCGGCCCGGGCACCTCGCACGATCTCCTCGGTCATCTCCTGCGTGGTGTTGCAGTTGGTGACGACGATCCGCACGTCCTTCAGACCTCCCGCGCCACGGACTCGGGGCCGGGCTCGATGCCGGAGCCGGCGACGGACCCGATCGCGGACTCGCCGACGGACTCGCCCGCGGACTCCGCGCGCTCACCGCGGCACAGCACCATGTACAGACCCGCCGCCATCGCCGTCCCGATGAACCACGAGTACGGCGCCACGTCGCTGAACGTCTTCACCAGAGCCAGCACCGCCGCGACCCCCGCCGCCGGCAGGAACGCCCACAGCGCCTTGGGGTTGACGCCCTTGCGGTAGTAGTAGCGCGAGCCCGGTTCGGCGGAGAACAGCTCGTTCACATCCACCCGGCCACGCTTGACGAGGTAGTAGTCGACCATGATCACGCCGAACAGCGGACCGAGGAAGGCGCCCAGGCCGCCCAGGAAGTAGTTGACGACCGTCGGGTTCGAGAAGAGGTTCCACGGCGTCACCAACAGCGCCGCCACCGTGCTGATCATGCCCCCGACCTTGAAAGTGATCTTCTGCGGCCAGACGTTGGCCAGGTCGTACGCCGGTGAGACGAAGTTGGCGACGATGTTGACGCCCATGGTGGCGATCGCGAAGGTCAGGGCCGCCAGGACCAGGACCCAGGTGTTGCCGACCTTGGCCACCAGCTCCGCCGGGTCCGTGATGGCCTCGCCGAACACCTCCAGCGAGCCGGCCGTGACGATCACCGAGACGACCACGAAGGCCGTGGAGTTGATGGGCAGGCCCCAGAAGTTGCCGCGCTTGACGGTCCGGTAGTCGGGCGCGAAGCGCGAGAAGTCGCAGAAGTTGAGCATCAGCGTGCCGTACGTGGCGAGGATGAGCCCGATCGCGCCGAACCACTGCCGCCACTGCTCGCCGACGGACACCGGGTGCGGGGTGGTGGTGAGCGAGATCGTCCAGTCGGCCTTGGCGAGGATCCACACCGCCAGCGCGATCATCACCAGCCAGATCGCCGGGCCGCAGAAGTCCTGGAACTTCCGCACCGACTCCATGCCCTGGCTGATGATCATCGCCTGGATCAGCCAGAGCGCGATGAAGGAGACCCAGCCGAGCGCGTCCAGCCCCAGGAAGGAGCTGTGCGTCCAGGACTCGAGGCCCGGCCACGCGGCCAGCAGCATCACGTTCACGGCGACGGACGCCAGATAGGTCTGGATGCCGTACCACATGATGGCGATGACGGCCCTGATCAGCGCCGGGATATTGGCACCCCAGACGCCGAAGCTGATGCGGCTGACCACGGGGAACGGGACGCCGTGGCGCTGGCCGATGCTGCCCATCCAGTTCATGCCGATGTAGATGAGCACGAAGCCGACGAGCAGGGAGGTGAAGACCTGCCACACATTCATGCCCAGGACCAGCAGACCGGCCGCGAACGTGTAGTTGCCGAGGTTGTGGACGTCGGACATCCACATGGCGAAGAGGTCGAAGACCTTCCAGTTGCGCTTGCCCGCGGGCGCGAGGTCTTCGTTGGTGAGCCGGGGATCGGGGACGAACGCTGCTGTGCCGGTGGCTTCGGCACGGTCGGCGAGGGACACGGGGCCTCCAGGAGCCAGGGGACGGAGGACTGCTTGTGGAGGAGCCGCCTACGATCGGCGACGTTTGGTATACCAAACTGCGGACATAGTCCTCCCGTCAACCATTCCGACCGATGTCGCTCTTGTTAACGCTCCGTAAAACACACCCGGAGTCGGCGAAGATGAGCCCATGAGCTCCACGACGAAGATCGAACCTCTGGGCGCCGTCCGCGAGCGCGTCCTGGCCGGGCTGCGGCAGGACATCATCGCGGGCCGCCTCCGCCCCGGCGACCGGCTGGTCGAGCGGGAGCTGGCCGAACGCTTCGGGGTTTCCCGGGTGCCGGTCCGCGAGGCGATCCGCGCGCTGGTCGCCGAGGGGTTCGTCCACTTCGAGACGCCGCGCCGCACGGTCGTACGGCGGCTGACCCCGACCGATGTCAAGGAGCTCTTCGAGTTGCGGGAGGCGCTGGAGGTGTACGCGGCGGGACTGGCCGCCTCACGTGCGACACCGGAGGACCTGGCCGAGGTCGAGCAACTCCTCGACCAGGCGGCCACCGCCACCGAGGCGGGGGACGCGGAGGCGATCACGGACGTCAACAGCCGGCTGCACGACCGGATCCTGGCCATGGCGGGCAACAGCCTGCTGATCGAGGCCCTGGAGCCGGTCGCCGGCCGGCTGCGCTGGATGACCCGGCGCAACGAGGAGTGGGCCCAACTCCTCGTCGAGCACCGCGAGTTGTACGAGGCGATCGCCTCCGGCGACCCGTCGCGCGCCCGCGCCCACGCCCTCGCACACGTGCAGACCAACTACCGCTCGACCGTACGGCAGTTGTTCGGGGAGCCCGAGGCCGAGAAAGCCCCCTAGCCGCGCGGAACTTCCGTAGTAGCGCGGAACCCCAGTAGCAGGAAGACGCCCCTCGGCAGGCTCACGACCCCGTGCCGTACGACCGACCCCGACGGTCAGGGCCGGACGTCGGTGTGCAGGGCGGCGAACACCCCCCGTACCCGGGTGCCGTCCGGCATGTCCCAGGCGCCTGCGACGTGGCCCGTCGTCCCCGGCGGCAGGGCGAGCGGTCCGTCCGGGGCGGGGCGCAGGACGCGGTGCAGGCGGAGGGTCACGCCATGCGGTGGTGCGGACAGCTCGGTACCCTCCCGGTCGTCGGTGGCGGTGGCGAAGTCCCGGGGGATGGCGCCGTCACCGGTGCAGGACCGGCTGACCTCCTGGTCGGGTGTGTCGCTGAGGCTCTGCGCCTGGGCCTGGGCCCGCCCCTCGATCAGGGCCGTCAGCTGGGCGACCAGCACCGGGTCATGGCAACCGTCGTAGGCCCAGCGCCGCCCCAGCACGCCGTGCTCCATGGTGCCGACGAGGGCATGCTCCGCACCGTCGAGGGGTGCGCCGCGATAGGTGAGCGGCACCAGGTAGGCGGTGGCAGCGGCTCCGGAGGCATCGGTGACCACCATGAACTCCATCCCCACCTCGCCCTCCGGATCGTCCAGCCGGAACCCGCCGGCCTTCGTCAACTCCGGCTCGCCCGGGCCGCCCTCGTACCAGGGGCGGGTGGGCAGCCAGGACGTGAGCAGCTCCAGCTTGGTGGGCTTGAGAGTGGTGTGGTGAATGACAGCCATCCAGGCACCGTAACGTCCGTACGACCGCCCCGCCCGCTCATTTCAGCCCGGCCGCCTCCGCCGCCGCACCCAGCACCTCCGTCAGCATCACGGGCGTGAGCTTGCCGGTGAAGGTGTTGCGCTGGCTGACGTGAAAGCACCCGAACAGATCCAGCCCGTCCAGCCCGACCCGCTCCCCGTGTCCGAACGCGGGCCGCGGCCGAGGCACCTGCCACCCCGCCTCAGCCAACGCCGGCAGCGTCGCCTGCCAGCCGAAGGCGCCGAGTGCCACGACCGCCCGCAGCGTCGGCCGCAGCAGCCTCAGCTCCTGCACGAGCCAGGGCCGGCAGGTCTCCCGCTCACCCGGTGTGGGTTTGTTGGCGGGCGGGGCGCAGTGCACGGGGGCCGTGACGCGGACGCCGTACAGCTCCAGGCCGTCCCCGACGGCGACCGACGTGGGCTGCGAGGCGAGGCCCACGTCGTACAGCGCCTGGTACAGCACGTCCCCGGAGCGGTCCCCGGTGAACATCCGGCCGGTGCGGTTGCCGCCGTGCGCGGCCGGCGCGAGCCCGACGATCAGCAGCCGGGCGTCCGGCGGACCGAATCCCGGCACCGGTCGGGCCCAGTACGTCTGGTCGGCGAAGGCGGCACGCCTGGTGCGGGCCACCTCCTCTCGCCAGTCGACGAGCCGCGGACAGGCCCGGCAGCCCGCGATCCTGCGGTCGAGATCGGATAGGGCGTCCACAGCTCCACCGTACGGCCGCCGCGGCCCGTACCGGCATCGAGGCCACCGTAGGGGGACCGAGGCAACCGCACGGGGATTCAAGGTCACCGCACGGGGACTAAGGTCGAGGCATGGCTTCCGAGGATGACGAGGCGAGGACCGGCGGCACCGCCGAGGAACGGCGGCCGGAGACGGTGCAGGCCGAGGAACAGCGGTCGGAGACGGTGCGGGCCGAGCAGGCCGTCGACCCGAAGATCGCCGCCGCCGTGGCCGCCGCCGAGGCCGCCGGTCCGCAGCACGGCGAGAGCGTGCGGATCGACAGCTGGATCTGGGCCGTACGCCTGGTCAAGACCCGCTCGCTGGGCGCGACCGCCTGCAAGGGCGGGCATGTGCGCGTGAACGGCCAGAACGTGAAGCCCTCGCACACCCTGCGCATCGGCGACGAGGTGCGTCTGCGCCAGGAGAACCGGGAGCGGATCGTCATCGTCAAGCGGCTCATCCGCAAGCGGGTCGGCGCACCGGTCGCGGTTCAGTGCTACGTCGACAACTCGCCCCCTCCCCCGCCGCGCGAGGCCGTCGCCCCGGCCGGCATCCGCGACCGCGGCACGGGCCGGCCGACCAAGCGGGACCGGCGCGAGCTGGAACGGCTGCGCGGCCTCATGGGCGGCGGCGCCGCGGGACGGCCGCACGGACGGTGACGTACGTCAGTGGCGCCCGGACATACCCCGGTGGCGTCCGGCACATACGTCGGTGGCGTCCGGCAGGCCGTTGAAGGCCCGGGCCGGACGCCACCCATGTCGTCGGCTCACGCGCGTCGTCGTACCAGTCGCAGCAGATCCGCGTTGGAGCTCCGCCGTGCCCAGGCGATCAGGGCGAGCGGCACTATCAGGATGAGCGGTGTCGCCGCGTTCTCACCTTCGAAGGCGGTGATCGTGACGACGAAGGCACCCACCATCAGCGCGCTCAGCGCCATGGCGGCCACCGACTGCAGCACCGGGATCAACAGCGCGACGGCACCGGCCAGTTCGAGCGCGCCGATGGTGTACATCCCCGCGCTGCCCCAGCCGAGCTCGTCGAAGCCCTCGGCGGCCGTCGGGTGCCCGATCAGCTTGGGCAGCGCGCTCGCGATCGCGTAGAAGAGGGCGAGCAGGATCTGCAGGCCGCGCAGGGCGATACGGGCCCGGCGGCCGCGCGGGGTCGCGGACTCGGCGATGACGGTGCCGGAGGTGACGGGAGCGGTGGTCTCGGACATGGGGTCTCCTGTGTTCAGCGGTCCGTGGTGCTGTCACAGAGGCAGACCGGGGCTCGCTCCGGAACTCATCGCCGTGCGAAGGACTTTCAGCCACTCCGTTCGAACGGCATCCACCCGTGCCCGACATACCAGTGACCGCCCGCCCGCAGATGGTACCCCACGGCCCGCTCCACCACCGTGCGGCGCGGCAGGCTCTCGATCGGCAACTCCGGGTCGCCGAACACGAATTGGACCGGCTCGGTGTCGGCGGGCTCGCGGTCCTCGCGGCCGACGCGGAAACGCTCCTGGAACCGGACGATGTTGGAGTCCCCGGGCAGGTATTTCCTGAGCTGCGGGTCCAGCAGCCAGGAGTGGCAGGTCGCCAACAGGTACCGCTCCTCGGGAAAGTGCAGCGGGAAGAACTCCCGGGCCAGCGCCAGGGACCGGTCCACGGCGGCAGGCGTCAGCGGCCCACGGAAGTCCGGTATGTGCAGGCTGAGGCAGGGCGAGTCCGGCCCCACGTCGAGCCCGGCCGCGGCGAGCCCGTTCCCTGTCCGCTGCCCGAGCCGCGCCCGCTCGAACTGCAGTCGGCCCAGCTGGTACAGCTCGCCGCGGAAGTGATGGATCAGCCACCGAGGAGACTGCACTCCGGCCACCCCGTACCGCCGGCGGTGCACGGCCATGTTCCGGCCGAGATCGGCGAGGGTGCGCCGGGAGACGTCGGCCGGGATGCCGCGCTCGCGGTGGTACGCGCGCGTGGCGGGCAGCGCCGCGACGAAGACGTACACCGGGAAGCACCGCCGCATGGGGCCCGACGCCCAGTCGAGGTCCGGCAGGTCGACGGGCGCGCCGGCCTCCCCCATGCCCCGGACGAGCTCGTCGACGGACCGCTCCAGGAACTGCCGCAGCTCCGGGTCGTCCGTCACCCGTCGGGCCATCCGCACGAGGTCGTTGATGTCCTCGTGGGGTACTTGGAGATCGAGCAGCACCTCGGCCAGTTCATCGGTGTCCGGCAGCACTGGGCCCCCTGCGAGGAGTACGAGGAGTACGTTTCAGAGAGGAGTGGTGATGGCGATGCGTACGGGCAGTGAACCTGCGACAGCGCGCAGTGCCCTGCGGGCCCGCTTCTGGCTGTGCGTGTGGGGGGTGGCCTGGGCGGCCTTCGGCACCGTAGCGTTCGCGCTCGCGGGCCGCCCCGGCTGGGCGGTGGCCTGCGGTGTGCTGTGGCTGGTGATCACGATCGACATGGCCATGGTCGTCAGGCACATCCGCCAGGGCCCGCACTACCAGCCGGGCCGCGACATCCCGCCGTACCGCCCGCCCGAGGGCCGCCCGTACCGGCCACCTCCGCCGCGCGACCGCTACCCCTGAGCGCACCGGAGAGCCGTCAGTCCCGGTCGGCCGCCGTCGCCGCTCACCCGTCGAACCGTGCCGCCTTGAGGTAGCGCGGGTTCGGATCGAGCGCGGCGGCCAGCCGGAAGTGCCGCTTGGCCTGGTCGTGTCTGCCCTGGCGCTCGTAGGTGCGGGCGAGCGCGAAGTGCGCGAAGGCGTTGTCCGGCTCACGCTCCAGGACGATCGTGAACTCCAGTTCGGCGGGCCGCAGTTGGGCGGCGGCGAAGAAGGCACGCGCACGCAGCAGCCGGGCGGCGGTGTTCTCCGGGTGCGCGGCGATGACCCCGTCGAGCAGCTTCACCGCGCCCCGCGGATCCCGCGCGGCGAGCAGTTGCTCGGCGGCGCGGAAGTCGATGACATGCGTCTCCGGAGTACGTCCGGTCGAACCGCTGGTCTCGGGCACGGCAAAGTCCTTCCCTCACTGGAGGAGTTCAACGCGCGACCGGCTCACCGCTATTCCTGGGGTGACCGGGACCGGGGGCTCTCCTGTGCCCCGTGAGATCCGCGTATCTCCCCATGGGCCCGGCGCACGAGCTCGTCCCAGACGTCCTTCACCCGCCGTTGAAGCACATCCAGCGGTACGTCGTTGTCGATCACGATGTCCGCGATCTCCAGCCGCTTCTCGCGCGTCGCCTGCGCGGCCATGCGCGCGCGTGCGTCCTCCTCGGTCATGCCGCGCAGCCGGACCAGCCGGTCGAGCTGGGTCTCGGGACTGGCGTCGACGACGACCACGACGTCGTACAGCGGAGCGAGGCCGTTCTCGGTGAGGAGCGGGACGTCGTGCACGACGACGGCGTCGTCGGCGGCGCCCTCTTCGAGCTCGCGGGAGCGGGCGCCGACGAGGGGGTGCACGATCGAGTTCAGTACGGCGAGCCGCTCCGGGTCGGCGAAGACGATCGAGCCCAGTTTGGGCCGGTCCAGGCTGCCGTCCCCGGCGAGCACGTCCGCCCCGAAGGCCTCGACGACGGCGGCGAGACCGGCGGTGCCGGGAGCGACGACCTCGCGTGCGATACGGTCCGCGTCGATCAGCACGGCCCCGCACTCGACGAGCAGCCGCGAAACCTCGCTCTTACCGGCACCGATGCCGCCGGTCAGGCCCACCTTCAGCATGACCGAAAGCTTAGGCCCTGCCACTGACAGCGCATCCGGCAGGACCAGCCCCGGGGCCCGGCGTCTCAGCCGTCGCCCTCCCGCTCCGCCAGGAATCGCTCGAACTCACGACCGATCTCGTCCGCCGACGGGATGTCCACCGGCTCGGCGAGCATGTTGCCGCGGGTCTCCGCGCCGGCCACGGCGTCGTACTGGTGCTCCAGGCCCTCGACGAGGTTCGTGAGCTCCTCGTCGCCCTCGCGGATCTGGCGGTCGATCTCGTTCTGCGTGCGGTGGGCCTCGGTACGCAGGGAGTGCGCGATGCCGGGCAGGACGAGACCGGTGGCCGCGGTGACGGCCTCCAGGACGGTCAGCGCCGCGTCCGGGTACGGGGAGCGGGCGATGTAGTGGGGTACGTGCGCGGCGACACCGAGCACGTCGTGCCCGGCCTCCATCAGCCGGTACTCGATCAGCGACTCGGCGCTGCCGGGCACCTGCGCCTCGTCGAAGGGGCTGCGGTGGCCCGGGACGAGGTCGGTGCGGTTGCCGTGCGGGGTGAGGCCGACCGGGCGGGTGTGCGGGACGCCCATGGGAATGCCGTGGAAGTTCACCGACAGGCGCACCCCGAGCCGCTCCACGATCTCCTTCACGGCCCCGGCGAAGCGCTCCCACTCGACGTCCGGCTCGGGCCCGGACAGCAGCAGGAAGGGCGCGCCGGTGGCGTCCTGCACGAGCCGCACCTCGATGGCGGGGTCCTCGTAGTCGCTCCAGCGGTCGCGCTTGAACGTCAGCAGCGGGCGGCGGGCGCGGTAGTCCACCAGCCGGTCATGGTCGAAACGGGCGACGACCTGGTGGGGCAGCGAGTCGAGAAGCCGGTCGACGATCTGGTCGCCGGTCTCACCCGCGTCGATGTATCCGTCGAAGTGGTAGAGCATGACCAGACCGGCCGACTCCTGGGCCAGCGCCATGTCGACCACGGCGAGCCCCTTCGGCTCCCATGCGTACAAACCCTGCGGATCAAGCACTGTGACCGCTCCTCCTCGTGTCCGTACGTCACAACGCCCTTACGGGCAGGGGCATTCCCGAAGGAGGGGTTCATGATCGCGCCGGGATGGACAACGTCCTCTTGTAGGCGCGCGGGGAACTGCGCGACAAGCCCCCAGCGGCCCGCAGCCGAAAGACAACGCACCAACGCCTGAGGGACCGCACCTCGAAAGGTACGGCCCCTCAGTCAGCTGCTAAGCCTCAGCGGCCGACGTTCAGCTCTGGCCACCGGCCAGCTTCTCGCGCAGCGCGGCCAGCGCCTCGTCCGAGGCCAGCGCGCCGGAGTTGTCCGGGCCCTCGGAGGAGTACGAACCGCCACCAGCGGCCGGAGCCGCACCCGCGGCGTCGCCGCCCTCGGCGGCAGCGGCGGCGTCGGCCTCGCGGCTCTTGATGACCTGCTGCTGGTGCTGCTCGAAGCGCTGCTGCGCCTCGGCGTACTGGCGCTCCCACTCCTCGCGCTGCTTCTCGTAGCCCTCGAGCCAGTCGTTGGTCTCGGGGTCGAAGCCCTCGGGGTAGATGTAGTTGCCCTGGTCGTCGTACGAGGCAGCCATGCCGTACAGGGTCGGGTCGAACTCGACCGAGGCCGGGTCGGCACCGAAGGACTCGTTGGCCTGCTTCAGCGAGAGGCTGATGCGGCGGCGCTCGAGGTCGATGTCGATGACCTTGACGAAGATCTCGTCGTTGACCTGGACGACCTGCTCCGGGATCTCCACGTGGCGCTCGGCCAGCTCGGAGATGTGGACCAGACCCTCGATGCCCTCGTCCACGCGGACGAACGCACCGAACGGAACCAGCTTGGTGACCTTACCCGGGACGACCTGACCGATCTGGTGGGTCCGGGCGAACTGCTGCCACGGGTCTTCCTGCGTCGCCTTCAGCGACAGGGAGACACGCTCGCGGTCCATGTCGACGTCGAGGACCTCGACGGTGACTTCCTGGCCGACCTCGACGACCTCGGACGGGTGGTCGATGTGCTTCCAGGACAGCTCGGAGACGTGGACCAGACCGTCGACGCCACCGAGGTCCACGAAGGCACCGAAGTTGACGATCGAGGAGACGACGCCGGAACGGACCTGACCCTTCTGCAGGGTGGTGAGGAACGTCTGGCGGACCTCGGACTGGGTCTGCTCCAGCCAGGCACGGCGGGACAGGACCACGTTGTTGCGGTTCTTGTCCAGCTCGATGATCTTGGCCTCGAGCTCCTTGCCCACGTAGGGCTGGAGGTCGCGAACGCGGCGCATCTCGACCAGGGAGGCCGGGAGGAAGCCACGGAGGCCGATGTCGAGGATGAGACCACCCTTGACGACCTCGATGACGGTACCGGTGACGATGCCGTCCTCTTCCTTGATCTTCTCGATGGTGCCCCAGGCACGCTCGTACTGGGCGCGCTTCTTCGAGAGGATCAGGCGGCCTTCCTTGTCCTCCTTCTGGAGGACCAGGGCCTCGATCTCGTCGCCGACGGCGACGACCTCGTTGGGGTCGACGTCGTGCTTGATCGAGAGCTCGCGGCTCGGGATGACACCTTCGGTCTTGTAACCGATGTCGAGCAGGACCTCGTCCCGGTCGACCTTCACGATGACGCCGTCGACGATGTCGCCGTCGTTGAAGTACTTGATCGTCTCGTCGATCGCTGCGAGGAAGGCTTCCTCGTTACCGATGTCGTTGACCGCTACCTGCGGGGTGGTGGCGGTGGTCTCGGTGCTGCTCGTCATGTGGGAAAGGGCTCCGGTACGGACATTGAAGTCGTAGGTACTGCTTACGCCGGGAGCCCGTTTCGCTCTGCAGAAGCCGGACAGCCAAGGAAGCGCCACTCCGAAAACCTGGTGGCGCCTCGACAACCGAGGGGACATACAACAGATGCGAGCGCAGCCTGCTACGTCTGAGGTGCGCAGGCCCGCAGCGCAACTTGTAGCATACGGGGGCAGCCGGACATGGTCAATGCGCGAAGGCGCACACCCGGGGCGGATCGCCCCATAACCGGCACAAAACCCTTGCGGCGCCAGCCGCACACCAGCCTTGAGGCCACGCAGGCCGCAGCGCGTCCCTTTCGCGACACCGCCGTGCGGGTGATGCCATCGAGGTGACGGAAGAGTACGACGAGGGAGCCGATCATCCAAGAGCCCACATCGTCCGAGTCCGGTTCCCAGTCCGGCTCCGAGTCCGGTGCCGAGTCCGGTGCCGAGCCGGAGGCCACCCGGCGCGACGCCGGTGTCGCGGAGAGTTCCCGCGCCAACCGGGGCTGGTGGGACCGCAACGCGGACGAGTACCAGATAGAGCACGGCACCTTCCTCGGCGACGACCGCTTCGTCTGGGGTCCGGAGGGCCTGGACGAGGTGGAGGCCGAGCTGCTCGGCCCGCCGGAGGACCTCAAGGGCAAGGACGTCCTGGAGATCGGCGCGGGCGCGGCGCAGTGCTCGCGCTGGCTGGCCGCGCAGGGGGCCCGCCCGGTCGCCCTGGACATCTCGCATCGCCAGCTCCAGCACGCGTTGCGCATCGGGGGCGCCTTCCCCCTGGTGTGCGCCGACGCGGGCGCCCTCCCCTTCGCCGATGCCTCCTTCGACCTGGCGTGCTCGGCGTACGGCGCGCTGCCGTTCGTCGCCGACCCGGTGCTGGTGCTGAGCGAGGTGCGGCGGGTGCTGCGCCCGGGCGGGCGCTTCGTCTTCTCGGTCACCCACCCCATCCGCTGGGCCTTCCCGGACGAGCCGGGCCCGGAGGGCCTGTCCGTGTCGGCCTCGTACTTCGACCGCACGCCGTACGTCGAGCAGGACGACGACGGCCACGCGGTCTACGTGGAACATCACCGCACGCTCGGCGACCGGGTGCGGGACGTCGTGGCTGCGGGCCTCCGGCTGGTGGACCTGGTCGAGCCGGAGTGGCCGGCCTGGAACACCTCGGAGTGGGGCGGCTGGTCGCCGCTGCGCGGGAACCTGATCCCCGGGACGGCGATCTTCGTGTGCGTACGAGACTGAGAGCGTGATCCGTTACGACGCCCTGGACGCGCTGCCCGTACGCGGTGCCCTGCCCGGCCTGAAGGACGCTCTGGAGGGCCACGGCACCGCCGTGCTGGTGGCGCCGCCCGGCACCGGCAAGACGACTCTGGTACCGCTGGCCCTGGCCGGCCTGCTCGGCGAGGGGCCGGCCCGGCGGGTCGTCGTCGCCGAGCCCCGGCGGATCGCGGCCCGGGCCGCCGCGCGACGGATGGCGTGGCTGCTGGGCGAGAAGGTCGGCGAGAGCGTCGGTTTCACCGTGCGCGGCGAGCGGGTCGTCGGGCGGCACGCGCGCGTGGAGGTCGTCACGACCGGTGTGCTGCTGCAACGGCTGCAGCGCGATCAGGAGCTCGCGGGCGTGGACGTGGTGGTGCTCGACGAGTGCCATGAGCGGCATCTGGACGCGGACACGGTGGCGGCGTTCCTGTGGGACGTACGGCAGACGCTGCGGCCGGAGCTGGAGCTGGTGGCCGCGTCGGCGACGACGGACGCGCAGGGGTGGGCGCGCCTGCTGGGTGACGCGCCGGTCGTCGAGGCGCGGGGGGTGTCGCACCCCGTGGAGGTGGTGTGGGCGCCGCCCACGCGCCCCGTACGGCCGCCGCACGGCATGCGGGTCGACCCGGCGCTGCTGACGCATGTGGCGTCGACGGTACGGCGGGCGCTGGCCGAGCGGGCGGGGGACGTGCTGTGTTTCCTGCCGGGCGTGGGTGAGATCGCGCGTGTGGCCGGGCAGCTCGGGGATCTGGGCGACGTCGAGGTGCTCCAGGTGCACGGGCGGGCGCCGGCGGCCGTGCAGGACGCGGTGCTGGTGGGCGGGGAGCGGCGCCGGGTGGTGCTGGCGACGTCGGTGGCCGAGTCGTCGCTGACGGTTCCCGGTGTGCGGGCCGTCGTCGACTCGGGGCTGGCGCGGGAGCCTCGCGTCGACCACGCGCGCGGGTTGAGCGCGCTGACGACGGTACGGGCCTCGCAGGCGGCCGGGCGGCAGCGGGCGGGGCGGGCCGGGCGTGAGGCGCCTGGTGCGGTGTACCGCTGCTGGGCGGAGGCGGAGGACGCGCGTCTGCCGCTTTTCCCGTCGCCGGAGATCAAGGTGGCCGACCTGACGGCGTTCGCGCTGCAGGCGGCCTGCTGGGGCGACCCGGAGGCCACCGGGCTGGCTCTGCTGGATGCCCCGCCGGGTGGCGCGATGGCGGCGGCGAGGAGTGTCCTGACGGCCATCGGGGCGGTGGACCGCGACGGGCGGGCCACGGAGCGGGGCGCCGAGCTGGCCCGGCTGGGGTTGCATCCCCGGTTGGGCCGGGCGCTGCTGGACACGTCGGGTCCGGTTGCCGAGGTGGTCGCGCTGCTCAGCGAGGAGGCCCCGAGGGAGTACGGGGACGACCTGGCTGCCGCTCTGCGGACGGCCCGGCGTGGCGGTGACGCCTATGCGGGGCGGTGGCGGGCGGAGGTGCGGCGGTTGCGGGCGGGCGGCAGGAGCGCGCCGGCCCACAGCGTGGACGACCGCACCGTGGGCCTCGTCGCCGCCCTCGCCTTCCCCGAGCGCGTCGCCAGGGCCGACGGCGGTTCGTACCTCATGGCCTCCGGCACGCGCGCGGAACTCGGTGACGGCAGTCCCCTGCGCGGTGCCCCGTGGATCGCGGTGGCCGTCGCGGACCGTCCGGTCGGCAAGGGGCACGCGCGTGTGCAGCTCGCCGCCGTGGTGGACGAGGACACGGCCCGGTCGGCGGCGGCCTCTCTGTACCGGAAGGGCCAGGAGGTGCACTGGGCCGACGGGGACGTCGTCGCGCGGCGCATCGAGCGGCTCGGGGCGATCGAGCTCGCGGCGCGGCCGCTGACGGACGCCGACCCCGGACTCGTACGCGATGCCCTCCTCGAAGGCCTACGGCAGGAAGGGCTCGGCCTGTTGCGCTGGTCCCCCGACGCGGCCGTACTGCGGCAGCGGCTCGCGTTTCTGCGTCTGCACCTCGGCGAGCCCTGGCCCGACGTGTCCGACGACGCGCTCCACGCGCGCGTGGACGAGTGGCTGGAGCCGGAGCTGAGCCGCGCCCGGCGGCGGGCCGACCTGGCGCGGATCGATGCCGGTCAGGCGCTGGTCCGGCTGCTCCCGTGGGCATCGGGGGACGCGGGGCGGCTGGACGAGCTCGCTCCGGAGCGGATCGCCGTACCGAGTGGGTCCAGGATCCGGATCGACTACGGCAATCCCGAACAGCCCGTCCTCGCCGTGAAGTTGCAGGAGATGTTCGGACTGCACGAGTCGCCGTCGGTCGCCGGGGTACCGCTCCTCGTTCATCTCCTCTCCCCCGCCGGGCGCCCGGCCGCCGTCACCGCCGACCTCGCCTCCTTCTGGAGGGACGGCTACAAGGGCGTACGGGCGGAGCTGCGCGGCCGATATCCCAAGCACCCGTGGCCCGAGGACCCCGCGTCCGCCGAGCCGACCCGGCACACCAACGCCCGGCTCAGGCGGTGACCGGTTCCGGTTCGGTGTCCTGCGCGGGCTTGGGATCGCCGGGGCGGCGGCCGCGTGCCTCCAGGTAGAGGGACAGGGCGAGGAGCAGCACGCCCAGGGTCAGGAAGCCCCAGGGCAGGTAGGACGTCATCAGCAGGACCAGGGTGCGGTTGGACTTGACGAGGTCGACCGTGTAGTCGATGTAGTCCTCGCGCATCTTCACGTGGCCGGCGAACGCCGTCACCTTGTCGCGGTCGCCGAGCAGGGTGCCGCCGCGCAGTTCCTCCTTGTGGATCTCCTCGCCGTAGACGGGGGCTCCGGTGAGGGGTTCGACCCAGAACTTGCGGACGGTGGTGTACCAGCGGGTGGTGCCGGTCTTGGCCACCGACTCCGGGGTGATGCCCTTGACCGGCATCGTCTTCGGAAATTTCACCTCGGTCCACGGGATGGTCTGCTCGAAGTAGTAGACCTCGACGCCGCGGAAGTCCTGGGTGCCCTTGTAGTGGATGGGCGCGCTGGTGCGGGTCTGGGCGTCGAAGTACTCGTAGTCCCGTTTCTCCGTCAGGAAAGGCCACTTGAACTCGATGCCCTGTCGCCGCACCGGGTCGCCGTCGACCATCTCGCCGGTGGCGTGGACGGGCTCCTGGGTGTGGGCGTCGAAGATGTAGCGCTCGGGGATCCTGGAGACCATCTTGCCGTCGGGGCCGACGACATAGGACAGGCCGTCCCAGACCACGACGTCCTTGCCCGCCGTCCTCTCGATCTTCTCCGAGGCTTCGACGTTGCCCTTGAGGGTCTGCACGATGGTGACCTTGGGGACTTTTCGGGCCTGCATCGTGCCGTAGTCGAGGAGGGTCGCGTCCTTCGCCTCCAGGACCATGTCCTGGTACTGGTTCGCCGGGATCTTGGCCAGACGCGGGAAGGCGTACCAGCGCAGCAGCGGGGACAGGGCCGCGAAGAACACGGCGAGGGCGAGCAGGATCAGGCCGGCCTTGCGGCGCATCTCGGCCTCCCTCCCGGACGGGCGGACGCGGTTACGGGTGTGCGGGCACCGTCGTGAGCAGCGGCTTGGGCGATGTCTCGCCGGCCGGGCTGCCGAGCGCGGTGAGGGTGAACACCAGGGCCAGCGCGGCGGCGAGACCGGTCGCGGCGGCGATCAGGGCGCGCATACGGGCCTCCCGGAGCACCGGAGCGGATACATCCGACACATCTGATACGTCGTCAGGTTCGGCACCGTAGCAACGGGCGGGCGAGATGAGAACACGTTGCACAGCGAACGAGTTCCGCGAACGGACGAAGGGCGCCCTGTCCGCCGTAGCGGAAGGACGCCCTTCGGAGGCATCCTCGGTGAGGATCCCGCAGTGGGTACGCGGCGGTTACGGGGTCGGGCTCGGCGATGGCGACGTCGAGCCGGATGCCGACTCGGACGGGCTGGGGCTGGGCGACGTCTCGGCCGCCGCCACCTTCAGCTCGACGGTCAGCGTCGCGCCGCCCGCGGTGTTGATGCGGAGCAGGAACGTGCCGGTGGTGTCGTCGGCGTACAGCTTCGGGAGCTTGAGCAGGCCGTTGGCGTCCGTCGTCAGGCCGGTCAGGGTGCGTACGGTCTTGCCGTCGGCGTCCTTGAAGTAGGGGCCCTTGTCGTTCTCGGTGGGGTCGTCCGCCGACTTGATGAGGGTGGCGGTGGCCGCGACCTTGTCCGCGACGGCGCCCTTGTAAGTCGCCCTCACCTCGACCTGGTCGGCGAACTCGCCGCCCGGGGTGCAGGTCAGCGCGGTGTCGCTGGTGCGGGTCAGGGTGTCGGCGGCGCGCTCGGTGACCGTGGCCGTGTAGTCGAGGCCGGCGATCGTGCGGCCGACGACGGTGGCGCGGACGACGAACTCGCCCGTGTTCTCGCCCGCCTTCAGCGCGGGCGCGACGGCCTCTCCGGCCGTGTTGGTGAGGGTCGTGGCGTACTTCTCGCCGGTGCTGAAGGTGGCGTCGGTGGCGCCGATGATGGTGAAGCGGACCCGGACCTTCGGGACGCCCTTGCCGGCCTCGGTCTCCGCGCGCGTACTGATCTTCTCGGTGAACGTGTCGCCCGCCATCGCGGTGAGCTTGGCGGTGTCGGCGTCCTCCAGGTGGTCCACCATGTCGGTGGGGGTGGGCGGGGTGGTGCTGGGCGGGGTGGTGCTCGGAGGCGGAGTCGGCTTGGGGCTCGAGGAGCCGCCGCCGTTGCCGCCGGGCTTGGCCGGGCTGCTGGGTGCGGTCGGCGTCCTGGGCGGCGTGGGGGACGGCGAGGGACTGGCTCCGGCATTGTCGTCGCTGCGGCCGGAAGGCAGGCTGCCGGTGCCGTCGGGAATCTCGTGGGTGCCCTTGCGGTAGTACTCCAGCCACGACAGGACGAGGTTGAGGTAGTCCCGCGAGTTGTTGTAGCTGAGGATCGCGCGGTCGAGGTCGTCCTGGGTGGACAGGTCCCAGCCGTAGCGGCACAGGTAGTGGGCGGCGGCCAGCGCGGCGTCGTAGATGTTGTTGGGGTTCTTCTCCCCGTCGCCGTTGCCGTCGCGGCCGGCCCACGCCCAGGTGGAAGGGATGAACTGCATGGGTCCGACGGCACGGTCGTACGAACTGTCGCCGTCGTAGGCGCCGCCGTCGGTGTCGCTGATGTTGGCGAAGCCGTTGCCGTTGAGCTGCGGGCCGAGGATCGGGGAGAGCGTGTTGCCGTTCGCGTCGACGCGGCCCCCGCGGGCCTGGCCGGACTCGACCTTGCCGATGGCGGCGAGGAGTTGCCACGGCAGGTTGCAGCCGGGCTTGGCCTCCCGGAGGGCGGCCTCGGCCTTCTTGTAGGCGTCCAGGACGGTCGCGGGGATGCCCGCCTCGCCGGCGCCCGGGGTGACGGGAGTGGTGGTGGACGGCGAGGGGCTGGGGCTGTTGAGCGGCGGCAGGTCTGTGTAGTACGGCGAGTTGCCGGTCGCGCTCTCCTCGGCGGGCGTGTCCGCGGAGGGCTGGGTTCCGGTGGTGACCCTTCTGCCGGCGTCGTCGGTCGTCACTCCTGGAGCCTGGGAGGCGGCCAGTGCCGCGACCACGACCGCGGCCACCGTGGTGTTCACCGCGCCCTTGCGGAGCCTGCCGAATTGCGCCGCCATGAAATGGACCCCTCCCGTGGACGCCCGAGCGCCCGCCTCTGTCTGTCGGGCTCGCCGTGTCGTGCTCGCCCCTGTAGTGACGATCGACTCGCCGCGACAGTTGCCCTCGCGGCGCGCCTTCCGTCGCTCTTCTTCTGTTCGGCCGCGTTCCCCCGGCACGGTGACCCAGGCGACCCTACGACAACTTCCTTTGCGCGGGCACCCGTTGCTGCCCGATTTTTACCAGTTGGCCATGTGCGGTCCGTCCATCGGACGTCGCGCATACTGGCTTCGCCGACCACCCGGGGCCGAACGCCCCCTCAACACCGCGCACAAGGAGCACCGTTGCCGTTCACGCTCAGCCATGCGGCGGCCCTACTGCCGGCCGTACGCACCGACGGAACCGGCCGCGGCGCACTGGTACCGGCCGTCCTGGTGGCGGGTTCCTTCTCTCCCGACATGACCTATTACGCGGCGAGTGTCCTGCCCGAGGCGATGGAGTTCGGCGATGTCACGCACTCGTTCGCGGGCGTGTTCACCGTCGATGTGGTGGTCGCCTGGGCGCTGGTGGGCCTGTGGCTCGTGCTGCGCGAGCCGCTGGTGGCGCTGCTGCCGGTACGGCGCCAGGCCCGGCCGGCCACGCTGCTGCGCTGCGGCGCGCCACGCGCGCGCGTACGTCCTTCGCTCGCGGTGTGGTGGTACGTCTCGGCCGCGCTCGGATCGCTGACGCATGTCGTGTGGGACGCGTTCACCCATCTCGACCGCTGGGGGATGCGCCTGTTTCCGGTCCTGGGCGAGGAGATCGCGGGGTCGCCGCTGTACTGGTATCTGCAGTACGGCGGTTCGGCGGTCGCCGCGGTCGTCATCGCCGCGTTCGTGGTCGTGGCGCTACGGCGGACTCCCGCGGCCGTGCCGGTCGGGGTACCGGTCCTCTCGGTACGGGACCGGTGGCTGGCCGGTGCGGTGATCGGCGGGCCGGCCCTGGTGGCGGCGGCGCTGAGGGCGGTGCGCTGGTGGGAGTACTGGGGGTCGACCGCCGAGTACTGGGAGCTGATTCCGACGCTGTGCTTCGGGGCGGGCGCGGGGCTGGTGCTGGGGCTGCTGCTGTACGCCGTGGGCGTCAGGGTGTGGCGTCCGGTCCTGGGCCGCGGTGGTTCGAGTGCGGATTCGGATGCGGCCGCGGATTCGGATGCGGGCGAGGCCGGTCGGGAGCCGAGCCGGCCTGCGGCTCGGTGAGGGGGCCGGCGGTCGCGACGAACACCGTGACCGTGCGGACGGGGCGCGGCCGTGGGAGCAGGGTGCGGGCCAGGGCCAGGTAACTGCGGGCGAGCTCGGCCCAGCCTTGTGCGCGGTGCCGGAGGGCCGCCGCCGTGTGCCGCAGGGTGCTCATCGGGTCGGCGGGGGTGCGGGCGATGCTTGCGCCTTCGGCGAAGGGCGGGACCGAGGGCGGCGCTGCCAAGAGGGCGTCTTCGGTGCTCACGTTCGCCTGTGCCGGGGCCGTCCCGGGGTGGAGCGTGCGTATACCCATGCCCGCCATCCTTACGGGCAGCGGGCGGCGGGGGCGCTTTTGCGGGGGCCGAGCGAGTGACGGGCCCTCCGGGGGTGGGCCGGGTCCTCAGCGTCTGCCGGGTTGCGGTTGTTTCGGGGCTGCGGGTGCGTTGTGGCTGGTCGCGCGGTTCCCCGCGCCCCTTTTAGGGCGTTGCAGTACCGCCCGCCCAAAGGTCTCCGCCAGGATGCCGGGCCGGCCGGCCAAACCGGCCCGGCATCCAGACGTCGGCCTTCCGCCGGAGGCTAGTGCGCTGCCGACTCCCAGTCGGGGCCCGAACCGACCGAGACGCCCAGGGGGACCCTGAGGTGGACGGCGTTGGACATTTCCCGGCGGACCAGTTCCTCCGCTGCCTCGCGTTCGCCGGGGGCGATCTCCAGGACGATTTCGTCGTGGACCTGGAGGAGCATGCGCGAGGTGAGGTTCGCCTCCCGCAGCGCCTGGTCGACCTTGAGCATGGCGATCTTGACGATGTCCGCCGCCGTGCCCTGGATGGGGGCGTTGAGGGCCATGCGCTCGGCCGCCTCGCGGCGCTGGCGGTTGTCGCTGTTGAGGTCGGGGAGGTAGCGGCGGCGGCCGAAGAGGGTCGCCGTGTAGCCCGTGGCCCGGGCCTCGTCGACCGCGCGGCGCAGGTAGTCCCGTACGCCGCCGAAGCGCTCGAAGTAGGCGTCCATCAGGGCGCGGGCCTCGCCCGCGTCGATGTTCAGCTGCTGGGAGAGGCCGAAGGCCGACAGGCCGTAGGCGAGGCCGTACGACATCGCCTTGATCTTGCGGCGCATCTCCGCGTCCACCGCGGCGGGTTCCACGGCGAACACCTGCGAGGCGGCCGTGGTGTGCAGGTCCTCGCCGGAGGTGAACGCCTCGATCAGGCCCTCGTCCTCGGAGAGGTGGGCCATCACCCGCAGTTCGATCTGGCTGTAGTCCGCGGTCATCAGGGACTCGAAGCCCTCGCCGACCACGAAGCCGCGGCGGATCGCCCGGCCCTCGTCCGTGCGGACGGGGATGTTCTGCAGGTTCGGGTCGGTCGAGGAGAGGCGGCCGGTCGCCGCGACCGTCTGGTTGAAGGTGGTGTGGATGCGGCCGTCCGTCGCGATGGTCTTGATCAGGCCCTCGACGGTGACGCGCAGCTTCGCCTGCTCGCGGTGGCGGAGCATGATGACCGGCAGTTCGTTGTCGGTCTGGGTGGCGAGCCAGGCCAGGGCGTCGGCGTCCGTCGTGTAGCCCGTCTTCGTCTTCTTCGTCTTGGGCAGGGCGAGTTCGCCGAAGAGGACCTCCTGGAGCTGCTTGGGCGAGCCCAGGTTGAACTCGTGCCCGGCCGCCGCGTGCGCCTCCTTCACGGCCTGCTGCACGGCGCCCGCGAACATCTGCTCCATGGCCTCCAGGTGTAGCCGGTCGGCCGCGATGCCGTGCCGCTCCATGCGGGCCAGCAGGGCGGAGGTCGGCAGTTCCATGTCGCGGAGCAGGTCCGCGGCGCCGACGTCCTCGAGGCGGCTCTCGAAGGCCTCGCCCAGATCGAGGACCGCGCGGGCCTGGATCATCAGCGCCTCGGCCTCGGCGCCGTCGTCCGCGCCGAAGGCCAGCTGGCCGTCGGCCGCGGCGGCCGGGGCCAGCTCGCGGTGCAGGTACTCCAGGGACAGCGCGTCCAGGTCGAAGGAGCGGCGGCCCGGCTTGACCAGGTAGGCGGCGAGCGCGGTGTCCATGCGGACGCCCTCGATGCTCCAGCCGTGCTCGGCGAAGACCCGCATCGCGCCCTTGGCGTTGTGGAAGACCTTCGGCTTGCCGGCGTCGGACAGCCAGGCCGCGAACGCCTTCTCGTCGGCCTCGTCCAGCTGCGACGGGTCGAACCAGCCGGCCGCGCCGTCTGCCGCGGCGAGCGCGACCTCGGCGACCGAGCCGGTGCCGAGCGCCCAGGTGTCGACGGTGGCCACGCCGAGGAGCTCACCACCGTGCTCGGCCAGCCAGGGGGCCAGCTCGCCGGTGCCGAGGACGGAGCCGTCCAGCTCCACCCCGTCGGTCGAGATCGGGGTGGTCTCGGCCTCCTCGGCTCCGGGGTCGACGCCGAAGAGCCGCTCGCGCAGGGACGGGTTCCTGATCTCCAGGGTGTCCAGGATCATCGCGACGGCCTTGCGGTCGTACGGCTCGCGCGCGAGGTCGGTGACGGTCTTGGGCAGCTCTACGCTGCGCTCCAGCTCGGTCAGCCGGCGGTTGAGCTTGACGGCCTCCAGGTGGTCACGGAGGTTCTGCCCCGCCTTGCCCTTGACCTCCTCGACGCGCTCGACGAGCTCCGCGAACGAGCCGAACTGGTTGATCCACTTCGCCGCCGTCTTCTCGCCGACGCCGGGGATGCCCGGGAGGTTGTCGGACGGGTCGCCGCGCAGGGCCGCGAAGTCGGGGTATTGGGCGGGCGTCAGGCCGTACTTCTCGAAGACCTTCTGGGGAGTGAAGCGGGTCAGCTCCGAGACGCCCTTCGTCGGATACAGCACCGTGGTGTGCTCGCTGACCAGCTGGAAGGAGTCGCGGTCACCGGTGACGATCAGCACCTCGAAGCCGTCGGCCTCGGCCTGGGTGGCGAGCGTGGCGATCACGTCGTCGGCCTCGAAGCCGTCGATGGCGAACCGCGAGACGTGCATCGCGTCGAGGAGCTCGCCGATCAGCTCGACCTGGCCCTTGAACTCGTCCGGGGTCTTGGAGCGGTTCGCCTTGTACTCGGTGAACTCCTGCGAGCGCCAGGTCTTGCGGGACACGTCGAAGGCCACGGCGAAGTGCGTGGGCGCCTCGTCGCGCAGCGTGTTGGCCAGCATCGACGCGAAGCCGTAGATCGCGTTCGTCGGCTGGCCCGTCGCGGTCGTGAAGTTCTCCGCGGGCAGCGCGAAGAACGCACGGTAGGCCAGCGAGTGCCCGTCCATGAGCATCAGGCGGGGCCGGCTGCCGCCGGGGTTGGTCTCGGTCTGCTTCGATGCTGTCTCTGCCACGCCCCCGATCCTGCCACGCCCCACTGACACTCGGTCCCCGTCGGGGGCCGCGGCCGCCGGGCCCGGCCGCGGGGCTCCGCCTGTGTCGT
The DNA here is from genome assembly GCF_044455405.1 of Streptomyces sp. NPDC051243. Taxonomy (NCBI): domain Bacteria; kingdom Bacillati; phylum Actinomycetota; class Actinomycetes; order Kitasatosporales; family Streptomycetaceae; genus Streptomyces; species Streptomyces sp. NPDC051243. The sequence continues at coordinate 195,787 of NZ_JBITES010000006.1, read as the reverse complement.
TGATCGACTTCGCGGAGGAAAGGAGGAGGGAGCGGTCGGAGAAGGAGGTGGTCGGCCCGTTGTCCGTCCCACGTGCGAGGATCGGAGACGTACCTCACACGTGTACACGAAGGGGAGTGCGCGATGGCCACCAAGCCGCCCAAGGGTGATCCGGTTCAGGACGCGCCGCAGGTCGCCGAGCCGAAGCACGCGGCTGCGGGGCTGCCGGCCATCGGACACACGCTGCGTATCGCGCAGCAGCAGATGGGTGTGAAGCGCACCGCGCTGACGCTGCTGCGGGTCAATCAGAAGGACGGCTTCGACTGTCCCGGGTGCGCCTGGCCGGAGCCGGACCACCGGCACAAGGCGGAGTTCTGTGAGAACGGCGCGAAGGCGGTGGCCGAGGAGGCGACCCTGCGCCGGGTCACCCCTGAGTTCTTCGCCGCGCACTCCGTCGCCGACCTCGCGACCCGGAGCGGTTACTGGCTGGGGCAGCAGGGGCGGCTCACCCACCCCATGTTCCTCGCCGAAGGCGGTACCCACTACGAGCCGGTCAGCTGGGAGCGCGCCTTCGACATCGTCGCCGAGGAGATCACCGCCCTCGGCTCCCCCGACGAGGCCGTCTTCTACACCTCCGGCCGCACCAGCAACGAGGCCGCGTTCCTCTACCAGCTCTTCGCGCGCGAGCTCGGCACCAACAACCTGCCGGACTGCTCCAACATGTGCCACGAGTCGTCCGGGTCGGCGCTGACCGAGACCATCGGCATCGGCAAGGGCAGCGTCCTGCTCGAGGACCTGTACAAGGCCGACCTGATCATCGTCGCCGGGCAGAACCCGGGGACGAACCATCCGCGCATGCTCCCCGCCCTGGAGAAGGCCAAGGCCAACGGCGCGAAGATCATCAGCGTGAACCCGCTGCCCGAGGCCGGCCTGGAGCGGTTCAAGAACCCGCAGACCCCGCAGGGCATGCTCAAGGGCGCCTCCCTCACCGACCTTTTCCTGCAGATCCGCATCGGCGGCGACCAGGCCCTCTTCCGCCTCCTCAACAAGCTGATCCTTCAGACGGAAGGCGCCGTCGACGAGGAGTTCGTGCGCGAACACACCCATGGCTACGAGGAGTTCGCCGCGGCTGCCCGCGCCGCCGACTGGGACGAGACGCTGACGGCGACCGGTCTCACGCGCGCGGACATCGAGAAGGCCATGGCGATGATCCTGGCCTCGCGGCGCACCATCGTCTGCTGGGCCATGGGCCTCACCCAGCACAAGCACTCCGTGCCGACCATTCGCGAGGTCGTCAACTTCCTTCTGTTGCGCGGCAACATCGGCCGCCCGGGCGCGGGCGTGTGCCCGGTGCGCGGTCACTCGAACGTGCAGGGCGACCGCACGATGGGCATCTTCGAGCGGCCCGCCCCGGCGTTCCTGGACGCCCTGGAGAAGGAGTTCGGCTTCGCGCCCCCGCGTGAGCACGGCTACGACGTCGTACGGGCCATCCGCGCACTGCGCGACGGCGAGGCGAAGGTCTTCTTCGCGATGGGCGGCAACTTCGTGGCCGCCACCCCGGACACCGACGTCACCGAGGCGGCGATGCGGCGCGCCCGGCTCACCGTGCACGTGTCGACGAAGCTCAACCGCAGCCATGCCGTCACCGGTGCCCGCGCGCTGATCCTGCCGACGCTCGGCCGCACCGAGCGCGACCTCCAGGGCAGCGGCGAGCAGTTCGTGACGGTCGAGGACTCCATGGGCATGGTGCACGCCTCCCGGGGCCGCCTGGAGCCCGCGAGCGGGCAGCTGCTGTCGGAGCCGGCGATCGTCTGCCGCCTGGCACGCCGCGTGCTGGGCGAGGACAGCCGCACGCCCTGGGAGGAGTTCGAGAAGGACTACGCGACGATCAGGGACCGCATCGCCCGCGTGGTCCCCGGCTTCGAGGACTTCAACGCGCGCGTGGCCCGCCCCGGCGGCTTCACCCTCCCGCACGCCCCGCGCGACGAGCGCCGCTTCCCGACGGCGACGGGCAAGGCCAACTTCACCGCCGCTCCGGTCGAGTACCCGAAGGTGCCCGAGGGACGGCTGCTGCTGCAGACCCTGCGGTCGCACGACCAGTACAACACCACGATCTACGGCCTCGACGACCGCTACCGGGGGATCAGGAACGGCCGCCGCGTCGTCATGATCAACCCGGAGGACGCCCAGCGGCTGAACATCGCCGACGGCTCCTACGTCGACCTCGTGAGCGAGTGGAAGGACGGCACCGAGCGGCGGGCGCCCGGCTTCCGGGTCGTGCACTACCCGACGGCCCGGGGCTGCGCGGCCGCCTACTACCCGGAGACCAACGTCCTCGTCCCGCTGGACGCCACCGCCGACACCAGCAACACCCCGGCCAGCAAGTCCGTCGTCGTACGTCTGGAACAATCGGCCACCGACTGAGCGTTTGCTCAGTCGACCCTCACCGACTGAGCACCACGAACGGAGCCGGACCCATGGGCGAGCAGCAGCACGTGACGTTCCCGCAAGAGGTCATCGACGAGTACGCCGCACTCGGCGTCGACCTGCCCGCCCTGTTCTCCGCCGGACACCTCGGCACCCGCATGGGCGTGCAGATAGTGGAAGCGTCCGCCGAGCGCGTCGTCGGCACCATGCCCGTCGAGGGCAACACCCAGCCGTACGGGCTGCTGCACGGCGGCGCGTCCGCGGTGCTCGCCGAGACCCTCGGGTCGGTGGGCTCGATGCTGCACGCCGGCAGCTCCAAGATCGCCGTCGGCGTCGACCTCAACTGCACCCACCACCGGGGCGTGCGCTCCGGACTGGTGACCGGCGTCGCCACACCGGTCCACCGGGGCCGCTCCACGGCGACGTACGAGATCGTGATCAGCGACGAACAGGACCGGCGGGTGTGCACCGCCCGGCTGACCTGCCTGCTGCGCGACGTCAAGCCGGGCGACGGCGACCACATCCGCGCGGCGAGCTGACCGCCCGCAGCACACCCTTCGCCCACAGCCCACACATAGGGAAAACCCTGGAGCGGCGGCCGCGCCCTTGTGGCGGCCGCCGCCAGTCGCTTCACTTGCCCCACCCCCACAGGAGAACACCCACGCTCACCTGCAGAAGGGCCCGTTCTTTTGTCAGCCATACGCGCCACCGCCGTCACCGCGGCGGCCTGTGCGACCGTGCTCGCCACCGCCCTGCCGTCCTCGGCCGTCAACTCCTACAACGCGACGCCCGCCCCCGAACGCACCGAGGTCGGCGCCCTCGTCGCCACCTGGGACAACGACGGCGACCCCACCACCCCCGACCGGGTCGACTGGGTCTGCTCCGGAACCATGATCGACGCGGACACGTTCCTGACCGCCGCGCACTGCACCACCGACTGGCCCGACAACGTGAAGTTCCACGTGTCCCTCGACCAGGACGTGCAAGCCGGCCTCGACGCCGCCGCCAGGAAGTACCCCGGCGACCCGGCCGCACAGGCGAACGCCGTCGCCGTCCAGGGCACCGCCCACAACCACCCCGACTACCCCGGCCCCGCGTCCGACACCCACGACATCTCGGTGATCGAACTGCCGGCCGCGAAGGTCAAGGCCCGCTGGACCTTCACCCCGGCCACCCTGCCCACGGCAGGCCAGCTCGGCGCGCTCGGCCCCCAGGGACTGAACTCCACCGACTGGTTCGTCGCCGGATACGGCACCCAGGAGGCCCAGCGCGGCCCCGGCGGACACACCCACCCCGGCGGCGGCGTCCGCATGAAGGCGCCGGTCACCTTCGACGCCCTCAACGCCAGCTGGGTACGCCTCGCCATGACCGAACCGCAGGGCAACGGCGGCGCCTGCTACGGCGACTCCGGCGGCCCCAACTTCGCGGTCGTCAACGGCAGGAACGTCCTCGCGGCCACCACCATCACGGGCGACGGCCCCTGCTACGCGACGAACGTGACGTACCGCCTGGACACCCCCGGCGCCCGCGCCTTCCTGGCGCCCTTCGTGCAACTGCCGTAGCTCCGGAACGACAGGACCGCTCCGAAACCCTCGGCCCGCGGCACCCCCCAACGGCCCGCCGCCGCACGGTGCACGAACCACCGGCGGCGGGCCCCGCCCGGCCCGCTTCCCCACCCCCGACGCCTCGCCTACCGTTTCCCCATGAGGGTGCTGCCATGACCGGCATCGGGCCCGTCGAACCCGTCAACTCGCCGGAAACCAGCCAGAGTCACGACACCATCGGCACCGACGCGCCACGCCTCACCGACCGGCTCGGCGACTTCTGGGCGGGCCTGTCCACCCGTACCCGCACCACCGCCGTCGCGACCGCCGTCGCCGGCGCGGTCGCCGCCGGATTCACCCTCATCCCCCAGGTCTCCGGCGAATCCGAGCCCCCCACCTCCGCCCCATGGCCCGCCAACGTCACCACCTGGCGCTATCTCGGGTTCGCCGCACCCCACAACTCCGGTGCCACCAGCGGCCGTTTCCACTTCGCCGTGACCGTCGACCACGGCCCGCCCGTCACCCTGACGATCTCCGGCACCGCCTTCCCCGGACTCACCGCCCACGCCATGCCCGAGCCCGCCTTCACCGTGGCCGCGTCGACGACGCGAAGGATCACCGTACGGATATCCGTATCCGACTGTTCGGAACTCCCGCTGAATGCGGATCTCCCCTTCCTTGACGTAACGCTGCGTAACACGCGCGCAATACAACACCACAGCTTCATCTTCGGCGGCACGTTTTCCCGGGACCTCTCGGTGCTCCTGCACGGAGCCTGCGACCAAGCCGCCGACACGCCGGGCCCACAGCCAAGCGGAAGTGCGAATTCTCAGAATGTGGACTGAGTGGAAATTCCGCCGAACCGGCCCACGGCCCCCAGGGCCCTTGTCCGCCCTCCACGCCGTCATAACAAGAACGTCACAAGCGAGCTCGTGGCGATGCCACTGTCCGCATACCGGGCTTAGAGTCACGCCCAGTCACCGCTCCAACGGGAGTTCGGTACCAGCGCGGCACCTCACCGTCCCCACCAAGGCGGACGTGACCGCGGAAAGGACTGATTGTGCGACGTTCCTTGGTGATACTTACCTCCGTCCTCGCGACCGGAGCTCTGACCCTCACCGCCTGTGGCTCCCGAGACGACAACGGCGGCGGCGACAGCGCGGGCGGGGACACCACCACCCTGACCATCGGCGTGGACGCCCCCCTCTCCGGTGAGAACTCCACCACCGGCCTCGGCATCCAGTACGGCGCCCAGATCGCCGTCGACGACGCCAACAAGAACAAGCTGGTCCCCGGCGTCACCTTCAAGCTGAAGGCCTTCGACGACAAGGCACAGCCGGCCACCGGCCAGTCGAACGCCACGTCGATCACCGGTGACAAGACCGCCGTCGGCGCGGTCGGCCCGCTGAACTCCGGCGTCGCCCAGTCGATGCAGCAGGTGTTCGCCTCGGCCAACATGGTCCAGATCTCCCCGTCGAACACCAACCCTGAGCTCACCCAGGGCAAGAACTGGCAGACGGACAAGAAGCGGCCGTTCAAGACCTACTTCCGTACCGCGACCACCGACGAGCTGCAGGGCAGCTTCGCCGCGGACTACGCCTTCAACGGCCTCAAGAAGAAGTCCGTCTTCGTCGTCGACGACAAGCAGACCTACGGCGCGGGCCTGGCGAAGATCTTCGCCGAGCAGTTCAAGAAGCTCGGCGGCAAGGTCGTCGAGACCGACCACGTCAACACCGGCGACAAGGACTTCGGTTCCCTCGTCACCAAGATCAAGAACTCGAAGGCCGACCTGCTCTACTACGGCGGTCAGTACGACGAGTCCGCGCTGCTCAGCAAGCAGATGAAGGACGGCGGCGTCAAGATCCCGCTGTTCGGTGGCGACGGCATGTTCGCCTCCACCTACATCGAGGCCGGCGGCGCCGCCACCGAGGGCGACCTCGCCACCGCCATCGGTGTCCCCGCCGACACCCTGCCCGCCGCCAAGCAGTTCATCGAGACCTACAAGGCCAAGGGCTACAAGGGTGACTACGGCGCCTACGGTGCCTACTCCTACGACGCCGCGACCGCGATCATCAACGCCGTGAAGGCCGTTGTCGACGCCAACGACGGCAAGGTGCCCACCGACATGACCGACCTGCGCTCCAAGGTCGTCGACGAGGTCCAGAAGTCCGACTTCCAGGGCCTCAGCGGCAAGGTCTCCTTCGACGAGTACGGCGACACCACCAACAAGCAGCTGACCGTCTACCAGGTCGTCAAGGGCGAGTGGAAGGCCGTGAAGACCGGCACCGCCGACCTGAACTGACCCAGGCCCCCAAAGCACCGCCACACACGGGCCGCGCGGAAGGAGGACCCCAACCGCGCGGCCCGTTTCCACACCCAGACCCTGCACACGTCCAGTGCACAGACCCTGCACCCGAGTGCACTCAACCCCCTTCCTAATGGAGGCCATGCGGTGAACACCCTGCCGCAGCAGCTGGCCAACGGGCTGCTCCTAGGCTCGATGTACGGGCTGATCGCCATCGGCTACACGATGGTGTACGGCATCGTCCAGCTCATCAACTTCGCGCACGGCGAGATCTTCATGACCGGGGCCTTCGGCGCCTTCACGGTCTACTTCTACATCCTGCCCGACGGCACATCGATGGCGATCGCCGTTCCCCTGATGCTGATCGGCGGTGGCCTCGTCGCCATCCTCATCGCCGTAGGAGCGGAACGGTTCGCCTACAGACCCCTGCGCGGAGCACCACGACTGGCACCCCTCATCACCGCGATCGGCCTCTCCCTGGCCCTCCAGGAAGTCGTCCGCAACTTCTACCCCGGCGCCGACCGCGCCATCGCCTTCCCCGGCCTCGACACCACCCACGAGATCGGCTCCGTCACCATCAAGGACGCCGACATCTTCCTCATCGTCGCCGCCGTCCTCTGCATGGCCGCCCTCGCGTTCTTCGTCCGCAAGAGCCGCACCGGCCGCGCCATGCAGGCCACCGCACAGGACCCGGACACCGCCCAGCTCATGGGCATCGACACCAACCGCATCATCGTCATCGCCTTCGCCATCGGCGGCTTCTTCGCCGCCGTCGCAGCAGTCGCCTACGGCCTCAAGTACGGCAACATCGACTACCGCATGGGCTTCCTGATGGGCCTCAAGGCCTTCACCGCGGCCGTCCTCGGCGGCATCGGCAACATCTACGGCGCCATGCTCGGCGGCATCGTCCTCGGCATCGCCGAAACCCTCGCCTCCGCCTACATCGACGGCATCCCCGGCATGCAGCAGCTCGGCGGCCAGAGCTGGGCCAACGTGTGGGCCTTCTGCCTCCTCATCCTCGTCCTCCTCGTCAGGCCACAGGGTCTGCTCGGCGAGCGCGTCGCGGACAGGGCGTGATCACATGACCGAGATAGCCAAGACCGCCCCGGCCGCCCGCGGCCTCCTGCCGCTGCCCCTCGCAGCCGCCCGCGCCCTCATCCTGACCGGCGGCATCGCCACCGCCGCCTCCGCCTTCCTCGCCTGGACCTGGACCAGCGAGTTCCCCGGCGACCTCACCATCAACGGCTACCCCGGCGGCCTGCAGTGGCTCACCTTCACCGCCGGCGTCCTCACCGCACTGTTCGCCCTCGCCACCTACGGCATCAAGGGCCTCGGCTGGCTCCTGCCCGCCAAGAACAACGCACCGCTCTTCCTGAGCGCCCTCGCCGGCTTCACCGTCACCTGGTACGCCGTCATCGCGATCAGCGTCGAACTCGGCGGCCTCGTCAACCTCGAACCCGGCGGCTACATCGCGGCCATCGCCTCCCTCCTGCCCGTCCTCGGCGCACTCTCCCTCCCGGAGCAGCTCGGCGACGACACCAAGGAGAACCTCAAGGCGTACATCACCAAGGCCGAGAAGATCCCCGCACCCCAGCCCCTCGCCCCCTGGGCCGAGCGACTCGTCATCACCGTCGTGACCGCCCTCGGACTGGGCGTCTTCACCTACGGCATCGACACCGAGTACGGCGAACTCTTCATCGGCTACCTCCTCGTGGTCGCCTTCTCCATGTGGGCCCTGCACACCGCGGGACTCCTCGACCGGCTCTCCCGGCTCGTCGCCCACCACCACGGCTTCACCCTCCTCATGGGCTTCCTCGCCGCGATCGCGTTCCCCTTCACCCAGACCAACGACCACTACACGAACATCGGCGTCAACATCCTGATCTTCGCCACGGTCGCCCTGGGTCTCAACATCGTCGTCGGCCTCGCCGGCCTCCTCGACCTCGGCTACGTCGCCTTCCTCGGCGTCGGCGCCTACACCGCGGCCCTGGTCTCCGGCTCCGAGTTCTCCCGGTTCTCCGGCGTCCAGTTCCCCTTCTGGGCCTCCGCCCTCACCGGCGCCGCCGCCAGCCTCGTCTTCGGCGTCCTCATCGGCGCACCCACCCTGCGACTGCGCGGCGACTACCTCGCCATCGTCACCCTCGGCTTCGGTGAGATCTTCCGCATCGCCGTCAACAACATGGACGGCGACTCCGGCCCGGACATCACCAACGGCCCCAACGGCATCCCGTCCATCCCCGACATCAACCTCTTCGGCCTCAACCTCGGGGAATCCAACGACATCGGCGGGATCACCCTCGGCCGCTTCGCCAACTACTACCTGCTGATGGTCGTCATCATGGCCATCATCGTCCTCGTCTACACCCGCGCAGCCGACTCCCGCATCGGCCGCTCCTGGATCGCCATCCGCGAAGACGAGACAGCAGCGACGGCCATGGGCATCAACGGCTTCCGCGTCAAGCTCATCGCCTTCGCCCTCGGCGCCACCCTCGCCGGCCTCGCCGGCACCGTGTTCGCCCACGTCACCTACAGCGTCGTACCCAACCCCTACCAGTTCGCCGGCGCCGCGCCCCCCAACTCCGCGTTCCTCCTGGCCGCGGTCGTCCTCGGCGGCATGGGCACCGTCGCCGGACCACTCCTCGGCGCCGCCCTGCTCTACCTCCTCCCCGAGAAGCTCGTCTTCCTCCAGGAGAAGTCCCTGCTCGCCTTCGGCATCGCGCTCATCCTCCTGATGCGCTTCCGCCCCGAAGGCGTCATCGCCAACCGCCGCCGCCAGCTCGAATTCCACGAGACCGGCCAGACCGACGTACCAGACACCACGACGCTGACCGACGAACCGGCCGTCACCACGAAGGCGGGTGCGTGACCCCATGACGACACCAGTACTCGAAGCCCGCGACGTCACCATGCGGTTCGGCGGCCTCACCGCCGTCCGCTCCGTGGACTTCACCGTCAACGAGGGCGAGATCGTCGGCCTCATCGGGCCCAACGGCGCCGGCAAGACAACCTTCTTCAACTGCCTCACCGGCCTGTACGTCCCCACCGAGGGCACCGTCTCCTACAAAGGCACCGTCCTCCCGCCCAAGCCGCACCTGGTGACCAAGGCGGGCATCGCCCGCACGTTCCAGAACATCCGGCTCTTCGCCAACATGACGGTCCTGGAGAACGTCCTCGTCGGCCGCCACACCCGCACCAAGGAAGGCCTCTGGTCCGCCCTCCTGCGCGGCCCCGGCTTCAAGAAGGCCGAAAAGGCCAGCGAAGAACGAGCCATGGAACTCCTCGAGTTCATCGGCCTCGCCGGCAAGCGCGACCACCTCGCCCGCAACCTGCCCTACGGCGAACAGCGCAAGCTCGAAATCGCACGAGCGCTCGCGAGCGAACCCGGCCTGCTGCTCCTCGACGAACCGACCGCCGGCATGAACCCCCAGGAGACCCGCGCCACCGAAGAGCTGGTCTTCGCCATCCGCGACAAGGGCATCGCCGTCCTCCTCATCGAGCACGACATGCGCTTCGTCTTCAACCTGAGCGACCGCGTCTCCGTCCTCGTCCAGGGCGAAAAACTCGTCGAGGGCACCCCCGAGGTCGTCCAGGCCGACGAACGCGTCGTCGCCGCCTACCTGGGCGAGCCCTTCGAAGGCGACCCCGGCGAGGCGGAGGCCGCCGAAGTCGAGGCCGCCGAAGCCGCGGCCGACGCGACCAGCACCACCAGCACCAAGGGAGACGCCCAGTGACCGCACTGCTCGAGGTCGAAGACCTCCGGGTCGCCTACGGCAAGATCGAAGCCGTCAAAGGCATCTCCTTCAGCGTCGAGGCCGGCCAGGTCGTCACCCTCATCGGCACCAACGGCGCCGGCAAGACGACCACCCTGCGCACCCTCTCCGGCCTGCTCAAGCCGACCTCCGGAAAGATCATCTTCGACGGGAAGCCCCTCACCGGCATCCCCGCCCACAAGATCGTCTCCCTGGGCCTCGCCCACTCCCCCGAAGGCCGGCACATCTTCCCGCGCCTGACCATCTTCGAGAACCTCCAGCTCGGCGCCTTCCTCCGCAAGGACAAGGACGGCATCGAAAAGGACATCCAGAAGGCATACGACCTCTTCCCCATCCTCGGAGAACGCCGCAACCAGGCGGCAGGCACCCTCTCCGGCGGCGAACAGCAGATGCTCGCCATGGGCCGAGCCCTGATGTCCCAGCCGAAACTGCTCATGCTCGACGAGCCCTCCATGGGCCTCTCCCCCATCATGATGCAGAAGATCATGGCGACCATCGCCGAGCTGAAGTCCCAGGGCACGACGATCCTCCTCGTCGAGCAGAACGCCCAGGCAGCCCTCTCGCTCGCCGACCAGGGACACGTCATGGAGGTCGGCAACATCGTCCTGTCCGGCACCGGCCAGGACCTGCTGCACGACGAGTCCGTGCGGAAGGCGTACCTGGGCGAGGACTGATCACCCAGCCCACATGAGTGAGGCCCGCGCCCCCTGACCGGGGGCGCGGGCCTCACTCATGCTGCTCCGCTACGTCATGTCAGCCCTTGCCGGCCTTCTTCTCCTCGGCATCCTGAATGACCGCCTCGGCGACCTGCTGCATCGACATCCGACGATCCATCGACGTCTTCTGAATCCACCGGAACGCCGCCGGCTCCGTCAGCCCGTACTCGGTCTGCAGGATCGACTTCGCCCGATCCACCAGCTTCCGCGTCTCCAGCCGCAGCGTGAGGTCCGCGACCTCCTTCTCCAGCTCCTTCAGCTCCGTGAACCGCGAGACGGCCATCTCGATCGCCGGCACGACGTCGCTCTTGCTGAACGGCTTGACCAGGTACGCCATCGCACCGGCATCCCGCGCGCGCTCAACGAGGTCACGCTGCGAGAAGGCGGTGAGCATGAGGACGGGAGCGATCCCCTCCTCGGCGATCTTCTCCGCCGCCGAAATACCGTCCAGCTTCGGCATCTTCACATCGAGGATCACGAGGTCCGGCTGGTGCTCACGGGCCAGCTCGATGGCCTGCTCACCGTCACCGGCCTCACCGACGACGGTGTACCCCTCTTCTTCGAGCATCTCTTTGAGATCGAGCCGGATCAGCGCCTCGTCCTCGGCGATGACGACACGGGTCGTCAGCGGAGGCACGTGCGACTTGTCGTCGTCGGGCGCGTCTACGGGCTGGGGCGACTCGGGGGCGGTCACGGGGGCTCCTCGTTCAGGGGCAGGGGTGCTGCTGACAAGAGACTACCTAGCTGCGGTAAGGTGGGTGCCCAAGGGGTTGCACTTCTCCTTCCTTTCTAAGGCCCCAGTACTCCAACTGGTTAGAGAGGCCGCTCTCAAACAGCGGACAGTGTGGGTTCGAATCCCACCTGGGGCACTTTTCCTTCGTTTCCAAGGTCTCCACTCCAAAGCGGATGTCCACGTTCTCGTGAACATCCGCTTTTTGCTGCGTGTCGTCGGGATCACTCTCACAGAGTGATCGCATGTACGACGTCAGCACACGCAAGCAAGCACTGGCCCTAGTAGAGCAAGGGCGCAGCCTGAACTCCGTGAGCAAGGAGATGGGCATTTCCCGGCACGCGATCACTCGTTGGCTGAGTCGACTCGAGCCCCTGTCCCGAACTCCGCCCTGCATCCGATGCCAAGACACACCAGGGCTCCCAGAGGACCGCGTCGCATACGCCTACCTGCTTGGCCTCTACCTCGGCGACGGCTACGTCATCTCCAAGCCGAGGCAGCACTACCTCATGGTCACGTGCACTGCTTCCTGGCCTGGCTTGGTCGACGCTGCCGAAGACGCCATGTGCAGGGTCCTGCCCGAGCCCAATATCAGCCGTCTTCAGCGCGCTGGCTGCGTCGACGTCAAGTCCTACACCAAACACTGGGTCTGCTTGCTCCCCCAGCACGGCCCCGGCAAGAAGCACCAGCGCACGATCGCCCTCGAACCCTGGCAGCAGGAAATCGTCGACGCCCACCCCTGGGAGTTCATCCGCGGCCTCATCCACTCCGACGGCTGCCGCATCACCAACTGGACCACCCGCATGGTCGGCGGTGAGCGCAAGCGTTACGAATACCCGCGGTACTTCTTCACCAACAAGTCCGACGACATCCGGAAGCTCTTCACCGACACTCTCGACAAGGTCGGCGTCGAGTGGACCACCCTCGCGCGCGGCAGCGACCCGTTCAACATCTCCATCGCCCGCAAAGCCTCCGTAGCCCTCATGGACGCCCACGTAGGCCCCAAACACTGACCTCCCCCCCAACACACCAAAGGGCCCCTACTCAAAGCTGAAGAGGGGCCCTCCGCCTGCTACTTGGGACTGTCGTCCTCCCCGATGTGATGCACCCGCACCATGTTCGTCGACCCCGACACCCCCGGAGGCGACCCCGCCGTGATGACGACCGTGTCGCCCTTCTTGCAGCGGCCGTACTTCAGCAACAGCTCATCCACCTGGTCGACCATCGCGTCCGTCGAGTCCACATGCGGCCCCAGGAACGTCTCCACCCCCCACGTCAGATTCAGCTGCGACCGAGTCGCCGGCTCCGGCGTGAACGCCAGCAGCGGGATCGGGGAGCGGTAGCGGGACAGGCGGCGGGCCGTGTCGCCCGACTGGGTGAAGGCGACCAGGAACCTGGCGCCCAGGAAGTCGCCGATCTCGGCGGCCGCGCGGGCGACTGCGCCGCCCTGGGTGCGGGGCTTGTTGCGTTCGGTCAGGGGCGGGAGCCCTTTCGCGAGGATGTCCTCCTCGGCCGCTTCGACGATCTTCGCCATCGTGCGGACCGTTTCGATCGGGTACTTGCCGACGCTCGTCTCGCCGGAGAGCATCACCGCGTCCGTGCCGTCGATGACCGCGTTGGCGACATCGCTCGCCTCCGCACGCGTCGGGCGGGAGTTGTCGATCATCGAGTCGAGCATCTGCGTCGCGACGATCACCGGCTTGGCGTTGCGCTTGGCCAGCTTGATGGCGCGCTTCTGGACGATCGGGACCTGCTCCAGCGGCATCTCCACGCCGAGGTCGCCCCGCGCGACCATGATGCCGTCGAAGGCCGCCACGATGTCGTCGATGGCCTCCACCGCCTGCGGCTTCTCGACCTTGGCGATCACGGGGAGTCGGCGGCCTTCCTCGTCCATGATCCTGTGCACGTCCTCGATATCGCGTCCGCTCCGGACGAACGACAGTGCGATGACGTCGAAGCCCGTGCGCAGCGCCCAGCGGAGGTCTGCCTCGTCCTTCTCGGAAAGGGCAGGGACGGACACCGCTACACCCGGCAGGTTCAGGCCCTTGTTGTCGGAGACCATGCCGCCTTCGATCACCGTCGTGTTGACGCGTGGGCCGTCGACGGAGGTGACTTCGAGGCTGACCTTGCCGTCGTCGACGAGGATGCGTTCGCCTGGGGTGACGTCGTCGGCGAGGCCGCCGTACGTCGTTCCGCACTGCTCGCGGTTGCCCTCTGCGCCCTCTTCGACGGTGATGGTGAAGGTGTCGCCGCGTTCAAGGAGTACGGGGCCTTCGGTGAAGCGGCCGAGGCGAATCTTCGGGCCTTGAAGGTCGGCGAGGATGCCGACGCTGCGGCCGGTCTCGTCGGAGGCCTTGCGTACGTGCTGGTAGCGCTCCTCGTGGTCGGCGTAGCTGCCGTGGCTGAGGTTGAATCGGGCGACGTCCATTCCGGCGTCGACCAGTGCCTTTATCTGGTCGTAGGAGTCGGTGGCGGGGCCCAGGGTGCAGACGATTTTCGCTCGGCGCATGTTTCGACTCTATGACTTACCGGCGGGTAGAGAATTCGTCCGGCGTGACTACCCAACAACCTTTGGGTGAAGGGCCGTTGACAAGTGTTGAATTGTGCGGCGGGGTGCTCCGATGAGCGTTCGAAGCACCCCGTCAGGGTGACCCGGGATATTCACAGCCGGGGTGGCGTCATCGTGAATCGGGCGTTCACTTGGGCGTAGACGCGTTGCCGTTCGGGTTCGAGGTCGAGGGGGGCGGCTGCGGTGTCCTCGGTGGCGGCGCCGTAGGCCATGGAGCGCATTCGGCTGCCGGGGGCCTGCGGATAGGCGGGGGCTTCCGCGCCGATGTCTGCGAGTTCCACCAGCGCGGCAAGTGTGCTTCCCAGCGCTTCGGCGTACTCTCGCGCGCGTTGTACCGCTTCGCGTACTGCTTGTTGCCTTGCCTCGCGGTGGGCGGGCGAGTCGGGGCGCAGTGCCCACCAGGGGCCGTCGACGCGGGTGAGGTCCAGGTCGGCGAGGCGGGTGGTGAGTTCGCCGAGGGCGGTGAAGTCGGTGAGGACGGCGGTGATGTGGACGCGGCCGTGGTAGGCGTGGACGCGTTCGCCGCGGCCTTTGTCCTTGAGTTCGGGGCTGATGGAGAAGGCGCCGGTTTCGAGTCGTTCGACGGCGTCGCCGTAGGTTTTGATGAGGTCGAGGACGGTGGTGTTGCGGCGGGTGAGGTCGTCGAGGGCGGCGCGGCGGTCCTTGCCGCGGGAGGCGACGGTGACGCCGATGCGGGCGATTTCGGGGTCGACTTCGAGGTGGGCCTCGCCGCGGACGGCGATGCGGGGGGCGTCGGGGGTGCCGTAGGGGACGGCGGGCTGGGGGTCGTCGGGCGCTGGGCTGGTCATACGTCCCACTCTGTCACTCATTGACTGGTTGGGGTCTGGGAGTTCACAGCTTCGGTCATCAGATCGAAACCTGCGGGGTCTGTTGTTTCTCGCCATGCCCAGGTCAGAATCTACGCGCGTTATCTACGCGCGTTGTTGACCATTCCCCCAGGAGAAGCACTCATGCCGTTGGACCGCCGGAAGTTCCTGAAGAAGTCCGCCGTGACCGGGGCGGGGGTGGCGATCGCCGGTGCGGCGGCGGCTCCGGCGGCGCAGGCTGCCGAAGCCACGGCGGTGAAGAAGCCCGCCAAGCGCTACTCCCTGACGGTGATGGGCACGACCGACCTGCACGGCAACATCTTCAACTGGGACTACTTCAAGGACGCCGAGTTCTCGGACGCCAAGGGCAACGCGAAGGGTCTGGCGCGGGTCTCGACGCTGGTGAGCCAGGTCCGTGCGGAGAAGGGCCGCTGCAACACGCTGCTGATCGACGCGGGCGACACGATCCAGGGCACGCCGCTGACGTACTACTACGCGAAGGTGGACCCGATCACCGCTCAGGGCGGTCCGGTCCACCCGATGGCCGCGGCGATGAACGCCATCGGCTATGACGCGGTGGCGCTGGGCAACCACGAGTTCAACTACGGCATCGAGACGCTGCGGAAGTTCGAGGAGCAGTGCGACTTCCCGCTGCTCGGTGCGAACGCGCTGGACGCGAAGACCCTCAAGCCGGCGTTTCCTCCGTACTTCATCAAGAAGTTCCGGGTGCCGGGTGCCCCGCCGGTGAAGGTGGCGGTCCTCGGTCTGACCAACCCGGGTATCGCGATCTGGGACAAGGCGTACGTCGAGGGCAAGATGGTGTTCCCGGGTCTGGAGGAGCAGGCCGCGAAGTGGGTGCCGAAGCTGCGGTCGATGGGCGCGGATGTGGTGGTCGTGTCGGCGCACTCGGGTTCTTCGGGTACGTCGTCGTACGGTGACTCGCTGCCGTACATCGAGAACTCGTCGGCGCTGGTGGCGCAGAAGGTGCCGGGGATCGACGCGATCCTGGTCGGGCACGCGCACACGGAGATCGCGGAGCTGCTGGTCACGAACGAGAAGACTGGCAAGACGGTCGTGCTGTCGGAGCCGCTGTGCTTCGCGCAGCGGCTGACGCTTTTCGACTTCGAGCTGGTCTTCGAGAAGGGCCGCTGGACGGTCGAGTCGGTGAAGGCGACGGTGCGGGACTCGAAGACGGTCGCCGACGACCCAAAGATCACCAAGCTGCTGAAGGACGATCACGACATCGTCGTGGAGTACGTCAACCAGGTGGTCGGTACGGCGACCGAGAAGCTGACGACGGTCGAGGCCCGCTACAAGGACGCCCCGATCATCGATCTGATCACCAAGGTCCAGGAGGACGTGGCCAGGGCGGCGCTGGCGGGTACGGAGTACGCCTCGCTGCCCGTCATCTCGCAGGCGTCGCCGTTCTCGCGGACCTCGGAGATCCCGGCCGGTGATGTGACGATCCGGGATCTGTCGAGCCTGTACGTGTACGACAACACGCTGGTCGCGAAGCTGATGACGGGTGCGCAGATCAAGGCGTACCTGGAGTATTCGGCGGAGTACTTCGTGCAGACGGCCGCCGACGCGGCGGTCGAGGTGGACAAGCTGACGAACGCGAACAACCGCCCGGACTACAACTACGACTACGTGTCGGGGCTGTCGTACGAGATCGACATCGCCCAGGCGGCCGGTTCGCGGATCAGGAACCTGTCCTACAACGGTGCCGCGCTGGACGACGCCCAGAAGTTCGTGTTCGCGGTGAACAACTACCGGGCCAATGGCGGCGGGGCGTTCCCGCATGTGGCGTCGGCTCAGGAGCTGTGGGCGGAGTCGACGGAGATCCGGACCCGGATCGCGGAGTGGGTGACCGCGAAGGGTGTGCTGGACCCGAAGGAGTTCGCGTCGGTGGACTGGAAGCTCACGCGGAACGGCACGCCGGTGTTCTAGGTACCCCGGCTGTCTCACCAGATGTGAGGGGCCTCAGATCCCGTCGAGGAGCGGTGTCAGTGTTTTGGGCTGACGCGCTCGCGGGATCTGGGGCTCCTGCTGTTGCAGGCCGAAGGTGGTGAAGGCGGTGCGGGTGGGGAGGGGGTAGGGCTCCTTGCCGGTGAGGGAGTTGAGAATGCCGGCGCTGCGCCAGGCCGCGAGGCCGAGATCGGGGGTGCCGATGCCATGGGTGTGGCGTTCGGCGTTCTGGACGTAGATGTTGCAGCCGGAGCCGGTGACGGTGGGGTCCATGACCAGGCGGTTGTGGTCGTCGACGCGGGGGCGTTCCTGGCTGTCGCGGCGCAGGTAGGGGTCGAGGCCGGCGAGGAGGCAGTCGAGGGAGCGTTCGCGGTATCCGGTGGCCAGGACGACGGCGTCGGTGGTCAGGCGTGAGCGGGTGTTCTGGTGGACGTGCTCCAGGTGGAGTTCGACCTTGGTGGTGGCGATGCGGCCGCCGGTGCGGACGCGGACGCCGGGGGTGAGGACGACCTCGGGCCAGCCGCCGTGCAGGGTGCGGCGGTAGAGCTCGTCGTGGATCGCGGCGAGGGTCTCGGCGTCGATGCCCTTGTGGAGCTGCCACTGGGAGGCGAGGAGCTTGTCGCGGACGGGTTCGTCGAGGGCGTGGAAGTAGCGGGTGTAGTCGGGGGTGAAGTGCTCCAGGCCGAGCTTGGAGTACTCCATGGGTGCGAAGGCGCCCGTGCGGCCGAGCCAGTGCAGCCCTTCGCGTCCGGCGGGGCGGCGGCGGAGGAGGTCCAGGAAGACCTCGGCGCCGGACTGTCCCGATCCGATGACGGTGATGTGCTCGGCGGCGAGGAGTCTGTCGCGGTGGTCGAGGTAGTCGGCGGCGTGGATGACGGGGACGGCGGGTGCGTCGACGAGGGGCCTGAGCGGGTCGGGGACGTAGGGCTCGGTGCCGACGCCCAGGACGATGTTCCGGGTGTAGGTGCGGCCGAGCGCCTCGGCCTCGCCGTCCGGGTCGAGCTGGGTGAAGTCGACCTCGAAGACGTCGCGTTCGGTGTTGAAGCGGACGGCGTCGACCTGGTGGCCGAAGCGCAGTCCGGGGAGGTTCTCGCAGACCCAGCGGCAGTAGGCGTCGTACTCGGCGCGCTGGATGTGGAAGCGCTCGGCGAAGTAGAAGGGGAAGAGCCGGTCGCGGGTCTTGAGGTAGTTGAGGAAGGACCAGGGGCTGGCGGGGTCGGCGAGCGTGACCAGGTCGGCGAGGAAGGGGACCTGGATGCGCGCGCCGTCGATGAGCAGGCCGGGGTGCCAGGAGAAGGCGGTGCGCTGTTCGTAGAAGACGGCGTCGAGTTCGGCAAGGGGGTGGGCGAGGGCGGCGAGGGAGAGGTTGAAGGGGCCGATGCCGATGCCGACGAGGTCGCGTGGGGTGTCGGGGTCGGGGTCTGGGTCCGGCTGAGGGGTTGGTGGCGGGGTTGGGTGAGGGGTTGGTGGCGGGGTTGGGTGAGGGGTCGCCGCGCGCGGATCGGTGTGGGGGCTCGCGGTGGGGCTTTTGCGGGGGGCCGCGTGGGGGGTCGGGTGGGGGGTCGGGCTGGTGTGGCCACCCGTGTTGGGGGCGGCTTGGGAACGGGCGTGTGTGTCGGCCTGGGACGGGCCGTGAGAACCGGCGTGCGGGGTGGCTCGGGCACCGGCGTGGGGCGGCTCGGTGTGGCGGGAGCCTGCGTGGGGCGCCGTGCTGCGGGGGCCTGCGTGGGGCTCCGTGCTGCGGGGGCCCGCGTCGGGGTCGGTGTGGGGGTTTGGCTGGGGGGTCATCGGGGGGTGTTTCCTTCCACCAGTTTCAGGAGGGCGGCCAGGTCGTCCGGGTGCGTGTGGGGGTTGAGGAGTGTGGCCTTGAGCCACAGGCGCCCGTTTATCCGGGCCCGGCCGAGTACGGCGCGGCCCTCGGTGAGGAGCCTTCGGCGTACGGCGGCGACGGCGTCGTCGGTGGCGGGTGCCGGCCGGAACAGGACCGTGCTGATGGTGGGCGGGTCGTGGAGCTCGAACCCGGGGTGGTCGTCGACGAGGGCGGCGAACTCGCGGGCCCTGTCGCAGACCTGCTCGACGAGTCGGCCGAGGCCGGTGCGACCGAGGGCCTTGAGGGTGACGGCGATCTTGAGGACGTCGGGCCGGCGGCTGGTGCGCAGGGAGCGGCCGAGGAGGTCGGGCAGGCCCGCCTCGGTGTCGTCCTCGGCGTTGAGGTAGTCGGCGCGGTGGTGCAGCACGGCGAGGTCGCGTGGGTCCCGGACGGCGAGGACGCCTGCGGCGACCGGCTGCCAGCCGAGTTTGTGCAGGTCGAGGGTGACGGTGTCGGCGGCGTCGAGGCCGGTGAGCCGGTCGCGGTAGCGGTCGCTGAAGAGGAGGGCTCCGCCGTAGGCGGCGTCGACGTGGAGTCGGGCGCCGTGGGCCGTGCACAGGGCGGCGATCTGCGGGAGGGGGTCGATGAGCCCGGCGTCGGTGGTGCCGGCGGTGGCGGCGACCACGAGGGAGCCGTGCGGGCCCGGCAGGTGTGTGAGGGCTTCGTCGAGGGCGGCCGGGTCCAGGGTGCCGGCCGGGGCGGGTACGACGACGGGCTCCGGCAGGCCGAGCAGCCATGCGGCGCGGGGCAGTGAGTGATGGGCGTTGGCACCGTGGACGAGTCGGACGCCGGTGCCGTGGGCTTCTCGGGCGAGGAGGAGGGCGAGGTGGTTGGATTCGGTGCCGCCGGTGGTGATGAGGGCGTCGGGCTGTGCGGGGGTTTTCTCGCCCTCGCCGCCCCTGCCCGTCCCGTTCTGAAGGGGCTCCGCCCCGTTCGTCGGGTCGTGAAGTCCGGGACCGCGGTAGACCTCCCGTGCGAGCGCTCCCGTGACCAACGCCTCCAGCTCCGATGCCCCGGGAGCCTGGTCCCAGGAGTCCAGTGAGGGGTTGAGGGCGGAGGCGGCCAGGTCGGCGGCGGTGGCGAGGGCGAGGGGTGGGCAGTGGAGGTGGGCGGCGCAGTAGGGGTCCGCGGGGTCGGCGGCGTTCTCTGCGAGGGACCGGACGACGGCGTGGAGGGCGTTCGGGTCGCCCTGGTCCGGCAGGACGTCGCCGAGCGCGTCCCGTACGCGCGTGGCTACCGCGTCCGGGCCGCCCGAGGGCAGTGGTCCGCCGCGCGCCCGGGCGCCCTCGCTCAGCGCGTCGAGCACGGTGTCGAGCAACGGCCGCAGGGCGTGCGGACCTTCAGGGCCTGACGCGAGCGACGCCGACGCGCTCATCGTGTCCTCCCGGGCGCTGGGCAAGAGGGATTACCAGCTTGTACCCGGATGCGTGGTCACGCCCGAAAAGCCCAACGATCGGAACCCGAAAGGGGGTACCTGCGTGCGGGGAAAGCGTGTCGGGGTGGCGTACGGATCGTCGCGGAGTAAGGGGGCTTGCGGGGGCCGATCGAGCAGGTCGATCGGCCCCCGGACGTTCACCGTCGGAAGCCGGTTGCCGCTACGTCGCGGGGACCGGCGGCCTACGCTTCTTGTACCCGCAAAGCCCGTGCCAGGTCGTCGAGTTGGTCGGCGAGCCTACGTCGCAGCGCCGGGATCGGCTCGCCGTCGCGCAGGCACTCCTCGCCCAGTCGCAGGGCTTCGGCGTCGACGGTGTAGGCCGGGAAGGCGTAGCGGCCGGCGGCGTCGGCGATGGCGGGGCCGCGGCGGGCGGCGAGGGCGACCGCGTCCTTGTAGTAGCGCGCGACGTAGCTCCGTACGAGGTCTGCCTGTTCGGGCTGCCAGAAGCCCTGGGCGGTGGCGGTGAAGAGGTAGTTGGACAGGTCGTTGCTCTCGTCGGTGGCGAACATGGCGTCCCAGGCCTTGGCCTTGGCGTCCTCGTCGGGCAGGGCTGCCCGGCAGCGGGCGGCGCCCTCCTGGCCGGTGGCGCTCGGGTCGCGTTCCAGTTCGGCGGTGATGGCGGCTTCGTCGACGGCGCCGAGGACGGCGAGGCGGCAGAGGACGCGCCAGCGCAGCTCGGGGTCGAGTTCGGGTCCGCCGGGCACGGTGCCGTCGGCGAGCCAGGCGGCGATCGTGTCGGGGTGGGCGGCGACGTCGATGAAGTGGCGTACGGCGATCAGGCGCAGGCCGGGGTTGTCGCCGTCCTCGGTGCGGCGGATGAGGTCGCGGCACAGGGAGGAGAGGGTGGCCAGGGCGGTGGGGCGTTCCTCGGGGGCGAGGTAGCGGTCGGCGATCTGGGTGGTGGCGAAGGCGAGGACGCCTTGGACGATGGCGAGGTCGGTCTCGTGCGGCAGGTGGGCGCGGGCGGCCTCCAGGTAGGCGGTGGCGGGCAGCTCGCCGTCGCGGACGGCGTCGCGCAGGGCGTTCCAGACGACCGCGCGGGTGAGGGGTTCGGGCAGTCCGGCGAGGCTCTTGCGGATGGTCTCGAAGGACTCGGGGTCGAAGCGGACCTTGGCGTAGGTGAGGTCGCCGTCGTTGAGGAGCAGCAGGGCGGGGCGCTTGCCGATGGGCAGCGGGGCCGTGTGCGGGACGTCGAGGTCGAGGCGTTCGCGCAGGACGAGGTGGCCCTCGTTGTCGCCGAGGTCCTGGTCGTACAGGCCGACGGCGATGCGGTGGGGGCGGCTGCCGGCGTGGTCGACGGTGAGGCTGTAGGTGCCGTTGTCGCCGGGGGTGACGGCCGGGGTGAGGGTGTCGACGCCGGTGGTGCGCAGCCAGGCGTCGGCCCAGGCGTGGACGTCGCGTTCGGTGGCGGCGGCGAGGGAGTCGATGAAGTCGGCGAGGGTGGCGTTGGCGAACTTGTGCCGGGCGAAGTGGATGTTGATGCCGGCGAGGAAGTCCTTCTCGCCGAGCCAGGCGACGAGTTGACGCAGCGCGGAGGCGCCCTTGGCGTAGGAGATGCCGTCGAAGTTGAGCTGGGCCTCGGCGGTGTCGTTGACGGCCTCGGGGGCGACAGGGTGGGTGGAGGGGCGCTGGTCGGCGTCGTAGCCCCAGGCCTTGCGGGCGACGCCGAAGTCGGTCCAGATGTCGGTGAAGCGGGTGGCTTCGGCGCAGGTCTGGTAGCCCATGTACTCGGCGAAGGACTCGTTGAGCCAGATGTCGTCCCACCAGCGCAGGGTGACGAGGTCGCCGAACCACATGTGGGCCATCTCGTGGGCGATGACCATGGCGCGGGTCTGGCGCTCGGTGTCGGTGACGGCGGAGCGGTAGACGAACTCGTCGCGGAAGGTGACGAGTCCGGGGTTCTCCATGGCGCCGGCGTTGAACTCGGGGACGAACGCCTGGTCGTAGGAGTCGAAGGGGTAGGGCTCGTCGAACGTCTCGTGGTAGCGGTCGAAGCAGGCCCGGGTGACGTCGAGGAGTTCGTCGGCGTCGGCGTCCAGGAACGGGGCGAGGGAGCGGCGGCAGTGCAGGGCGAAGGGCAGGCCGCGGTGCTCGGTGCGGATCGAGTGGTAGGGGCCGGCGGCGATCGCGGCGAGGTAGGTGGAGATCGGCGGGGTGTCGGCGACGGTCCAGCGGCCGGGGCCGTCCTGGGTGGCGATGCCGTTGCCGAGGACGGTCCACTCGGCGGGTGCGGTGACGGTGAAGGAGAAGACGGCCTTGAGGTCGGGCTGGTCGAAGGCGGCGAAGACGCGCTGGGCGTCGTCCATGCACAGCTGCGTGTAGAGGTAGGTCTCGCCGTCGACGGGGTCGGTGAAGCGGTGCATGCCCTCGCCGGTGCGGGAGTAGCGCATGGCCGCGTCGACGCGCAGTTCGTGCTCGCCGGCGGTGAGGTCCTTCAGGGGCAGCCGGTTGCCGTCCAGGGTCTCGGGGTCGAGGGGCTGTCCGTCGAGGGTGACGGTGCGCAGTTCGGCCGGCTTGATCTCGACGAAGGTGTCCGTGTCCGCTTGGTCCGCGCGCGTGGTGAACCGGATGACGGTGTGGGAGTCGAAGGTCTCGTCACCTGTGGTCAGGTCGAGTTCGATCGTGTAGCGGTGGACGTCGAGGAGCTGGGCACGGGTCTGCGCTTCGTCGCGCGTGAGTACGGACATGGACGACATGCTGCCTGATGCCGCTGACAAGGCACAGGGGCGGATCAGTAAGGGCGTTATGTCCGCCTCATGGCCGGCGTCATGTTCGTTGCGCGATCGGCGTCATGTTCGTTGCGCGATCGGCGTCATGTCCGTTGCGCGATCGGCGTCATGTCCGTTCCGTGGTCGGCGTCGCCGCGGGGCTGTCGCGCTGCGGTGGGACGCGGGTGTCGGGGTGGGGCAGTGCGGGGCGTGGTCCGGGTTCCGGGGCGCCGGGGTCGTCCTTGACCAGGGCGCGTAACTCGCGGACCTCCTGCTCCAGGGCGCGCTGGCGCCGGTAGGCGTCGTACAGGTAGCGGACCTTGGTGCGCAGTGTCCAGGGGTCGATGGGCTTCGTGACGAGGTCGGCGACGCCGAGCCCGAAGGCGGTGGACATCAGTTCCTGGTCGGTGCCGAAGCCGGTGAGCAGGACGACCGGTATGTGCTGGGTCTGTTCGACCCGTCGCATGTAGCGCACCACGTCCAGGCCGCTGACGCCGGGCATCCGGACGTCCAGGAGCAGCAGGCCGACCTGGCCGCGGAGCACCTGCTTGAGCGCCTCGTCGCCGCTGGTGGCGCGGGCGAGGCGGTAGCCCAGGGGGGCCAGGGCGCTCTCCAGCGCGTACAGCGTGTCCTTGTGATCGTCGACGATGAGGATCTTGGCATCCGACGGCATGGCCCGACGTCCCTCCCACGTGGACAGCCAGGGTATGTCCGGGGCGCTGACGGGGAGTGCGTGTCAGCTGACATGCGGTGCACAGCGCAGCATGCCCGGCGCGGGCCGCCGTGTCACTCCCCCGGGCGGGCCTGTCCGGGGCCCGGCGTCACATTCGCGTCGCCCGCGCGCGGGCGGGTGCGACCGTGCGACCGGGCCCTGGCGTTCGGATCGGCTCGGCCGTGCGGTGCCGCGCCGTCCGCAGCCTCCGCGCCGCCGGGGTGATCCGGACGTCAGGGCCGGGGCACCGGGGTCATGTCGCCGTGGACGCGGCGCCGTTGATCGTGTCCTCGGCGATGCTCTCGTGGTGCCTGATCACCTCGCCGATGATGAAGCCCAGGAACTTCTCGGCGAACGCCGGGTCGAGCTTGGCGTTCTCGGCGAGGGTGCGCAGCCGGGCGATCTGCCGGGCCTCGCGGGCCGGGTCGGCGGGCGGGAGCTGGTGCCTGGCCTTGAGGTGGCCGACCTGCTGGGTGCACTTGAAGCGCTCGGCGAGCATGTGGACGACGGCCGCGTCGATGTTGTCGATGCTGTCGCGCAGCCGGGCGAGCTCCTCACGGACAGCGGGGTCGATGTCGCCCGGGGACGGGTTGCTGGTGGTCATGGGGGCTCAGCCTACGGGGCCGTCTCACATGGTCGTTCGTTCGATCCTGGGTGGGTCGTCGGGGTCGGGGACCTGGTCGCTCCAGCCGCCGGGTACGGTGCGGCCCTGCTGGGCGCGGAAGCGGACGGGGGCCATGCCGACGCGGCGGGTGAACAGGCGGGAGAAGTAGGCGGGGTCGTCGTAGCCGACGCGGCGGGCGACGGCGGCGACGGGCAGGTCGGTGGCGGCGAGGAGTTCCTTGGCGCGGCCGAGGCGGATGCCGAGCAGGTAGTCCTTGGGGCTGCAGCCGGCGCCGCGCCGTACGGCGGTGCGCAGTTCGGTGAGGGTCATGCCGTGCCGGGCGGCGTGGTCGGCGACCGTCAGCGGCAGGCAGGCGTCGCGGGCGAGGGCCTTGAGGACCTGGTCGCCGTCGGGTGCGAGGTCGGCGCGGGCGCGGCGCAGGGCGACGAGGAGTTCGTGGACGGCGGCGCCGGTCTCGACCTCAAGGAAGGGGTTGTCGCGGCGGGCGGCGCGGGCCATGCGCCCGATGACGGCGCGCGGGCCGGCGGCGTCGGAGAGGGGCACGACGGGGCGGTCGGGCTCGATGTAGCCGAGTTCGGTGTACGAGGCGGTGGCGGGCCCGGCGAAGTCGACGAAGCCCTCGTCCCAGCCGGTGGCGGGGTCGGGCGCGTAGTGGTGCGGCACGCCGGGGGTGAGCCACAGCAGCGCGGGCGCGGTGACGGGGGCGCGGCGGCCCGCGGGATCGGCGTACCACCCGCCGCCGGTACTGATCACGACGGCGACGTGGTGGTCCAGGACCCTTGGTCCGACGGTGGGCAGGGCGCCGTACTGGAGGCCGACGCCGAGGCAGACCAGGCCGAGGCGGTGGTGGGCGGGGCCGGGCGTGAAGAACCGCATCCAGGTGTGGTACATCCCCGGTCCCCTCCGCGTCGCTTCGGTCCAAGCAGCGCCGATCTTTGTCCATGGATCTGATCACCGCCAGAGGTGAGGGTGGGGCCATGAGCGAGTTCACGGTGGGGGACACGGATTTCCTGCTGGACGGGCGGCCGGTGCGGCTGCTGTCCGGCGCGCTGCACTACTTCCGGGTGCACGAGGCGCACTGGGGGCACCGGCTGGCGATGCTGCGGGCGATGGGCCTGAACTGCGTGGAGACGTATGTGCCGTGGAACCTGCACGAGCCGGCGCCGGGCCGCAGCCGGGACGTGGCGGCGCTCGGCC
Organism: Streptomyces sp. NPDC051243; assembly: GCF_044455405.1. Classification (NCBI taxonomy): domain Bacteria; kingdom Bacillati; phylum Actinomycetota; class Actinomycetes; order Kitasatosporales; family Streptomycetaceae; genus Streptomyces; species Streptomyces sp. NPDC051243. The sequence goes on along the minus strand of NZ_JBITES010000006.1, from coordinate 170,405 downwards.
GGTTCCTGGACGCGGCCCGTGCGGCGGGGCTGTGGGCGATCGTGCGGCCGGGGCCGTACATCTGCGCCGAGTGGGAGAACGGCGGGCTGCCGTACTGGCTGACGGCCGAGGTGGGCCCACGCGCGCGTACCCGCGACGAGCGCTATCTGGGGCACGTGGCGAGCTGGTTCGGGCGGCTGCTGGGCGAGGTCGTGCCCCGGCAGATCGACCGCGGCGGCCCGGTGATCATGGTGCAGGTCGAGAACGAGTACGGCAGCTACGGATCCGACGCGGAGTATCTGCGCCGCCTGGCCGGCCTGCTGCGCGAGCACGGTGTCACGGTCCCGCTGTTCACCTCGGACGGCCCCGAGGACCACATGCTCTCCGGCGGCTCGGTCCCGGGCGTCCTGGCGACGGTGAACTTCGGCTCCCACGCGCGCGGGGCGTTCGAGACGCTGCGCCGGCACCGCCCCGAGGGCCCGCTGATGTGCATGGAGTTCTGGTGCGGCTGGTTCGACCACTGGGGCGGCGAGCACGTCGTACGGGATGCCGGGGACGCGGCGGCGGCCCTGCGGGAGATCCTGGAGTGCGGGGCCTCGGTCAACCTGTACATGGCGCACGGCGGCACGAACTTCGCGGGCTGGGCGGGCGCCAACCGCAGCGGCGGCGCGATGCACGACGGCCCGCTGGAGCCCGACGTGACGTCGTACGACTACGACGCCCCGATCGACGAGTACGGCCGCCCCACGGCGAAGTTCCGGGCCTTCCGGGAGGTCCTCGCCGAGTACGCCGGCGGCCCGCTGCCCGAAGTCCCGCCCGCGCCCGTGTCGTTGGGCGCGCCGGCCGAGGTGGTCCTGACCGGCTGGGCGCCCCTGGGTGATGTGCTGGAGACGCTCGGCGGCCCGGAGACGTCCGGCCCCGTGCCGCCCACGTTCGAGGAGCTGGGCGTCGAGCGGGGCCTGGTGCGGTACGAGGTGACGGTGCCGGGGCCGCGGCAGCCGTATCCGCTGACGGTGCGCGGGCTGCGGGATCTGGCCGTGGTGTACGTCGACGGGGAGCGGGCCGGGGTGCTCGGCGAGGACGACGTGTGCCTCAAGGAGCCCGTCGCGGGGCACGCGCGCGTGGAGCTGTGGGTGGAGTCCCTGGGGCGGGTGAACTACGGGCCCCGGCTGGGCGAGCCCAAGGGAATCACCGGGGGTGTGCTGCACGAGCGGCAGTATCTGCACGACGTACGCGCGCGTGGGCTGCGGCTGGAGGAGCTGGACGACGTCGAGCGGGTCCGGGCGGTGCCGTCGCGGGAGCTGCCCGGGGACGGTGCCCCGGGGCTGTACCGGGGCACCGTCACCGTGCGGGGCGTCGGTGACGCCCGTCTGGAGCTGCCGGGCCGGACCCGCGGGTTCGTGTGGATCAACGGCTTCGGTCTCGGCCGTTACTGGTCCGCGGGGCCGCAGCGCTCGCTGTACGTCCCGGGTCCCGTGCTGCGGGAGGGAGTCAACGAGGTCTGGATGCTGGAGCTGGACGGGACGGCCCGGCCGGGGTCCGGCGAGGAAGCCGGTGCCCCGGTGCTCCGGGCCGTCTGACGTGCTCCTGGTGCGGCGGACGCCTACAGGGCGTTCGCCGCGCGGGCTATGTCCTTGGCGAAGTGGCTGACCTCGGTGTAGACACCGGGCACACCGGCGCGGGCGCAGCCGTCGCCCCAGCTGACGATGCCGACCTGGATCCACTTGCCCGCGTCGTCCTTGCGGAACATGGGGCCGCCGGAGTCGCCCTGGCAGGTGTCGATGCCGCCGCTCTGCCAGCCGGCGCACAGTTCCTCCTTCGACACCAGCCGGTTTCCGTAGTGGCGCTTGCAGATGCGGTCGGCGACGAAGGGAACGGTGGCCTTCTGGAGCTTGGTCGTGCCCTCGCCGGCCCCTTCCTTCATGTCGCCCCAGCCGGCGATCGTGAACATGCCGCGGTTGTAGCGGTCCGTGGTGGCGATCTTCAGCGTCGGCTTGTCGATGGGCCGGGCGAGCTTGATCAGCGCCCAGTCCTTGCCGCTGCCGTTGTAGCCCGGGGCCACCTTGACCTTGGTCGACTTGACCTTGATCGCGGCTGAGGAGTTCAGGTCGTTGACACCGGCGGTGACGGTGATGCTGGTGTTGTTGCCGGAGCCGTCCATGCAGTGGGCGGCGGTCAGGACGACGTCCTTCTTGTAGAGCGCCCCGCCGCAGCCCATGGAGAGATGGACCATGAACGGGAACTCGTTCTGCGCGGCGGGCGTTCCACCGACGACACGGGTGGACGCGGCGTTCGCGCTGAGGGGCTGGAGGGAGGCGACCGCGAGCGCGACGGCACCGACGGCCGCCGCTCTCTTGGCCAGGGTCATGCCGCTTCTCTTCGGCAGGCTGTGGGTCAACATACGTCCTTTCATGGCGTGTTGAGCGGCCCGCAGTATGAAGATCGGATGGCCTGCCTGGCAAGGACGGATCTCACGCCCCGGCGGTGGAACCTCGCCGGGGAAAATCCCCTCTCATCCCCGTAGAGTGGATTCGGGTTCAAGGCGTCTTGGGGGTACGGACGTGGCGAACGGCGGACCGGTTCAGCACGGATTCCCACACCTGGAGACGGTGCGGGCTTCCATCACCGCGCTCTACAGGCGGCTGTCGTACGACACCATCCAGACCTTCGCGGCGAGCGTGGCGCCGGTCGACGTGGCCTTCGCCGACACGGATGATCTGTATCTGGGCGCGCAGCGGGTGGCCCGCGAGCTGGTGCGGCACTATCGGCTGCCGGACGCCCGGCTGATCGTCAGCTTCCGGGAGATGAGCCATGCGGCGAACGTCGAACTCGCCGCCGGGCCGGAGTACTTCGTCGAGCTGAACGACCGGTTCCGCACCCATCGCCGGGACATCGGGGCGGCGCTCGCCCATGAGGTGATGCATGTGTATCTGCACCGCCTGGGGCTGTCCTTCCCGGGCACGCGGGACAACGAGATCCTCACGGACACGGCGACGACGTATCTGGGTGCGGGCTGGCTGCTCCTCGACGCGTACCGGGAGGACGCGGCGTCCTCGCAGAAGCTGGGGTATCTGACGCCGGAGGAGTTCGGGTACGTCCTCGCCAAGCGGGCGCTGCTGTTCGCCGAGGATCCGTCGGTGTGGTTCACCAGTCCGCAGGCGTACGCGGCGTATGTGAAGGGCCTGGCCGAGGCCCGCCGCGACGAGCAGCAGCCGCCGCTGACGGCGGCCGGCTGGGCGGGGCGGCGGCGGTACGCCCGCGATCGGCGCCATGCGCAGGACCAGCACGGGGCGGGGACCCGGCCGGAGGTGCCGTATGCGTTCACGCCGGACGGGCGGGGGCCGCTGCGGGTGTCGTTTCCGTGTCCTACGTGTCAGCAGCGGATTCGGGTGCCGGTGCGGGGGAGGGTTCGGGCGCGGTGCGGGTTGTGCCGGACGGTGCTTGAGTGCGATACGTAGGGGTTCGCCGGCCAGAGGGCGGAGCCCTCCGGCCGGGGCGAAAAACCCGGCGCAACCTCACGCGCCGTACACCGCCCCCGGCGCCCCCGCCTCCCCCACCAGCTTCCGCGCCACCTCCCCCGCCTCCTCCGGCGTCCAGCGCGCCCCCTTGTCCACGCTCGGCCCCGCCCTCCATCCCCCCATGACAGTGATCCGCCCGCCCTCCGCCTCGAAGACCCTCCCCGTCACGCCATCGCTCCCCGCCGATCCCAGCCAGACGACCAGCGGCGAGACGTTCTCCGGCGCCATCGCGTCGAAGCCGGCGGCAGGAGCCGCCATCGATTCCGCGAAGGCCCGTTCCGTCATCCGCGTCCGCGCCGCCGGGGCGATCGCGTTGACCTGGACGCCGTAGCGGGCGAGCTCGGCCGCCGCGACCAGCGTCAGGCCCACGATCCCTGCCTTCGCTGCGCTGTAGTTGGCCTGGCCCACCGACCCCAACAGCCCCGCCCCACTACTCGTGTTGACGACCCGGGCGCTCGGCATCCGGCCCGCCTTCGCCTCCGCCCGCCAGTGCGCGGCCGCGTGCTTGAGGGGAAGGAAATGTCCCTTGAGGTGGACGCGCACGACAGCGTCCCAGTCGTCCTCGTCCAGATTGACCAGCATCCGGTCCCGTAGAAAGCCCGCGTTGTTGACGAGGGTGTCGAGACGGCCGTACGCCTCCAGCGCCGCCGCCACCAAAGACGCCGCCCCGCCGCTGGTCGCCACGTCGCCGCCGTGTGCGATCGCCTCGCCGCCCGCCGCGCGGATCTCCTCGACGACCCGCAGGGCAGGGCTCTCCGTGGCCGTCGCCCGGGCGGATCCCCCGGCCCCCGGCGTGCCGTCCAAACCGACCCCGAGGTCGTTGACGACGACCCTCGCCCCCTCGGCCGCGAACGCGAGCGCGTGCGCACGCCCGAGACCCCGGCCCGCGCCCGTGACCACGACGACCCGCCCCTCACACATCCGGCTCATGCCAAGTCCCCTTCCTGGTTGTTGACCGTCGCGGCGTCCAGGAACGCGGGCCGCTCGCCCCCGCCGTGCACGAGCAGGCTCGCCCCGCTGATGTAGGCGGCGGCGTCGGAGGCGAGGAAGACGGCGGCCGCGCCGATGTCGGACGGTTCGGCGAGGCGGCCGAGCGGGACGGTGCGGGAGACGGCCGCGATGCCGTCCTCGCCCCCGTAGTGCAGGTCCGACCGCTCCGTGCGAACCATGCCCACGACCAGCGTGTTGACCCGGACCTCCGGCGCCCACTCCACCGCCATCGAGCGGGCCAGACTCTCCAGCCCGGCCTTCGCCGCCCCGTACGCCGCCGACCCGGGCGACGGGCGGCCGCCGCTGACGCTGCCGATCATCACCACCGAGCCCCGCACCCGCCTCAGGTGCTCGTACGCGGCCAGGGACGCCGTCATCGGCGCGAGAAGGTTCAGCTCGATCACGCGCGCGTGCCGCTCGGCATCCGCGTCCGTCAACCTTCTGTACGGCGTTCCACCCGCGTTGTTGACCAGCACGTCGAGGCGGGGCAGGGCTGCGAAGAAGGCCCGTACGGCTTCCGGATCGCGGAGGTCGAGTGGTCTGAACTCCGCTTGCGGGCACGGGGCTTCGGGCGGTCGGCGCGCACAGACCACGACGTCCGCACCTGACTCGGCGAAGGCTCGCGCGATGCCCGCACCGACACCCCGCGTGCCACCCGTGACGACCACGACCTTCCCGTCCAGCCCCATGCGCGGCTACCCTTCACCTAACAAACGTTTGGTGGAAAGGTAGCTGATGCGGCCATGGGTGTCTCCACCTCGTCCCCGGAAAAGGGGCCCGGCAAGGACGGGATCGCCGTCGTCACGGTCGACTTCCCACCGGTGAACGCCCTGCCGGTGGCGGGCTGGTTCGCGCTGGCCGACGCCGTGCGGGCGGCGGGCCGGGACCCGGGGATCAGATGTGTCGTCGTCGCGGCCGAGGGGCGCGGGTTCAACGCGGGGGTGGACATCAAGGAGATACAGCGGGGCGGGCACGGTGCGCTGATCGGCGCCAACCACGCCTGCGCGGCGGCCTTCGCCGCGGTGTACGACTGCGCGGTGCCCGTCATCGCGGCCGTGCACGGCTTCTGCCTGGGCGGCGGCATCGGTCTGGTGGGCAACGCGGACGTGATCGTGGCGAGCGAGGACGCCACCTTCGGGCTGCCCGAGCTGGACCGGGGAGCGCTGGGCGCGGCCACCCATCTGGCCCGGCTGGTCCCCCAGCATCTGATGCGCGCCCTGTACTACACCTCGCGCACCGCGACCGCCGCCGAGCTGCACGCGCACGGATCGGTGTGGCGGGTCGTGCCGCGCGAGCGACTGCACGCCGCCGCACTGGAGTTGGCCCGCGAGATCGCCGCGAAGGACGGGCAGCTGCTGCGCCTGGCCAAGGCCGCGATCAACGGCATCGACCCGGTCGACGTGCGGCGCAGCTACCGCTTCGAGCAGGGCTTCACCTTCGAGGCGGGCCTCAGCGGGGTCGCCGACCGGGTTCGTGACACGTTCGGAAGGGACGGTGGCTGAATGAGCGACAAGTCGACAACCGCGGACGAGGTCGTCTCCCGGCTGCGCAGCGGCATGACCCTCGGCATCGGCGGCTGGGGCTCGCGCCGCAAACCGATGGCCCTGGTGCGGGCGCTGCTGCGCTCCGACGTCACCGACCTCACGATCGTCTCGTACGGCGGCCCCGACGTCGGCATGCTCGCCGCGGCCGGACGTGTCCGCAAGCTGGTCACCGCCTTCGTCACCCTCGACTCGATCCCGCTGGAACCGCACTATCGCGCGGCCCGGGAACAGGGCGCCTTCGAGCTGATGGAGATCGACGAGGCGATGTTCATGTGGGGCCTGCACGCGGCCGCCAACCGGCTGCCCTTCCTCCCGGTGCGGGCCGGGATCGGTTCGGACGTGATGCGGGTCAACCCGGGCCTGCGGACGGTGACTTCGCCGTACGACGACGGGGAGACGTTCGTCGCCGTGCCGGCCCTGCGTCTGGATGCCGCCCTGGTGCATGTGAACCGTGCCGACCGGCTGGGCAACGGCCAGTATCTGGGCCCCGATCCCTACTTCGACGACCTGTTCTGCGCGGCGGCGGAGACGGCGTACGTCTCCTGTGAGCGCATCGTCGACACGGCCGAGCTGACGAAGGAGGCCGCGCCGCAGACCCTGCTGATCAAACGGCACACGGTGACGGGGGTCGTGGAGGCCCCGAACGGAGCGCACTTCACCTCCTGCGCACCGGACTACGGCCGGGACGAGGCCTTCCAGAAGGCGTACGCGAGCACGCCCTGGGCGGAGTTCGCGGCGCGGTTCCTCGGCGGGGACGAGCAGGCGTACCAGACGGCGGTCAGGGAGCGGCCATGACGGAGTTCACTCACGAAGCTCTCCCGCCCACCCGTGCCGAGTACTGCGTGATCGCCTGCGCCGAGGCCTGGCGCGACGCGGGAGAGATCCTGGCGAGCCCGATGGGCCTGATCCCCTCCGTGGGGGCCCGGCTGGCACGGCTCACCTTCGCGCCCGACCTGCTGCTGACCGACGGCGAGGCAACGCTCGTCCGCCCGGACGGGACGCCCGAGGGCTGGCTGCCGTACCGGCAGCATCTGGCCCTGGTGACCGGTGGACGGCGGCACGTGATGATGGGCGCGAGCCAGATCGACCGCTACGGCAACCAGAACATCTCGTGCATCGGCGACTGGGAACGGCCGAGACGGCAGCTGCTCGGGGTGCGCGGCGCGCCGGTCAACACCCTCAACAATCCCACCAGTTACTGGATCCCCAGGCATTCCCGGCGGGTCTTCGTCGAGAAGGTCGACATGGTGTGCGGAGTCGGCTACGACCACGCGGCCGCGCATCCGCAGACGGCCCGCCATCACCGCATTCCCCGTGTGGTCACCGACCTCGGCGTCTTCGACTTCGCCACGCCCGACCACTCGATGCGACTGGTCTCGCTTCACCCCGGCGTCACGCCGACGCAGGTCAGGGAGGCGACCTCCTTCGAGCTCGCCGTCCCCGACGACGTGCCCCGGACCCGTCCGCCCACCCCCGACGAGCTGCGGCTCATCCGCGAGGTGATCGACCCGGAGAACACCCGGTCCAGGGAGGTCACCGCGTGATGGAGACACCGCTGACCCGGCTGGTCGGGGTCCGCCACCCGATCGTGCAGACGGGCATGGGCTGGGTGGCGGGGCCCCGGCTGGTGTCGGCGACGGCGAACGCGGGCGCGCTGGGCATCCTGGCCTCCGCGACGATGTCCGTCGACCGGCTGCGTGAGGCGATACGCGAGGTCAGATCCCGTACGGACGCGCCGTTCGGCGTGAACCTGCGGGCGGACGCCTCGGACGCCGGCGACCGGGTCCGCGTGATGATCGACGAGGGTGTGCGCGTCGCCTCCTTCGCCCTCGCGCCCTCCCGCGAGCTGATCGCCGAGCTCAAGGACGCGGGCGTGGTCGTCATCCCGTCGATCGGCGCCCGGCGGCACGCCGAGAAGGTCGCGGCGTGGGGCGCGGACGCGGTGATCGTGCAGGGCGGCGAGGGCGGCGGGCACACCGGCGAGGTGGCGACGACGGTGCTGCTGCCGCAGGTGGTCGACGCCGTGGACATACCGGTCGTGGCGGCGGGCGGCTTCTTCGACGGGCGCGGGCTGGTCGCGGCGCTGGCCTACGGGGCGGCGGGCGTCGCCATGGGCACACGGTTCCTGCTCACCTCGGACTCGACGGTGCCGGACGCGGTGAAGGCGCGGTATCTGGCGGCGGCGGTCCGGGACGTGACGGTCACCCGGGCCGTGGACGGCCTGCCCCACCGCATGCTCCGTACGGAACTGGTCGACGCCCTGGAGCGCTCCGGGCGGGCGCGGGCCCTTTTCCAGGCGGTGCGCAGGGCGGCGAGTTACCGGAAACTGTCCGCCACGAGCTGGCGCCGGATGCTCCAGGACGGCCGCGCACTCCGGCACGGCAAGGACCTGACCTGGAGCCAGGTCCTCCTCGCCGCGAACACACCGATGCTGCTCAAGGCGTCCATGGTGGACGGCCGTACGGATCTGGGGGTGATGGCGGCCGGGCAGGTCGCCGGTGTGATCGACGACCTGCCGTCGTGCGCGGAGCTGGTGCAGCGGATCATGAAGGAGGCGCTGGAGGTGCGGGAGCGGCTCACAGCCGTTCGATGATCGTCACGTTGGCCTGTCCCCCGCCCTCGCACATCGTCTGAAGCCCGAACCGGCCGCCCGTACGCTCCAGTTCGTGCAGCAAGGTCGTCATCAGCTTCACTCCCGTCGCACCCAGCGGATGCCCCAGAGCGATCGCCCCGCCATTGACGTTGACCTTCTCCGGATCCGCACCGGTCTCCTTCAACCAGGCCAGCACCACCGGCGCGAACGCCTCGTTGATCTCGACCAGGTCGATGTCGTCGATGGACAGGCCGGTCTTCTTCAGGGCGTGGGCGGTGGCGGGTATCGGCGCGGTGAGCATGCGGATGGGATCCTCACCGCGCACCGAGAGATGGTGCACCCGGGCCCGGGGCGTGAGCCCATGCTCGCGCACCGCCCGCTCCGAGGCCAGCAGCATCGCCGCCGCGCCGTCGGAGACCTGCGAGGAACAGGCGGCCGTGATGGTGCCTCCGTCGATGACCGGCTTCAGTCCGGCCATCTTCTCCAGTGAGGTGTCCCGGCGCGGCCCCTCGTCGACCGTGACAGGCCCGTAGCGAACGAGTTCCCGCTCGAAGCGCCCCTCGTCGATGGCCCGCAGTGCCCGCCGGTGCGAGCGCAGCGCGAACTCCTCCTGGTCCTGCCGGGTGATCCCCCACTTGGCGGCGATCATCTCGGCGCCGACGAACTGGTTGACCGGCTTCTCCCCGTACCGGGCCCGCCAGCCCTCGCTGCCCGCGAAGGGGCCCGCCGTGAGGCCGAGCGGCTCGGCGGCCTGCCGGGTGGCGAAGGCGATGGGGATCATCGACATGTTCTGCACGCCGCCCGCGACCACCAGGTCCTGGGTGCCGGACAGCACGCCCTGGGCCGCGAAGTGCACGGCCTGCTGCGAGGAACCGCACTGCCGGTCCACGGTCACGCCCGGCACCTCCTCGGGCAGCCCGGCCGCCAGCCAGCAGGTCCGCGCGATGTCCCCGGCCTGCGGCCCGACCGCGTCCAGACAGCCGAAGACGACGTCCTCCACGGCGGCCGGATCCATGCCCGCGCGCGAGACGAGTTCCTTCAGCACATGCGCCCCCAGGTCGGCCGGATGGACCCCGCTGAGCCCTCCTCCGCGCCGCCCGACGGGCGTACGGACCGCTTCGACGATGTAGGCCTCGGCCATGGCAACTCCCAGACTCCTCAGTGAGTTACGTACGTACGGCGATCCCGTCCAGCACCATCGACAGGTACTGCCGGGCGATCTCCTCCGGGCTGTGCTGTCCGCCGGGCCGGTACCAGGACGCGGCGACCCACACCGTGTCCCGCACGAACCGGTAGGTGAGCCGGACGTCGAGGTCGGAGCGGAAAACCCCGGCCGCGACCCCGCGCTCCAGCGTGGACAGCCACGCCTTCTCGAACCTCAGCTGCGACTCGGCGAGGAACGCGAACCGCTCCTGCGCCGCCAGCTGCTTGTTCTCCTTCTGGTAGATCGCGACGGCGGCGCGGTGCCGGTCGATCTCCCGGAACGACTCGGTGACCAGGGCCTCGAGGGTCTCGCGGGGCCCGAGCTCGGCACCCAGGACGGCGTCGTAGCCGCACCAGAGCTCGTCGAGGAAGCTCCGCAGGATCTCCTCCAGCATCGATTCCTTGGAGTCGAAGTGGTAGTAGAGGCTGCCCGCGAGCATGCCCGCGTGGTCCGCGATCTTGCGTACGGTCGTGGCGTTGTAGCCCTGCTCGGCGAAGACCTCGGCGGCGGTGTCGAGGAGTTCGCGCCGCCTGGCGGCTGCGGCGGTCACCTGGGGCTTCTTCTTGGTCGGCACGGGTCCATTGTCGTCCTACGGGTGCTGGCTGCTGACGGAGACGATCTCTCCGGTCAGGTACGACGAGTAGCCCGACGCCAGGAAGACGATCACGTTGGCCACCTCCCACGGCTCGGCGTACCGCCCGAAGGCCTCGCGCGCGGTCAGCTCCTCCAGCAGTTCGGGGGTCGTCACCTTCGCCAGGTGGGGATGCATGGCGAGGCTCGGCGCCACGGCGTTCACCCGCACCCCGTACTCGGCGGCCTCCAGGGCCGCGCACCTGGTCAGCGCCATCACGCCCGCCTTGGCGGCGGCGTAGTGGGCCTGGCCGGCCTGGGCGCGCCAGCCGACGACGGAGGCGTTGTTGACGATCACGCCGCCGGTGTCGCGCATCCGGCGCAGGGCGGCCCGGGTGCAGCGGAAGGTGCCGTTCAGGGTGACGTCGAGGACCTTCGACCACTGCTCGTCGGTCATGTCGACGAGCGGCGAGGTGCCGCCGAGGCCGGCGTTGTTGACGACGACGTCGAGCCGGCCGTGTTCCTGTACGGCGGTGTCGAACAGGGCGCGCACCTGCGTCTCGTCGGTGACGTCGCAGACCACGGACGTCACCGCGCCGGCGAACTCCCGGGCCAGCTCCGCCTCGCACTCCTTCAGACGCCGCGCGTGCGCATCACTGATCAGCACGCGCGCGCCCTCCTCCAGGAGGCGGCGGGCGGTCGCGCCACCGATGCCCGCGCCCGCCGCGGCGGTGATGACGGCCGTGCGTCCGCGGAGCAGTCCGTGCCCGGGAACGTACGGCGGCGTCTCGACGTTTGTCATGGCAGCACGCTAACCTACCAAACACTTGTTAGGGAAGAACCGAAGGGAAGGCCAGAGCGAAGGGAGGGCGACCGTGGACCTCACCCACTCCGCCGCCGACGAGGCGTTCCGCGCCGAGGCCCGCGCCTGGCTGCGGGCGCACGTGCCGGCCGATCCCCTGCCCTCTCTGGAGACGGCGGAGGGCTTCGCGGCACACCGGGCCTGGGAGGCCGAACTCGCCGCCGACCGCTGGTCGGTGGTGAACTGGCCGACGGCGTACGGCGGCCGTGACGCCACGCTCGTGCGGTGGCTGCTGTTCGAGGAGGAGTACTGGGCGGCGGGTGCGCCGGGACGCGTCAGCCAGAACGGCGTCAGCCTGCTCGCCCCGACCCTCTTCGAGTACGGCACGCGGGAGCAACGCGCGCGTGTCCTGCCGCCCATGGCCGCCGGCGAGGTGATCTGGGCGCAGGCGTGGTCGGAGCCGGAGGCGGGCTCGGACCTGGCCTCGCTCAGGTCGAGGGCCGTCTCCACGGACGGCGGCTGGCTGCTGTCCGGCCAGAAGACCTGGTCCTCGCGCGCCGCCTTCGCCGACCGCGCGTTCGGGCTGTTCCGCACCGATCCGGACTGCCCGAAACCCCACCAGGGCCTGACATACCTGATGTTCGATCTGCGCGCCCCCGGCGTCACAGTCCGCCCCATCGCCCGCCTCGACGGGAAGCCGGCGTTCGCCGAGCTGTTTCTCGACGAGGTGTTCGTGCCGGACGAGGACGTGATCGGCGAGCCGGGCCAGGGCTGGCGGATCGCGATGTCGACGGCGGGCAACGAGCGCGGGCTGATGCTGCGCTCCCCCGGCCGCTTCCTCGCGAGCGCCGAGCGTCTGCTGGACCTCTGGCACACCCGGGGCAGCCCGCACAGCACGCGGAACCGCGTCGCCGACGCCCTGATCGGCGCCCGGGCGTACCAGCTCTTCACCTACGCGGCCGCCTCCCGCTTCCTCGACGGCGAGTCGATCGGCCCGGAGTCCAGCCTGAACAAGGTCTTCTGGTCGGAGTACGACATCGCGCTGCACGAGACGGCCCTCGATGTCCTTGGCACCGAGGGCGAACTGGCCGACACCGACTGGTCCGAGCGCTACGTCTTCTCCCTCGCCGGCCCCATCTACGCCGGGACGAACGAGATCCAGCGCGACATCATCGCCGAGCGGCTGCTCGGCCTGCCGAAGGGGCGACGCTGATGCGGGAGGGCCCCACCGGAACCGGGAAGAGGGCGCCGGACAGCGGCAACGCGAAACCGACGCCGGACGGGGACACGACCGCGCACGAAGGGACCCCGCCGACACGGAAGGACAACGCCGGAACCGGCAAGCGGGCGCCGGAGAGCGCCCACAACGCGAAACCGACACCGCACGAGAACACCACCGCAGCCGAAAGGACCCCGCCGACACGGAAGGACAACGCCAGAACCGGCAAGCGGGCACCCGACACCCACAACGCGAAACCGACACCGCACGAAAACACCACCGCAGCCGAAAGGACCCCGCCGACACGGAAGGACAACGCCGGAACCGGCAAGCGGGCACCCGACACCCACAACGCGACGCCGGCACCGGAAGGGACACCACCGCGGCCGAAAGGACCCCGCTGATGCGTTTCCTCCTCGACACCGAGCAGCGTGCCTTCGCCGAGTCGCTGGACGCGATGCTGACGGCGGCGGACACCCCGTCGGTGATACGGGACTGGAGCCGGGGCGAGCACGCGCGGGGCCGAGGGCTGTGGTCCCGTATCGCTGAGACGGGGGTGTTCGCGCTGGCCGTTCCCGAGGCCTACGAAGGGCTGGGCCCCCGGCCCCTCGAACTCGCCGTCGCCTTCGTGGAGTTGGGGCGGCATGCGGTGCCGGGGCCGCTGGTGGAGACGGTCACCGCCGCTGCACTGCTCGCCGGTCTGCCCGACCCCGGCCCGGCCAAGCGGCTCCTTCCGGCGCTGGCCGCGGGCGAGGCGATGGCGACGCTGGCGTGGACGACGCCGTACGCCCTGGACGGCGAGGCGGCCACCACCCGCCTCGCGCTCACCCCCCGTGGCCTGTACCTCTCCCCCGGCCATGGCCCCGTGCGCCCCTCCCTGGACCCGGCCCGCCGCCTCACCCCCCTCGATCCCGGCGGCGAGCTCCTCAGCCCCGAACCGCCCACCGCCCAAGCCCTCGCATACGCCCGCCTGACCACCGCCGCCCAGGCCCTCGGCGTGGGCCTCGCGCTGCTCGACAAGACCGTCGCGTACGTCAGGCAGCGCACCCAGTTCGGCGTCCCCATAGGCTCGTTCCAGGCCGTCAAGCACCGCCTGGCCGACGCCAAGATCGCCCTCGAGTTCGCCCGGCCCCTCGTCCTCGGCGCCGCGCTCACCATGACCCCGGCCGACGTCGCCGCCGCCAAGGTCACCGCCTGCGAGGCCGCGTACGCCACCGCCCGCACCGCCCTGCAGTCGCACGGCGCGATCGGCTACACGGCGGAGTACGACCTGTCGCTGTGGCTGACCAAGGCCCGGGCCCTCAGAACCGCCTGGGGCAGCCCGGACGTGTGCAGGGCGGAGGTGCTCAGTGGTGATCGCCGCTGGTGACCTCGCGGTACTCCTCCACCGTCGGCTTGGTGATCCGCGTCCGAGGCCCGAACATCGCCCGCGCCAGCCGGGCCCGTACCCGCTGGGACGGGGCGGCCCGGCGCCGGACGCCGTTGGCGTCGACGAGCGGGCCGACCTCGTACGGCGGATGCTGCTCGTGCTGGGTGAGGGTGAACAGCTGTCCCTGGGTGAGCGGCTCGTGGATCTCGATGTACTCGCCCTGCGGAAGCCGTTTGATGGTGCCCGTCTCCCTGCCGTGCAGCACCTTGGCCCGGTCCCGGCGCTGGAGCCCCAGGCAGACGCGCTTGGTCACCGAGAAGGTGACGACGGGCACGACGAACACCGCGATCCGCACGAACCACGTGATCACGTTGATGGACAGATGCAGATGCGTGGCCACGATGTCGTTGCCGCCGCCGATCAGCAGCACCGCGTACAGACTCAGCCAGGCCGCGCCGAGACCGGTGCGCACCGGCATGTTCCGTGGCCGGTCGAGGATGTGGTGCTCGCGTCTGTCACCCGTGACCCACGCTTCCAGGAAGGGATACAGGCCGATCGCGAGCAGGATCAGCGGGAAGAGCGAGAAGGGGATGAAGACGCCGAGTTCCAGGGTGTGGCCCCAGGCGTTGATCTCCCATCCCGGCATCACCCGGATCAGTCCCTCGGAGAAGCCCAGGTACCAGTCCGGTTGGGCGCCCGTGGTCACCAAGTCGGGGCGGTAGGGCCCGAACGCCCACACGGGGTTGATGCTGGCGATGCCGCCCATGACCGCCAGCACGCCGAAGACGAGGAAGAAGAAGCCGCCCGCCTTGGCCGTGTACACCGGCAGGAAGGGCATGCCGACGACCGTCTTCTGGTCGCGGCCGGGGCCCGGGTACTGCGTGTGCTTGTGGTAGAAGACCAGGATCAGATGGGCGGCCACCAGGCCGAGCATGATCCCCGGCAGCAGCAGGATGTGGATCGGGTAGAGGCGGGCGATGAAGTCCTCTCCGGGGAACTCCCCGCCGAAGAGGAAGAACGCCACGTACGTCCCGACGATCGGGATGGACAGGATCGCGCCGTGGGCGAAGCGCAGTCCGGTGCCGGACAGCAGGTCGTCGGGGAGGGAGTAGCCGGTCAGGCCGGTGATGATGCCGAGCATCAGCAGGGTCCAGCCGAACACCCAGTTGAGCTCGCGCGGCTTGCGGAAGGCGCCCGTGAAGAACACCCGCATCATGTGCACCATCATGCCGGTGATGAACACCAGCGCCGCCCAGTGGTGGATCTGCCGCATGAGCAGCCCGCCGCGCACATCGAAGCTGATGTCGAGCGTGGACTCGTAGGCCCTGGTCATCAGCACACCGTTGAGCGGCTCGTAGGAGCCGTTGTAGACGACCTCGCGGGTGCTCGGGTCGAAGAACAGGGTGAGGTAGACGCCGGTGAGGATCAGGACGAGAAAGCTGTAGAGGGAGACCTCGCCCAGCATGAAGGACCAGTGGTCGGGAAAGACCTTGCGCATGTTGGCCTTGGCCACGGCGTAGATACCGAGCCGCCCGTCGGCCCAGTCGGCGATCTTCTCGCCTCTCCCGGGCGACGTGACCCGCTCGGCCTCCGCTCCCTCGTTCCCCGATCGTGCGCCGTCCATGTGTCGTCGCCTTCCCGTCGGATCACCTCAGGGTGACACGCCCCCACGGGCCCGGCCAACGGGGCGGGCAAGCGGTCTACGCGTCAGGCCGGCCGTACGATTCCCTGCGCCCGCGCGGCCACCAGCCACTTCGGGAACTCGCCGACGAGCCGGTCGTACAGCTCGGCGTCGGACACCTTGCGCGGCTCCGAACCCGCGTGGAAGAACCCGGCGTTGTCGACGGCCCGCTTGTCCGGGACGGACAGCTCGTCGAGCTTGCGCAGATAGTCGAACTGCTTGCTGTCCGGGTCCCCGAAGCCGATGAACTGCCAGAACAGCGGGAGCCGGGCCGCCTTGCACAGGTAGCGTTCGGCGGCGAGCTTGTTGATGGGGCCGCCGTCGGTCTGGAAGACGACCAGGGCGGGGTCCGTCGACCCGCTGTCGAGGTAGTGGTCGATGACGGCGTCCATGGCCAGGTGGTAGCTGGTCTTGCCCATGTGCCGAGGCCGGCCACGATCCGCTCGATGCGCCCGCGGTGGTCGGCCAGCGCGATCTCGGTCTGGGCGTCGACGTCGGTCGAGAAGAACACCACCGGAACGGTGCCGTCGTCGTCGAAGTGCGCCGACAGCCCGAGCACTCGGTCGGCCAGCGCCTGCACACTGCCGTCCTTGTAGTACGGCTTCATCGACCCGGAGTAGTCCACGACCAGGTAGACCGCGGCCCGCACCCCGTCCAGCCCGTGCTTGTGCAGCGACACCCCGGCGCTCTTGTAGAGGCTCACCAGCGCGGGCGCGGTCTCCTCGACCTTGCTGAGACTGATCGCGGCCATGTCCTGTTTCCCCCTTGACGCACTGCTCCGGCGTGACGCACTGGTCCGGCTGCCGAGATTACGGCACGAGGGCCCCACCCCTCTCTCGGCGACGAGAAGCTTCGCTGAGCACCCCACGGCTGGCAGGTGTACGAGGAGACGTACAAGGTGCCCGGGCCGTGCTGGGCCAGACGTACGAGACAAAAGCCGCCTCCGCCCTCCATTGACGAAAGATGGCGCCTCATCGACGTTAATCACCCCAAGGGGGAACAACGTCAATCAAGGGGGACGCCATGGCAACCGAAACGGCCGAACCGGCCGCCGCCGGTTCGGGGTTCGGGCCCTACCAGGTCGGACCGGAGGTGCAGGCGGGCCTCGTCCAGCTGGCGGGCAAGGGGCCGAAGGCGGTGCAGTACACCGAGGTCGACGGGCAGCCCGTCTTCGAGGGCGACATCGTCCTCGACCTCATCGAGTCCAAGCAGGTCGCCGCCGAGCACGCGGTGGCGCTGGAGGAGAACGGGGTCGTCCTGCCCGGCCAGCAGTTCCGCTGGGTGAACGGCCTCGTGCCGTACGAGATCGACCCGAACCTGCCCGACCAGGCCCGCGTCACCGGCGCGATCGACCACTGGCAGCGCAACACCCGCATCCGCTTCGTGCAGCGCACGGCCCAGAACCAGGCGCAGCACCCCGACTTCATCCGGTTCGTGCCCGGCGGCGGCTGCAGTTCGGCCGTGGGCCGGCGGGGCAACGTCCAGCAGATCACGCTGGGTCAGGGCTGCGAGCTCGGCGCCGCCATCCATGAGATCGGGCACGCCGTCGGGCTCTGGCACGAGCAGAGCCGGGAGGACCGGGACCAGTTCGTCACCATCCACTGGGCCAACATCCAGCAGGGCATGGCCCACAACTTCAACCAGCACATCACCGACGGCGACGACGTCGGCGCGTACGACTACCACTCGATCATGCACTATCCGCGCTGGGCGTTCTCGAACAACGGCCAGGACACCATCGTGCCCCGGCAGAACGTCGAGATCGGCCAGCGGACGGGACTCAGCCCGGGCGACTGTCTCGCCGTGCGCACGATGTACGCGAACCTGGAGTCGCCGGCGCGCTTCTCCGGCGTGCAGTTCACAGGGCGGGTCGCGGCCGGGCAGGTCGGGCGCTGGTTCACGCACAGCTGGCCGGCGCACTGGTACGTCCACTGGACGGTCGTGCCGACCGCGCCCGTGGTGGACGGGGACGCGCAGATCGAGTCCTGGGTCCAGGTGACCCGGCAGTCCGGTGGACTGCTCAAGTACTTCCTCAACATCCGCAACCTGACCGGCGGTCCGGTCGACATCCAGGCCCGCTACGACGTGCTGGGCTGGGGCGCCAACGCGACCTGACGGCACGAGAGCTGATCACGAGATCTGATCACGAGATCTGACAGGGGGAAGCATGCAAGGAATGGGTATGCCGGGCCAGTCCATGCCCGCGGGCTGGGCCGACGCGGTCGACGCCGGTCCGGCGCCGAGCCTCAGCGGGGCACCGGAGGCGCCGGCGGGGGTGGTCGTCACCGGGACCGGCAGTGGGATCGGGGGGCCCGAGTTCGCGGGCGCCGCGTACGCGCCGCTGGGCGTGGCACAGGACGGCGGGGGCGTCGCGGGCGCCCCGGCCGCGGAAGGTCCGCAGGACGGCGGGGGCGCGCCCGAGGCGCCGAAGGGGGAAGAGTCATGATTCTGGGAGTGCAGTTCCGCGGACAGGTACCGGCGAACACCAGCCGCCGGTGGTTCACCCACAGTTGGCCGGAGGCCTGGCGGGTCGACTGGACGGTCGTACCGACGTGGCCGATGGTGGACGGCAACGCCCAGGTGGAGTGGAAGGTCCAGGTGGACCGTCAGGCGAGCAACCTGATCAAGTACTTCATCGAGATCCGCAACCTCACGGGCGGACCGGTCGACATCGAGGCGCGGTACGCCGTGCTCAACTCCTAGCAAGCGAGCGTGACGTGGCCACTGTCTCCGGGCGGGTCCTGCTCACTCCCGACCTGGGCGCCTTCGACGAGGCGGTCCTGCGGGTGCGCGTGCTCGACGTGACGGTGGCCGACGCTCCCGCGCGGGAACTCACCGCGACGGCTCAGGACATCTCGTACGACGGGCAGGGCACGGTCAGTGTGCCCTTCCGGCTGTCGGCGGACTGGGGGCCACGGCAGCGGGTCGTGGTGGACGCTCACCTCGACCGGTCCGGCAGCGGAGTGGTCGAGAGCGGGGACGCGCTGACCGTGCAGTCGCTGCCCGTCCCCGAGGAGCCCGCCCCGGTGACCGTACGGCTGCGAGCCATCTGAGAAAGGCGACGGCGCCTGCCCATTCGTCCGGTCGGGGACTGTGGGGCAGGCGCCGTCGATGTTCCGTACGCCGTTGTACGGGACGTCTGTGCCGAGCCGGCGGATCAGACCATCAGCGCGCGGTCCGTCGGCTTGATCGGCGCCGGCAGGTCGCTCGCGCCGGTCAGGAAGCGGTCGCAGCCGCGGGCGGCCGAGCGGCCCTCCGCGATGGCCCACACGATGAGGGACTGGCCGCGGCCCGCGTCACCGGCGACGAAGACGCCCGGCACGTTGGTCTGGAAGTCGGCGTCGCGGGCGATGTTGCCGCGCTCGTCGAGCTCCAGGCCGAACTGGTCCACGAGGCCGTTCTCGCGGTCCGTGCCGGTGAAGCCCATCGCCAGGGTGACCAGCTGGGCGGGGATCTTGCGCTCGGTGCCCGGCTTCGGGGTCAGCTTGCCGTCGATGAACTCGACCTCGGTGAGGTGCAGCCACTGGACGTTGCCGTCCTCGTCGCCCTCGAAGTGGGTGGTGGAGACGGAGTAGACCCGCTCGCCGCCCTCCTCGTGGGCCGAGGTGACCTTGTAGAGCATCGGGAAGGTCGGCCACGGCTGGGCGACCGGGTTCCGCTCGTCGTTCGGGCGGGGCATGATCTCCAGCTGCGTGACGGAGGCCGCGCCCTGGCGGTGGGCGGTGCCCACGCAGTCGGCGCCGGTGTCGCCACCGCCGATGACCACGACGTGCTTGCCCTCGGCCGAGATCGGGGAGGTGACGTAGTCGCCCTCCTGGACCTTGTTGGCCAGCGGCAGGTACTCCATGGCCTGGTAGATGCCCTTGAGCTCGCGGCCGGGGACCGGGAGGTCACGGGCGGTCGTGGCGCCGGCGGCGATGACGACCGCGTCGTACCGCTTCTTCAGGTCGGTCGCCTTGAGGTCGCGGCCGATCTCGATGCCGGTGCGGAAGCGGGTGCCCTCCGCGCGCATCTGCTCGATACGGCGGTTGATGTGCCGCTTCTCCATCTTGAACTCGGGGATGCCGTACCGGAGAAGGCCTCCGATGCGGTCCGCGCGCTCGTAGACGGCGACGGTGTGACCGGCCCGCGTGAGCTGCTGGGCGGCGGCCAGGCCCGCCGGGCCCGAGCCGATGACGGCGACGGTCTTGCCGGACAGGCGCTCCGGGGCCTGCGGGGCGACAGTGCCCGCGTCCCACGCCTTGTCGATGATCGAGACCTCGACGTTCTTGATGGTGACGGCCGGCTGGTTGATGCCGAGCACACACGCCGACTCACACGGGGCCGGGCACAGGCGGCCCGTGAACTCCGGGAAGTTGTTCGTGGCGTGCAGGCGCTCCGACGCCGCCGCCCAGTCCTCGCGGTAGGCGTAGTCGTTCCACTCGGGGATCAGGTTCCCGAGCGGGCAGCCGTTGTGGCAGAACGGGATGCCGCAGTCCATGCAGCGGCTGGCCTGCTTGCTGATGATCGGCAGCAGGGAGCCGGGGACGTAGACCTCGTTCCAGTCCTTCAGACGCACGTCGACCGGACGGGACTTGGCGACCTCACGGCCGTGGTTCAGGAAGCCCTTCGGGTCAGCCATTGATCGCCGCCTCCATCATCTTCTCGGTGATCTCGGTCTCGGACAGACCGGCTCGCTCGGCGGCGTCCTTGGCGGCGAGCACTGCCTTGTACGTGCTGGGGATGATCTTGCTGAAGCGCTCGACCGCGGTGTCCCACTCGGCCAGGAGCTTCTCGGCGACCGTGGATCCGGTCTCCTCCTGGTGGCGGCGGACCACGTCGTGCAGCCACTGCTTGTCGGTGTCGTCGAGGGCCTCGATGGCGCTGACGTTGCCGACGTTGACGTTGTCGCGGTCGAGGTCGATGACGTACGCGATGCCGCCGGACATACCGGCCGCGAAGTTACGGCCCGTCTCGCCCAGGACCACCGCGTGACCACCGGTCATGTACTCGCAGCCGTGGTCGCCCACGCCCTCGGAGACGACCAGCGCACCGGAGTTGCGGACACAGAACCGCTCACCCGTACGACCGCGCAGGAACAGCTCGCCGCCGGTCGCGCCGTACGCGATGGTGTTGCCCGCGATCGTCGAGTACTCGGCGAGGTGGTCGGCGCCCCGGTCGGGACGGACGACGACCCGGCCGCCGGAGAGGCCCTTGCCGACGTAGTCGTTGGCGTCGCCCTCCAGGCGCAGCGTGACACCGCGCGGGAGGAAGGCGCCGAAGGACTGGCCGGCGGAGCCCGTGAAGGTGATGTCGATGGTGTCGTCGGGCAGGCCCGCGCCGCCGAACTTCTTCGTCACCTCGTGGCCGAGCATGGTGCCGACCGTCCGGTTGATGTTGCGGATGGAGACCTGCGCGCGCACCGGCTGGGCGTCGGTCGCGGAGTCCGCGGCGAGGGCGTCGGCGGCGAGCTTGATGAGCTCGTTGTCGAGCGCCTTCTCCAGGCCGTGGTCCTGCTCGATGAGCTGGTGGCGCACCGCGCCCTCGGGCAGCTCGGGCACGTGGAACAGCGGGGCCAGGTCCAGGCCCTGGGCCTTCCAGTGGTCGACGGCACGCGTGACGTCCAGCGCCTCGGCGTGGCCGACGGCCTCCTCGATGGAGCGGAAGCCGAGCTCGGCGAGGATCTCGCGGACCTCTTCGGCGATGTACTGGAAGAAGTTGACGACGTACTCGGCCTTGCCGGAGAAGCGGTCGCGCAGGGTCGGGTTCTGGGTGGCGATGCCGACCGGGCAGGTGTCCAGGTGGCAGACGCGCATCATGACGCAGCCGGAGACGACGAGCGGTGCGGTCGCGAAACCGAACTCCTCGGCGCCGAGCAGCGCGGCGATGACGACGTCACGGCCGGTCTTCAGCTGGCCGTCGGTCTGCACGACGATGCGGTCGCGCAGGCCGTTGAGCAGCAGCGTCTGCTGGGTCTCGGCGAGGCCGAGCTCCCAGGGGCCACCGGCGTGCTTCAGGCTCGTAAGAGGCGAAGCACCGGTACCACCGTCGTGGCCGGAGATGAGCACCACGTCCGCGTGCGCCTTCGACACACCCGCCGCGACCGTGCCGACGCCGACCTCGGATACCAGCTTGACGTGAATCCGCGCCTGCGGGTTCGCGTTCTTGAGGTCGTGGATCAGCTGGGCCAGGTCCTCGATGGAGTAGATGTCGTGGTGCGGCGGCGGGGAGATCAGGCCGACACCCGGCGTCGAGTGACGTGTCTTGGCCACCCACGGGTACACCTTGTGGCCGGGCAGCTGGCCGCCCTCGCCGGGCTTGGCGCCCTGGGCCATCTTGATCTGGATGTCGTCGGCGTTGACCAGGTACTCGGAGGTCACACCGAAGCGGCCGGAGGCGACCTGCTTGATCGACGAACGGCGCGCCGGGTCGTACAGACGCTCCGGGTCCTCGCCGCCCTCACCGGTGTTGGACTTGCCGCCCAGCTGGTTCATGGCGATGGCGAGGGTCTCGTGCGCCTCCTTGGAGATGGAGCCGTACGACATGGCGCCCGTGGAGAAGCGCTTGACGATCTCGCTGGCCGGCTCGACCTCGTCGATGGAGATCGGCTGGCGGTCCGACTTGAAGCCGAAGAGCCCGCGGAGCGTCATCAGGCGCTCGGACTGCTCGTTCACGCGTTCGGTGTACTTCTTGAAGATGTCGTAGCGGCCGGTGCGTGTGGAGTGCTGGAGGCGGAAGACCGTCTCCGGGTCGAACAGGTGCGGCTCGCCCTCGCGGCGCCACTGGTACTCGCCGCCGATGTCCAGCGCGCGGTGCGCGGGAGCGATGCCGGAGGCCGGGTACGCCTTGGCGTGGCGGGCGGCGACCTCCTTGGCGATGACGTCGATGCCGACGCCGCCGATCTTGGTGGCCGTGCCGTTGAAGTACTTCTCGACGAAGGCGTCGTCGAGACCGACGGCCTCGAAGACCTGGGCGCCGCGGTAGGAGGCGACCGTCGAGATGCCCATCTTGGACATGACCTTCAGGACGCCCTTGCCCAGGGCGTAGATCAGGTTGCGGATGGCCTTCTCGGGCTCGATGTCCGACAGGAAGGTGCCGGCGCGGACCAGGTCCTCGACGGACTCCATCGCCAGGTACGGGTTCACGGCGGCGGCGCCGTAGCCGATGAGCAGGGCGACGTGGTGGACCTCGCGGACGTCGCCGGCCTCGACCAGCAGGCCCACGTGGGTGCGCTGCTTGGTGCGGATGAGGTGGTGGTGGACAGCCGCGGTGAGCAGCAGCGACGGGATCGGCGCGTGCTCGGCGTCCGAGTGGCGGTCCGACAGGACGATCAGGCGGGCGCCGTTCTCGATGGCGGCGTCGGCCTCGGCGCAGATCTCCTCTATGCGCGCGGCGAGGGCGTCACCGCCGCCGTGCACCCGGTACAGACCGGAGAGGGTCGCGGCCTTGAAGCCGGGCATGTCGCCGTCGGCGTTGATGTGGATGAGCTTGGCCAGCTCGTCGTTGTCGATCACCGGGAAGGGCAGGGTGACCGAGCGGCAGGAGGCGGCCGTCGGCTCGAGCAGGTTGCCCTGCGGGCCGAGGGACGAGCGCAGCGAGGTCACGAGCTCCTCGCGGATCGCGTCCAGCGGCGGGTTGGTGACCTGCGCGAACAGCTGGGTGAAGTAGTCGAAGAGCAGGCGCGGGCGCTCGCTCAGCGCGGCGATCGGCGAGTCGGTGCCCATCGAACCGATCGGCTCGGCGCCGGCCTTGGCCATCGGCGCGAGGATGATGCGCAGCTCCTCCTCGGTGTAGCCGAAGGTCTGCTGGCGACGGGTGACCGAGGCGTGCGTGTGCACGATGTGCTCGCGCTCGGGCAGGTCGGACAGCTCGATCTCGCCGGCCTCCAGCCACTCCGCGTACGGGTGCTCGGCGGCGAGGGCGGCCTTGATCTCGTCGTCCTCGATGATGCGGTGCTCGACGGTGTCGACGAGGAACATACGGCCCGGCTGCAGGCGGCCCTTGCGGACGACCTTGGCGGGGTCGATGTCGAGGACGCCGACCTCGGAGCCGAGGACGACGAGGCCGTCGTCGGTGACCCAGTAGCGGCCGGGGCGCAGGCCGTTGCGGTCGAGCACGGCGCCGACCTGGGTGCCGTCGGTGAAGGTGACACAGGCCGGGCCGTCCCAGGGCTCCATCATCGTGGAGTGGTACTGGTAGAAGGCGCGCCGGGCCGGGTCCATGGAGTCGTGGTTCTCCCACGCCTCCGGGATCATCATCAGCACGGAGTGCGGCAGCGAACGGCCGCCGAGGTGGAGCAGCTCCAGCACCTCGTCGAAGGACGCGGAGTCGGAGGCGTCCGGGGTGCACACCGGGAAGATGCGCTCCAGGGCATTGTCGTCGGAACCGCTGCGTCCATGGTCGGCAGAGCCGAACAAGTCGGAGACGAGCTGCGACTCGCGGGCGACCATCCAGTTGCGGTTGCCCTTGACGGTGTTGATCTCACCGTTGTGCGCGACGAAGCGGTACGGGTGCGCGAGCGGCCACGACGGGAAGGTGTTCGTGGAGAACCGGGAGTGCACGAGCGCGATCGCGGAGGCGAACCGGCGGTCGGACAGGTCCGGGAAGAACGGCTCCAGCTGGCCCGTGGTCAGCATGCCCTTATAGACGATGGTGCGCGCGGACAGCGACGGGAAGTAGACACCGACCTCACGCTCGGCGCGCTTGCGCAGCACGAAGGCCTTGCGGTCGAGCGCGATGCCCTCCGAGGTGCCGTCGGCGACGAAGATCTGCCGGAAGGCCGGCATCGTCGAGCGGGCGGTGGCTCCGAGGAGTTCGGGCGCGACCGGAACCTCACGCCAGCCGAGGACCGTCAGGCCCTCCTCACCGGCGATCGTCTCGATCTTCGAGACGGCCTCGGCCGTCTCCTCTTCCGGCAGGAAGGCGATACCGACGGCGTACGCACCGGCCGCGGGCAGTTCGAATTCGGCCACCTCACGGAAGAAGGCGTCCGGCACCTGGGACAGGATGCCCGCGCCGTCACCCGAGTCGGGCTCGGAGCCGGTGGCGCCGCGGTGCTCGAGGTTGCGCAGAACGGTCAGCGCCTGCTCGACCAGCGTGTGGCTCGCCTCGCCGGTGAGGGTGGCCACGAAGCCGACGCCACAGGCGTCGTGCTCGTTGCGGGGGTCGTACATACCCTGCGCAGCAGGGCGAGCATCCATGAACGACCAGTTCTGGCCATGCGCGGAGTGCTGGGACGGCTGGCGCGGCGTACGCATCGGCTCTCCCGTCGTCGTCATGTGGCATATGCAGATTGCCGAGGGACGACGTTGGCCCTCTGCGTGAGTGCAAAATTTCGTGCAGGTTACATGATGGAGCGGTTCTCGGGAACCGGGATACTCCGTTCCAACATGCGGACGCCGCGGTCGCGGCGGGTACCGCGCACGGCGGCGGAAAGTATGTGCGGAAAGCATGTGGGATCCGGCGGAAAAAGATCGATCAGATCGGAGTTCCGTCGGTCCGGTGGCGGGGGAGGCGTCGTCGCCCACCCCGCGAGTGCGCAGCAGGCGTCATTGCCCACAGCGCTTACGGCTCATGCCCGGTGGTCATGCATCCGAAACCAGCGAGTAACGGCTACTTATGCGGCCCAACGCATAAGTTCCAGCCGAGCTATCCTACGGCCGTTCCGAACAAACTGCCCAGGGCGTACGTCACACCGGCCGCGGCACCACCGAGCGCGAGCTGTCGCAGCCCGCTGAACCACCAGGTCCGCGCGGTCACCCTGGCCACCACGGCACCGCACAGGAACAGCCCCAGGAGCGCGAGGAGCACGGCCGGCCACAGCGCGGTGGCGCCGAGCAGATACGGCAGTACGGGCAGCAGGGCGCCCAGCGCGAACGACCCGAAGGACGAGACGGCCGCGACCAGCGGGGACGGCAGGTCACCGGGGTCGATGCCGAGCTCTTCCCGGGCGTGTATCTCCAGGGCCAGTTCGGGATCACGGGAGAGCTGCTCGGCCACGGCCCGCGCGAGCTTCGGCTCGACACCACGGGCCTCGTACAGCGCCGCGAGCTCGGCCTCCTCGTCCTCCGGGTGCTTTCTCAGCTCCCGCCGCTCCACATCCAGCTCGGCCTCGACGAGCTCGCGCTGCGAGGCGACGGAGGTGTACTCACCCGCGGCCATGGAGAAGGCACCGGCGGCCAGCCCGGCGAGGCCGCTCAGCACGACGGTCTGATGGCTGACCGCGCCGCCCGCGACACCGGTCATCAGGGCGAGATTGGAGACCAGACCGTCCATCGCCCCGAAGACGGCGGGCCGCAGCCAGCCGCCGTTCACATCGCGGTGGGTGTGGTTGTCGCGGTGCGCTTCGTGCAGCGGCGCCTCGATCTCGATGATGGCCATGAAGGTCCCCCAGAAACTCAGGTAAGGCTGTCTTTAGACACGTTCTATTCTTCGACAACACCAAATCTACGCCCGGAAATTCCGCCCCGCCAGCAAGGAAAGCCTGGGCTAACCTGCGGTTTTCCCTTAGAACGCTCATTCGTGTATAGGCCCGCACAGATGTCGACCGGGTGACACCGGGGCTTCCGAGGCTCGGGTCAACCGCCGACGGTGGGACATATCCGCAAAGGGCTCCGCGCCCTGGGCGGAGCCCCCGGAGGAAGGCCGCGTATGGCATCGATCGCCTGCATCCCCTCGGTTCCGGCGCCCGGGGACGCCGCCGAGCTCCGCGAACGGGCCCGCGGCGCGCTGCTCGGCCTGGCGGTCGGCGACGCGCTGGGCGCCCCGGCGGAGAACATGAAGCCCTCCGAGATCCGCGCCCGCTGGGGCCGCGTCACCGGCTTCGTCACCGACAAGCCCTCCGGCACGGACGACACCGAGTACGCGATCTTCTCCGGCCTCCTCCTGGCCCGCCATGGCTCGGCCCTCACCCCGGCCCATGTGGAGACGGCGTGGCACGAGTGGATCGCGGACCGGGCGGAAGGCCCCTTCCGGGGCGCGGGCTTCAGCGAACGCGGCACGCTGGAGAACCTCCGCCGGGGCCTGGCCGCCCCCATCTCGGCCCAGCACCGGCACGCCTGGAGCGACGGCCTCGCCATGCGGGCGGCTCCCTTCGGCGTCTTCGCGGCGGGCCGCCCGGCGGAGGCGGCCCGGCTGGTGGCGATCGACGGTTCGGTGAGCCATGACGGCGAGGGCATCTACGGCGGCCAGGCGGTGGCGGCGGGTGTCGCGGCGGCGATGGCCGGGGCGCCGACGATCGCGGTGGTGGCCTCCGCGCTGGCCGTCGTCCCGGACGACTCCTGGACGGCCAGGTCGCTGAGGCGGGCGGTGGCGGTGGCCCACCGAGGCGAACGCGCGGTCCGCTCCGCGGTCGTCATCGGCGGCTACCCGTGGACCGATCTGGCCCCCGAGGCGGTCGCCCTGGCCTTCGGGGCGTACGCGGCGGCGGACGGCGACTTCGTCCAGGCGGTACTGACGGCCGTGAACATGGGCCGCGACGCTGACACGACGGCGGCGGTGGCGGGAGCGCTGGCGGGCGCGACCCAGGGCGAGTCGGCGATTCCGACGGAGTGGGCGGCGGCGATCGGTCCGGCCCGCGGAAGCTGTCTGCCGTCGATGGCGGGACACCATGTGCTGGACGTCGCGGAGCTGCTGACGCCCACGGAGGGCGGGAAGTGGGCAGCGGGGGCACCGGCACCGACGGAGGCGGTCGAACCGGTACGGCAAGAGGCCCCCGCACGCCGCTGCGTCACCTCGCTCACGCGCACCGAGCCGGAGACCCGACCGTGACTCCGCCAAGCCCTTGGGACGAGGGCGGACGCCCGGCCGAGACTCCGGTGCCGGCGGAGCGGGGGGTGGCTGCGGGCTCGGAGGAGGCAGTGGCGGGGACGGGCCCGGAGGGCGTCGGGACTGGGACGAACCCGGAGGACGTACGGGCTGGGACGAACCCGGAAGACGTACGGGCTGGGACGAACCCAGAAGACGTACGGGCTGGGACGAACCCAGAAGACGTACGGGCTGGGACGAACCCAGACGACGTACGGGCTGGGACGAACCCAGAAGACGTACGGGCTGGGACGAACCCAGAAGACGTACGGGCTGGGACGAGCTCGGAGGAACTCGCTTCGGTGACGGCACCAGAGGCACTCGTAACTGCCACACCCCCGGAGGGACCCGCGGCCGCCGAAGGCGAGCACACCCCGCCGGGGCCACCCGCACCCGGCGACGAAAGTCGCACGGGTGGTGCAGGCGGGAAACCCCAGTCCGAAGGCGAAGCCGAGGCCGGTCGACGAACCCTCGGCCTCCTGCTCGGCCTGGCCGCGGGCGACGCCGCCGGCTGGCCCGCCGCCCGCCACCGAGCCGCCCGCATGCCCGAATGGACCCGCCGCCTCACCCGCGAACTCGACACCTTCGCCGAACACAACGCGACCACCACCCTCCCCGTCCCCATCGCCCTCAACCAACCCCCCGAACCCCTCCGCCTGGGCCCCTCCGACGACGCGGAATGGGCCGCCTTCGCAGCCGAGGCGCTCCTGCGCGCCGGCGACGACACCGCCCTCGCCGACCTCAGCCGAGAACGCCGCACCCGAGCCGCCATCGACCTGACCTGGAACGCCGTAGCCGGCGAGGTGGCCGCCGCGGCCGACCGCGCCCCGGAGGTCGAGTCGGCGATCCTCCCCCTGCGCGCCCGCATCTCCGTCCGCGCCGGCCTCGGCAACCTCGCCACCGGCCTGCGTCCACCCGCCACCGGTCACGACAACCCCCACTACTTCGACGACGCGGCCTGCGTACGCGCCTGCGTCCTCGCGGTCGCCCACCCCGGCGACCCCCGGCGTGCCGCCGACCTCGCCGAGTTCGACGCCCGCTACACCCAGGACGGCGACGGCGTACACGGCGCGAGAGCGATGGCGGCGGCCGTGGCACTGGCCCTGACCGGCGCGAAGACCGAGACCTGCGTAGCCGCCGCCCTCACCGAACTCCCCGAGGGGACGGAGATCGGGCGGAACGCCCGCCACGCCCTCGAGCTCGCACAAGCCGCCGACAGCGCCTTCGCCCTGATCCCCCTCCTCGAACACCAAATCGTCGACCACGTCTACAGCTACGGCATCGCCGCAGCCGAAACGGTCCCGGTGGCCCTGGCCCTCACGGTCGCGGCAGGCGGCCGTATCGCCGAGGCGGTTCCCGCGGCCGCGTGCCTCTCCCGCGTCGCCGACTCGGCACCGGCCCTGGCAGGCGCACTGACCGGCGCGTTGGGCGGCGGCGCGGCGATCCCGGCGAGCTGGCGCGACACCTGCCGCACCCTCTCCGGCTGCGTACTCCCCCGTCTCACCGGCACTGACCTGGTGGAACTCGCCGAACTCCTGGAAGCCGCACAACCGGCCCGACCAGGAGGATGATTCGGGGCATGACGCCCAAAGGAAGAGAAAACAGGGAAGAAGGCAGTGAACCGCGTCTCGACGAGCGGATCACCGGCGCCCTGGTCGGCGCGGCGGTCGGCGACGCCCTCGGCGGCCCGGTGGAGGGCTACTCCCCCGACCAGATCCTTCAGCGCCACGGCGGCCGCGTCCACGGCATCGTCGGTCCCTGGAACGGCGACGCCTGGCGCACGGCCCGCCCCATCGCGCCGTACCACAAGGGCGACGGACACGTCACCGACGACACGTTGATGACGCACGCGCTGGTACGGGTCTATGCGCAGGTCCGCGACCACCTGGACGCGTACGCGATCGCCGACCACCTGGTTCCGGACCTGATGACGAACCCGCGCTGGATCCCTGAGCTGGAGGCGGAGGCCCTCCCCCTGCACCGTGTCTTCCTGGCGGAGAAATGGCTGGTGGCCCGCCTCCACTACGGCCACGTGGACCCACGTGAGGCCGGCGTCGGCAACATCGTCAACTGCGGCGCGGCGATGTACATGGCCCCGGTGGGCCTGGTCAACGCGGCCGACCCGCCCGCCGCCTATGCCGAGGCGCTGGACATCGCGGGCGCCCACCAGTCGTCGTACGGCCGAGAGGCGGCGGGCGTCTTCGCGGCGGCGGTGGCGGCGGCGTGCACACCGGGGGCGACACCGGACTCGGTCGTCGCGGCGTGCCTGTCCCTGGCGAAGGACGGCACGCGGACAGCGATCGAGAAGGTCTGTGAAGTGGCGGGCGCCCACTCGGACTTCGAGTCGGCGCTGACTCCGCTCCGGGAGGCGGTCACCCCGTACGACACGGTCGGCCCCGACTACCGCCGCCCCTCCCTCGGCGCCCGCCGCCCCTCCCGCCTCCACGCGATCGAGGAACTCCCCATCGCCCTCGCCATGGTGCTGATCGCGGACGGCGACTACCGCCGGTCGGTGCTGGGCGCGGTGAACTACGGCCGCGACTGCGACTCGACGGCGACGATGGCGGGCGCCCTGGCCGGCGCCCTGGGCTCACCGGTCCCGGAGGAGTGGTCGAAGGCGGTCGCGGAGGCCAGTCGCCTGGACCTGTGGGAGCCGCCCCGCGCGCTGACCGAGGTCGCGAGGGAGATCCACGAGCGGGACGTCCGCCGACGTCGAGCGCACGAGGCGGCGTTCACCGCGTTGGGAGGCCGAGGATGCTCCGACTGACCTGGGTCCAGCCGGAGGACCTGATCGGTCATGAGCTGCGCCAGGCAGCCCTGGACGGCCGAGAACCGTCGGCGATCGCGGCGCGCTGGAGGGCGGCGGGCGGCAGGGAAGCACCGTTGCGCGCGGGGGCGTCACCGGAGCCGGCTTCGAGATATCTGCGGACTCTGGCCGAGGACCTGCTGGATGAACTGGCGGACCTGCCGAGCAGGTTGGCGGACAGGGAACCCACCGACCTCGCGAAGATCAAGGCGAGCTGCCCGTCCTGGCCCGCGCCCGCCCCGGCCGCACCCGCCCCGCCCCGCTACGAAGCGGCCTGGCTGGGCCGAGCAGTCGGCTGCCTCCTGGGCAAACCCGTCGAGAAACTCCCTCTCGAAGCCATCCGCCAACTGGCCGGCTCCACGGGAAACTGGCCCTTGACCACGTACTTCACAGCTCACGGCGTCCCCCCGGACCTCCTCGCCGCCCACCCCTGGAACCGCCGGTCGGCCGCCACCTCCCTCGCCGAGAACATCGACGGCATGCCCGAGGACGACGACCTCAACTACCCCCTCCTCAACCTCCTCCTGCTCCAACGCCACGGCAAGACCTTCACCACCACCGACGTGGCCCGCCTCTGGCTGGACGAACTCCCGCCGGGCCGCACGTTCACGGCCGAACGCATCGCCCACCGCAACCTCCTCCTGGGCCTCGAACCCCCGCACACGGCCCGCCACCGCAACCCCTTCCGCGAATGGATCGGCGCCCTCATCCGCGCGGACGTCCACGGCTGGACCAACCCCGGCGACCCGTCCGCCGCGGCCGAACAGGCCCACCGCGACGCCACCCTCACCCACACCGCGAACGGCGTCTACGCGGCGATGTTCACGGCGGCCGTCATCGCCCGGGCGGCGACGGCGACCGGCCCCCACGACATCCACGCCTGCCTGCGCACCGGCCTCACGGTGATCCCCCCGAGCTCCCGCCTGGCGCAGGCGATCCGGCACGCCGTCCGGCTGTCCCGATCCCACGAGGACTTCGACACGGTCGTCGACGAACTCCACGCCGCCTACTCCCCCGCCCACCACTGGGTCCACGCCATCCCCAACACCGCCCTGATCGCCGCCGCCCTCACCCACGCGAACGGCGACTTCACCGGCTCCATCTGCCGTGCCGTGTCCGGCGGTTGGGACACCGACTCCAACGGTGCGACCGCGGGCAGCATCGCCGCCCTCCTGGCCGGCACGCCCTCCGCCCTCCCCGACCGCTGGACCGCCCCCCTCAAGAACCGCCTCGCCACGTCCGTCGCCGACCTCAACGGCACCGGCTTCGACTCACTGGCCCGGCTCACCCACGAACTCGCCCACAGCCCCGACCACCACCCCGCACCCCCACCCGCCCCCGAAGTCCCCTAGGTCGTGTCCGCAAAGTCCCGTCGTCCGCCCGGAGGGCGGGCCCCGCGGCGTCTGGTGCGCGGGGCAGGCGGGACTTCGCGGACACGGCCTAGGCACTCACCCACCTGGAGGCCACTCACCCATGACCGACATCGTCGTGCTCGGCAGCACGAACATGGACCTCGTCACCTATGTCGCAAAGGCCCCGCAGCGCGGCGAGACCGTGACGGGACGGGAATTCCGCACGATCCCCGGCGGCAAGGGCGCCAACCAGGCGATCGCGGCGGCCCGCGCGGGCGGCGACGTCCTGATGATCGGCGCCGTCGGCAACGACGCCTACGGCGCCCACCTGCGCTCCACCCTCGAACACTCCGGCGTGGACACCGACGACCTGCGCACGGTCGAGGGCCCCTCCGGCACCGCGCACATCGTCGTGGACGACGAGGGCGGCAACGCGATCGTCGTGATCCCCGGCGCGAACGGCACACTCGACCACCTGAGCCCCGGCGACGAGGGCGTCATCGCCTCCGCCGACATCCTGCTGCTCCAGCTGGAGATCCCCCTGGCCGCGGTCCTCGCCGGCGCGCAGGCGGCCCACCGCCACGACGTCCGTACGATCCTCACCCCGTCCCCCGCCCAGCCGCTCCCGGACGAACTCCTCGCCACCATCGACCTGTTGGTCCCCAACGAGCACGAGGCCACCACCCTCACCGGCCGCACCGACCCCCGCGAGGCCGCCACCGCGCTGCTCGACCGGGTGCCCGAGGTCGTCGTCACCCTGGGCGCGGCCGGCAGCCTGTACGCCACGCGCGGCGCCGACCCGCTGACCGTCCCGGCCCCGAAGGTCACCGCCGTCGACTCCACCGGCGCCGGGGACACGTTCGTCGGCGCCCTCGCGGTGGCTCTGGGCGAGGACCGCCCGATGCCGGACGCGCTGGCCTGGGCGGCGGCAGCGGCCGCGCTGTCGGTCCAGCGGGAAGGCGCCTCGGCGTCGATGCCGTACCGCCCCGAGATCGAGGCACGGTACGCGTCATGACCGAAGCAGCCGACACCGCCCCCTTGGCCGGCCTGCGCGTCCTCGACCTGGCCACCCTCTTCGCCGGCCCTCTCGCCGCCACGATGCTCGGCGACTTCGGCGCGGAGGTCGTCAAGGTCGAGCACCCCGAGAAACCGGACCCCTCCCGCGGCCACGGCCCGTCGAAGGACGGCGTGGGCCTGTGGTGGAAGTTCCTCGGCCGCAACAAACGCACGATCACCCTGAACCTCGCCAAGCCCGGCGGCCGCGCCACCCTTCTGCGCCTCGCCGCGACCGCGGACGTCGTGATCGAGAACTTCCGCCCCGGCACCCTGGAGAAATGGGACCTCGGCTGGCCGGAGCTCTCCGCCGCCAACCCGCGCCTGGTCCTCGCCCGCGTCACCGGCTTCGGCCAGTTCGGCCCCTACGCCCACCGCCCCGGTTTCGGCACCCTCGCCGAGGCGATGAGCGGCTTCGCCGCGCTCACCGGCGAACCGGACGCGCCGCCGACGCTCCCGCCCTTCGGCCTGGCCGACTCGATCGCGGGCCTCGCGACCGCGTACGCGGTGCTGACGGCGCTGGCCGCCCGAGAACGCACCGGCGAGGGCCAGGTCGTCGACATGGCCCTCATCGAGCCGATGCTGCTGGCCCTCGGCCCCCAGGCGACCTGGTACGACCAGCTCGGCTACGTCCAGGAACGCACCGGCAACCGCTCCGCCAACAACGCCCCGCGCAACACCTACCGCACCGCGGACGGCACCTGGGTCGCCGTCTCCACCTCCGCCCAGTCGATCGCCGAGCGCGTGATGCACCTGGTGGGACGCCCCGACCTGATCGACGAACCCTGGTTCGCGACGGGCGCCGACCGGGCCCGCCACGCCGACGTCCTGGACCGGGCGGTCGGCGACTGGATCGCCCGCCACACCCGCGCCGACGTCCTCGCCGCATTCGAGAAGGCGGAGGCGGCGGTGGCCCCGATCCAGGACGTACGCGATGTGATGACGGACCCGCAGTACGGGGCCCTCGACACGATCACCACCGTCGACGACCCCGAACTCGGCCCGCTGCGCATGCAGAACGTCCTCTTCCGGCTCTCCGCCACCCCCGGCGCGATCCGCTGGGCGGGCCGCCCGCACGGCGCCGACACCGACGAGATCCTCACCGACCTGGGCCTGACCCCCGCCGAACTGGCGGCCCTGCGCGAGGAGGGTGCCCTGTGACGAGCCAGGCGAAGACCGCCCCGTACCCCCTGACCTGGCTGTACGTCCCCGGCGACCGCCCGCGTGTGGTGGCCAAGGCGTTGGCGTCCGGCGCCGACATCGTCATCGTCGACCTGGAGGACGCGGTCGCCCCGGACCGCAAGGACTACGCCCGGGCGGCCACGGCCGACCTGCTGTCCGAAGCGGAACAGCCCGTCCCGGTCCACGTCCGGGTGAACGCCCTGGGCACCCCACAGGCGGCGCAGGACCTCACGGCACTGGCCGCCCTCCCCGGTCTGTCCGCCCTGCGCCTTCCGAAGGTGATCTCCGCCGAGCAGATCATCCACCTCGCCCAGACGACGCCGACCGACGACCCGGGCACGACCCCGCTGCACGCCCTCCTGGAGTCGGCCGTCGGCATCGAACGCGCACACGCGATCGCCTCGGCCCACCCCTCGCTGCACGGCATCTCGCTGGGCGAGGCGGACCTCCGGGCCGACCTGGGCGTACGGGGCGACGCGGGCCTCGACTGGTCACGCTCCCGGGTCATCGTGGCCGCGCGAGCGGCGGGCCTGCCTCCGCCGGCCCAGTCCATCCACCCGGACATCCTCGATCTGGAGGGCCTCGCGGCGTCCTGCGCGCACGGCCGCGCCCTGGGCTTCCTGGGCCGGGTGGCCATCCACCCCCGCCAGCTCCCCGTGATCGAACGCGCCTACCTCCCCACGGAGCAGGAACTGCAGCAGGCGGAAGCGATCCTCAAGGCAGCCGCGACAGACCAAGGCGCCCAGGCCCTGCAGGACGGAACCTTCATCGACGCGGCGGTGGTGTCAGCGGCCCAGCGAACCCTGTCACTCGCGCGCCGATGCTGACCTGTTCCGTTCCGCCGCGACGGCGAGCACCCCCACGGCGCGTTCCGGCGGTGCCGAACTCACCGAAACCCCTCGCCCACGCACAAGGAGGGGCGCCCGGAGAATTCCGAGCGCCCCTCATCGCCGTACGACGCAGCCTCAGCTCTTCTTCGCCGACCCGGCCTCGTTGCTCGCTGTCTTCTCGTCCTCCGCGTCCGAGGAATCCGCTTCCGCCTCCGGGGAGTCCGCTTCCGCGTCCGAGGAGCCCGCTTCGGCCTTCTCCGCGTCGGCGTCGGTGCCGCCCTCGCCCTCACCGTCGGCGTCACCGCCGGAGGCCTCCGCACCGGGCTCGACCACGGCCTCCCTGCCGGGCCGCTTCTTCGCCGACACCACGATGTACGTCACCGCGAGCAGGAACACGATCAGCGCGGTCCAGTTGTTCAGCCGCAGCCCGAGGATGTGGTGGGCGTCGTCCACCCGCATGTACTCGATCCAGAACCGCCCCGCGCAGTACGCGGCGACATACAGCGCGAACGCCCGCCCGTGTCCCAGCTTGAAGCGGCGGTCGGCCCAGATCACCAGCAGCGCGACACCGATGCACCACAGCGACTCGTACAGGAACGTCGGGTGGTACGTGCCCGGCACCCGCCCGTCCGTCGAGGACGTGATCTCCAGGGCCCACGGGACATCGGTCGGCCGGCCGTACAGCTCCTGGTTGAACCAGTTGCCCCAGCGTCCGATCGCCTGCGCGAAGGCGATGCCGGGCGCGACGGCGTCGGCGTACGCGGGCAGCGGGATGCCCCGCCGCCGGCAGCCGATCCACGCGCCGAGCGCGCCGAGTGCGATGGCGCCCCAGATGCCGAGGCCGCCCTCCCAGATCTTGAAGGCGTCCACCCAGTCACGGCCCTCGCTGAAGTACAGCTGGTAGTCCGTGATCACGTGGTAGAGCCGGCCGCCGATCAGGCCGAAGGGCACGGCCCAGACCGCGATGTCGGCCACCGTGCCGGCCCGCCCGCCCCGGGCGATCCAGCGTTTGTTGCCGAGCCAGACGGCTACGAAGACACCGATGA
Source organism: Streptomyces sp. NPDC051243 (assembly GCF_044455405.1). NCBI lineage: Bacteria > Bacillati > Actinomycetota > Actinomycetes > Kitasatosporales > Streptomycetaceae > Streptomyces > Streptomyces sp. NPDC051243. The sequence continues at coordinate 134,883 of NZ_JBITES010000006.1, read as the reverse complement.
TGATGCAGAACGCGTAGCCGCGCAGCGGAACGGGGCCGAGGTGGATCACCCCGCGCGACGGGCTGGGAATGTAGGCAAGTTCCATGGCAAGGTCGACGCTACCCTGCCGGGCGGCGCCGATGGCAGGCGGCCCGGCTACGGGTCCATAACGGGCAGCGCCCCGAGCGGGCCCCGCCCACGCCGGTTCATCCCTTGGCGTTCGCCTCCACCATCTGCTTCAGCTTGGCCGGCGTCATCGTCTGGTCCTGGTAGATGTTCTTGCCGTTCAGCAGCACCGTCGGCGTACCGCTGAAGCCGCCCTCCTTGAACGCGTCGTTGGACTTGTCGACCCAGCTGTTGTGCGTACCGTTCTCGACGCACTTGCGGAAGGCGGGCGTGTCCAGGCCGTCGACCTTGGCCGCGAGTTCCAGGAGCTTGCTGTTCTTCGCGAAGGCGTCGTCGACCTCCGGCGGCTGGTTCTGGTACAGCACGTCGTGGTACGGCACGAACTTCCCGACGTCCTGGGCGCAGGCCGCGGCGTTGGCGGCGTTGCGGGAGCCGGTGCCGCCCATGTTGCCGTCGATGATCGTCGCCAGGTGGTACTCGACCTTGAGCTTCCCGGAGTCCGTCAGCTCATGGATCGTCGACCTGTACGCGTCCTCGAAGGACTTGCAGGCCGGGCAGCGGAAGTCCTCCCAGACCGTGAGCGTCGACTTGGCGTTCTCCTCGCCGACCGGGATCGCGAGGCCGTCCTTGCCCTGCGCCCCCGAGGGGCCCACGACCGGTCCCGCCTCACTGCTGTCGTCCTTGCCGGCGTTGGCCGCGACGACCCCGACGACCGCCGCGAGTCCCAGCACGCAGACAACGCTCGCGCCGACGATCAGCGCACGGCGCCGCTTGTCGGCGGCCTTCTGCTTCTCGCGCTCGACCGCCAGCCGCTCCCGGGCGGTCCGCTTACCCTCACGATTCTTTTCGCTCACACCCGCAGAACGAACCGGGGAGGCGCAGCGCGCCTCCCCGGCCACAGGTCCACCCGTTCGAGCGACTCGTACGGAAGACCCTTCTTCTGAAGATCTTTCACTCCTGAAGGGGAGCGTCCCTGACACGGAGCGTTCCTGAAGGGGAGCGTCCGTGAGGGTGTGCGTTACGCCTGCCCGCGCACGCCCTTCGCCAGCTCACCGGCGAGCGAGCGCACGGCCTCGACTCCGGCCGCGTGGTCCGGCGCGTCCAGCATGCGCTTGACGAACGCCGAACCGACGATCACGCCGTCGGCGAAGCCGGCGACCTCGGCGGCCTGCTCGGCGTTGGAGACGCCGAGCCCGACGCAGACGGGCAGCTCGGTGCCGGTGGCCCGGGTGCGCTCGACCAGGTCCTGGGCCTGCGCGCCCACGGACTCCCGGGTGCCGGTGACGCCCATCAGCGAGGCGGCGTAGACGAAGCCGCCGCCCGCCGCGGTGATCTGCGCGAGCCGCTCGTCCTTGCTGCTCGGCGCCACGACGAAGACCGTCGCGAGGCCGTGCTTCTCGGCGTGCTCCCTCCACAGGGCCGACTCCTGGACCGGCAGGTCCGGCAGGATGCACCCGGCGCCGCCCGCCTCGGCGAGCTCGGCGGTGAAACGCTCGACGCCGTAGCGGTCGATGGGGTTCCAGTACGTCATGACGAGGACCGGCTTCCCGGTGGCCGCGTGGGCCTCCCGGACCGTGCGCATGACGTCCGCGATCTTGACTCCGCCGCGCAGGGCGATGTCGTCGGCGGTCTGGATGACAGGGCCGTCGAGGACGGGGTCGCTGTGCGGCAGACCGACCTCCACGACATCCGCGCCCCCGTCGAACACGGCCTTGATCGCCTCGATGCCGCCGTCCACGGTCGGGAACCCGGCCGGGAGGTAGGCGATGAGGGCGGAGCGGCCCTCGGCCTTGGCGGCCCGCAGGGTGTCCGTCAACAGCTGGATGTTTCCGCTCACTTGGCGTCCCCCTGGATCTCGGCGGCACCACCGTTGGCGTCGGCGGCGACCTCGGCGTCGGTGTCGTACAGGCCGAAGTACCGCGCGGCCGTGTCCATGTCCTTGTCACCACGGCCGGACAGGTTGACCACGATCAGGCCGTCCTTGCCCAGCTCCTTGCCGACCTCAAGCGCACCGGCGAGCGCGTGGGCGCTCTCGATGGCCGGGATGATGCCCTCAGTCCGCGACAGCAGGCGCAGGGCCTGCATGGCCGCGTCGTCGGTGACCGCGCGGTACTCGCCGCGGCCGCTGTCCTTGAGGTAGGAGTGCTCGGGGCCGATGCCGGGATAGTCCAGACCGGCCGAGATCGAGTACGGCTCGGTGATCTGGCCCTCCTCGTCCTGGAGGACGTAGGAGCGGGAGCCGTGCAGGATGCCGGGCTCACCGGCGGTGAGGGTCGCCGCGTGCTCGCCGGTCTCGACGCCGTGCCCGGCGGGCTCGCAGCCGATGAGGCGTACGTCCGTGTCGGGGATGAAGGCGTGGAAGAGGCCGATGGCGTTGGAGCCGCCGCCGACGCAGGCGATGGCGGCGTCGGGGAGACGTCCGGCGCGCTCCAGGAGCTGGCGGCGGGCCTCGACGCCGATGACGCGGTGGAAGTCGCGGACCATGGCGGGGAAGGGGTGCGGGCCGGCGACCGTACCGAAGAGGTAGTGGGTGTGGTCGACGTTGGCGACCCAGTCGCGGAACGCCTCGTTGATGGCGTCCTTGAGGGTGCGGCTGCCCGACTTCACGGCGATGACCTCGGCGCCGAGCATGCGCATGCGGGCCACGTTGAGGGCCTGGCGGCGGGTGTCGATCTCGCCCATGTAGATCGTGCACTCGAGGCCGAAGAGTGCGCAGGCCGTCGCCGTCGCGACGCCGTGCTGGCCGGCGCCGGTCTCGGCGATGACGCGGGTCTTGCCCATGCGCTTGGTGAGCAGGGCCTGGCCGAGGACATTGTTGATCTTGTGGGAGCCGGTGTGGTTGAGGTCTTCCCGCTTCAGGAAGACGCGGGCTCCGCCGGCGTGTTCGGCGAACCTCGGCACCTCGGTGAGGGAGCTGGGGCGGCCGGTGTAGTTGACCAGCAGGTCGTCGAGCTCCCGGGCGAACTCGGGGTCGTGCTTGGCCTTGTCGTACTCGACGGCCACCTCGTCCACGGCGGCTACGAGGGCCTCCGGGATGAACTTGCCGCCGAAGGCGCCGAAGTAGCCCTCAGCGGTGGGGACTTGACCCTCCGGGTCGGGGATGAAGAAGTCGCTGGGCATGCGTGTACCTCACGGTGAGTGGTGTATGAACAGCACTGATCGCCGTGGGGGCGGAGTTTGTCTGCTGGCTGCGGGCCCGATGTGGCTTTTCGCGCCCGCGCGGCGGTAGCCGCAAATCAAACAGAGCCCCGCGCCCCTAAAGGGCGCGCTGCCATCGACGGCCGTTTACCTGCCCAGGTTCGTCTCCGATGACGTATCGCACGCGACGGCCGTGCACGCGACGTGCCGGCGCGCGGCAGCCACGGGGTCGGCAGCCGCGCGCAAGGCGGGCGTACCGGTCCACGGTCGTCACAGTGCGGTTCATCGGGGTCAGCCTAGCGGGTGATCAGCTTCGGCCGTGCCGCAATGCGGGGTGCTCGCCCGCCGCCACCAGGTCGGCGACCGCCGTCTTCGGGTCCTTGCCCGTGACCAGGGACTCGCCGACCAGTACCGCGTCGGCGCCGGCGTTGGCGTACGCGATGAGGTCGTGCGGGCCTCGGACGCCGGACTCGGCCACCTTGACGAGGCCGGCGGGGATCTCGGGCGCGACGCGCTCGAACGTCCCGCGGTCGACCTCCAGGGTCTTCAGGTTGCGCGCGTTGACGCCGATCACCTTCGCGCCGGCGTCGACCGCACGCTCGACCTCGTCCTCGTCGTGCACCTCGACGAGGGGCGTGAGGCCGATGGAGACGGCGCGCTCGATCAGCGACTCCAGAGCGGGCTGGTCCAGCGCGGCCACGATCAGCAGGGCGAGATCCGCGCCGTAGGCCCGGGCCTCCCACAGCTGGTACGACGTGACGATGAAGTCCTTGCGCAGGACGGGGATGTCCACGCGTGCGCGGACGGCCTCCAGGTCGGCCAGCGAGCCGCCGAAGCGGCGCTGTTCGGTGAGGACGGAGATGACGGCCGCGCCGCCCGCCTCGTAGTCCGCGGCGAGCCCGGCCGGGTCGGCGATCGCGGCCAGCGCGCCCTTGGAGGGGCTGGAGCGCTTGACCTCGCAGATGACCTTGACGCCGTCGCCCTTGAGCGCGGCGAGCCCGTCCTTGGCGGCCGGAGCCTTCGCCGCGCGCTCCTTGAGCTCGTCGAGGCTGACGCGCGCCTGCCGCTCCGCGAGGTCGGCACGGACTCCGTCGATGATCTCGTCGAGCACACTCACGCGAGCGGCCCCCTTCCAGACGGTTGACTGTGAAAGCGGTTCAAAACCTATGGTCACTGCGATGGTATCCGGAGGAGGGCGTAGGCCTCGCATCCGGTTGACGCCGGTCCCACTACCTGGACATTCCCCAGTTGATCAAGGATGCAGCCAGCCACCGAACGGCAGATTCCGGACAACGGTGAAGACCAGCACCAACGCCCCCGCCGCCCACAGGCGCACCGGCGAGAGATCGAGCGCGAGCGGTCGCCCGCGCGCCGCCCGGATCACCCAGACGGTCCACACCACGGCGAAGAGCACATAGCCGACGACAGCGAGTGCGTTGTCCTGGAGAGCCGCCGCGAAGTCCCCGTGGACGACGGCGTGCGCACTGCGCAGTCCTCCGCAGCCGGGGCAGTAGAGGCCCGTGACCTGGAGGAGCGGACAGGCGGGGTAGTGGCCGGGTTCGTTCGGGTCCACGGCGCCCACGTAGCTGAAGGCGCCCACGACGGCCCCGAGGACCCCCGCCGGCACGGCGAGCCGCCCGAACACGCTCCCGGTGCCGGGCCGCGTCATCCCCTGACCGTCGGCGTTCACGCCTCGCATTCTCCCCTCTGCGGACCCCACGCGCGCGTGAGGGGCGGCTTCCGGTACGCGGTGACCGGAAGCCGCCCCTCGACTCGACGCCTACGGGAGGGCCGTACGGAATCAGCTCTGGACGATCAGCTCTGGACGTCCGCCGGCTCGCGCTTCTCCGCGAGGAGCACGTGAGCGTCCTTGGGCTGGCCGAGGCCCATGCCGCGCATGATCCAGCCGACGACGCCACCGAGGGCCGCGATCCCCAGGCCGGCCCAGAAGCCCACGGGCTGAGCCAACACCATGAAGGCGCCCGAGACGCAGAAACCGATGAAGGCGATCGTGACACCGGTCCAGGCGGCCGGGGTGTGACCGTGGCTGCTGCCCGCCATTACTTGCTCCTCGTTGCTGAAGTACGTGTCCGAGCCGGACGCTCGCTGCCATTGTCCCGCACGCGTGCGTACGCGGTGTCAGGGGGTAGCCCGCACGAGTAGACACCGGGAGCTGCAACGCCGCCAGGGGCGCGGGGCTGTGTCGATATGCGGCTACCGCCGCGTGTGCGCCGACCAGCCCCCACCGGCCCGCAGGTGAAACACGGCCTTCCCGACACGGCCTTCCCGACACGGCCTTCCCGACACGCCTTCCCGGCGGAGCCGCTACGCGCCGGTCGGGTCCTCGCCGCGGTCGAGGGCCTTCCACAGTTCCTCGGGCCGGTCGGGGTCGGTGGCCGGGGCCTTGCGGCGCGGACGGGGTGCGCCGCCGCGCTCGTAGCGGCCGGACATCCCGGGCCACAGCCGGCCGTAGCGCAGGGCCAGCAGTCCGGCGAGCAGGATCAGGACGCCGCCGACGGCCGCGACGTACGGCCAGGCGGTGTGCGTGAGGGCCTGGACGGTGGCCGAGGTGTCGCCGGAGGCCTGGGCGGCCTTCTCGTCGAGCGCGGAGCTGTCGGAGGCGCCGAGCAGGGCGGCCACGACGGTGCCGGCGCCGGCGAGCGCGAGCAGGCCGGCGACCACGAAGCGGCCGGCCCGGCGGACGGCGAAGACGGCGACGAGCGCGGCGAGCCCCACTATCGCCAGGGCCGCGGGGACGCCCGTGACGTCGCTGCCCTTGGCGATCAGGGGGAACGGGCCGCCGGCCACCGTCACGGTGCCCTCCGACCAGCGCTGCCGGGTGGAGAGCAGCGCGACGGCCGCGCCGAGCGCCCCGCACAGCAGGGCGACGGCGAGACTCATACGGCCGGCCCGGGCGGAACCGGGGGCTTCGGAACGAGGGTGCGGTACAGCAGTCACGTACTCCACTATCACCCGGACCCCGGACGATCAGTCACCCGGGGTTCGGCTGGGACTGCCGGCCGGGTTCACCCGCGTTCACTTGAGCCGGTTCGCCGTGTGCACCGCGCGCAGTACCGCCGCCGCCTTGTTCCGGCACTCGGTGTCCTCGGCGACCGGGTCCGAGTCGGCGACGATGCCCGCGCCCGCCTGGACGTACGCCGTGCCGTCCCGCAGCAGGGCCGTACGGATGGCGATGGCGGTGTCGGAGTCGCCCGCGAAGTCGAGGTAGCCGACGCAGCCGCCGTACAACCCCCGCCGGGACGGCTCGAGTTCGTCGATGATCTGCATCGCGCGGGGCTTGGGGGCGCCGGAGAGCGTGCCGGCGGGGAAGCAGGCGGTGAGGACGTCGAAGGCCGTACGGCCCTCGGCGACCCGTCCGGTCACCGTCGAGACGATGTGCATCACGTGCGAGTAGCGCTCGATGGACATGAAGTCGACGACCTCGACCGAGCCCGGCTCGCAGACCCGTCCCAGGTCGTTGCGGCCCAGGTCGACGAGCATGAGGTGCTCGGCACGCTCCTTGGGGTCGGCGAGCAGTTCGTCGGCGAGGGCCTGGTCCTCCTGCGGGGTGGCCCCGCGCCACCTGGTGCCCGCGATGGGGTGGACCATCGCCTGCCCGTCCTCGACCTTCACCAGCGCTTCCGGCGAGGAGCCGACGACGTCGAAGCCGTCGAAGCGGAACAGGTACATGTACGGCGAGGGGTTGGTCGCCCGCAGGACCCGGTAGACGTCCAACGCGCTTGCCGTGCACGGCGTTTCGAAGCGCTGGGAGGGGACCACCTGGAAGGCCTCCCCGGCCCGGATGCGCTCCTTGATGTCCTCGACCGCCTCCTGGAAGTCCTCGCCGCCCCACAGAGCCGTGTACTCGGGCAGCTCCGAGGGCGGGAGCACGGCCGCGGGCTGGGCCACCGCGCGGGAAAGGTCGGCCTCCATGGCGTCCAGTCGGGCGACCGCGTCGGCGTAGGCCTCGTCGACGCCGGTGTCGAGGTCGTTGTGGTTGATCGCGTTGGCGATCAGCAGGACGGAGCCCTCCCAGTGGTCCATGACGGCTAGGTCACTGGTGAGCAGCATGGTCAGCTCGGGCAGCTTCAGGTCGTCCCGCTCGCCGGGGCCGATCTTCTCCAGGCGGCGCACGATGTCGTAGCCGAGGTAGCCGACCATGCCGCCGGTGAAGGGCGGCAGGCCCAGGTCGTGGGCGAGGTCGCGCGGGGTGTGCAGGGCCTCGATGGTGGCGCGCAGGGCGGCCAGCGGGTCGCCCTCGACGGGGACGCCGACGGGCGGGGCGCCGAGCCAGTGGGCCTGCCCGTCCCGCTCGGTGAGGGTCGCCGCGGAGCGTACGCCCACGAACGAGTAGCGGGACCAGGACCGTCCGTTCTCCGCGGACTCCAGCAGGAAGGTGCCGGGGCGCTCGGCGGCGAGCTTGCGGTAGAGCGCGACCGGGGTGTCACCGTCGGCGAGGAGCTTGCGGGTGACCGGAATGACGCGGCGGTCGGAGGCCAGCTTGCGGAACGTCTCGAGGTCCATGGCGGCTGACCTTACTGATCGGCTGCCGGTACGCCGGAATCGGCGTCCTTGAGCAGCACATCCTCGTCGAAGCAGGTGCGCGCGCCCGTGTGGCAGGCCGCGCCGACCTGATCGACCCTGACGAGCACGGTGTCGGCGTCGCAGTCCAGAGCGACGGACTTCACCCACTGGAAGTGGCCGGAGGTGTCGCCCTTGACCCAGTACTCCTGCCGGCTGCGCGACCAGTAGGTGCAGCGGCCCGTGGTGAGCGTGCGATGCAGCGCCTCGTCGTCCATCCAGCCGAGCATCAGCACCTCTCCGGTGTCGTACTGCTGGGCGATGGCGGGCAGGAGTCCGTCCGCGCTGTGCTTGAGGCGCGCGGCGATCTCGGGGTCCAGCCGGCTGGGCTGACGGGGCGTACTGGTGGTCATGCCTGCCATTGTGCCGCCTGCCACTGACAGTGACGGTCCGGTGTCCACTGATTGGGAGAGGCGGCGCGACGGGGGCCCCAGGCTTTCGGCTCTGGGGAGTCTCGTCGGGGGGTGGTGGTCGGGTGACGGGTGGGCGGACCTGACGGGCAGTCGTAGGCTTTCTGCATGTCGACCTTCGCCCAGCGTGAACGACTTCTCCTCGCCGACCTCTTGGAGGCCGAGGGCCCCGAGGCCCCCACCCTCTGCGAGGGCTGGCAGACCCGTGATCTCGCCGCGCACGTCGTGGTGCGCGAGCGCCGCCCCGATGCCGCCGCCGGCCTGCTGATCAAGCAGCTCGGGTCCCGCCTGGACAAGGCGATGGAGGAGTTCGCGGCTAAGCCGTACGAGGAGCTGATCCAGCTCATCCGCACCGGCCCGCCGCGCTTCTCGCCCTTCCAGCTCAAGCAGATCGACGAGGCGTCGAACACGATCGAGTTCTACGTCCACACCGAGGACGTCCGCCGCGCCCAGCCGGACTGGACGCCGCGCGAACTCGACCCGGTCTTCCAGGACGCCCTCTGGTCCCGTTTCGAGCGCTCCGCCCGGCTGGTGGGCCGCAGCGCCCCCACCGGCCTGGTGCTGCGCCGCCCCAACGGCCAGACGGCGGTCGCCCACAAGGGCACGCCGGTCGTCACGGTCACCGGCGAGCCTTCGGAGCTGCTGCTGTTCGCCTACGGCCGGCAGAGCGCCGCCAAGGTGGAGCTGGACGGCGACAAGGACGCGATCGCCAAGCTGCACGAGACGAAGCAGCTTGGCATCTGAGGGCAGCTGGGTATCTGAGGGCCCCCGCGCGCGAGGCCGTCAGCGGGGCAGTTCCGCCCGGCGCAGGTCCCGGGCGCACAGGCCGACCACCCCGGCGAGCCCGCAGACGACCGCGCTGGCGACGAAGACCGGGCCGGTGCCCCACAGGCCGATCGCGGCGCCGGTCACGGGGAAGGTGAGCGGGGCGATGCCGAGGCTGAAGAACGTGGACACGGCGGTGACCCGGCCGACGTAGGCCCGGTCGGACTCGGCCTGCAGGAGCGCCCCGCACAGGACACCGTTCAGCCCCGAGATCAGGCCGATGGACAGGGCCACGGCGACGGCGACCGCGAGTTGCGGCATGAAGGCCAGGGAGCCGATCGCGACCGCGCTGACCACGCCGGACACGGACAGCACGAGCCCCGCGCGTGGGAGGCGCCCACGGGCGGTGAGCAGCAGCGAGGCCGCACCCGCGCCCGTGCCGAACCCGGCGAGCACCCATCCGACGCCGCCCGCTCCCCAGCCGCGTTCGTCCGCGAGCAGGGTCAGGCCCACGTTGAGCGGGCCGACGAAACCGAGGTCGCTGAGCGCGATGACGACGATCAGCGGGCGCAGGACGCGGTGGCCGCGTATGTAGCGCAGGCCGCCGGTCAGGTCGCGCCAGGCGCCGGCAAGCGCGCGTGTGTCGTCCGCGGGCTGCTTTCCCACCCGTAGGGCGACGAGGAGCGGCAGCGAGGCCGCGAACAGCAGCCCGGCCAGAGCGAACGCCCCGGCGGTGCCCCCGAGGGCGATGCCGAGTCCGCCGAGCGGGGCGCCGACGACGTTGGCCAGCCGGACGGCGAGTCCCCGCATGCCGTGCACCCGGGCGAGCTGTCCGCGCCCGGTGATGCGGGTCGGCAGGGCGCCGAGGGCCGGCATCATGAGGGCGTCGACGGCCCCGAAGAGCAGCGCCAGCGCGGCCAGCGGCCACAGGCCCGGGCGGCCCACGAGGAGCAGCCCGGCGACCGCCAGGACCGCCGCGCAACGCACGGCGTCGCTGCTGATCAGCACCTTCCGCGGGCCGAACCGGTCGGCGATCACTCCCCCGCCCAGCATGAGCACGGCCCGCGGCACCGCGCTGAGCGCCGTGACCAGACCGGCCTGGGCGGGCGTACCGGCCTGGACGGCGGTCCAGGACAGGGCGAGGTAGTAGACGTTGTCGCCGATGGCCGACGAGGCGTACGCGCCGAGCCAGCGCAGCACGTTGGGGTCACGGTGGGCGGGGCGCTCCGTCGGGGCGGTGGGCGCCGTACCGGTCCGGGTCGCGGGCACGTCGGTCCTCTCAGGTCCGGAACGGGAAGGCGTACGTGTGCACCGCGACGTTCTCGCGGCCCTCGCTGTCGCCCGCGGCGTCGGCGGCCCGGCCGCGCTCGTCGTACCGGCGGACGAGGGTGAGCAACTCGGCGGTCAGCTCGGCCAGTTCGCCCGCCGTCAGCCGCAGCGTCGACTCGGAGGACTCGGCGGCGGAGTTCCACTCCTCGCCCCAGTGGGTCCGCTCGTCGAGGAAGCGGCGGTACATGTCGGCCCGCTGCTCGAAGAAGAGCCGGCTGGCGGCGGTGTGCGCGGCGGCCTTCTCCGGCGCGTCCCGGAAGTCCTCGTCCCGGATGCTCACGCCGTCCGAGGCGGGCTGCCACCAGCGCTCCCGGCCGTCCGCGCTGCGCGGCTCGGCCTCCTCGATGAGCCCGTGCTCGGCGAGCTTGCGCAGGTGGTAGCTGACCAGCGAGACGGCCTCGTCGACCTGCTCGGCGAGCTGGGACGCGGTCGCGACGCGGGCGATGGTGAGTCCGCGGTAGAGCTTCATCCGCAGCGGGTGGGCGAGCGCCTTGAGCGTGCCCACGTCCGTGATCCGGCGGTTCTTCTCCGTGCCTGCCATGCCTCGACCGTAGATGCGAAAGGAAAATTGCACAATAGATTTTGCGCAACTTTCCTTTCCTGTCTCCTCACGAAGAAGCCCCGGCGGCCCGTTCGGGCGGCCGGGGCTCAAGCCGAGCGGAGCGTCACCGCACCGGGTGGCCCGCTTCCCGCAGGGACTGCTTGACCTCGCCGATCCGCAGGTCGCCGAAGTGGAAGACCGACGCCGCCAGCACCGCGTCCGCCCCCGCCCCGACAGCCGGCGGGAAGTCGGCGAGCTTGCCGGCGCCGCCGGAGGCGATCACCGGTACCGTCACGTGCTTGCGCACCGCCCGGATCATCTCCAGGTCGTAGCCGTCCTTGGTGCCGTCCGCGTCCATCGAGTTGAGCAGGATCTCGCCCGCGCCCAGCTCGGCGGCCCGGTGCGCCCACTCGACGGCGTCGATGCCGGTGCCCTTGCGGCCGCCGTGGGTGGTGACCTCGAACGAGCCCGACTCGGTACGCCGCGCATCCACCGACAGCACCAGCACCTGCCGCCCGAACCGCTCGGCGATCTCGCGGATCAGGTCGGGGCGGGCGATGGCGGCGGTGTTGACGCCCACCTTGTCGGCGCCCGCGCGCAGCAGCCGGTCCACGTCCTCGGCGGTCCGCACGCCGCCGCCGACCGTGAGCGGGATGAACACCTGCTCGGCGGTGCGGCGCACCACGTCGTACGTCGTCTCGCGGTTGCCCGACGAGGCGGTGATGTCCAGGAACGTCAGCTCGTCGGCGCCCTCGGCGTCGTACACCTTGGCCATCTCGACGGGATCGCCCGCGTCGCGCAGGTTCTGGAAGTTGACGCCCTTGACGACCCGGCCGTTGTCCACGTCCAGGCAGGGGATGACTCGGACCGCCAGGGTCATGAATCCACGGCTCCTCTGGTTGCTTCCAGCCTCTGAAGGTTTCTGACCTCCACAGGCTTCTGGCCTCTGAAGGCTTCTAACCTCTGAAGGCTTCTATTTCCACTTCGACCAGGATGCGCGGGTCGACGAAGCCCTCCACCACCAGCAGCGTCGAGACCGGCCGCACCGCGTCGAAGATCTCCTTGTGGGCCCGGCCCACCTCGTCCACGTCCCGCAGATGCGTCAGGTACATCCGCGTACGGATCACGGACCCGACGCCGAGACCGAACTCCCCGAGCGCCTCGACCGCGCTGGTGAAGGCCACCTTGGCCTGCTCGTACGGGTCGCCCTCCCCGTGCAGCACCGGCCCCTTGAAGGACGAGGTGCCCGCCACCAGGACGCGGTCGCCCGCCGCGACGGCACGTGCGAAACCGAAGGACTCCTCCCAGGGACTTCCGCTCTGCACGCGCCGCACGGCATCGGACGTCATGACGACACAGCCTCCAGGGCTTCTTCGAGGGTGAACGCCTTCGCGTACAGGGCCTTCCCGACGATGGAGCCCTCGACACCGAGGGGCACCAGCTCCGCAATGGCCCGCAGGTCGTCCAGGGACGAGACGCCGCCGGAGGCGACGACCGGGCGGTCCGTCGCCGCGCAGACGTTCTTCAGCAGCTCCAGGTTCGGGCCCTGGAGGGTGCCGTCCTTGGCGATGTCCGTGACGACGTAACGCGCGCAGCCCTCCTTGTTGAGGCGCTCCAGCGTCTCGTACAGGTCGCCGCCGTCGCGGGTCCAGCCGCGGCCGCGCAGGGTCGTGCCGCGTACGTCGAGACCGACCGCGATCTTGTCGCCGTGCTCGGCGATGACCTTGGCGACCCACTCGGGGGTCTCCAGGGCGGCCGTGCCGAGGTTCACGCGGGTGCAGCCCGTCGCGAGGGCGGCGGCCAGCGAGGCGTCGTCGCGGATGCCGCCGGACAGCTCCACCTTGATGTCCATCGCCTTGGTGACCTCGGCGATCAGCTCGCGGTTGTCACCGGTGCCGAACGCGGCGTCCAGGTCGACCAGGTGCAGCCACTCGGCGCCGGAACGCTGCCAGGCGAGGGCCGCCTCCAGCGGGGAGCCGTAGGACGTCTCGGTGCCGGACTCGCCGTGCACGAGGCGGACGGCCTGGCCGTCGCGGACGTCGACGGCGGGGAGGAGTTCGAGCTTGGCCATGTCTCTACAGGGTTCCGATCCAGTTGGTGAGCAGCTGCGCTCCGGCGTCGCCGGACTTCTCGGGGTGGAACTGGGTGGCCCACAGGGCGCCGTTCTCCACGGCGGCCACGAAGGGCTTGCCGTGCGTGGACCAGGTGACCTTGGGAGCGGTCATGTGCGGGTTGTGCGTCTCCAGGGCCCAGTCGTGGACGGCGTAGGAGTGCACGAAGTAGAAGCGGGCGTCCGCGTCCAGGCCGGCGAACAGCTCCGATCCGGCCGCCACGTCCAGCGTGTTCCAGCCCATGTGGGGCACGATGTCGGCCTGCAACGGCTCGACCGAGCCCGGCCACTCGCCGAGGCCCTCGGTCTCGACGCCGTGCTCGATGCCGCGCGCGAACAGGATCTGCATGCCGACGCAGATGCCCATCACGGGACGTCCGCCGGACAGCCGGCGGTCGATGATCCAGTCGCCGCGGGCCTCGGTCAGCCCCTGCATGCAGGCGGCGAAGGCGCCGACGCCCGGCACCAGCAGGCCGTCGGCGTTCATGGCCTTGTCGAAGTCACGGGTGATCTCGACATCGGCTCCCGCGCGCGCGAGGGCGCGTTCGGCGGAGCGGACGTTGCCGAAGCCGTAATCGAAGACCACGACCGTCTTGGGGTTGGTCAATTCCACACCTCCAGCCTCAGGACGCCTGCGGTGAGACACATCGCGGCGCCTATCGAGAGCAGCACGATGAGGCTCTTCGGCATCTGCTGCTTGACGAAGGAGTAGATGCCGCCGACCAGGAAGAGGCCGACGACGATCAGCAGGGTCGACAGACCGTTCATGGCTTTACAGCGCACCCTTCGTGGAGGGCAGGATGCCGGCCGCGCGCGGGTCGCGCTCGGAGGCGTACCGCAGGGCCCGGGCCAGCGCCTTGAACTGGCACTCCACGATGTGGTGGGCGTTGCGCCCGTACGGCACGTGCACGTGCAGCGCGATCTGGGCCTGCGCGACGAAGGACTCCAGGATGTGCCGGGTCATGGTCGTGTCGTACTCGCCGATCATCGGCGCCATGTTCTCGGGCTCGGTGTGCACGAGGTAGGGGCGGCCGGACAGGTCGACCGTCACCTGGGCGAGGGACTCGTCCAGCGGAACCGTGCAGTTGCCGAACCGGTAGATCCCCACCTTGTCGCCGAGCGCCTGCTTGAAGGCGGCGCCCAGGGCGAGGGCGGTGTCCTCGATGGTGTGGTGGGAGTCGATGTGCAGGTCGCCCTCGGTCTTGACGGTGAGGTCGAACAGACCGTGCCGGCCGAGCTGGTCGAGCATGTGGTCGTAGAAGCCGACGCCGGTCGACACATCGACCTTCCCGGACCCGTCGAGATCGATCTCGACGAGGACCGAGGTCTCCTTGGTGACCCGTTCCACGCGTCCAACGCGGTTCATGTGCTCTGCTCCTTCTTCAACTCACGGACCGCGTCGAGGAACGCGTCGTTCTCTTCGGGGGTTCCGGCGGTCACCCGCAGCCAGCCCGGCACGCCGTTGTCCCGGACCAGGACGCCCCGGTCGAGGATCTGCTGCCAGACGGCATGCGCGTCGTCGAACCGTCCGAACTGCACGAAGTTGGCGTCCGAGGCGGTGACTTCGTAGCCGATGGCGAGCAGCTCGCTCACCAGCCGGTCCCGCTCCGCCTTCAGCTGCTCGACGTACTTGAGCAGCGTGTCGGTGTGTTCGAGGGCGGCCAGCGCGGTCGCCTGGGTGACGGCCGACAGGTGGTACGGCAGTCGTACGAGCTGGACGGCGTCGACCACCGCCGGGTGCGCGGCGAGGTAGCCGAGGCGCAGGCCGGCCGCGCCGAAGGCCTTCGACATCGTCCGGGAGACGACGAGATTCGGCCGACCTTCGAGCAGCGGCAGCAGCGAGTCGCCGTGGCTGAACTCGATGTACGCCTCGTCGACCACGACCATCGACGGCTTCGCCGCCTGCGCGGCCTCGTAGAGCGCGAGGACGGTCTCGGGAGGGACCGCGTTGCCCGTGGGGTTGTTGGGGGTGGTGATGAAGACGACGTCCGGCTTGTGCTCGGCGATCGCCTTCTCGGCTGCGGCGAGGTCGATGGTGAAGTCCTCGTTGCGCGGACCGGAGATCCAGCCCGTGCCGGTGCCGCGCGAGATCAGGCCGTGCATCGAGTACGACGGCTCGAAGCCGATCGCGGTACGGCCGGGTCCGCCGAAGGTCTGCAGCAGCTGCTGGATGACCTCGTTGGAGCCGTTCGCCGCCCACACATTGGCGAGCCCGACCTGGTGACCGGACGTGTCCGTCAGGTACTTGGCGAGCTGGGTGCGCAGCTCGACCGCGTCCCGGTCCGGGTAGCGGTTGAGGTTCCGGGCCGCCTCGCGGACGCGCTCGGTGATCCGCTCGACCAGGGGTTCGGGCAGCGGGTAGGGGTTCTCGTTGGTGTTCAGCCGTACGGGGACGTCCAGCTGGGGCGCGCCATAGGGGGACTTGCCGCGCAGCTCGTCCCGTACGGGCAGATCTTCGATGCCGGTCACTTGCTCTCGGGTACCTTCCAGCCGAACCTCGCCTTGATCGCCGCGCCGTGCGCCGGCAGGTCCTCCGCCTCCGCCAGCGTGACCACGTGGTGCGCGACCTCGGCCAGCGCGTCCTTCGTGTAGTCGACGATGTGGATGCCGCGCAGGAAGGACTGGACGGACAGCCCGGAGGAGTGGCAGGCGCAACCGCCCGTCGGGAGCACGTGGTTGGAGCCCGCCGCGTAGTCGCCGAGCGAGACCGGCGCCCAGGGGCCGATGAAGATCGCGCCGGCGTTCTTCACCCGGTCGGCCACGGCGGCCGCGTCGGCCGTCTGGATCTCCAGGTGCTCGGCGCCGTACGCGTCGACGACCCGCAGGCCCTCGTCGATGCCGTCGACGAGGACGATCGCGGACTGCTTGCCCTTGAGGGCCGGGACGATCCGGTCCTCGATGTGCCTGGTGGCCGCGACCTGCGGTTCCAGCTCCTTCTCCACCGCGTCCGCGAGCTCCACGGAGTCGGTGACGAGGACGGCGGCGGCGAGCGGGTCGTGCTCGGCCTGGCTGATCAGGTCGGAGGCGACGTGCACCGGGTCGGCCGTGTCGTCCGCGAGGATCGCGATCTCGGTCGGGCCGGCCTCGGCGTCGATGCCGATCTTGCCGGTGAAGTAGCGCTTGGCGGCGGCGACCCAGATGTTGCCGGGGCCGGTGACCATCGGGGCGGGCGGGCAGGACTCGGTGCCGTACGCGAACATCGCGACGGCCGTCGCACCGCCGGCCGCGTACACCTCGTCGACGCCGAGCAGCGCGCACGCGGCGAGGATCGTCGGGTGCGGCAGGCCGCCGAAGTCGGCCTGCGCCGGGGAGGCGAGAGCGAGGGACTCGACGCCGGCCTCCTGGGCCGGGACGACGTTCATGATCACGGAGGACGGGTAGACGGCCCGCCCGCCGGGCGCGTACAGCCCGACCCGCTCGACCGGTACCCACTTCTCGGTGACCGAGCCGCCGGGCACGACCTGCGTGGTGTGCGTCGTACGGCGCTGCTCGCGGTGGACGAGACGGGCGCGGCGGATGGACTCCTCCAGGGCCGCGCGCACGGCCGGGTCGAGCTCCGCCAGCGCGCGCGTGAGCGCCTCGGCGGGCACCCGCACCTGGTCGAGCCTGACCCCGTCGAACTTCTCGGCGAAGTCGATCAGCGCCGCGTCGCCACGATGATGCACGGCCTCGCAGATCGGACGCACCTTCTCCAGGGCGGCCTGAACGTCGAAGTCGGCTCGGGGCAGCAGGTCGCGCAGGGCGGGGCCCTCGGGAAGGGCGTCGCCGCGCAGATCGATTCGGGAGATCACGGACTCAATTGTCTCAGACCCGGGTCCGGCGTCGTTCGCGCGTATCAATGGCTGATACAGATCGGCCGCAGATGGGCGCGGGAACTCGGAAGATCAGGGGGGTGTGGGGGGGTCGGGGTGTCGCCCAGCGGGAATGAACAGTTGTACTAAACCCACGAGTAGATGAGGGGGACGGAAGCACCGTGACAGAGGGGGCCGGCATCCGCGACGGAGACCCGCCGGACGATCTGACCGCCGCCGAGATAGGCATGTGGCAGTCCTTCCGCAATGGCACCGTGTACGACCTGAGCAGCGGCGACACGGTCGTCGACGATCCGCACGGCGGGCATCCCTGGGGCGCGGAGCGCACGGTGCGCGCACGGATCGTCTGCTGGCTGCTGCTGGACGGCCCGCCCGCCCTCGCCGGCCGGGTGTCCTCCCTGAAGCTGGTCGGGGTGCGGATCAGCGGCACCATGGACCTCGCGGGCGGCACCGTGGTGCCGTACGTCGAGATGCGCGGCTGCCGCTTCGACCAGGAGATCCGGCTGCCGGAGGCCCACTTCACGACCGTACGGCTGGTGGACTGCCAGGTGCCGCGCCTGGAGGCCGCCCGGGTGCACACCGAGGGCGACCTGCATCTGCCGCGCTGCCGCTTCCACAACGGCATCCGGCTTACCGACGCGCAGATCGGCACGGATCTGCTGCTCAACCAGGCCATCGCCTACCGCGACCGCAGCGGCCGCTCGATCGCCGCGGACGGCATCAGCGTCGGCCAGGACCTGCAGGCCGAGATGCTGGAGTCGCACGGCGAGCTGAGTCTGCGCGGCGCCACCATCGGCGTGTCGCTGAGCCTGCGGGGCGCGCGGCTGGTCAATCCGTACACGCGGCTCGCCCTGAACGCGCCCCAGCTGACCGTCGGGCGCACCCTCTATCTGACCCCGGCGGGCGTCGGCAGCCCGCTGCTGAGCGGCCGTACGCCCGCGCGCGGGACGCGCATCCAGCGGTTCGCGTGCCAGGGCGGGGTGCGCCTGGACGACGGGCGGTTCGGGGACGCCGTCGACCTGGAGCGGGCCCGCTTCACCTTCACCGACAAGCAGGAACTGTCACTGCGCCGCATCCAGACGCCTGAGCTGCGCTTCCTCGGGGAGCGGCCGGAGCGCGGCGGTGTGGTGCTGTCGGGGGCGCGGGTCGTCAACCTGATGGACCGGGCGGACGCCTGGCCGGGCCCGGGTCTGCTGCACATGGGCGGCTTCACCTACGAGAACCTCGTGCCGCGCGGCCCGTTCCCGCTGGAGCGGCGGCTGGAGTGGGTGGCGGCGGCGACCGCCGAGTACAACCCGGAGCCGTACGAGTTGCTGGCCACCGTACTGCGCAACGGCGGGGAGGACGAGGACGCGCGCGAGGTGCTGCTCGCCAAGCAGCGCCGGCGCCGCGAGACGCTGCCGCCCGCGGCCAAGCTCGTGGGGTACGCGCAGGACTGGATGGTCGCCTACGGCTATCGGCCGGGCCGGGCGGCCGTCTGGATGGCGGTGCTGTGGGCGGCGAGTTCGGTGGCCTTCACCTATGCCGACCCGCCGCCGCTCAAGGGTGGCGAGCACCCGGACTGGAGCCCGGCCCTGTTCGCCCTCGACCTGCTGCTGCCGGTGATCGACCTGGGCCAGGTCGGGTTCTGGCAGCTCAGCGGCGCCTGGCAGTGGCTGGCGGCCGCGATGATCCTGCTGGGCTGGATCCTGGCGACGACGGTGGCGGCGGGGGCGACGCGGTTGCTGCGGCGGAGCTGAAACTGGTGGGTTCTGTGAGGTCAGTGGGGTTTCTGAAAACAACGTGACCATGTCCGACAGTTGTTGAACCATTGACCTTTACCGGTTCTTGACCCATCCGCGTACAACTTTCCACGGGTTGCCCGTTCCCTCTGGCGCGGGCGCGACCAGCGGTCTTTCAATGGTCGACACCATGGCTCTGCTGCTCCCGTTCGGCCGCGCGTCCCGGACGCCCAGGACCGTCGAACACCCCGCCGTCGGGCTCCCCACCGACGCCGAGGTGCTCCTCGACGCGCCCGACGACCACCTCGGCCCCGCGCTGGTCGCGGCCGGGCAGGGCGCTTACGAGCCCGCCGCCGAGCTGCTCGCGACCACGCGGCTCACCGCGCGCTGGGAGCACCGCGACGGATACGTGCTGCGTCTGGCGGCCTTCGCGCGCTCGCGGCCGGAGTGGCTGCAGGCCTGGTGCGCGGCCGCCCCGCACGACCCGGACGCGCTGCTGGTCAAGGCCCAGCTCGCGGTGGACCATGCCTGGCGGTCACCGGCCCGGGCCGAACTGCTGCGCGGGGTGAGCCCGCTGATCACGGCCGCCGCACGCGCCGACGACCGCGACCCGGTGCCATGGCGGATCGCCCTGGACCACGCGCGCGGCTCACGCGCCGGGCACACCTACTTCGGGGAGCTGTGGGAGGCGGCGCTGCGCCGCGCCCCGCGCCACTACGGCTGTCATGTGGCGGCCCTGCGCTATCTGGCCTCGTCGTGGCACGGCTCGCACCGGGAGTGCTTCGACTTCGCCGACCGGGCGGCCCAGGACGCCCCGGCCGACTCCCTCATGCAGGCGCTGCCGACCCGGGCCGCCTTCGCCTACCTGACCGACGGCTGCGGCCCGGGCGTTCCGCCCGAGCGGCTGGACGCGGCGGCCGACCGGGCCGTCGCGCTCTCCGCCCGGTTCCCGGCGGCCGACCTGTGGCCGGCCGGGATGCGCAACAAGCTGACGTACGTCCTGGTACGGCTGGGCCGCTGGGAGGACGCCCTGGAGCAGCTGCGCCTGATCGGCCCGTACGCCACGTCCTTCCCGTGGAGCCGGTTCTCGGAGGATCCGCTCGGCCGGTTCCTGGAGGTGCGGGACGAGATCCGGGGGCGGGCGGCCGCCACGGCTTCCGGGCGGGCAGGCGCCGGTGATCCACGGAGTGGGCGCGCCGGACGCGTTCGTCCCGGCGACCACTAGGCTTTGGCGCCGTGACCGTCCGCCTTCCGCTCTTCCCCCTGAACTCCGTGCTCTTCCCCGGGCTCGTGCTGCCTCTGAACGTCTTCGAGGAGCGCTACCGCGCCATGATGCGCGAGCTGCTGAAGACCCCCGAGGAGGAACCACGCCGTTTCGCCGTCGTGACGATCCGCGACGGCCACGAGGTGGCCCCGAGCGCGCCCGGCATGCCCGACCCGACGGCCCTGCCCGACCGGGGGCCTGCGGCGGGCTTCGGCCCCGACCCGGCGAAGTCCTTCCACGGCGTGGGCTGTGTGGCGGACGCGGCGACGATCCGGGAGCGGGCCGACGGCACGTTCGAGGTGCTGGCGACCGGGACGACGCGGGTGCGGCTGGTGTCGGTGGACGCGTCGGGCCCGTTCCTGACGGCGGAGCTGGAGGAACTGCCGGAGGAGCCGGGGGACGAGGCGGGGGCGCTGGCGGAAGGGGTGCTCCGGGCGTTCCGGCAGTACCAGCGGCGGCTGGCCGGGGCCCGGGAGCGCTCGGTGTCCACGGCGGCCGAACTGCCGGACCAGCCGTCGGTGGTCTCCTACCTCGTCGCGGCCGCGATGATGCTGGACACCCCGACGAAGCAGCGCCTGCTCCAGTCCCCGGACACCGCGTCCCGCCTGCGCGACGAACTCAAACTCCTTCGCGCCGAGACCGCGATCATCCGTACGCTGCCGTCGCTGCCCGCGTCGGACCTGACACGGGGTCCGACAAGTCTCAACTGACGCACATCTCTGACACTCAAGACGTTTCTGATGTTTCGCTTCTGACGTTTCGTTTCATTTCTGACGTTTCGTTTCTGACGTTTCACCGACGTCTCACCTCTGGGGAACCGGCCACCATGGCGAAGAAGTCGAAGAAGAGCCAGCAGCAACCGGGCGGCACGCCCGCGACGGTCGCCCTGACGGCCGCGGGCGCCGAGTACACGGTCCACGCCTACGACCACGACCCCGCCCACCCGTCCTACGGCGAGGAGGCCGCGCAGGCCATGGGCGTGTCACCCGACAGGGTCTTCAAGACGCTGGTGGCGGACGTGGACGGCACACTGACGGTGGCCGTGGTCCCGGTGGCGGGCCAACTGGACCTCAAGGCCCTGGCGTCGGCGGTCGGCGGCAAGCGCGCGGCCATGGCCGACCCGGCCCTCGCGGAACGCACCACCGGCTACGTCCGCGGCGGCATCTCCCCCCTGGGCCAGCGCAAGAAGCTCCCGACGGTCCTGGACGCCTCGGCCTCCGCCCACACCACGATCTGCGTCTCGGCGGGCCGCCGCGGCCTGGAGGTCGAACTCTCCCCCGAGGTCCTCGCCAAGCTCACGGAAGCGGTCCTCGCCCCCATCGGCCGTGCGTGACCCCTCGACGAACCCGGTCGCCTCGGTTAAGTACGAGGGACATGTCGAAGAAAACGCGGAAACGCAAGTGGCGCATCAAGAAGGGCCG
Source organism: Streptomyces sp. NPDC051243 (assembly GCF_044455405.1). Lineage (NCBI taxonomy): Bacteria > Bacillati > Actinomycetota > Actinomycetes > Kitasatosporales > Streptomycetaceae > Streptomyces > Streptomyces sp. NPDC051243. The sequence continues at coordinate 113,686 of NZ_JBITES010000006.1, read as the reverse complement.
CTCGAACCACGGACGCCGCCCGGCGTAGCCGTTCAGCCCGAAGCAGCAGTCTGGGGCGGCAGCCCCTGCAGCCCCCAGAAGGAACCGGGGTCGAAGGGGCAGCACCCCTGGAGGACGGGACGGGTAGACGCGGCGGGGGCGAAAACCCCCGGCGCACCGGCACACCCGCACACCCCGGCCCTACGCCGGCGGCGCCCCGTACGGCCCCCGCTGCTGATGCCCCTCCAGATACTGCTGCTGGTACGGATCCGCGTCCCGGGGCCCGAACAACGCCGTCAGCCCCAGATGCACCACCAACGCGGCCAGCGGCCACACCAGCCACACGCCCTTGGCACCCAGCTTCAGCGGCGCCGAGAACGTGACACCCTTGCCCACGTCCTTCGCATGCGCGATCACGTCCTGCGAGGGCCCGAGCCACACACCGGCCTTCCAGGCCAGCAGCGACCCGAGAAACCCGCCCACCGCCAGCCCCACCACCAGGGGCACGCCCCCACGCCGCCGTATGAGAAACACGACGACGGCACTGACCAGGCCGAACGCGAGCGCGAGCAGAGTGAACGTTCCGTCCACGCCGACGGCCTGCTCCCCCTCGGTGTCCTTGAAGTAGACGACCCAGTTGTTGTCGACGACGTCCCCGACCAGCGGCACGCTCGGCGCCAGCCACCACCACAGCACCCCGAGCAGCGCCCCACTGAGCGCCACCACCAGCGCCACCACGGCGCCCTCTCGCACTTCGGTCTTCATCCCGGGACCGTCCTGTTCGTACGAGCCGTGGACGCCGTCGCCGTACATGCCGTGCGGGCCCTGAGGGCCGTACGAGCCGGACGGGGCGCCGTAACCGGCGGCATACGGCGCGGACGCGGCGGGCCCGGCGGCGGGCGGCTGCCACCCGTTGTTCGGGGACTGGTCACGCGGCGGTGGTGGTGGAGTCAGCGGAGCGGTCACTCTGCCATCGTGCCAGGCCGACCTGTGCGGCGCGTCACCGGACGGCCGCCCGGCGGTAGGCCCAGGTGGCGACGGCCAGCGAGACGACGCCGACGACCCCGCACACGGCCAGGTCACCGAGGACGAACGCCCAGTCGGGGTGCGGCCCGAAGGTCCGCGCGAAGGCTTCCACGCCGTACGTCGACGGCAGCAGGTCCCGTGCGAGGCGCACCACCTCGGGCATCCGGTCGGCCGGCAGCACGCCCAGCAGCAGCGCCGCCGACATCCCCAGCTGCCCGAGCAGCGTGGCCAGTTCCGGCCGCGGCGCGAGCAGCCCGAGCGCCGCCCCCAGCCCGGCGAGCGCGGCGCCGGCGAGCGGGATCACCGCGACGAGCACCCACAGATGCGCCACCGGCAGCCCGAACAGCACACAGCCGAAGGCCGCCGTCACCACGGTCCCCGGCACGGTGAAGGAGGCGTACGCCCCCGCCGCCCCGAGCACCACCGCGGCGGGCGGCACCGGCAGCGTGGCGTAGTGGTCGAGCCCTCCGCTCGCCCGTAGCTGCCCGAAGTACTGCGCGAGCAGATTCAGCGCGACGAAGGCGACCACGAGCACCGACGACCCCGCCACCACGGCCTGCGCCTCGGCGCCGCCGTCCACGACCCCGCGCATCAGGATCATGATCCCGATCGACTGGAAGGTCGCCACGAACAGCAGCGGAATGCGTGCGACCCGCGCCCGGGACAACTGCGCCCGGTACACGGCGCACAACGACGGCCACAGCCGCGCACGCGGCCCGAGCTCGGCCGCGGCCGGCGCGGCCGTCTCGTCCACGGCCAGGGCGCTGCCCGGCAGAACCTCGGCGGGTACGACACTCACGTGGCGCTGCTCCCTTTCACACGGGGGTCCACTGGGGAGGTAGCCCTGTTCCGTACGGATACGGACGGGGCGGGCTGTGTGCTCATGACGACGGGAGGCGTGCTCAAGACGACGGACGGTCTGCTCATGCCTTCACCAGCCCTTGCTGCGCGGCCCCGCCCAACGCCAGATACACGTCCTCCAGGCTGGGCGTGGCGAGCGTGAAGTCGTCCAGCGCGGCGAAGGCGGCCCCGCCGGTGACCGTGGCGACGACCGCACGCGCCTCCTCGGGGGCGAGCCGTAGCGTCCAGCGGCGCCCGGACTCAACGGCGCGGTCCTGCAGGGCGGCGACCTCGGGCACCTCCAGGGGCGCCCGGTCCCGCCACAGCAGTTCGACCCGTACCTCGCCCGCGACCCGCTCCTTGAGCCCGGACGGCGTGTCACAGGCGATCACGCGGCCCCGGTCCAGCACCGCGACCCGGTCGAGCACGGTCTCGGCCTCGATGACATTGTGGGTGACGAGCAGGACCGTCGTACCGAGTTCGGCCCGGCGCCGGTCCACGGCGGACCAGACGGCCCGCCTCGCCACCGGGTCCATCGCGGTGGTCGGCTCGTCGAGCACCAGCAGCGGCCGCTCCCCCACCAGCGTGGCGGCGAAGCAGGCCAGCCGGCGCTGCCCACCGGACAGCTTCTTCAGCGGGCGCGCCGCGAGCGGTGTGAGCCCCAGCTCGTCGAGTACGGCGTCCCGCTCGGCCCGCGCCTGCCGTACGTCCAGGCCGCGCAGCCGCCCGGTGGTCTCGGCGGCGAGGGACACGGTCAGCTCGTCGAGGGCGGTCGACTCCTGGCCGAGGTAGGCGAGGATGCGCGCGGCGCGCTCCGGGTGCCGCACGATGTCGTGCCCGAGGATCTCGACGCTTCCCGCGTCGGGGCGCATCAGCCCGGTCAGCTGCCGTACGAGAGTGGTCTTGCCGGCGCCGTTCGGCCCGAGCAGCCCGAAGATCTCGCCGCGCCGGATGTCCAGCCGTACGTCGTCGGTGGCCCGCACCTCGGGTGTCCCGGGCGTCCCGCGCCGTCCCCGCACGGCCGGATAGGTCTTGGTCAGTCCGCGCACGGCACACACGACATCCCCACTGTGCCGAAGTGCCTGTCCCACGCGCGTACTCACAAGGGACGAGCCTACGGGGTCCGGACGCCTGCTCCGCTCCCGGGTGGGCCACTCGGCACAATTCGACCGCTCACGGTCATGAACCCGATCACAAGCGAAGAACCACACCCCGCCCCAAAGCCGCCGGTCACACCCCGAACACTCCGGTCACCTCGGATCCGCCTCAGCTGCGCTCAACCACGATGGCGGATCCCGGCGGTGCCGAACTCACCCCACCCACTCCCGCTCGCCCCGCCCACTCCGGCTCACCCCACCAGGCTCACTCCGCGGCCGGAGCATGCTCGGCCGCGGTCCGCACATCGATCTCCCGCCAGAACCCCGCCCGGATCGCGTACCGGTCGTGCTCGTCGATCTGGTCGTCCTTGTGCGCGAGCAGTCCGAACCGCGCCGCGTACCGCAGCAGCTCCCCGTCGATCCGATGCGGGATCCGCGGGTACATCCCGGACAGCCGCTGCAGATGGCCCTGGTCACCCAGCCGCCCCATCCACCGACGCGCGAACACCTGCCCCACCTCGTAGGGGTCGCCGCCGACCGTCGTGATGTCCTCCTCCCGGTCGGCCCACCGCTGCTCCGCCGTGGTCAGCTGCGCCAGCGTCGGCATGGACGCCGCATCGGGGGGCTCGGCCGCGACGCCGGGCCGGTCGACCCACCCCTTGTCGGAGGACCAGCGCAGCGTCGCGCTGGTGGGGTGCTGGGTCGGCTGCACGCCGGGCGCGCGCAGCGCGGCGAGGTCCTTCGGCGTGGGCACGCCCTTGGGTGCCGGCACCCGCTCCTGCGAGCCGTTCTCGGAGGCGGCGACCGCCGGGGCGTGCTCGCCCTCCTCGGCGGGCCGCTCGGCCGTCGCGCCGAGCGCGGAGTCCGGCAGCGGCGCGGACAGGATCGCGGCGATCTCGGGGCGGGGTGCCGGCGGCGGCGCGCAGACGCCCGTGAGCTCCTTGGCGCGTACGGCCTTGGTGATCCACGTACGGTCGAGCACGCGCCGTTCGTCGGCCTCGGCGACCAGGTCCTCGGACTGGTTGTAGTCGCCGTCGGCGGCCTGCACCGCCCACAGGTGTACGGCGACGCCGTGCTCCTTGGCGGCCATCATGCCCGGCAGCAGATCGCCGTCGCCGGTCACCAGCACCACGTCGGAGCAGGCGCGGTTGCGGGCCAGCTCGGTGAGCTCGGCGTGCATCGCGGCGTCCACGCCCTTCTGCGCCCAGCGGCCGTCGCTGCGGGTCAGGGCGCCGAGCCGGACGGTGACCCGGGGCATCACGCGGAGCCTGCGGTGCTCGGGCTGGGGGACGCGGTCGGGGGCGCCGTCGAACCAGTAGATGCGCAGCAGGGGCTGCTGGGTGTCGGACTCGGCGCGTTCGCGCAGGCCCTGGATGAGGGCGGCGTGGTCGACGGTGATCCGGGACCGGGAGGGTTCCCCGGCGAGGAGGCTCGCGGCGGCCCCCAGCAGATACCCGGCGTCCACCAGGACGATGCAGCGGTCCACGCGACTCACCCTCTTCCTGGGAGGTTTGCTTCGGGCTTCCTTCGAGTCTGCCCGACCACGCGGGGGTTAACGGGGCGAACTCGATCTTCGGCGTGGCGTTTCGGGGCATCGCTCCCGCGACGCGCCATGTCTCGCGCCCCGACAACCGCTGTCACACACGGTAATTATCCGAAATGCGTTCTTTGTAAGCCTATGTGAATCTGGTCGCGGCCCTGGCCCCTAGATCCCCCACAGGAGGCATCACCATGGCCAAGAACAAGAAGCAGGACCGCAAGCAGCCGCAGTCCGAGCGTGGTCAGCAGGCCCAGCACTCCTCGATGGAGGCGCAGGCCGAGCAGCGCATCACGCAGGCGACCCCGGGCGACATGGCCCGCAAGGGCCGGCAGAAGCGCTTCGGTCACAACTGACATCTGCATAACGGGTTGTTGAGACCCAGGCACATGATGAGGGGCGCACCCCGAGCGGGTGCGCCCCTTCCCCGTGTCGACCGGTGGTCGCTCAGCCCGCCAGGCAGGACGGTCCGAGCAGCACCTTCAGGTCACCGAACAGCGCCGGGTCCGGCTTCACCCGGTGCCGGTCGAGGCGCAGCACCGTCGTCTTGGTCGGGCCCTGGAGCTTGATGCGGACCTCGCTCTCGCCCTTGTGGTGGCTGAGGATCTCGCCGAGGCGGCTGACCATCGGCGGGGTGACCCGGGTGGCCGGGATGGTGAGGATCACGGGCGCGTTGGTGCCCGCGTTCGACAGGTCGGGGACCTGGAGTTCCATCGCGACCAGCCGCGGCACGTCCTCCCGCTTGTCGAGGCGGCCCTTGACGAACACCACGGCGTCCTCGACGAGTTGGGTCGAGACGAGCTGGTACGTCGCCGGGAAGAACATGCACTCGATGGAACCGGCGAGGTCCTCGACCGTGGCGATGGCCCAGGCGTTGCCCTGCTTGGTCATCTTGCGCTGGAGGCCCGAGATGATGCCGCCGATGGTGACGACCGCGCCGTCCGCGTGCTCACCGCCGGTCAGCTGGGCGATGCCCGCGTCGGCCTTGTCGGACAGCACGTGCTCCAGGCCGAAGAGCGGGTGGTCGGAGACGTACAGACCGAGCATCTCCCGCTCCTGGGCGAGCAGATAGGTCTTGTCCCACTCCTCGTCGGTGAACTGCACATCGAGTCCGAAGCCGGGCTCGTTGCTCTCCTCCTCGCCCATGCCGCCGAAGAGGTCGAACTGGCCCTCGGCCTCCTTGCGCTTGACCGCGACCACGTTGTCGATCATCGGCTCGTACTGCGCGGTGAGGCCCTTGCGGGTGTGACCCAGCGTGTCGAACGCGCCCGCCTTGATCAGCGACTCGGTGGTGCGCTTGTTGCAGGCGGCCGCGTCGATCTTGTCGAGATAGTCCGGGAAGGAGGCGTACTTGCCCTTGGCCTTGCGGCTCTTGATGATCGACTCGACCACGTTCGTACCGACGTTGCGCACCGCCTCGAGGCCGAAGAGGATCACGTCGTCGCCCTGGGCGGCGAAGTTGTGCACCGACTCGTTGACGTTCGGCGGAAGCACCTTGATGCCCATGCGGCGGCACTCGTTGAGGTAGATCGCCGACTTGTCCTTGTCGTCCTTGACGGAGGTCAGCAGGGCGGCCATGTACTCGGCGGGGTGGTTGGCCTTGAGGTAGGCGGTCCAGTAGGAGACCAGGCCGTACGCGGCCGAGTGCGCCTTGTTGAACGCGTAGCCGGCGAACGGGACCAGCACGTCCCACAGGGCCTGGATGGCCTCGTCGCTGTAGCCGTTCTTGCGGGCGCCGGCCTGGAAGATGACGAAGTTCTTCTCCAGCTCCTCGGGCTTCTTCTTGCCCATGACGCGCCGGAGGATGTCGGCCTCGCCGAGCGAGTAGCCCGCGATGATCTGGGCGGCCTTCTGCACCTGCTCCTGATAGACGATCAGGCCGTAGGTGACGTCCAGGACTTCCTTGAGGGGCTCTTCGAGCTCCTTGTGGATCGGCGTGATCTCCTGCTGGCCGTTCTTTCGAAGGGCGTAGTTGGTGTGGGAGTTCATGCCCATCGGACCCGGCCGGTACAGGGCCGACACGGCGGAGATGTCTTCGAAGTTGTCCGGCTTCATCAGGCGCAGCAGGGAGCGCATGGGGCCGCCGTCGAACTGGAAGACGCCGAGGGTGTCGCCGCGCTGGAGCAGTTCGAAGGTCGTCGGGTCGTCCAGCGGGAGGCTGAGGAGATCGATGTCGATCCCCTTGTTGGACTTCACCATCTTGACGGCGTCGTCCATGATCGTCAGGTTGCGCAGGCCGAGGAAGTCCATCTTCAGCAGGCCGAGCGACTCACAGCTCGGGTAGTCCCACTGCGTGATGGTCACGCCGTCGGTGTGCCTCACCCACACCGGGACGTGCTCGGTGATGGTCTCGCTGGACATGATGACGCCGGCCGCGTGCACGCCCATCTGCCGGACCAGGCCCTCCACGCCGCGTGCGGTGTCGATGACCTTCTTCACGTCCGGTTCGTTCTCGTACATCCCGCGGACCTCGCCGGCCTCGCTGTAGCGCGGGTGCTGCGGGTCGGTGATGCCGGAGAGCGGGATGCCCTTGCCGAGGACGTCGGCGGGCATGGCCTTGGTGATGCGGTCGCCCATGGCGTACGGGTAGCCCAGCACGCGCGCGGAGTCCTTGATCGCGTTCTTGGCCTTGATGGTGCCGTACGTGCCGATCATGGCGACCTTGTCGGCGCCGTACTTCTCCGTCACGTACCTGATCACCTCGACGCGCCTGCGCTCGTCGAAGTCGATGTCGACATCGGGCATGGAGATGCGCTCGGGGTTGAGGAAGCGCTCGAAGATCAGGCCGTGCGGGATGGGGTCGAGGTCGGTGATGCCCATGGCGTAGGCGACGATCGAACCGGCCGCGGAGCCTCGGCCGGGGCCGACCGCGATGCCCTGCTTCTTGGCCCACATGATGAAGTCGGCGACGACGAGGAAGTAGCCGGGGAAGCCCATCGAGATGATGGTGTCCATCTCGTAGTCGGCCTGCTTCTGGCGGTCCTCGGGGATGCCGCCCGGGTAGCGGCGCTCCATGCCGCGGCGGACCTCCTCCTTGAACCAGGTGACCTCGGTGTAGCCCTCGGGGATGTCGAACTTGGGCATGAGGTCGCGCTTCTCGAACATGCCGGTGGTGTCGACCATCTCGGCGACGAGGAGCGTGTTGGCGCAGCCCTGCTGCCAGGCGTCCGAGGAGTCGATGGCGTACATCTCGTCCGTGGACTTCAGGTAGTAGCCGGTGCCGTCGAACTTGAAGCGGTCCGGGTCGGAGAGGTTCTTGCCGGTCTGGATGCACAGCAGCGCGTCGTGGGCGCCCGCCTCGTGCGCGTACGTGTAGTGCGAGTCGTTGGTGACCAGCGGCGGGATGCCGAGCTTCCTGCCGATCTCCAGGAGGCCGTCGCGGACCCGGTGCTCGATGTCGATGCCGTGGTCCATCAGCTCCAGGAAGTACCGGTCCTTGCCGAAGATGTCCTGGTAGTCGGCGGCGGCCTTGAGGGCCTCCTCCTCCTGGCCGAGCCGCAGCCGGGTCTGGACCTCGCCGGAGGGGCAGCCGGTGGAGGCGACGATCCCCTCGGACCACTGGGCGATGGTCTCCTTGTCCATCCGGGGCCACTTCTGCAGCCAGCCCTCGGCGTACGCGTCCGAGGACAGCCGGAAGAGGTTGTGCAGACCCGTCTTGTTGTACGCCCACATCGTCTTGTGGGTGTAACCACCGGAACCGGAGACGTCGTCCCGCTTCTGGTGCGGCTGGCCCCACTGGATCTTGCGTTTGTTGCGCCGGGACTCGGGGGCGACATATGCCTCGATCCCGATGATCGGGGTGATCCCGGCCTTCTTCGCGGAGTGGAAGAAGTCGTACGCCCCGTGGAGGTTGCCGTGGTCGGACATGGCGATGTGCGTCATGCCCATCTCGTTGCACGCGTTGAACATGTCCTTGAGCCGCGCGGCACCGTCCAGCAGCGAGTACTGGGTGTGGACGTGCAGGTGCGTGAACGGCGGCTTTGACACGGCTTGGCCTCCATGGAAAACACTCGGTGACAGGCGGACGGACACTTCTGGGGACAGCGTCGAAGTCTATGCCTCGGGACTGACACTCGCGGGGCTGCCCCGCGTACCTTCACAGCGAGGCCGCGGGCACTTTCCCGCCGGCCCGCCCGTTGGATACGACGGAAACGCTGTCGTACACATGCACCAGGAGGCACCCAGCGATGTCGGTCCCCCAGCTCAACGACGAGCAGCGCGGCGACGAGATCCTCGCCGTCTTCGACACCGCCTTCGGCGAGCTCCTGGCCGCCGACCCGGCCGCGTTCCGCGTGAAGTTCCGCAAGATGGCGGCCTCGGCGTTCGCGTTCTACCGCGGCACGGCGTGCCTCTTCTACCACGACCTCGACACCGAGAACGCCGCCCGGGGTGGCGGGAAGACGATCAGTGGTCCGTACCTGGACGAGCGCACCTCACGCGTGTGGATCCACGGTGACCTGCACGCCGAGAACTTCGGCACCTACATGGACGCCAACGGCCGGCTGATCTTCAACGTCAACGACTTCGACGAGGCGTACGTCGGCCCCTTCACCTGGGACCTGAAGCGCTTCGCCGCCTCGGTCGCCCTCATCGGCTACGCCAAGGCGCTGGGCGACGAGCAGATCAGCGAGCTGGTGCGGATCTACGCGGGCGCGTACCGCGAGCGCGTGCACGCCCTGGCGACCGGCGCCAAGAGCGACGAGGTGCCGCCCTTCACCCTGGACACCGCCCAGGGCCCGCTGCTGGACGCGCTGCGCGACGCCCGCGCGCTGACCCGCTTCGGGCTGCTGGACTCGATGACCGAGATCCGTGACTTCGAGCGCCGCTTCGCCCCGGGCGGCGGCTCCATCGAGCTGGACGCGGCCACGCGCTACAAGGTGCTCGCGGCCTTCGACGGCTATCTGGAGACCCTGCCGGACGCCTCGCTGGCCCGCCCCGACTCGTACCGGGTGAAGGACGTGGTCGGCCGCCGCGGCATCGGTATCGGGTCGGCCGGGCTGCCGTCGTACAACATCCTTCTGGAGGGCCACACCGACGCCCTCGAGAACGACGTCGTGATCTACATCAAGCAGGCCCAGACCCCGGCCGTCTCCCGGCACATCAGGGACCAGGCGCTGCACGACTACTTCCAGCACGAGGGCCACCGCACGGTGATCTCCCAGCGCGCCCTCCAGGCGAACGCCGACCCGTGGCTGGGCTGGACCGAGCTGGACGGCGCGGGCCAGCTGGTCGCCGAGATCTCGCCGTACGCCGTGGACCTGGACTGGGGCGACATCGACGAACCGGAGGAGATCGCGGCGGTCGTCGCCGACCTCGGCCGGGCCACGGCCACGATGCACGCGGCGGCGGACGACACCTCCGGCGAGTCCCTGGTGCCGTTCTCCACCGAGCGGGCCATCGACGCGGCGATCGCCGCCGACGAGGAGGGCTTCGCCGAGCTCCTGGTGGAGTTCGCGCACGGCTACGGCGCACGCGCGCGTGCCGACCACCAGATCTTCGTGGACCTGTTCCGCAACGGCCGCATTCCGGGTCTGTGACGAAAGAGGCAGCTCACAGGCGTTCCGCGGCCGCTCACCGGCGTCCTTTAAGGGTCCCTTACAGGACCACGTGACACACTCTTCTCCGCCATGGACATTTCCGGGACCCAGCTACGAGCCGTACGCGCGGCGCTGTTCACGTCACTCGTCGTGACGCTCAGCACCGCGTCGCACGTGCTGCTGTCCCGGGCGCCGCTGCCGCTGAACACGGTTGCCCTGCTCACGGCGGCCGTGTTCGTGCTCGCGTACGCCCTGGCCGGCCGCGAGGAGCGGACCTACGGCCGGATCGCGGCCCTGCTGATCCCGCTGGAGCTGGCCGCCGACACGATCCTCACCACCGGCCAGCACGTCTGTTACGGCCGGGCGGGCGGCCCCGTCACCGGCCCCCTGCGGTCCGTCGGCTTCGACGTGCTGTGCGGCGACACCGCCGTGGGCACGCCCCTGGCCGGCATGACGGGCACCGACACCCGCCACCTGGCCACCCTCCTCACCACTCAGGCCGACCCGGCGACGCCCTGGCTGCTGCTCGGCGCGCACATCGGCGTCGGTCTCCTGGCCGCCGCCTGGCTGCGGCGCGGCGAGCGGGCCCTGGCCCAGCTGCTGAGCGCGGTGGCGGCGACCACGTTCCGCCCGCTGCTGCTCGCGGTCGCCGCGGTGACGGTGCGCCGGGCCGTGCCGGGCCGGCGCCTGCCGCGCCCCGCCCACCGGACGGCCGGCACCCGCGGCCGCCTCCTCGTGCACTCCCCCGGACGACGTGGGCCACCGTGCTCGCCCGCCTTCACTCACGCGTGAACGGCGTCTGAGCGGCACAGCCCACCCCTACGTATTCCGCACACCACGTGTGCGCGTCCCCATGGAGATCACCAACATGAGCAAGCGGAACAGCCAGGCGGCGAAGACGGCGGCCCGCGAGCGGCTGCGCGCCGAGCGCGAGCGCGAGGCGAAGCGGGCGAAGGCCAGGCGGCAGATCATCGTCGCCTGCTCGATCGTCGGCGTCCTGGCGGCTTCGGGCGGCATCGGCTACGCCATCGTGCAGGCCAACAAGCCCAGTCACTGGGAGGCCGTGAAGGACGACAAGGTCGTCGCCCCGGCCAACACCACGGGCACGAACGGCACAACCGTCGTCATCGGCAAGGACAGCGCCAAGAAGACCCTCAAGATCTTCGAGGACCCGCGCTGCCCGGTCTGCGCCTCGTTCGAGCAGGCCGCCGGCTCGACCGTCGACAAGGACGTCGAGGCCGGCAAGTACAAGATCCAGTTCATCGGCGGCACGTTCCTGGACGGCGACTCGCTGGGCAAGGGCAAGATCGGCTCGGGCGGTGAGGGCTCCAAGAACGCGATGAGCGCCCTGGGCGCCGCGCTGAACGTGAGCCCGGAGGCGTTCCTGGCGTACAAGACCGCGCTCTACTCGGCCGAGTACCACCCCGCGGAGTCCGACGACAAGTTCAAGGACGACGACTACCTGATCGAGGTGGGGGACAGCGTCCCCGCGCTGAAGAACAACGCCAAGTTCCAGAACGCCGTGAAGAAGGGCACGTACGACGCCTGGGCGCTGGCCATGTCGAAGGCCTTCGACACCAACAAGGACGGCGTCACGGGCACCCCCAGCTTCGTCATGGACGGCAAGCAGCTCAAGACCTCGAACCCCAACCAGCCGTGGACGGCGGCCGAGTTCACCAAGGTGGTGGACGCGGCCCTCAAGGGCTGACCGACCGGCTCGGCGGGCGCGGCGGGCGTCACCGCAGTGAAGAGCGGGCGAACTTTCACCAGTTCGCCCGCTCTTGTTCATACCGGCCAGTAACCTGATCGGCTGTGACCAGTCGATACAGATCATCCGAGCAGCACAACTCCCTTGCCCCTCGCCGCCGTACGGTCGTCAAGGCCGCGGCGGCGACGGCTGTTCTGGCCGGTCCGCTCGCCGCCGCGCTGCCCGCCGGCGCCGCCGAAGCGGCCCCCGCCTTCCTGCACGGCGTCGCCTCCGGTGACCCGCTGCCCGACGGTGTCCTGCTGTGGACCCGGGTGACGCCGGTCCCCGAGGCCACCCCCGGCTCCGGGCTCGGCCCCGACACCGAGGTGAGCTGGATCGTCGCCCGGGACAAGGCGCTGACGAACATCGTCGCCAAGGGCTCGACCACGGCGAAGGCCGCCTCCGACCACACCGTCAAGGCGGACATACGGGGCCTGGAACCGGCCACCGACTACTGGTTCCGCTTCTCGGCGGGCCCCACGGACTCCCCGGTGGCGCGCACCCGCACCGCGCCGGCGGCGAACGCGTCCGTGGCGGGCCTCCGCTTCGGCGTCGTCTCCTGCGCCAACTGGGAGGCCGGGTACTTCGCGTCGTACCGCCATCTCGCCGCCCGCGGCGACCTGGACGCCTGGCTGCACCTGGGCGACTACATCTACGAGTACGGCACCGGCGAGTACGGCACGCGCGGCACCGTCGTCCGGCAGACCACACCGGCCCACGAGATCCTCACGCTCGCCGACTACCGCGCGCGGCACGGCAAGTACAAGACGGACCCGGATCTGCAGGCCCTGCACGCGAAGGCACCCGTCATCGCGATCTGGGACGACCACGAGATCGCCAACGACGCCTGGTCGGGCGGCGCCGAGAACCACACCGAGGGCACCGAGGGAGCCTGGGCCGCACGTCAGGCCGCCGCCAAGCAGGCGTACTTCGAGTGGATGCCGGTGCGCCCGGCGATCGCGGGCACCACCTACCGCCGGCTGCGCTTCGGCAAGCTCGCCGACCTCTCCCTGCTCGACCTGCGCTCCTTCCGCTCGCAGCAGGTCTCCGTCGGCGACGGCGAGGTCGACGACCCGGACCGCACGCTCACCGGCCGGGCCCAACTGGACTGGCTGAAGGCGGGACTGAAGTCCTCCGACACCACCTGGCGGCTGGTCGGCAACTCGGTGATGATCTCGCCGTTCGCCGTCGGCAACCTCACCGCGGACCTGCTCAAGCCGCTCGCCAAGCTGCTGGGCCTGCCGCAGGAGGGCCTCGCCCTCAACCCCGACCAGTGGGACGGCTACACCGACGACCGCCGGGAGCTGCTCGCCCACCTGCGCTCGAACGCGATCCGCAACACCGTGTTCCTGACCGGCGACATCCACATGGCGTGGGCCAACGACGTGCCGGTGGACGCCGGTACCTACCCGCTGTCCGCCTCCGCGGCCACGGAGTTCGTCGTCACCTCGGTCACCTCGGACAACCTCGACGACATCGTCAAGGTCCCGGAGGGCACGGTCTCCGCGATCGCCGCGCCGATCATCAAGGCCGCCAACCGGCACGTCCACTGGGTCGACACCGACCGCCACGGCTACGGCGTCCTGGACATCACGGCCGAGCGCGCACAGATGGACTACTACGTCCTGTCCGACAAGACGAAGCAGGGCGCGACGGCGTCCTGGGCCCGTTCCTACCGCACGCGCACCGGTACGCAGAAGGTGGAGCGGACGTACGACCCGGTCTGACGGCTCCTGCGGCGTCCCGAGGGGTTACAGCGTGTCGAGGAAGCCGAGTGCCACCCGCCAGGTGGCCTCGGCGGCCTCCTCGTCGTAGTCCGGCAGGTCCGGGTCCGTGTACAGGTGGCCGGCGCCCGCGTATCTGTACACCTCCACATCGGCGCCCGCTCTGCGCATCTGCAGGTACCAGGCGCTCAGCCAGTCGTCCGTCTCGAACGGGTCCGGCTCGGCGACATGCAGTTGCGCCGGCAGCTCGTCCACCGAGGCGTTCGCCGCGATGTCCGACGTGCCGTGCAGGAGCAGCAGCCCGCGCGCCTTCTCGTCGCCGAGCGCGAGGGTCTGGGCGATGGAGGCGCCGAGCGAGAACCCGGCGTACACAAGGCCGCGCTCCGAGTAGGGCGCGGCGGCGAGCACGGCTCGCTTGAGCAGCTCGTCCTTGCCGATCCGGTCGTTGAACTCCATGCCCTCCTCGACCGTCTCGAACGTACGCCCCTCGAAGAGGTCCGGCGTCCACACCTCGTGTCCGGCGGCGCGCAGCCGGTCCGCGGCCTGGCGCACCGCGGGCCTGAGGCCATAGGTCGAGTGGAAGAGCATGATGTTCATGAGGCCATGGTGCCAGCCGGGTCCGACAACGCCGTGACCACCGCCTCATGTGCGCGCATGTTCATGACCGCCCTCGGGTGGTTACGTTCGAGGGCATGGAGAACATACTCCGCCCGCTGATCGTGATCGGCGGCTCGGTCCTGCTCACCCTGATCATCGGGTGGGCCACCGACCGTCTGATGCGCAAGGCCGACGAACGGCACAGCGAGACACCGCTGTGGGGTCTGCTGCGCCGTGCCCGCGTCCCGTACCAGCTTGTGCTGTGCGCGGCCCTGCTCAGAGGGTCGTACGACGAGGCGGAGCTGCTGCTGGAACACCGGGTCGCGGTCGGCCGGGTGCTGACGCTCGTGCTGATCGGGGCGGCCGCCTGGCTGACGATCCGTATCGCGGCGGCGGTCGTGGAGACCACGTACAGCCGCTACGCCCGCGTCCACCGCGATCCGGCCCGGGTCCGGCGGGTGCGTACCCAGGTGACGCTGATCACGCGCGTGGTGTCGGCGATCGTCGGCGTGGTCGCCGTGGCGGCGATGCTGCTGACGTTCCCGGCGTTCCGCGCCGCCGGTGCCTCGCTGCTGGCCTCGGCCGGCATTCTCGGCATCGTCGCGGGTGTCGCCGCCCAGTCCACGCTGAGCAACATGTTCGCCGGGTTCCAGATCGCGTTCGGCGACATGGTGCGCCTGGGGGACACGGTCGTGGTGGACGGCGAGTGGGGCACGGTCGAGGAGATCACCCTGACGTTCCTGACGGTGCGGACGTGGGACGAGCGCCGGATCACGATGCCCGTGTCGTACTTCACCTCGAAGGCCTTCGAGAACTGGTCGCGCGGCGGCGCACAGATGACCGGCACCGTCTTCCTCCACCTCGACCACTCGGCGCCGATGGAGGCGATGCGCGAGCGGCTGCGCGACATCCTGCGCGCGTGCCCGGCGTGGGACGGCCGCGACTACGGCCTGGTCGTCACCGACTCCACGCCCAGCACGATGGAGGTGCGGGCGCTGGTCACGGCGAAGGACGCCGACGACCTGTGGACGGTCCGGGTCACGGTGCGCGAGCAGCTCATCGGCTGGCTGGCCGAGCGGCACCCGTACGCGCTGCCCCGCGTCAACGCGGCGGACGCGGCCCTGCCGCCCGGCTTTCCCGTCCCCGGCCGCGTCCCGGCCCGCCGCACCCACCAGCACGACCACCAGCCGGCGGCACGCCCGGAGCGGCCCTGACCGATCCCGCCCGTCACGGACCGCACCTGAACGGATCACCTGACGGGCTCCGACGGACACGGTCGCTCGTGACCCGTTCGTGACCGCTCGCGACCGCTTCTGGACGGTTCAGTGACCGCGCTCGGCCCCGCCGTTCACCTGGATGATCTGCGAGGTGATGTGCCCGGCGGCGTGGGACGCCAGCCAGTGCAGGGTCGCGGCGACGTCTCCCGGCGTACCGGCCCGCCCGGTCGAGGTCTCCGCGATCAGCCGGGCACGCCGCTCCTCGTTCATCCCGTCGCCGAAGAACTCGGTGTCCTCGATGAAGCCGGGCGCGACCACGTTCACGGTGATCCCGCGCGGCCCCAACTGCCGGGCCAGATCGTGGGCGTACGGATGCAGCGCCGCCTTGGACCCGGCGTACGCCCCGCTGCCGGATCCCCGGAAGGCGGCGATGGAGCTGAGGAACAGCACCCGCCCGCCGGGGTCCGCGAGCCGGTCCTTGAGGGCCTCGGTGAGCAGGGCCGCGGTCAGGGTGTTGAGCCCGAAGTTGAGGGTCCAGTTGTGCAGGACGACGTCGAGGGGCTCGTCGCTGTCCACCTTGGGCTCCAGATAGCCGCTGCCTCCTGCGCTGTGGATCAGTACGTCCACGGTGCCGAACTCAGCCGCCACGAACCGCTCCACACCTCTCGCGCCGCTCGACTTGCTCAGATCCGCCGCGTAGGTGAGGGCCCCGGGCACCCCGGAGCGCTCCAGCACCTCGGCGCGGCGCCCGAGCAGCAGCACCCGATCGCCGTCCGCCGCGAACAGCTGGGCCGCCGCGAGCCCGATTCCCGTACCGCCACCACTGATGACAACGTTGCGAGCCATGATCAGATCGTACGGACGGACAGCCCTCGGCGCCCAGGTCATCGCAGACTGCGCACGTCCAAATGCCGCAGCACCCGGTCCACCACCTCCGGATCGGCGCCCGGCTCACTGCGCGCCGCCAGCACCTCGTGCCGCGCCGCGCTCAGCAGCTCGCCCTGGATGCGCCGCATCCGCTTCAGCCGCCGGACCCGCTGCTGATGCGCCTCCCGGCGTTCCTCCTCACCCATGTCCGGGCTGATCCGCACCCCGATCTCGAACGCCCGCCGCAGCATCTGCTCGGACAGGTCCTCCGGCAGATCCTCGACGGCCTCGATCTCCTTGAGCCTGCGTTTCGCGGCCTTCGCCGCGCGCACCGCCAGCTGCTTCTCGAACTCCTTCTCCCGCTCGCTGTCGGCGCGCACCCCGAGCCGTCTCACCAGCCACGGCAGGGTCAGCCCCTGCACCACCAGCGTCGCCATGATCACCCCGAACGCGATGAACACGATCTCGTCCCGGTTGGGAAAGGCTTCGCCCGAGTCGGTCTCCAGCGGGATGGCCAGCGCGAGCGCCACGGACGCCACGCCCCGCATCCCCGACCACCACATCACGACGGTCTCGCGCCAGCTCATCGGCACTTCCTCGTCGTAGTCCCGCCTGGCGTGCAGGCGCTTGGTGAGCCAGGTGGCCGGCAGCAGGTACAGCAGCCGCACCAGTACGACGACGCCCACCACCGCGGCCGCCCAGCCGAGCAGCTCGCCCCACCGCCCGGACGCGGTGCGCACCGCGTTGTGCAGTTCCAGTCCGATCAGCCCGAACGCGACGCCGGTGACCAGCGTGTCGACGATGTCCCAGAAGGTGTGCCCGGCGAGCCGTGTCATCACGTCGTCGGCGTCGGTGGCGTACTCGGCGAGGAACAGGGCGGTGACGAGCACGGCGAGCACGCCGGAGCCGTGGAACTCCTCGGCCAGCACGTACGAGGCGTACGGCACGAGCAGGGTGAGCCCGACCTGGAGTGTCGCTTCGTCCAGCAGGTCCATCAGCTTGTTGGCGCCCCACCCGAGGGCGAGCCCGACGGCCAGCGCGACGACGGCGGACAGCACGAGATCGAGTCCCGCCTCCCACGCGGTGAAGCTGCCGCTCACGGCGGCGGCGATGGCCACGTGGTACAGCACGATGGCCGTCACGTCGTTGAAGAGCCCCTCGCCCTCCAGGATGGACACCAGCCTCCTCGGCAGCCCGAGCTGCCCGGCGACGGCGGTCGCCGCGACCGGGTCGGGCGGCGCGACGAGCGCGCCCAGCGCCACCGCTGCGGCCAGGGGCAGCCCGGGCACGATCGCGTGGGCGACCGCGGCCACGCACAGCGTCGTGACGAAGACCAGCGCCACTGCGAGAAGGAGGATGGGCCGTACGTTCGCCGCGAACTGGCGCCAGGAGGTCCGCCGTACGGCCGCGTACAGCAGGGGCGGCAACAGCAGCGGGAGGATCAGATCCGGCGGCACGTCGACGTTCGGCACGAAGTCGAGCAGCGCGAGCAGGATCCCGAGCAGCGTCATCAGCACCGGCGCGGGCAACCCGAACCGGTCACCCACCGGGACACTCACCACGGCCCCGAGCAACAGCACGAACAGCAGGGCCAACTGATCCACGGTCAGCACTCCGGTGATCTCGCGTCCACAGGGCAGACCTCCAGCCTGCCACGCCGCGTCTCTCACCAGCTCATACGGCCCTCGGCCACAGGGCGCGCCAGCTCATACGGCCCCTCGGCTCCTCAAACGGCCCCTCGGCTACAGAGCGCGCCGCATCGCCCGATGCGGTATCCCCGCGTCCGGGAACTCCGGCCCGTACGCCACGTACCCCAGCCGCTCGTAGAACCCCAGCGCATGCGTCTGCGCGTGCAGATCCACGGCCGCGAGCCCACGCGCGCGTGCCGCATCCTCGATGGCCCGCACCAGGGCCGCCCCGACGCCGAGGCCGCGGGCCGCCTGCGTCACCGCGAGCCGGCCCAGCGAGCCCACCGCCGGGTCGCCGCCGGTCTTGGCCGTGGCCGCCTCGCCGTACAGCAGCCGCCCGGTCCCGAGCGGCACGCCGTCCTCCCGCACCGCCAACACGTGCACGGCGGTGGCGTCGTACGCGTCGTACTCGATGTCCTCGGGAACCCCCTGCTCCCCGACGAAGACCTCCTTGCGCACCGCGAAGCACGCCTCGCGGTCGGCGGGGTCCTCGGCGACGCGCACGGCATACGACGGGACAGACGACGGAGAGGTCATGCCCACGTCTCCTCGCGGACCTGGTCCAGGGCCTTCTCCAGGTCGGCCGGGTAGTCGCTCTCGAACTCGACCCACTGCCCGTCCCCGGGGTGCTCGAAGCCGAGCCGTACCGCGTGCAGCCACTGGCGGGTCAGGCGGAGCCGCTTGGCGAGCGTCGGGTCGGCGCCGTAGGTGAGGTCGCCGACGCAGGGGTGGCGGTGGGCCGCCATGTGGACGCGGATCTGGTGGGTGCGGCCGGTCTCCAACTTCACATCGAGCAGGGAGGCCGCGCGGAACGCCTCGATCAGGTCGTAGTGGGTGACCGAGGGCTTGCCTTCGGCGGTGACCGCCCACTTGTAGTCGTGGGTGGGGTGGCGGCCGATGGGGGCGTCGATGGTGCCGCTGGTCGGGTCGGGGTGGCCCTGGACGAGCGTGTGGTACCGCTTGTCGACCGTGCGTTCCTTGAACTGGCGCTTGAGCGACGTGTACGCGTACTCCGACTTGGCGACGACCATCAGCCCCGACGTGCCCACGTCGAGCCGGTGCACGATGCCCTGGCGCTCGGCGGCGCCGGACGTCGAGATCCGGTATCCGGCGGCCGCCAGACCGCCGATGACGGTCGGCCCGGACCAGCCCGGCGACGGATGCGCGGCCACGCCGACCGGCTTGACGATCACCACCACGTCATCGTCGTCGTGCACGATCTCCATGCCCTCGACCGGCTCGGCGACGACCTGCACCGGCGCGGGCGCCTGCGGCATCTCGACCTCGAGCCAGGCCCCGCCGTGCACCCGCTCGGACTTGCCGACCACCGTGCCGTCGACCAGCACCTTGCCCGCCGCGGCGAGCTCGGCCGCCTTGGTGCGGGAGAAGCCGAACATGCGGGAGATGGCGGCGTCGACGCGCTCGCCCTCCAGGCCGTCGGGCACGGGCAGGGTACGGATCTCGGGAACTGTGCTCACCACACGAGTATGCCGGACGGGTCCGACAGCCCCGTACCGAGCCTGTGGACAACCCGCCCACGGGCGCCTCCCGGGCTCCTTGCGGGCCCTACTCGCGGGCTCAGTCCTTGTGCACGGTGCCGTCGGGGTCCAGCCCCCTGAACGACAGCAGCACGATCAGGATGCCGCCGCACACGATCGCCGAGTCGGCCAGGTTGAACACCGCGAAGTGCTTGGGCGCGATGAAGTCCACGACGGCGCCCTCGAAGACGCCCGGCGAGCGGAAGATCCGGTCGGTGAGGTTGCCGAGCGCACCACCGAGCAGCAGGCCGAGCGCGATCGCCCAGGGCAGGCTGTACAGCTTGCGGGCGAGCCGGGCGATCACCACGATCACGGCCGCCGCGATCACCGTGAAGATCACGGTGAACGCCTCGCCGAAGCCGAAGGCCGCGCCCGCGTTGCGGATCGCCTCGAACTTCAGCCAGTCCCCGATGATCTCGATCGGCGGGTGGTGCTCCAGCTTGGCGACCACGATCATCTTGCTGATCAGGTCGAGGGCGTACGCGAACAGGGCGACCCCGAACAGCACGGCGATCCGGCGCCTGCCCCGGGGCCGCTCGGCCGCGGCGGCCTGCGACGCGTCATCGCCGGACGACTCGGCCGACGCCGTGTCCCCGGCGTCGCGGGCGGCCTTCGTGCCCGCGTCGGACTGCTCCGGCCCGGCTCCCGCCGGCTCTGGGGTATCCGGCGTACCGATGATGCGCTCCGCCTCTGCCACGTGAGTCCCTCAACCTAGGTACCTGACTGAGGACGAGAGTACGGCACGTCCGACGACACCCGCCTACCGGTCAGTACCGCCGCTCCTGCTTCTGCTTGCACTCGACGCACAAGGTCGCGCGCGGGAATGCCTGCATCCGGGCCTTGCCGATCGGGTTGCCGCAGTTCTCGCACAGGCCGTAGGTGCCCGCGTCGAGGCGCTCCAGGGCGCGCTCGGTCTGAGTGAGCATCTCGCGCGCGTTGGCGGCGAGCGCCAGCTCGTGCTCGCGCGTGATGTTCTTGGCGCCGGTGTCCGCCTGGTCGTCGCCGGCACCGTCGCCGGAGTCCCGCATCAGGCCGACGAGGGACTCCTCGGACGACGTGAGCTCCTCGCGCAGCCGCATCACCTCGGCCATCAGCTCGGCCCGCGCCTCCTCCACCTCCTCCTCGGTCCAGGGGTCCTCACCGGGGCGCACCGCGAGCTCGCCGGGCTCCACCGCCCCGGCGAGACGCGCCTTGGGAACGGCGGTCTTCGCCGCCGTGGCCGTGCCAGGAGTCTTCTTCGCAACCACTGTCGTGGCTCCCGTCTGCTCCGCGGCCTGCGCCGCGCCCGCCATATTGGCCCTGCTCTCGGCGACCGCGCCCTTCCTGGCCGCCGCCTGCGCGCCCACGCTCCGTTTGGCCGCGGCCGCGCTCTTCCTGGAGGCGCCCTTCTCAGAGACGCTCTTCCTCTCGGCACCTTTCTTGGCGCTCTTCCCGGAGGCGCTTTGCTCGGCCGGGCTCTTCTCAGGAACGCCCTTCTCAGGAACGCCCTTCTCAGAGACGCCCTTCTCAGAGACGCCCTTATCCGGGACATCTGTCTTCGATGCGCTCCCTTTGGAGGTGCCCTTCTCGGCAGCGCCCGCCTCCACCCCGGCGCGGTGCTTGCCGGAGGCCCTCCTGCCCGCCGTCTCCTTACCGGCCGTCTCCCTACCGGCCCCTGCCTTCGCGGCCGTCTTCTTGACAGCGCTCTCCTCGGCCGCCCTGCCCTCGGCAGTTCTCCTCCTGGCAACCGCCTTCTCGGCTGCCGCGCCCTTGGCCGCCGCCTCCTTGGCCACCTTCTTCGCCGCAGCCTTCGTCGCCACTGCCTTCTTCGCCACTGCCTTCTTGCCGGCCGCCTTGGGAGCCTCCGTCCCGGCAGCGACCGCTTTCTTCCCGGCCGCCTGCTTCCCAGCCGCCTGCTTCCCAGCCGCCTGCTTCCCAGCGGCCCGCTTGCCACCCTCCTTCTTCCCGGCCCCCTTCTCCCCGGCCGCCTTCTTCGCCGCCGACTTCCCAGCCGCCCGCGAGCCCTCCTCCTTCTCCTTCACGCCCTTCTTCGCCGCCGCAACCCCCGCACCCCCCCGAACCGTCTTCACCGGCTTCTCTCCGGCCGCCCCCGTGGCACCCCCCTGCGCCCCCTTCTTCCCGCCCGCACCCTTGGCCGCACCGCCGGAGGCACCCGCACGCGCATGTGTGGGCCCGCTCGACGCCGACTGCTGTACGGCGGTCTCTTTCGCCACCATGCCGCGGCCCCTTCACATATTGTGATCTTGCTCGCGAATCGTGCTGGGACGATAAATCGACTTGAGTCCCGCGGCAACGGGGCACACCGCCCGATTCGCCCGCCTCGCGCATGTCTCGCGCCAGACCTGCATGCGTTGTGCCCAGCTCCCCGCCGGGTATGCCGCCGAGCCGAACGTCCCAGATTCCGAACACACGTACCGCTCCATTCGGGTCAGCACGACCGGAACCGCGTCCCCGTCCCCAGGGCCCGGGAAATCCAGTCGGCCGCTGTCCGCGCGGCGCCGTACACTGGGCGGAGCGAAAAGCGTGGATGGGGACGAGTAGCGGCGTACGCAGCCCAGAGCGACCCGGGGACGGTGGAAGCCCGGGGGCGAGCGCGGCGTGAAGATCACCCCGGAGCCGCCGGAAGAAAGCCGCAGCCGAAGGGCGGCGGCGAGTAGAACCGGCATCGCGACCCCAATGAGGGGGCTCACCGACGCACACCCCGCGTCGGAGGGCCAAGGAGGGTGGTACCGCGGGAGCGCGCCGAAACCGGCGTACGGAAGGATCGGCTCTCGTCCCTCCGGACGGAAGGCTGCAAGTCCGCCGGAGGAAGCTCGCTGATGACAACGCCGACGTACCGCCAGGTGCCCGCCCAGGTCGACCTGCCCGCCCTCGAGCACGCCGTGCTCGACTTCTGGCGCGAGCAGAAGATCTTCGCCAAGAGCCTGGAGCAGTCCGAGGGCCGCCCCGAGTGGGTGTTCTACGAGGGCCCGCCCACCGCCAACGGCATGCCCGGCGCCCACCACATCGAGGCCCGCGTCTTCAAGGACGTCTTCCCCCGATTCCGCACCATGCGCGGCTACCACGTGGCCCGCAAGGCCGGCTGGGACTGTCACGGCCTCCCGGTCGAGCTCACGGTCGAGAAGGAGCTCGGCTTCAGCGGCAAGCAGGACATCGAGGCGTACGGCATCGCCGAGTTCAACGCCAAGTGCCGCGAGTCCGTGCTGCGCCACACCGACGCCTTCGCCGAGCTGACGAACCGCATGGGCTACTGGGTCGACCTCGACGAGGCGTACGTGACCATGGAGCCCGAGTACATCGAGTCCGTCTGGTGGTCGCTCAAGGAGATCTTCAACAAGGGCCTGCTGGTCCAGGACCACCGCGTCGCACCTTGGTGCCCGCGCTGTGGCACCGGCCTGTCCGACCACGAGCTGGCGCAGGGCTATGAGACGGTCGTCGACCCCTCGGTGTACGTCCGTTTCCCCCTCACCTCCGGTCCGCTGGCCGGCGAGGCCGCGCTCCTGGTGTGGACGACCACGCCCTGGACCCTCGTCTCCAACACGGCCGTGGCCGCGCACCCCGAGGTCACCTACGTCGTGGCGACCAACGGCGAGGAGAAGCTCGTCGTCGCCGAACCGCTCGTCGCCAAGGCCCTCGGCGAGGGCTGGGAGACCACCGGGCAGACCTTCACGGGCGCCGAGATGGAGCGCTGGACGTATCAACGACCGTTCGAGCTGGTCGAGTTCCCGGCAGAAGCCCATTTCGTCGTCAACGCCGAGTACGTCACGACCGAGGACGGCACGGGTCTGGTCCACCAGTCCCCCGCCTTCGGTGAGGACGACCTCAAGGTCTGCCGGTCGTACGGCCTGCCGGTGGTGAACCCGGTCCGCCCGGACGGCACCTTCGAGGAGGACGTCCCCCTGGTCGGCGGCGTCTTCTTCAAGAAGGCGGACGAAAAGCTCACCGAGGACCTCCAGCAGCGCGGCCTGCTCTTCAGGCACATCCCGTACGAGCACAGCTACCCGCACTGCTGGCGCTGCCACACCGCGCTCCTCTACTACGCGCAGCCGTCCTGGTACATCCGTACGACGGCCGTCAAGGACCGCCTCCTCGAGGAGAACGAGAAGACCAACTGGTTCCCGGACACGGTCAAGCACGGCCGCTTCGGCGACTGGCTGAACAACAACATCGACTGGGCGCTGTCCCGCAACCGCTACTGGGGCACCCCGCTGCCGATCTGGCGCTGCGAGGACGACCACCTCACCTGCGTCGGCTCCCGCGCGGAGCTCACCGAGCTGACCGGCACCGACCAGTCCGCCCTGGACCCGCACCGCCCGTACATCGACGACGTGACCTTCGCCTGCCCCCAGTGCGAGAAGACGGCCGCGCGCGTGCCGGAGGTCATCGACGCCTGGTACGACTCGGGCTCGATGCCGTTCGCGCAGTGGGGCTACCCGCACAAGAACAAGGAGCTCTTCGAGAGCCGCTACCCGGCGCAGTTCATCAGTGAGGCCATCGACCAGACCCGCGGCTGGTTCTACACGCTGATGGCGGTCGGCACGCTGGTCTTCGACAAGTCGTCGTACGAGAACGTCGTCTGCCTCGGCCACATCCTCGCCGAGGACGGCCGCAAGATGTCCAAGCACCTGGGCAACACCCTGGACCCGATCCCGCTGATGGACCGGCACGGCGCCGACGCGGTCCGCTGGTTCATGGCGGCCGGCGGCTCCCCGTGGGCGGCACGCCGCGTGGGCCACGGCACGATCCAGGAGGTGGTGCGCAAGACCCTCCTCACCTACTGGAACACCGTCGCCTTCCAGGCCCTGTACGCGCGTACGTCGAACTGGGCGCCGTCCGCGGCCGACCCGGCCCCGGCCGACCGCCCGGTCCTGGACCGCTGGCTGCTTTCCGAGCTGCACGCGCTGGTCGACCAGGTCACGCAGTCGCTGGAGGCGTACGACACCCAGCGCGCCGGCAAGCTGCTCTCGGCCTTCGTCGACGACCTGTCGAACTGGTACGTCCGCCGTTCGCGTCGCCGCTTCTGGCAGGGTGACAAGGCGGCGCTGCGCACCCTGCACGAGGTCGTCGAGACGGTCACGAGGCTGATGGCCCCGCTGACCCCGTTCATCACCGAGCGGGTCTGGCAGGACCTGGTGGTCCCGGTCACCCCCGGCGCCCCCGAGTCGGTCCATCTCTCCTCCTGGCCCGAGGCGGACCTCTCCGCCATCGACCCGGAGCTGTCGAAGCAGATGGTCCTGGTCCGCCGGCTGGTCGAGCTGGGTCGTGCCACGCGCGCCGAGTCGGGCGTGAAGACCCGCCAGCCGCTGTCCCGTGCCCTGGTGGCGGTCGCGGGCTTCGAGACGCTCGACCCCGAGCTGCACACACAGATCACGGAGGAGCTGAACGTCTCGTCGCTGGCGTCCCTGTCCGAGGTGGGCGGCAGCCTGGTGGACACCACCGCCAAGGCCAACTTCCGCGCGCTCGGCAAGCGGTTCGGCAAGCGAGTCCAGGACGTGGCCAAGGCGGTGGCGAACGCGGACGCGGCGGCGCTGTCCCTGGCGCTGCGCGAGGGGACGGCGTCGGTGGAGGTCGACGGCGAGACGATCACCCTCGCTCCGGACGAGGTGATCATCACGGAGACCCCGCGCGAGGGCTGGTCGGTGGCGTCCGACTCGGGCGCGACGGTCGCCCTGGACCTGGAGATCACGGAGGAGCTGCGCCGCGCGGGCCTGGCCCGTGACGCGATCCGCCTGATCCAGGAGGCCCGCAAGAACAGTGGCCTGGACGTGGCCGACCGGATCGCTCTGCGGTGGACGGCAACGGACGAGGCGACGATCGCGGCGCTGACCGAGCACGCCGACTTGATCGCCGACGAGGTCCTGGCGACGGACTTCGCCCAGGGCGAGGCGGACGACACCTACGGCTCCCCGTTCGAGGACGAGGGCCTGACCCTGACGTTCCGCCTGCGCAAGGCGTAGCCGAACGACCGAAGGCCCGGGCCCACCAAAAAATCATGGTGGGTACGGGCCTTCGGCGTTGTGTGCGCTCGCACAGCTGACGCACTGGGGCGGGCCGGATTCGAACCGACGTCCTCCTGGATGCTGTCGAGCGCGACGACCAGCTGCGCTACGCACCCCAGCGCGGGGAGGACGCTACCCCAGAGCCTGTGAACAAAAGGGCGGAGGCCCCGGAATTTTCCGGGGCCTCCGCCCTGAACGCTGCCGACGCCTACGGCGTACTACCAACCGTCAGTTGTCGTCCTCGTCGATGAGGAACCCGCGCATCGGCGAGGGAGCCTGGCCCATCGGTGACGGACCCTGCGGCCTGACCGGTGCCATCGGCTGGGTCATCGCCGGGGACATCTGCTGCTGACCACCGTAGGACGGACCAGCCGGAGACGGGGCGCCGCCCATCGTCTGGTTGCCGCCGTACGACGGGGCGCTCGCGCCGGCCGGTGCCATGGAGGGCGCCGGGGACGGCGGGAGGGACGCCGTGGCCGGGGTGCGCGGCGGGGCGAGCGAGTCGTCCGCCTGCGTCTCCAGCTGGCGCAGCTGGGACTCGAGGTAGGACTTCAGCCGCGTGCGGTACTCGCGCTCGAAGCCGCGCAGGTCCTCGACCTTGCGCTCCAGCGTGGCGCGGGCGGACTCCAGGGAGCCCATCGCGACGCGGTGCTTCTCCTGCGCGTCCCGCTCCAGGGCGTCAGCCTTGGCACGGGCGTCACGCTCGAGACCCTCGGCACGCGAACGCGCCTCGCCGACGATCTTGTTGGCCTCGGAACGGGCCTCGGCGATCGCCTGGTCGGCGGTCTGCTGGGCGAGCGACAGAACGCGCGCGGCGCTGTCGCCACCGGGGCCGCCCTGACCGGGACCGCCCATCGGGCCACCCATCGGACCGCCCATGGGGCCGCCCATCTGCTGCATGGGGGGCTGGCCCATCGGCCCCGGACCCTGGCCCATCGGACCGGGACCCTGCGGGCCACCCTGACCGCCGGGACCGGCGGGCAGCTGCGGGGCACCGCTCGGCAGCTGGGGCGGGCCACCCATGGGGCCACCCATCTGCTGCTGCGGCGGGCCCGATATCCCGGCGGGTACGGGAGCCCCGGGACCGCGCATGCCCTGCTGCGGCATGCCGCCCTGCTGCTGGTCCTGCTGCGGCTCCGGAGGCTTGCGCATGTTCTGCTGGTTCTGGGCAGCAGCGCGCGTGGCCGCGGCCAGCTTGGCGCGCAGGTCCTCGTTCTCGCGGAGCAGGCGCGTCAGTTCGGCTTCGACCTCATCGAGGAAGGCATCGACCTCGTCCTCGTCATAGCCTTCTCGGAGGCGGACGGTCGTGAACTGCTTGTTCCGCACGTCCTCGGGGGTCAACGGCATCTCTTCACCTCAACGTAGTCGTCGGCAGTCGGCAAGACCGTATCTGTCACATCGTTCACATCGCGCTCCGTACAAGCGTGATCAGGATGTAGACGATGATCATCAGTACGAAGAAGGACAGGTCGAGCGCCACGCCCCCGAGACGCAGCGGCGGGATGAACCGCCGCAGAAGCTTCAGCGGTGGATCAGTGACAGTGTAGGTGGCCTCCAGAACGACCACCATCGCCTTGCCGGGTTGCCATGAGCGGGCGAACTGGAAGACGTAGTCCATGACCAACCGGAAGATCAGCACGATGAGGAACACCATCAGCGCGATGTAGAGAACCTGCAGTACCACGCTCATGACTGGTGCTTCCCTCTCCCCTGTTTCAAGTTCCGTGCTGTTCTTTCCGGTGGTGCGTCTCAGCTCTGGTTGAAGAACCCGCCCTCTGCGATGCGGGCCTTGTCCTCCGCCGTGACATCGACGTTAGCAGGAGACAACAGGAACACCTTCTGGGTCACCCGCTCGATGCTTCCGTGAAGACCAAACACCAAACCGGCCGCAAAGTCGACAAGTCGCTTCGCGTCTGTGTCATCCATCTCAGTCAGATTCATGATCACCGGGGTGCCCTCACGGAAGTGTTCCCCGATGGTACGGGCCTCGTTGTACGTCCGCGGGTGGAGCGTGGTGATCCGGTACGGCTCTCGTTCCGACACGACCTTGGGCATGATCACCGGTGCGTTCTTCTCCAGGCTTGCGCGTTCTTGTGTGATGGACGCCACGGGCGCGATGCGCGCCGGGCGGCTGGATTCCGCGGGTAGCGAAGTCGATCGGGCCACGGGTTCACGCGGCGCGGGCGGCTGCACGATTCGCACCTCTTCGTCCCTTTGGGACTGATGTGCGCTGTGCGACTGGTGTGACGGCTCGTGCCGTCGGTGGTCCCGCTCGGGCTCCGGGTCCAGTTCGGGCTCGAAGTCGTCGTCGGGGTCGAACCCCCGGCCGTCGTACCCATCGTCCTCCACGAGGCCGAGGTAGACCGCCATCTTGCGCATCGCGCCGGCCATGCTCTGAGTCCTCCGCTCTGTGGTGGATCGGCGACTGCCAAGTGCCCGCGATCCACGCGGTCGTTACGCCCGCCTTTCGGCGACATTGACCATATTTTCTGCTGTGGTCCGACTTCCTGGCGACGTTACCCGAGCCTGGGGCGGACTCCGAGTACCGCAGTGCCGACGCGCACATGTGTCGCACCGGCCGCCACCGCCTCTTCGAGATCCGCACTCATCCCTGCCGACACCATGTTCGCAGTCGGATGAGCTCGGCGCAGGTCAGTCGACAAATCCATCAACCGCTCGAACGCCGCCTGTTGGCGCCCGGCGTACTCCCCGGCAAGCGGAGCGACGGTCATGAGTCCGTCCAGTCGCAGCCCCGGAGCCTTGGCGATGAGGTCCGCCAACTCTTCGATTCCGCCCGGCGCCACACCACCTCTCTCACCTCTCAGGCTCTCAGCCGCGTCCAGCGCCACCTGGATGAGGCAGCCCACCTCGCGTTCCTGCCGTTCGGCCTCCCTGGAGAGGGCCGTCACCAGCTTGGAACGATCGACGGACTGCACTAGATCCGCGTAACCCACCACGGATCGCACCTTGTTGGTCTGCAATTGACCAACAAAATGCCAAACGAGGGGCAGATCCGAACATTCGGCGGCCTTGGGGGCCGCGTCCTGGTCGCGGTTCTCGGCGACGTGACGGACACCGAGTTCCGACAGGATCCGCACATCGCTCGCGGGATAGGTCTTGGTGACCACGATGAGTGTCACCTCTTCGCGCCCCCGCCCCGCGGCGGCGCACGCGGCGGCGATCCGCGCCTCCACTTTCGCCAGGTTCGCGGCGAGTTCGCCCTTACGGTCCGTCATTCGCTCTCAGTCCAACCAGACATATCCCGCGAGTCGCCCCGTGGTGCGGTCGCGGCGGTACGAGAAGTGGTCGCCCGACTCACGGGTGCACACCGGCGACTGCTCCCGGTTGCGCACGCCGAGTCGTGCGAGCTGCGCGTGCACTCCGGCGGCGACGTCCACCGCCGGGGTGCCCCAACTCGTCTCGGTGTGCGCCGTCGGTTCCACGGCGGCCACTTCGGCGCGCATCGCCTCCGGCACCTCGTAGCACCGACCGCACACGGTGGGCCCGGTGCGGGCGATGATCCGGGCCGGGTCGGCGCCCAGTTCGGTCATCGCGCGTAGCGCGGCCGGAACGACTCCGGCGACCATGCCGGGCCGGCCGGCGTGGGCCGCGGCGGCGATCCCGGCGACCGGGTCGGCCAGCAGGACCGGCACGCAGTCGGCGGTGAGGACGGCGAGGGCGAGACCCCGCCGCGCCGTGACGATCGCGTCGACTTCGGGCACCGGACGATCACGCCACGGCCCGTCGACCACGGCGACGTCCGTCCCGTGCACCTGGTTCATCCAGACGACGGCACCGGGGTCGAGCCCGAGCGACTTGGCGGCCAGCTCCCGGTTGGTCAGTACGGCGTCGCTGTCGTCGCCGACCGCCCCGCCGAGGTTG
This sequence comes from Streptomyces sp. NPDC051243, assembly GCF_044455405.1. Classification (NCBI taxonomy): domain Bacteria; kingdom Bacillati; phylum Actinomycetota; class Actinomycetes; order Kitasatosporales; family Streptomycetaceae; genus Streptomyces; species Streptomyces sp. NPDC051243. The sequence goes on along the minus strand of NZ_JBITES010000006.1, from coordinate 84,411 downwards.
AGCTCCTCATACGGAGCGGCGCTCACCCCGCCCCACCGGTCGGTGAAGGCGAAGTGCGCGCCGCTCACGGTGTCGCGCTGTCCTATCACGTCAGAAGGATCACTTAAGGAAGTCCGGGACGTCCAGTTCCTCGGCCGCGCTGTCGGCGTAGGTCCGCGACGGCGGGACCGGCGGGGCGACCGGAATGTCGGCGACCGGCTCCGGTGCGGCCGGAGGCTCGGGCTCCTCCTTCGGCTTGACGCTGCCGAGCGAGCCGAACGACGGACGGCTCTCGGGCTGCCGTACCGGAGTGGGCTCCTCGCGGCGGGCCGAGGACGAGGTCGAGCCGAGGACGTTGTCCCGGCGGGCCGGCGGCTGGCCTCCGTCGAAGCCGGCCGCGATCACGGTGACCCGGACCTCGTCGCCGAGGGCGTCGTCGATGACCGCGCCGAAGATGATGTTGGCCTCGGGGTGGGCGGCCTCGCTGACCAGCTGGGCGGCCTCGTTGATCTCGAACAGGCCGAGGTCGGAGCCGCCGGAGATGGAGAGCAGCACGCCCCGGGCGCCGTCGATGGACGCCTCCAGCAGCGGCGAGGAGATCGCCATCTCGGCCGCGGCCACCGCGCGGTCGTCGCCGCGGGCCGAGCCGATGCCCATGAGGGCCGAACCGGCCTCGGACATGACCGACTTGACGTCGGCGAAGTCGAGGTTGATGAGGCCGGGGGTGGTGATGAGGTCGGTGATGCCCTGGACACCGGAGAGCAGGACCTGGTCGGCCGACTTGAAGGCGTCGAGCACCGAGACCTGGCGGTCCGAGATGGACAGCAGCCGGTCGTTCGGGATGACGATGAGGGTGTCGACCTCTTCGCGGAGCTCGGCGATGCCGTCCTCGGCCTGGTTCGCGCGGCGCCGTCCCTCGAAGGTGAACGGGCGCGTGACCACGCCGATGGTGAGGGCGCCAAGAGAGCGTGCGATGTTGGCCACGACGGGCGCGCCGCCGGTGCCGGTGCCGCCGCCTTCACCGGCCGTCACGAAGACCATGTCGGCCCCCTTGAGGACCTCTTCGATCTCCTCGCGGTGGTCCTCGGCGGCCTTGCGGCCGACGGCCGGGTTCGCTCCGGCGCCGAGTCCGCGGGTGAGTTCGCGGCCGACGTCGAGCTTGACGTCGGCGTCGCTCATCAACAGAGCTTGCGCGTCAGTGTTGATGGCGATGAACTCGACGCCCTTGAGACCGACCTCGATCATCCGGTTGATGGCATTGACACCACCGCCGCCGACACCGATGACTTTGATGACTGCGAGGTAGTTCTGCGGTGCTGCCACGTCGAAGGCCTCTCGCCTCGAGTTACGGGTCGTCGGATCGCGGGGAGCGAGGTGCTTCGCGAACCGGCGACTGATGCCGAATGGGACGGTCCGTAGCGCCGACCCGAACCCTAACCCTGAAGTTTAGGGTTACCAGTGTGTCTGTTCCTTGAAGTCTTCTGAACAGGACACTAAGTCGACAAGTGGCGCACGTTCAACGAACACGCCGAACCTCCCGTTTTTCTTTTCACCCTATGTGATCAGCCATGTCGCTGCCCAACCAGGGTGCTGGCCTGCGCGAATGTGCGTCAACTCCCCGCTGACGCCGGGGCGGTGGGAACACTGACGTCGAAGTACCGCGCATCCGGCGAGGCTTTCATGAGAGCGGTGAGTGTGCGAGCCTTCGCGGCACCCTTCTCGCCACTGCCCCACCTGACGGTCCGGCCGTCGCCCAACTCCAGCGAGATGTCGTCGTAGGAACGGACCTTGACGACCTCGGTGGACCGCGCGACGGCGGCCGGAATGGCGCCGGCGACCCGCACCGCCTCCCGCACCAGACGGCCCTCTCCGAAGCGCCGCAGGCTCGCGGCGGCGGAGCTCGACCGGGACGGCGCCAATTCCAGTGCGGGGATGCCTTTCGGAGGCTCGGAAACCGTGGCGAAACGGACACCCTCATCGTCCACTTCGATGAAGTTTCCGCCCTTTTGGACAATCAGAACCGGAGTGCGCTCCACCACTTTCAGGCCGATTCCATGCGGCCAGGCACGGACCACGTCAATCGAGTCAATTCGGGGCAATTTCCGGCGCAGTCGTGCCGCAATCGCATCGGTGTCGACGGAAATCATGGGCTCCCCTACGGGGACGTCGGCGGCGTCATGGATCTGCCCGGGCGTCAGAACCCGGGTCCCGGAGACGGAAACGCGCTCCACGCGCAGCCACTGGGAGCCGTACAACGCCCATACGGAGCCCGCCCCGAGGAGCACCAGGATGACGGCAAGGATGATGATCGTACGAAGGCGGCGCAGCCTCAACCGCCGCCGGGCGAGGGGCGGGTCGGACGACTCCTGCTGGCGTTCACCGCGCTCCGCGGTCGTCTGTCCGGCCACGCTCCCTGCCCTCCGTCATGCGGTCCCTAACGGCGGTGCGAGGCGATCGCCTCGTACACCATGCCGACGAGCAGGTCGTCGGCGTCCCGGCGGCCGAACTCGCTTGCGGCGCGGGACATCTCGTACAGCCGGTGCGGGTCGGCGAGCACGGGCAGGACGTTCTGCTGCACCCACTCGGGCGTGAGTTCCGCGTCGTCGACCAGCAGTCCGCCGCCGGCCTTGACCACCGGCTGGGCGTTCAGCCGCTGTTCGCCGTTGCCGATGGGCAGCGGGACGTAGGCGGCCGGGAGTCCGACGGCGGAGAGTTCGGCGACGGTCATCGCGCCCGCGCGGCAGAGCATCATGTCGGCCGCGGCGTACGCGAGGTCCATACGATCCAGGTAACTTACCGGGATATAGGGGGGCATTCCCGGCATCTGGTGCACTTGCGGCAGTTCGTTCTTCGGGCCGACCGCGTGCAGGATCTGGATCCCGGCCTGCTGCAGCCAGGGCGCGACCTGCTGGACGACCTCGTTGAGGCGGCGGGCGCCCTGCGAGCCGCCGGAGACCAGCAGCGTCGGCAGGTTCGGGTCGAGCCCGAACATCGCGCGGGCCTCGGGGCGGGCGGCGGCCCGGTCGAGGGTGGCGATGGTGCGGCGCAGCGGGATGCCGATGTAGCGCGAGTTGCGGAGCTTGCTGTCCGGGGTGGAGACGGCGACCTGGGCGGCGTACCGCGAACCGATCTTGTTGGCCAGGCCCGGGCGGGCGTTGGCCTCGTGGATGACGATCGGCACGCCGAGGCGCTTGGCGGCGAGGTAGCCGGGCAGGGCGACATAGCCGCCGAAGCCGACGACGCAGTCCGCCTTGGTGCGCTCCAGGATCTGCTCGGTCGCCTTGATCGTGCCGCGCAGCCGGCCCGGGACGGTAATCAGCTCGGGCGTGGGCTTGCGCGGCAGGGGTACGGCGGGGATCAGCGCGAGCTCATAGCCCCGCTGCGGAACGAGCTTGGTCTCCAGGCCGCGCTCCGTGCCCAGGGCCGTGATCCCCACGGTCGGGTCCTGCCTGCGCAGGGCGTCCGCGAGGGCGAGCGCGGGCTCGATGTGGCCGGCGGTCCCCCCACCGGCGAGTACGACATGCACCGAAATTCACCGCTCTCCGGACGAACGCGCCGCCGAGGCACGCCGTCGCATCGTGTTCCATCTCCGAGGCCCCCGATCCTGCGCGGCGCCTCCCGCACGCTTTCTACCAAAGCGGGGTTGCCGCGCAGAAAGCGCCGCCCGCGCAGCGGGCTCGTCGCGCGCGAAGGCGATCAGCAGCCCGATGGCGAACATGGTCGGCAGCAGGGCGGACCCTCCGTAGGAGAACAGCGGGAGGGGGACGCCGGCGATCGGCAGCAGGCCGAGCACCGCACCGATGTTGATCACGGCTTGCGCGGTGATCCAGGTGGTCACGCCTCCCGCGGCGTACCTCACGAAGGGGTCCTCCGTGCGTCCGGCCACGCGGATACCCGCATAGCCTAGAGCCGCGAAGAGGGCGAGCACCGACAGCGTCCCCGACAGGCCCAGTTCCTCACCGGTGACGGCGAAGATGAAGTCGGTGTGGGCTTCGGGGAGTTGGCCCCATTTCTCCACACTTGCCCCTAGCCCGGAACCGAAAATTCCGCCGGAGGCGAGCGCATAGATGCCGTGCACGGCCTGCCAGCAGTCGACGGGGCCGGACTGCGGTTCGGTGGCGCCGAGGCACTGCAGGCGGGCCATCCGGTTCTCGCTGCTCTTGATCAGGAGCACGCCGATCACACCGGCGAACGACAGGACCCCCACGAACAGCCGGGTCGGCGCCCCCGCCAGCCACAGCAGGCCGAACAGGATCGCCGACAGCACGATCGCCGTACCCATGTCGCCGCCGAGCATGATCAGTCCGAGCAGCATGAAGGCGACCGGCACGAGCGGCACCAGCATGTGCTTCCACTGCGTCAGCAGCCTCTTGTCCTGCTTGCGGGCGATCAGGTCCGCGCCCCACAGCACCAGCGCGAGCTTGCCCAACTCGCTGGGCTGGATCTGGAAGGAGCCGCCGAGGGCGATCCAGTTCTGGTTGCCGTTGACCGCGACTCCTATCCCGGGCACCTGCACCAGGGCCATCAGGAAGACGGCGACGGCGAGGATCGGGTAGGCGAGCGCCCGGTGCAGCTTCACGGGCATCCGGGAGGCGGCGAACAGCAGCCCGGTGCCGATCGCCGCGGCCAGCAGCTGCTTGCGGAAGAAGTACGACCCCGGCAACGACATCTGCAGTGCCTTGATCTGGGAGGCCGAGTAGACCATCACCAGACCGAGCACGGTGATCAGCAGGCTGCCGCCGAGGATCAGGTAGTACGCGGTCAGCGGCCGGTCCCACGCCCGCTGCACGCGCGTGTACAGCCGTCGTACGGCGTTGTCGCTCGGCGGACGGGGAGGCTCGGGGCGGCGCCGGACGGCCCGCTGCACGGGAGGCCCTCCCGTACGGCTACCGGGCATCGGCGCTCACCACCTCGCCATGCGCGTACACACTGGCCGGCCACATCCGAGTCACGCGTCCCTCCAAGGGTCCCGAAGCACCCGAAGTGGCCGAGACCCGGCGTCAGGCGCCCGCGCCGAGTTCGCGAACCGCCTCCGCGAACACGTCACCGCGCTGGTTGTAGTTGGCGAACATGTCCATCGAGGCACAGGCCGGGGCAAGGAGCACCGTGTCGCCGGGCCGTGCGAGCCGCTGCGCTTCCTGGACTGCCGCGAGCATCGCCCCAGTGTCGGTCCGGTCGAGGTCGACGACGGGTACTTCCGGCGCGTGTCGCGCCAGGGCTTCACGGATCAGGCCACGATCGGCTCCGATGAGCACGGCCGCGCGAAGTCGCTTTGCCGACTTGGCGACCAGCTCCTCGAAGACGGCGCCCTTGGCGAGCCCGCCCGCGATCCACACGATGGACTCGTAGGCCGCCAACGACGCTTCCGCCGCGTGGGTGTTGGTCGCCTTGGAGTCGTCGACGTACGCGACCCCGTCCACGTCCGCCACGTGCGCGATGCGGTGCGCGTCCGGGGTGAAGGCCCGCAGCCCGTCCCGTACGGCCTTGGCGGGCACCCCGAAGGCCCGGGCGAGGGCCGCCGCCGCGAGGGCGTTGGCGATGTTGTGCGGGGCCGGCGGGTTGACGTCGGAGACCTCGGCTAGCTCCTGGGCGTTCTGCTGCCGGTTCTCGACGAAGGCGCGGTCGACCAGGATGCCCTCGACGACACCGAGTTGGGACGGGCCCGGGGTGCCGAGGGTGAAGCCGATGGCCCGGCAGCCCTCCTCGACGTCGGCCTCGCGCACCAGGTCCTCGGTGGCCTTGTCGGCGACGTTGTAGACGCAGGCGACGCGGTTGCCCTCGTAGATACGGCCCTTGTCGCGCGCGTACGCCTCCATGGAGCCGTGCCAGTCGAGGTGGTCGGGGGCGAGGTTCAGCACGGCCGCCGAGTGCGCCCGCAGCGAGGGCGCCCAGTGGAGCTGGTAGCTGGACAACTCCACGGCGAGAACGTCGTACTGCTCCTCGCCGAGCACGGCGTCGAGGAGGGAGACGCCGATGTTGCCGACGGCAGCGGTGCGCAGGCCCGCCGCCTTCAGGATCGAGGCCAGCATCTGGACGGTCGTGGTCTTGCCGTTGGTGCCGGTGACGGCGAGCCAGGGCGCGGCGTCGGGGCCGCGCAGCTGCCAGGCGAGTTCGACGTCGCCCCAGATCGGTACGCCGGCTTCCTGAGCCGCCGCGAACAGCGGCTTGTCCGGCTGCCAGCCCGGGGAGGTGACGATCAGCTCAGTGCCTTCGGGCAGGGTCGCGCCGTCGCCGAGGCGGACGGTGATACCGAGCGCCTCCAGTTCCTCGGCCTGGGCACGCGCGCGTGCGTCGTCGCCGTCGTTGACGACCGTGACGTTCGCCCCGCGCGCGTGCAGCACCTTGGCCGCCGGGATCCCGGAGACGCCGAGCCCGGCGACGGTGACGTTCTTCCCCTGCCAGTCGGTCACTTGTCCGCTGCCCATCCCGCGTAGAAGAGGCCCAGTCCGACGATCACACAGATGCCCTGAATGATCCAGAAGCGGACCACGACGAGCACTTCGGACCAGCCCTTGAGTTCGAAGTGGTGCTGGAGTGGCGCCATGCGGAAGACGCGCTTCCCGGTGAGCCGGAAGGAGCCGACCTGGATGACCACCGACATGGTGATGAGCACGAACAGGCCGCCGAGGATGGCGAGCAGCAGCTCGGTGCGCGAGCAGATGGCGAGACCGGCGAGCGCGCCGCCGAGGGCCAGCGAACCGGTGTCACCCATGAAGATCTTCGCGGGCGAGGTGTTCCACCACAGGAAGCCGAGGCAGGCGCCCATCAGCGCCGAGGAGACGACCGCGAGGTCGAGTGGATCGCGTACTTCGTAACAGGCGCCCGGGTTGGCGAGCGTCTGGGCGTTGGCGCAGGACTCCTGGAACTGCCAGACGCCGATGAACGTGTAGGCGCCGAAGACGAGCACGGAGGCGCCGGTGGCGAGGCCGTCCAGACCGTCCGTCAGGTTCACGCCGTTCGACATGGCGAGGATCATGAACAGCGCCCACACGACGAACAGCACCGGGCCGATGGACCAGCCGAAGTCCTGCACGAAGGACAGCTTGGTGGAGGCCGGGGTGTTGCCGCGGTTGTCCGCGAACTGCAGCGAGAGCACCGCGAAGGCGATACCGCCGAGCAGCTGGCCGGCCATCTTGGCCTTGGCCCGCAGGCCCAGCGAGCGACGCTTGACGATCTTGATGTAGTCGTCCAGGAAGCCGACCAGACCCATGCCGGCCATCAGACCGAGCACCAGGACGCCGGAGAACGTCGGCGGCTTGCCGGTGATCAGCTTGGACAGGAAGTACGCGGCGATCGTCGCCAGGATGAAGGCGATACCACCCATGGTCGGCGTACCGCGCTTGCTGTGGTGCTCGCGCGGGCCGTCGTCACGGATGTACTGGCCGTAGCCCTTGCGGGCCAGCAGCTTGATCAGCAGCGGGGTGCCGACCAGGGTCAGGAAGAGGCCAATGACTCCTGAGAACAGGATCTGATTCATCATCGGGCTGCGACCTCACCCTCGGCACCGTCGAGGAGCGCCTGGGCAACGCTCTCCAGACCGACCGAACGGGACGCCTTCACGAGGACGACGTCCCCCGGGCGCAACTCGCTGCGCAACAGGTCGACCGCCGCCTGTGCGTCGGACACGTGCACCGACTCCTCACCCCACGAACCCTCGTTATATGCGCCCAGTTGCAGCCAGGACGCTTCCCTGCCCCCGACCGCGACGAGCTTGCCGACATTGAGCCGGACGGCGAGCCGCCCGACCGCGTCGTGCTCGGCGAGCGCCTCGTCCCCGAGCTCGGCCATCTTGCCGAGCACCGCCCACGTACGGCGCCCCTTGCCCATGGCTGCCAGCGCACGCAGAGCTGCCCGCATGGACTCGGGGTTCGCGTTGTAGGCGTCGTTGACGACCGTCACGCCGTCCGGACGCTCGGTGACCTCCATCCGCCAGCGGGAGAGGGAGCCCGCCTCGGAGAGCGCGGTGGCGATCTCTTCCGCGGACATGCCCAGCTCATGGGCGACGGCGGCCGCGGCGAGCGCGTTCGACACGTGGTGCTCACCGTACAGGCGCATGGTCACATCGCTTGCACCGGAGGGTGTGTGAAGGGTGAAAGCAGGCTGTCCGCTGTCCGTGAGTCTCACGTTCTCGGCGCGTACGTCCGCTTCGCCTGACTCTCCGAAAAGGATCACCTTCGCCTTCGTACGGGACGCCATGGCCCGTACGAGGGGATCGTCGGCGTTGAGGATCGCGGCGCCGCCGTCCTGCGCGGACGGCAGGCCCTCGACGAGCTCGCCCTTGGCCTGCGCGATCTGCTCACGGCCGCCGAACTCGCCGATGTGGGCGGTGCCGACGTTGAGCACGAGGCCGATCTTCGGCGGCGTCAGATCGGCGAGGTAGCGGATGTGGCCGATGCCGCGGGCGCCCATCTCCAGGACCAGGAACCTGGTCTCCTCGGTGGCGCTGAGGGCGGTGAGCGGCAGCCCGATCTCGTTGTTGAGCGAGCCCGGCGTCCACACGGTGGGCGCCTTGCGCTGGAGGACCTGGGCGATCAGGTCCTTGGTGCTGGTCTTGCCCGCCGAGCCGGTCAGGGCGACGAGGGTCGCGCCGAGCCGTCGTACGACATGACGGGCGAGGGCACCGAGGGCCGTCTGGACGTCGTCCACGACGATCGCGGGGACGCCCACGGGGCGGGAGGCCAGGACGGCGGCTGCACCCGCCGCCACGACCGCTTCCGCGAAGTCGTGGCCGTCCACGCGCTCCCCGGCGAAGGCGACGAAGAGGCTGCCGGGCTCCACTTCACGGGAGTCCCGGACGACCGGTCCGGTGACCTGGACGGACGGATCCGGTATGTCGTGCGTCTGCCCGCCGACGACTTCAGCGATCTCGGCGAGAGAGAGGGCGATCACAAGTTCATCCCTGGGTCTTCTGGATAGCTTCGCGAAGCACCTGGCGGTCGTCGAAGGGACGCACCACCCCGGCGATGTCCTGGCCCTGCTCATGGCCCTTGCCCGCGACCAGCACGGTGTCGCCGGGCTCGGCGCGGGCGACGGCTGCGGCGATCGCGGCGGCCCGGTCCTCGAAGACCTGGACCTCGCCACGCTCGTGTACTGGCACGGACGCCGCGCCCTGGAGCATGGTTGCGAGAATCGCGAGCGGGTCCTCGGAGCGGGGGTTGTCGGAGGTCAGTACGGCGGTGTCGGCGAGCCGGGCCGCGGCGGCGCCCATCGGGGCGCGCTTGGTCTGGTCCCGGTCGCCGCCGCAGCCGAGCACGACGTGCAGCCTGCCCTCGGTGACCTTGCGGAGCGCCTTGAGCACCGATTCGACGGCGTCGGTCTTGTGGGCGTAGTCCACGACCGCGAGATACGGCTGCCCGGCGTCCACCCGCTCGAGCCGGCCCGGCACGCCGGGTACGGCGGCGATGCCGTCGGCGGCGGCCTGCGGGTCGAGGCCGGCCGCGGCCAGGGCGACGATGGCGGCGAGGGTGTTCGCCACGTTGAAGGGGCCCGCGATCGGCGACCTGGCGGCGATCCGCTCGCCCTTGGGCCCGATCACGGTGAACGTCGAGTCCATGGGGCCGATCTCGACGTCCTCGGCGCGCCAGTCGGCGTCGGGGTGCCCCTCGGCGGAGAAGGTGACGACCGGGACGGTGGCTTCCTTGGCGAGCCTGCGGCCGTACTCGTCGTCGAGGTTGACGACGCCGAGTTTGCTGCGTTTCGGCGTGAACAGCTGCGCCTTGGCCCGGAAGTAGTCCTCCATGTCGGAGTGGAACTCCATGTGTTCCGGGCTGAGGTTGGTGAACACGGCGATGTCGAAGACGCAGCCGTCCACGCGGCCGAGGACCAGCGCGTGGCTGGAGACCTCCATGGCGACCGCCTCGACGCCGCGTTCGCGCATGACGGCGAACAGGGCCTGCAGGTCGGTGGCTTCGGGGGTGGTGCGCTCGGACTTGATGCGCTCGTCGCCGATGCGCATCTCGACCGTGCCGATGAGTCCGGTGGCCCGGGCGGTCCTGAGGCCGCCCTCGACCAGGTACGCGGTCGTGGTCTTGCCGGAGGTGCCCGTGATGCCGATCTGCAGCAGGTCGCGGCCGGGGTGGCCGTAGATCGTCGCCGCGAGTTCGCCCATCCGGCCGCGCGGGTCCTCCACGACCAGGGCCGGCAGGCCGGTCTCGGCGGCGCGCCCGGCGCCGGTCGGGTCGGTCAGCACGGCTGCCGCTCCGAGGCCGGCGGCCTGCGTGACGAAGTCGGCGCCGTGCAGGCGGGCGCCCGGGAGGGCGGCGTACAGGTCGCCGGGGCGGACGGCACGCGAGTCATGGGTGATGCCCGTGACCTCGGCGGCGCTCTCCGGGTGGTCCGGCGCGGCGACACCCAGCTGGTCGGCGAGTTCCGCGAGGGGTGTGGCGGAGACCTGGGCCGGCCTGGGCGGTCCCGGGTATGTCACGGGATGCCCCTTCTGGGTGGTTTGGGACTGATCAGCGTGTGGCACGGCGGTGAGCGTACCCGGCGCACCGGCTTCGGAGCGAAGTGAGGGGCTGGGCATGCTCTGGTTCCCGGAGTCGGGAGTGATCGTTGTCACGAGGTGGTTCCTGGCTGCTCGGTGCTGATCAGGGTGGTCAGGGTTTGAAGCTGACCGGGAGCTTCGCGGGCTTGGCTCCGGTCGGCGGGACCTGGAGGGTCTTCAGCGCGAACTCCATGACCTTCTTGTAGATGGGTCCGCAGATCTGGCCGCCGAAGTAGTTGCCGGCGGTGGCGTTCTGGATCGCGCAGTAGACCGTGATGCGGGGTTTGTCGGCGGGCGCGAAGCCGGCGAACGACGACGTGTAGCCGCGGTACCTGCCGGTGGCCGGATCCACACGGTTCGCCGTACCCGTCTTGCCCGCGACCCGGTAGCCGGGGATGCGCGCCTTGGTGCCGGTGCCCTCCCTGTCGTCCACGACCGACTCCAGCATCTGGGCGAGGGTCTTCGCCGTCTTGGCGCTGATCACTCTGGTCTTCTTGGGCTTCGAGGCCGGGGTGAACTGCCCGTCGGGTCCCTTGGTGCCGCGCACGAGTGTGGGCTCGACGCGCACGCCGCCGTTGGCGACCGTCGAATAGACGGAGGCCGCCTGCATCGCGTTGATGGACACGCCCTGGCCGAAAGGAATCGTGTACTGCTGCGAAGTCGACCAGGTGCCCGGGGCGGCGAGGATGCCCGGGGTCTCACCCGGGAAGCCGAGCCCGGTGGGGCTGCCGAAGCCGAACTTGCGCAGGTAGTCGTACAGGATCCGGTTGGACTGCTTCTGCGTCTTGCCCAGCTGGCCGGTGGCCAGGATGGTGCCGATGTTGCTGGACTTGGCGAGTACGCCGTTGAGCGTCAGGTACCAGGTCGGGTGGTCGATGTCGTCCTTGAAGAGCCGGTCGCCGCGGTGCAGCCGGTTGGGTACGACGACGTTCGTACCGGGTGTGGCCACGCCCTCCTCCAGTACGGCGGCCATGGAGATGACCTTCGCGGTGGAGCCTGGCTCGTAGGCGTCCTGGACGGCCGCGTTGCCGAGGTTCGCGGCGCTGGCCGCGGAGAGGTCGTTCGGGTCGAAGCCGGGCGAGTTGGCCATTGCGAGGACCTCGCCGGTCTGCGTGTCCTGGACGATCACATAGCCGCGGTCCGCCTGGGACTTCGCCACCTGTTCGCTGATCGCGTTCTGCGCGGCCCACTGGATGTCGCGGTCGATGGTGAGCTCGACCTCGCTGCCGGGTACGGCGGGTGTCTCGGTGGAGTTCACGGTGGGCACCTGCCGGCCGCCGGACTGGGCGTAGCGGATCTCGCCGTCCTTGCCGGACAGTTCCTTGTTCAGCTGCTGCTCGACGCCGCCGCCGCCCTTGCCGTCGGCGTTGACCCAGCCCAGTATCCCGGCGGCGAGGTCGCCGTTCGGGTACACGCGCTTGCTGCTGGCGACGGCGAGGACGCCCGCGAGGACGTTGACCGTGCTCTTGTCCTTCTCCGCCTTGGTGGCCAGCGCGTTCTTCAGGTCCTTGATCTGCTTCCAGACCTGCGGGGTCCGGCGGCTCGCCAGCAGGGCGTAGCGCAGGTTCTCGTTCTCCGGCCGGAGCTTCTTGACGATCGCCGCCTGGTCCTGGCCGAGGATCGGCGCGAGAAGGGCGGCCGCCTGCTCGGGACCGTCGTCGATCTTCAGCTGCTCGCGGCTGAACAGCGTGGGGTCGGCCGTGATGTCGTACGCGTCCACGCTGGTCGCCAGCGCCACACCGTTGCGGTCGGTGATGGCGCCGCGCTCCGCGGCCAGGGTGTAGCCGACGTACCGGTTCCGCTCGGCCTTGGCGGCGTACGTGGCCGCGTCGACGCCCTGCACCTGGAGCAGTCGTACGACGAACGCGATCAGGACGAGGGTCAGGGCCAGGCTCACCATGCGCAGCCGGGGGCGTGGACTGCCGAGCCGGATGATGCGGGGGCCCGGGCCGCGGGACGGTGCCGGGCGGCGGGCCGGGCGGGCGCCGGCGCCCGGGCGCCGTTGGGTGCCGCCGGAGCGGGCGGGCTTCGCGGGTCCGGGCACCCGACGGCGGGGCGCTTCCCTGTCGGACACTTCCGTCACCTGCCGGGGGTCGGATACGTCGAGTACGGGGTGGACTGCTGGGCGGGGGGCGCGTACTGAGGCGTGGTGGGCGTGGCCTCGGGGGACGCGTAATGGGGTGCGGTGGGGGTGGCCCCGGTGAACGGCGTGGCGGACATCGGGGTCACGCCGGTCGCGGGCGGCAGAGTGGGCTCGCCGACGAGTGCCTCGGGGGCGAGGATCAGCGGCACGTACGCGGAGGTCTGGTCGGCCGGGGCCGGGCTGGGTACGCCCTTGACCGTGCCGTCCGGTTCGAGGAAGGCGGGGTCGCCGCCGGGGACCATGCCGAGTTCGCGGGCGCGGCGCTGGAGGGCGTCGGGGGCGGAGTAGGCGTCGATGTCCCGCTGGAGGGACTGCTCCTCGTCGGTGAGGGCCTTGGTGTCCCTCTTCAGGTCGTCGAGTCTGAACGCGCCTTCGCTGAGGGCGGAGTTCAGGACGAGAAGCCCGATGAGGCCGCCGCCGAGGAGCAGGACGACGAGGAGGACGAAGGGGGTGCGGGCGGCCCGTGCGCGCCCTGCTGGAATGAGTCGCGCGAGCCGGGCGGCACGCCCCCTCAGTTCGGGATTCCTACTCACTCACCCTCCCCCGGGTCCGGTTCTCCCACTCATGGGCGTACATCGCGGACACGTGGGTTTGGATTCTGGACCCGCTGGTCCGAACTCCGGAACCGTGGATCCGGACTCCGGAACCGTGGGTTTGAATCCCGGCCCCGGACGCCCGCCCGTGCCTCACGCCCCTCATTCGATGGACTCCCTGATGCGCTCGGCCCCGCGCAGGCGCGCTGGTGCCGCGCGCCGGTTCTCGGCGACCTCTTCCTCGGTGGGAAGTTCGGCACCGCGCGTCAGCAGCTTGAGCCGGGGCTGGTACTGCTCGGGCACGACGGGCAGCCCGGGCGGGGCGGTGCTGGCGGCGCCGGCCGCGAACACCTGCTTGACCAGCCGGTCCTCCAGCGAGTGGTACGACAGGACGGCGATCCGTCCGCCGACGGCGAGAGCCTCCACGGCGGCCGGGATCGCCCGCTCCAGGACGGAGAGCTCGCCGTTGACCTCGATGCGCAGCGCCTGGAAGGTGCGCTTGGCCGGATTGCCTCCGGTGCGCTTGGCGGCCTGCGGCAGCGCGTCCCGGATCAGCTCCACCAGCCGCGCGCTGTTGCTGAACGGCTCCTTCTCCCGCTCGCGCACGATCGCGGCAACGATCCGCTTGGCCTGCTTCTCCTCGCCGTACGCGCGCAGGATCCGGACCAGCTCGCCGGCCGGGTAGGTGTTGAGGACCTCTGCGGCGCTGATGCCGGTCGTCTGGTCCATGCGCATGTCCAGGGGGGCGTCCTGGGCGTAGGCGAAGCCTCGGTCGGCCTCGTCGAGCTGCATGGAGGAGACGCCGAGGTCGAACAGGACGCCCTGCACGCGCGCGATGCCGAGCCGGTCCAGGACGTCGGGGAGCTCGTCGTAGACGGCGTGGACGAGGGTCGCGCGCTCACCGTAGGGCGCGAGCCGCTCGCCGGACAGCCGCAGGGCCTCCTTGTCCCGGTCGAGGGCGACGAGCCGGGCCTCGGGGAACTGCTGGAGCAGGGCCTCGCTGTGGCCGCCGAGCCCGAGCGTGCAGTCGACGACCACCGCTCCCGGCCGCTGCAGGGCGGGGGCCAACAGGTCCAGGCACCGCTGGAGCATCACCGGGACATGTCGACTCTGGCTCAAGGGGCCCTCTCAGATCCGACGGGCCCGTACGCACTGCCGGGTCCCCGCCCGCTCGTGAAGGGGAGGCCTGCCGGCGCCGAGAGCGTCAGCCGACCGGGAGCGGGAGGAGGCCGAGCCGTACGTACGCGCCGCGCACGCGGGGAGATCTCCGGACAATCGCCGGGGTCTCCAGGAAAATCACAGCAGGGAGAGCCGCCCCTCCCGCTTCGCGTCACTTTAGTCCACGGTGTCGCGCGGTCAATCAACCGGCCTGCGCGTCGCGCTCCGGAGCGATCCGGACGCGGGAAGCCGGGAAAAATCACCCGCACGGCAACGCGCCCCTCACCCTTGTGGGTTACCTCACAGTGAGCGCGTGATAACGCTCTTTTTCCCTTCTCACGACAGGACCGGAAACGCTGTGACCAGTACCGTCGTGGGTATGACGACTTCTGCATCGGTTCCCGCTGCTCCCGAAGGTGCGATAGCCCCCCGCGGTACGGTCACCGACCGTCTCGTCGAGGCGAACGAGCGATACGCCTCCGCCTTCACCGACCCCGGTATGGACGCCCGCCCTGTGCTCCACGTCGCCATCGTCGCCTGCATGGACGCCCGTCTCGACCTGCACGCCGCGCTCGGTCTGGAACTCGGCGACTGCCACACCATCCGCAACGCGGGCGGCGTCGTCACCGACGACGTGATCCGCTCGCTCACCATCAGTCAGCGCAAGCTCGGCACCCGCAGCATCGTCCTGATCCACCACACCGGCTGCGGCCTGGAGGCGATCACCGAGGACTTCCGCACCGACCTGGAGATGGAGGTCGGCCAGCGGCCCGCCTGGGCGGTGGAGGCCTTCCGGGACGTGGACCAGGACGTGCGGCAGTCGATGCAGCGTGTGCGCACCTCGCCGTTCCTGCTGCACACCGACGACGTGCGGGGCTTCGTGTTCGACGTGAAGACCGGTCTGCTGCGCGAGATCGACCCCGCGTGACCATCCGCCACACCTGTCGTTTCGCTGTCAATGTGAGCTCGGGCCTGCCCAAAAGGCCGTAAGACCCGACATATCGCAGGCAGTTGTCCACAGGCGAGTGACACGAATCGGTAACGGCAGCAAGAATGCGGGTGTGGCAACACGCGGAACTTTTCACGCGTGGTGTCCGTGTTCCAGGGGTGGACCGGTCCGCGTCGTAAGCGTCGGCCCGGAAAGAACGGGCCGAGGAGGGCCGGGTGACGACCTATGACGATCGAGCGAGCCTCACTGATCTGACCGCCACTGTCGAGCGGGTTCGCAGTTCGGTGGAGGGTGTGATCGAGGGTAAGCCCGAGGTCGTACGGCTTTCGCTGACCGTGCTGCTCGCCGAGGGTCATCTTCTGATCGAGGATGTTCCCGGGGTGGGCAAGACGATGCTCGCCAAGGCGCTGGCGCGGTCCATCGACTGTTCGGTACGGCGTATCCAGTTCACGCCCGACCTGCTGCCGTCCGACATCACGGGCGTGTCCATCTGGGACCAGCAGCGCAAGGACTTCGAGTTCAAGCCCGGCGCGATCTTCGCCCAGATCGTGATCGGCGACGAGATCAACCGCGCCTCGCCGAAGACGCAGTCCGCGCTCCTGGAGTCCATGGAGGAGCGCCAGGTCACGATCGACGGGCAGACCTACGAGCTGCCGAGCCCCTTCATGGTGGTGGCCACACAGAACCCGGTCGAGATGGAGGGCACCTACCCGCTGCCCGAGGCACAGCGCGACCGTTTCATGGCCCGTGTCTCCGTCGGCTACCCCAGCGTGGAGGCCGAGCTGCAGATGCTGGACGTGCACGGCGGCGCCTCACCGCTGGAGGACATGCAGCCGGTGGCGCACGCGCACGACGTGGTGAAGTTGATCGACGCCGTGCGCGGTGTCCATGTCGCCGAGCCGGTCCGCCGGTACGCGGTCGATCTGGTCGCCGCCACGCGTACCCACCCCGACCTCAGACTCGGCGCCTCTCCGCGCGCGACGCTGCACCTGCTGCGCGCGGCGAAGGCGTCCGCGGCCCTGAGCGGCCGGGAGTACGCGCTGCCGGACGACGTGCAGGCCCTCGCCGTGGCCGTCCTGGCCCACCGCCTCCTGCCCACCGCGCAGGCCCAGCTGAACCGCCGTACGTCCGAGCAGGTCGTCCAGGAGATCCTGCAGCGCACACCGGTGCCCGCCGCGCCGCAGCAGCAGAGCGGCTTCGGGGGTCTCGGTCACGGCACTCCGGCGTACGGCCAGCAGCCGCCGCGGAGGCTGTGATGACCTCCGGCAGTACGGGCCCGGCCGAGGCGGACCACGGTGAGCGGAGCGGGGTCCGCACGGCACTGGCGGGTCTGACCACGCGCGGCCGCTCGTTCCTCGCCGCCGGCGTCGCGGCCGCCGTCTGCGCCTACGTCCTCGGCCAGAGCGACCTGCTGCGCGTCGGGCTGCTGCTCGCCGTGCTGCCGCTGGTCTGCGCGACCGTGCTGTACCGCACCCGCTACCGGGTCGCGGGCAGCCGCCGGCTCTCCCCCGCGCGCGTGCCCGCAGGCAGCGAGGCCCGGGTGCATCTGCGGATGGACAACGTCTCCCGGCTGCCCACGGGCCTGCTGATGCTCCAGGACCGCGTGCCGTACGTACTCGGCCCGCGGCCCCGCTTCGTGCTGGACCGGGTGGAGCCGGGCGGCCGCCGCGAGGTGTCCTACCGGGTCCGCTCCGACCTGCGCGGCCGCTATCCGCTGGGGCCGTTGCAGCTGCGCCTGAGCGACCCGTTCGGCATGTGCGAGCTGACCCGGTCCTTCTCGACGTACGACACCCTGACGGTCATCCCACGCGTGGAGCCGCTGCCGCCGGTCCGCTTCAGCGGCGAGGCGAAGGGGTACGGCGACGGCCGGCAGCGCTCGCTGGCGCTGGCCGGCGAGGACGACGTGATCCCGCGCGGCTACCGCTACGGCGACGACCTGCGGCGCGTGCACTGGCGCTCCACCGCGCGCTACGGCGAGCTGATGGTGCGCCGCGAGGAGCAGCCGCAGCGCGCCCGCTGCACGGTGCTGCTGGACACCCGGGGCCCGGCCTTCCAGGGCGCGGGTCCCGACTCGGCCTTCGAGTGGGCCGTCTCGGGCGCCGCTTCGGTGCTGGTCCACATGCTGGAGCGGGGCTTCTCCGTCCGGCTGCTGACCGACACCGGCAGCTCGGTGCCCGGCGAGGGCTCCGACGGGTTCGCGGGCGCCAGCCAGGAGTCGGCGGACGCGGCGGGGCTGATGATGGACACCCTCGCGGTGATCGACCACTCCGACGGTACGGGGCTGTCGCGGGCGTACGACGTGCTGCGCGGCGGCAACGAGGGGCTGCTGGTCGCCTTCTTCGGGGACCTCGACGACGAGCAGGCGACGGTGGTCGCCAAGATGCGGCAGCGCAGCGGCGGCGCGGTGGCCTTCGTGCTGGACAGCGGGGCCTGGGTTCGGGAACCGAGCGATGTGGCCGGTCCGTTGGACAGGGGCGAGGAGCGGCTGCGGATGCTGCGGGAGGCGGGCTGGACGGCCCTGAGCGTGCCGCGGGGCGCGTCGCTGGACGAGCTGTGGCGGCAGGCGGACCGAGCGCGTACGGACGCCGCCGTGACCGGCGGCGCGCGGGGCGAGGGGGGAGCGGCATGAGCGGGCGGACACGGATGGCGCTGAGCGCCGCGGCGGCCACTGTGCTGGCGTCCTGCGCCCTGCTGCCGCTGGTCTCCCCGGTCACCTGGCTCCTCCAGGCGATCTTCCTGCTGGCGATCCAGACCGGCGTGGGCATGGCGACCCGCCGGGTGCCGCTGGCCCGGCCGCTGACGGTGGCGGCGCAGGCCCTCGTCGCCCTGATGCTGCTGACCCTGACCTTCGCCAACCGGCAGGCGATCCTCGGGGTGATCCCCGGCCCGGAGGCCTTCGGCCACTTCGCCGACCTGTTGCGGGCCGGCGCGGACGATGTCAGCCGGTACTCGATCCCGGCGCCGCTGTCCGACGGCATCCGGCTGATGCTCATCGGCGGGGTCCTGATCATCGGCCTCGCGGTGGACACCCTCGCGGTGACCTTCCGCAGCGCGGCCCCGGCCGGGCTGCCGCTGCTGGCGCTGTACTCCGTGGCCGCGGGGCTGTCCGACGGCGGCGCGGACTGGCTGTGGTTCCTGGTCGCCGCCGCGGGCTATCTGATGCTGCTGCTGGCCGAGGGACGCGACCGGCTCTCGCAGTGGGGCCGGGTCTTCGGCGGAGCGCCACGGACACCGGGCGGGGAGCCGAGCGGCGCGGTCGCCCCGGTCCGCACCGGGCGGCGCATCGGCATGGTCGCGCTGGGCATCGCCCTGGTGGTGCCCCTCGCCCTGCCCGCCATGAACGGCGGCCTGCTGGACGCGGCTGGTACGGGCGTCGGCTCGGGCAGCGGAAGCGGGGGCACGATCTCCGCGGTGAACCCGCTGGTGTCGCTGCGTGACAGCCTGAACGTGGACGAGGACCGCGAGGTCCTCTCCCTGAAGACCAACACGGACGACCTCTCCAACCTGTATCTGAGGATCGTCTCCCTGGACGACTTCGACGGCACCACCTGGCAGCCGTCGAAGCGCAGCATCCAGGCAGTACCGGGCCAGTTCCCCACTCCCCTCGGCCTCGGCCCCGACGTCCGGCGGGCGGAGGTCGAGACGACGATCTCGGCCGCGGACTGGTACGCCCAGAACTGGCTGCCGATGCCGTATCCGCCGAGCGGCGTGGACATCGACGGCAACTGGCGTTACGAGCCGCTGGGCATGACGGTCGTCGGCGACCGCCGCCAGACCACGCGCGGAATGACGTACACCGTGCGCAGCCTCGATGTGCGGCCGACGGCGGATCAGCTCGCGAACGCCCCGGAGCCGTCCGCCGCGCTGAAGCGCGAGTTCACCGAGCTGCCCGACTCGCTGCCCGCCGTGGTCGCCCGGACCGCGCGTCAGGTGACCGAGGGCGCGACCAGCCACTACGAGCAGGCGGTCAAGCTGCAGGAGTACTTCGCCGTGACGGGCGGGTTCCAGTACGACACCAACGTCAAGGTCGGCAGCGGCCGGCAGGCGATCGCCCGCTTCCTGAGGGACAAGCAGGGCTTCTGCGTCCACTTCTCCTTCGCGATGGCGGCGATGGCCCGCTCGCTGGACATACCGGCCCGGGTCGCGGTGGGCTTCGCGCCCGGCACCCCGCAGGGCGACAGCTCGGTCTCGGTGGGGCTGAAGGACGCGCACGCCTGGCCCGAGCTGTACTTCGAGGGCGTGGGCTGGACCCGCTTCGAGCCGACGCCGACCCGTGGTTCGGTTCCGTCGTACACCATGTCGAACACACCCGGCTCCACGCTTCCGGACGTGGCGCGGCCCTCGCAGTCGGCGAGCACGGGGCCCTCCGCCTCGCCGTCGGCGAGCGAGAGCTGTGCGGGGCAGAAGCCGGAGCTGTGCGCGAGCGAGTCACCGGAGGCCGCGGTGGCCGCCGACGACGGCGGCCCGAGGTGGTACGTCGTCGTCCCGTTGTGGATTCTGGGCGGGGTGGCGGTGCTGCTGATCCCGTTGGCGCCGATGCTGTGGCGGTTGCGGACACGGGCGGTACGGCTGGGCGGGCACGGTCGCACGGCGGCGGACGTGTCCCTCCACACGCTGGCGGTCTGGCAGGAACTCACGGACAGCGCCTGGGACTTCGGCATTCCCCCGGACGACTCCCAGACCCCCCGGAAGACCGCCGCCCGCATCGTCCGCCTGGGCCACCTCGATCCACCGGCCGCGGCCTCGGTCCACCGGGTCGCCGACGCGGTGGAACAGGTCCTGTACGCCCCCGCTCCCCGACCAGTGGCCGGCCTCGCGGAGGACGTCCACCGCGTGCTCGCCAACCTCGAGTCCAAGGGCAGTTGGACCACGAGCCTGCGCGCCTTGCTGGCCCCGCGCTCCAGCGTGCGGGTGGCCTGGGCCCTGTCGGACTGGTGGATCAACGCGAAGCGACGGGCCGCCGCCGCCCGGCCCACGTGGCGGAGGCCGTCGACGCCCGGGCAACGGGGATGAGGGATCGCCGGGTGCGGGGGGGGCGGCTTGAGGTCGTCGGGCGCCCGGCCCCAGTAGCTCCACGGGGCCGGGGCAGCCGGGCGGCGGCTGGGCGTGCACCCGCCTGGTGACAGGCGTCCATGGCTGCCAACTCGTCGCCGGAGAACTCAGTCGCGCGTCGGCACCCGGCTCCCTCAAGGGGGAGACCTGCGGGTATACATCAGCGGGCATAGATCAGGGGGTGGCCACCCGTCCGGTGGTCACCCCCTGCGCATGTCCAAGAGCTGCTCGTCGAGCTAATGGCCGCCCTGTTCGTCGCGACGGCGCTGCCAGCGTTCTTCGATGCGGTCCATCATGGAGCGCTTCTGCCGTTGCTGACGGCGGGCGTGCGGGCCATCAGCGGCGGGCTGCTCGCCCGGCTTGGGGGCCTTGCGCCAACCGGTCACGGCGAGTACCGCACAGCCGAGCATGACGAGGAAGCCCACCACGCTGAGCCAGACCTGCTTGGCGACCATTCCAGCCATGAGGAGCGCGATACCTACGAGGAAGCCCGCGACTGCCTGGTAGACCCGTCGCCGGGTGTACGTACGCAGCCCGCTTCCCTCAAGCGCTGTCGCGAACTTGGGATCTTCGGCGTACAGCGCTCGCTCCATTTGCTCGAGCATTCGCTGCTCGTGCTCCGAGAGCGGCACGGAGTCCTCCTCATCGTGCAGTCGCCGGGGCGACCCGGGGGGTCCCTTCAGGATAGGCAGGGAATCGCCCCCGTGAAACCCGCCCCTCTACGCCAATTGGCCAACCGGTCTCCGGCATGGACGTCCCGGCTCACTGAGATCTTCATTCCCCAGCAGCCGACCCGTCATGCCGGAACGGTCTCCCTCGATCATACGGCGACGAGCGCCCGATCGGGGGGCCTGTGGCGTACTCCATGTGCAGCCAAGTCCCTGATCAAGGCGCACCCAAGCGGTCCGCTCACAGCGGGATCTCAGGCCTCCGCGGTCTCCCCCGTCTCGCCGAGCACGTGGAGCTGGGTGGCCACCGAGTGGAAGGCGGGCAGCTCGGCCGCCGCTTCCTCCAGCTTCAGCAGCGCCTCGAGTGCCCCGGGCTCGGTGTCGACCAGCACACCCGGGACCAGGTCGGCGAAGACCCGCACCCCGTGCACGGCACCGACCCGGAGGCCGGCCCCTTCGACCAGGGCGGTGAGCTGCTGGGTGGTGAACCGACGCGGCACCGGGTCGCCCTTCCCCCAGCGGCCGTCCGGGTCCTCCAGGGCCTGCTTGGCCTCCTTGAAGTGACCGGCGAGGGCCCGTGCCAGCACCGCACCGCCCAGTCCGGCGGCGAGCAGGCTCAGCACACCCTCGGCACGCAGGGCGGCGACCGTGTTGCGGACGCCCTCGGCGGGGTCGTCGACGTATTCCAGGACGCCGTGGCACAGCACGACGTCGTACCCGCCGCGCTCGACCACGTCGAAGAGGCCGTGGACGTCGCCCTGGACTCCGTGCACCCGGTCGGCGACGTCGGCCTCGGCGGCGCGCCGCTCCAGCGCGAAGAGGGCGTTCGGGCTCGGGTCGACGACGGTGACGCGATGGCCGAGGCGGGCGAGCGGCACGGCGAAGTTGCCGCTGCCGCCTCCGGTGTCGAGGACGTCAAGCGCCTGACGCCCCGTGGCCTTGACCCGGCGGTCCAGGGCGTCCTGGAGGACCTCCCAGACCACGGCGGTACGCAGCGAGGCGCGGGGGCGGGAGGGGTCGGAGCGCAGCGACGCCGTTTGAGGGTGGCTGTGGGAGACGGGCGGGCGCATCGGGTCCGACACGGCAGGTGACTCCTCGGCACGGCACCGCCACTTGCACGGCGGAGCGAACGACTGCCTCCCCGGCGCCCGGGTCACGAGAGCAGGAAGGCTTCAGGCGCCCTCCACCCTATTGCCTACGGCGACCCACCCGGCCATCACGGTGCCATGCGACGCCACCCGTCTCGCCCGGCGGACGGCAGGGTCGAACTCCGGCAGCCCCGGAACCCGGGCACAGCGGCCGCGACGGGAGGGGTTGGGCGGCGGCCCCGCCCGCGACGGCCTCGGGCGGCCACCCTGAATCCGCAGGCTGGAAGCCCGGCACCGCCGCCCTCCATCAGCCCTCGTCCATCCCCCCCTCAGCCGCCATCAGCCCTCGTCCCCCTCAGCCGCCATCGGCCCTGACCGACCCGCCTCAGCTCGCGTCAGCCCGCGTGGCAGCCCGCGCGTCAGCCCGCATCCGGCATCTCCTCCGGGCCGTGTCGCGAACCGTCGGCCTCCCCCGCGTCCGCGTCCGATCGCGGCTGGGGCAGGACCGGCTGGAGCACCAGCATCCGCTCGACGAGGCGCAGGAACATCGCTACGTCACGTATCAGGTCATCGGCGTCCCGGCGGCTGGCCGCGCCCTGGATGCCCGCCTCGGCCCTGGCGCGACGCCGGGCGCCGGAGGCGAACAGCGCGCTCCACTCGGCGAGTTCGGGCGCTATCTCGGGGAGCACTTCCCAGGCACTCCTGATGCGGGCGCGGCGCCTGGGCGCGGTCTCCGGGCGTCCTCGCGCGGCGAGTACGGCGGCGGCGGTGCGCAGGGCGGCGAGGTGGGCCGTGGCGTAGCGCTCGTTCGGTGTATCCAGAACGGCGGCCTCGTCCAGTCCGGCGCGGGCCTGGGCGAGCAGGTCGAGGGCGGCGGGCGGGGCCGTGGTCCGGCGGAGCACGGGGTGCACGTCGCTCGCCGGGCCGGTCAGTGAGGGGGCAGGGCCGGTGGCGCGGCGCCGACGGGCGGCTGCTGCGTGATAGCTGGCCATGACGAACCTCCTGTCGTCTGTGTGACGGCATGCCCGATACGGGATGCCGTATGTGCCCATCGTGAGGTATGGCACTGACAATCCGTTCTGACCTGCGCTTTTGCTTCGACAGAGAGTTCGGGCTACTTTTGCACTGACCAGTCAGTTCAAAAATGAGGGGGCAGGGATGGGGGGAACCGTGACCGGCGCCGGCGTCACGGCCCGGGGCCTCGGCCTCGAAGGACCTCGCGGATGGGCGTTCCGCGGGGTCTCCTTCGAGGCCGGGCCCGGCTCGCTGATCGCAATCGAAGGTCCTTCCGGCAGCGGCCGTACGTGCCTGCTGCTCGCGCTCACCGGACGCATGAAGGCCACCGAGGGAACCGCCGACGTGGGCGGAGCCGTGCTGCCCAAGCGCATGGCGGCGGTACGGCGCGTCAGCGCCGTGGCCCACGTCCCGGGCGTGACCGACCTGGAGCCGGCCCTGACCGTCGCCGAGCACCTCCGTGAACGGGCCCTGCTGCAGCGGCGGTTCGGCGACTCGCTGCGCGGGTTGCTGCGACCCCGTGCCGAGCGGAGGACCGAGGAGCAGGTGCGGATCGACGCCGCGCTGACGGCCTCGGGTCTTGACCTGGAGGCCCTGCCCAAGGGCGCCCGTACGGCCGTACGCGATCTGGAGCGTGTGGAGGCGCTCCGGCTGTCCATCGCGCTGGCCCTCATCGGGCGCCCTCGCCTGCTCGGCGTCGACGACACCGACCTCAAGCTGTCGGACGCCGAAAGGGCCGAGATCTGGGCGCTGTTGAGGTCGATCACCGAGGCCGGGACGACGGTCGTGGCGGTGTGCAGCGAATCCCCCGACGGCACGGTCGCGGTGTCCACGCAGGCGACCGGGTCCCGGGAAACCGACGGAAAGGAGGCCGCCGATGCGCTCGCCGAGGCTGGCCGCGCTTGAGCTCCGGCGCTTCGGGCGGGGGAAGCTGCCGCGTGCCGCCCTGGTCGCGCTGCTGGTGCTGCCCCTGCTGTACGGCGCCCTGTACCTGTGGTCGTTCTGGGACCCGTACGGCCGTCTCGACCGCATCCCCGTGGCCCTCGTGAACGACGACAAGGGAGCGGCCGTCGAGGGGAAGAAGCTCACGGCCGGCGACGACATCACCGAAGGGCTGCGCGAGAGCGACGTCTTCGACTGGCACGAGGTGAGTGCCGCCGAAGCCGAGAAGGGTGTCGAGAACGGCACCTACTACCTGTCGCTGACCATGCCGGCCGACTTCAGTGAGCGAATCGCGTCCAGCGCGGGCGACTCGCCGGAGACGGGCGCCCTTCAGGTGCGTACGAACGACGCGAACAACTACATCGTCGGGCAGATCTCGCGCACGGTCTTCAGCGAGGTGCGCGAGGCGGCGTCCACCAAGGCGTCGCGGTCGTTCCTGGACCGCATCTTCGTGTCGTTCTCCGACATCCACGGCGCGACGGTGCAGGCCGCGAACGGCGCCGACCGGCTCGAAGGCGGCATCGGCAAGGCGGAGAAGGGCTCCAAGGACCTCGCGGACGGGCTGACGGACGCCAAGGAGGGCAGCGGCGAGCTGACCACGGGTCTGCAGCGGCTCGACAAGGGTGCGGGCGAACTGGCGGACGGCACCAGGCGGGTCGCTCAGGGCACGCAGACGCTGGCCGACAGGGTCAACGGCATCGACCGGAAGATCGGCCCGTTCCTGGCGGACAACGAGAAGACCATCGGGGACACCGCCCGCCTGGTCGCCGACTCGTCGGGAGCGATCCGGAACAACCTCGACGACCTCGTGGAGCGGGCCCCGGCCGCCGCCAGGGGCGCGCACACGGCTGCCGACGCGCTGGCCGTCATCCACGGCGCGCGCTGCGAGGACGCCGTACTGCCCGACCCGGCCTGCTCCGACCTGAAGAAGGCGAAGCAGTCGGCGGCGGACGTGGCGACCATCGCCGACGACCTCAACACGCTGATCGCCGACCACGACGGCGACCTGAAGCAGCTCGACAGGAACCTCGCCACCCTCCAGAAGCAGGCCCAGGCGCTCGCCGAGCGCGCACCGCACCTCTCCGAGGACCTCGACGACGCCGTCAGCCGGATCAACCAGCTGAACGACGGCGCCGCCAAGGTGGCCGCGGGAGCCGTCGAGCTGCACTCGGGGATCGGCTCGGCCAGGAGCGGTGCGCTGGAGCTGGACTCCGGGGTGGGCCGGCTGAAGACGGGTGCGTTCGACCTCAACGGCGGTATGTACAAGCTCGTCGACGGCTCCGGAAAGCTCTCGGACGGGCTGCACGACGGTGCGAAGCAGATCCCGGACTACGACAAGAAGGCCCGCGACCAGCGCACCGAGGTCATGGCCGACCCGGTCCAGCTCGCCTCCCGGGACCTGCACAAGGCGCCCAACTACGGCACCGGTTTCGCCCCGTACTTCATCCCGCTGTCCCTGTGGGTGGGCGCGATGGTGGCGTACATGCTGATCTCGCCGATGAACCGGCGCGCGCTCGCCGCGGGCGCCTCGGCGTGGCGGATCGCGCTGGCCGGCTGGCTGCCCGTGGTGGCGATCGGGGTGCTGCAGACGGTGGCCCTGATGTCGGTGCTGCACTGGGCGGTCGGGCTGGAGATGGCCCGGGCGGCCGGGACGGTGGGCTTCCTGTTCCTGGTGACGGCGTGCTTCGCGGCGATCGTGCAGTGGCTGAACGCGCGCTTCGGCGCGGCGGGCCGGATCCTCGTCCTGGCCCTGCTGATGCTGCAGTTGACGTCGGCGGGCGGCACCTACCCCGTGCAGACCAGCCCCGGCTTCTTCAACGCGCTGCACCCGTTCCTGCCGATGAGCTACGTCGTGGAGGCGCTCAGGAGGCTCATCACGGGCGGCGGTCTGGAACCGGTGTGGCACGCGTGCGTGGTGCTCGTCGCCTTCACCGCGGGCGCGCTCGCGCTGACCGCGCTGTCGGCCCGGCGCCGCCAGGTGTGGACGCTCGACCGGCTGCACCCGGAGCTGAGCCTGTGACCGCGCGCGGGACAATCAGTGCCATGGAAAGCAGCAGCGCCCCGTCGGGCGGCAGCACACGCCGCGAGGCCACCCGGCAGAAGCTCTACGAGGCAGCCGTCACACTCATCGCCGAACAGGGCTTCTCCGCCACGACGGTGGACGAGATCGCCGAACGGGCCGGGGTGGCGAAGGGCACGGTCTACTACAACTTCGCGAGCAAGTCCGTTCTCTTCGAGGAACTGCTGCGGCACGGAGTCGGGCTCCTCACCGCTTCCCTGCGGGAGGCGGCCGAGCGGACCGCCCGGGAGGGCGGCAGCAAGGTGGACGCCCTGGACGCGATGATCCGCGCGGGGCTGGTCTTCATCGACCGCTACCCGTCCTTCACCCAGCTGTACGTCGCCGAGCTGTGGCGGACGAACCGGGCCTGGCAGTCCACGCTGATGGTGGTCCGGCAGCAGGCCGTGGCGGTCGTCGAGGGTGTGCTGCGCGAGGGCGTGGACCAGGGCGAGTTCAGCGAGGAGATCGACGTACCGCTGACCGCCGCGGCACTGGTCGGCATGGTCCTGGTGGCCGCGCTGGACTGGAAGTCCTTCCAGCCGGAGCGCTCCCTGGACGATGTGCACGCGGCGCTGTCCCGGCTGCTGCAGGGCCGGGTGAGCGGGCGCGGCTGAGGCGGTCGGCGCGCACATGCGAAGGCGCCGGTCCAGGGTGGCCGCGTCCCCCGCGGGCCACTCTCGAACCGGCGCCTTCTCTGCTCCCCCGTTCCCCCGTAGTCCCCCGTTTCCCCCGTGTCCCCCGTCGGACCCCCGTTCGGTCGTTCCCCCGGGTCCCCCGGTCTCGCTCCCGCCGACGCCTGGCCGGCGGAAGGAGCGGATCCGGGGCCGCTCCGTTCCGGCGCCCCGTGTCGCCGGTGCCGGAGCCGATCCCCTTCTCCGTGCCTCCACTCTCTCGTTCACGCAGGTCGGACCCCATCCGCGCGCGTACTCATCTCACCGGCTAGGTACGCGTACTCAGACCTGGGCACTCACGCCCAGGACCCTCCGTTGCCGACTGGTTACGATCGCGTCCGTGTCTGTACTCCCTTTGGTGTTCACCAGCGGCTGGGCCAGCGGCGTCAACGCGTACGCGGTGGTGCTGCTGCTCGGCGTGTTCGGCGCGACGGGACTGAGCGACGAGGTACCCGAGGCGCTGCAACGGCCCGACGTCCTCATAGCCGCCGGCGTGCTGTTCCTCTGCGAGGCCGTCGCCGACAAGATCCCGTACGTGGACTCGGCCTGGGACGCGGTGCACACCGTGATCCGGCCGATCGCGGGCGCGGTCGTCGCGGCGCTGCTCGCCGGGCAGAGCGGCTCGCTGCCGGAGCTGGCGGCGGGCGCGGTCGGCGGTTCCACGGCGCTGGTGAGCCACCTGGTCAAGGCCGGGACGCGGATGGCGGTCAACACCTCCCCAGAGCCGTTCAGCAACATCGTGGTGAGTGTCGCGGAGGACCTCGGGGTCGCCGCGATCATCACCCTCGCGATCTTCCACCCGGTGGCGGCGTCCGTGGTCGCGGGCGGCCTGTTGCTCGCCGGGGTGTTCCTGCTCCTCTTCCTCGCCTCGCGGATCCGCCGCTTCCTGCGGCGCAGGGCCCAGCGACGCGAGGAGAAACGACTCGCGCAGCCGGTGGGGCAGCGGCCGGACTGAGCTCCCGCCCCGGCCCCGCGGGCCGTTGTCAGTGGCGGCGGATAAAGTCCCTGACATGGCAAGGACTGTGGTGATCGGCGCCGGGATGGGCGCGATGGCGGCCGCTGCCCGGCTGGCCGTCGCGGGCCACCGGGTGGCGGTGTACGAGCGTACGGAGACGTACGGCGGAGCGGTGCGCCGCTTCGAGCGCGACGGCTTCGGCTTCGACACGGGCCCCGGGCTGCTTCCCCTGCCCGCCGTATACCGCGACCTGTTCATCAAGACCGGCAAGGAGCCGCTGGAGGCGTGCGTCGAGCTGGTGCAGGTCGACCCGTCCGCGCGCCATGTCTTCGCGGACGGCACCGAGGTGTCCCTGCCCAACGCCTCCCGCGCGGGCGTGGTGGCCGCCCTGGACGAGGCGCTCGGCGCCGGGACCGGCGGCCGCTGGGGCGATTTCCTGGTCCGCGCCCGCGAGGCCTGGGACCGGACGCGCAGGCCGCTGCTCGAGGAGCCCCTGTGGCCGAACTGGCAGGTGCTGGCCGAGCGCGAGCCCTATCCTGCCGTGCCCCACAAGCGACTGCTGCGTACCCGACGGGCGGGCACCCTCGCCGAGGTCGGCGCCTGGGAGCTGCGTGATCCCCGGCTCGTCGCCCTGCTGGAGAGCCACGCGCTCGCCTACGGCCTGGATCCGCGCGTCACCCCGGCGAGCGCGGCGGTGCTGCCCTACCTGGAGCACGCCTTCGGGACCTGGTATGTGCGGGGCGGCATACGGGAGTTGGCTCGGGCGGTGTACGAGCGGTGCGTAGCCCGGAAGGTCGACTTCCACTTCGGTGCGGAGGTCACCGGGGTCGTGGAGAAGGACGGCCGGGCGGCGGGCGTGGAGCTGGCCGACGGGACGGTCGCGGAGGCCGACTTCGTGATCTCCGGGGTGGCCCCGGGCGTGCTGGACCGCCTCGTCCGGGGCACTGCGGTGCGGGGCGAGGGCGAGGTCGAGGCCCAGCGCGGGGCGACGAGCCGTCTGACGGTGCTGCTGGCGCTGCGCGGCGGCCGACCGGAGGGCACCGCGCACCGAACGGTGGTGCACGCGGAGGACCGCGAGACCGAGCTGGACGCCGTGTTCGGCGCCGTCGGCGTGGGCGCGGGCACCACGGTCACCGTCCTGCGGCCCGACGACCCGGCGCTGGTTCCGGACGCCGGCCATGAGGCGGTCACCCTCACATCGACGGTGCCGGCACGGCCCGACCGGGACCCGGCGGAAATCTACGACGAGCAAGCGGCACGCCTCATGGCGGTCGCCGAGCGTGCTGTGCCCGAACTGCGCGACCGGCTTCTCTGGCACCAGGTGCTCACCCCGGCGGACATCGCGGAGGTGACCGGTGTGGAAGGCGGTGCTGTTCCGGCACCGGCACTGGCCGCGGCCGCCGGGCGACTCCTGCACCCGTCCAACAGCACGGCCATATCGGGCCTGTTCACGGCCGGCGGCTGGTCCCACCCGGGCGGCGGTCTCCCCCACGCCGGAATGTCGGGCGCGCTGGTGGCCGGGCTGATCGTGGAGGGGCCGGAGTTCCGGGGCTCGCAGTGATCCGCGCGTGAGCCGAACCGCGCGGGCAGGCTGTCAGAAGCGGTACTGCTCGTCGTACCCCTGCCCCTGCCCCTGCTGGCCGTTGCCCTGGTACGGGTACTGCTGCTCCGGCGGGAGCTCGCCGCCGTAGGCCTCGTCGGTGCGCTGCTGCGGTACCCAGACGCCGCCGGACGGCGTCTCGCCGTAGGTGCCGGTGGCGTACTGGTCCTGGCCGTAGCCCTGCTGGCCGTACTGCTGCTGGCCGTAGGCGTCGTAGGAGGTGCCGTCGTAGGTCTGGGTGCCGACGTACGGGTCGGAGTAGGCGGCGTACTGCTGCTGGCCGGTCGCGTCGTAGCCGTACTGCTGCTGGTCGTAGCCGGAGTAGCCGTCGTACGCATAGCTCTGGTCGGCCGTCGCGTACTGGTCCTGGGGCTGGCCCGCGGGCGTGTAGTTCTGGTTGGCGGCGGCGTAGGCGGAGTCGCTGTATATGCCGTACGAGCCGGTGTCCTCCGGCAGGGGCTGGGGCTCGTAGACGGAGGTCGTCTCCGCTGCCGTGGGCCGGGCCGGACGGGAGGGCGTGAAGACGTCGTCGCGGTCGTAGTCGTCCTGGCCGTAACCGACGCTGTCCTGGCCGTAGTTGGCGTCGTCGGTGCCGTACGGAGCGTCGCCGCCCCCGAAGCCGCTCTCGGTCGCCTCGAGGTCGGAGACCTCCAGGGTCGGCTCCTGGCGCTCCGGCTCGCCGCGGCGGCGCTTGGTCGCCAGGGGGCCCAGGGCGGGCGCGGAGACCGCCCAGCCGGCCGAGAAGCCGCGGCGGAACGACAGCGTGACGTAGGTCTGGCCGACCGCGAACGCGGCGGCGCCCAGACCGATGACGATGACGGACGGGATCAGCACCCCGACCACGACGCCGAGGAAGCCGACGAAGGCGAGCAGCCGCCAGCGCAGCCGTGCCTTGTACTGCAGCAGCACCTCGCCCAGCAGCCACAGCGCGACGATGCCGAACGCGATGTAGAGGACCGTCCAGCCCATGTACGCCCCTCTCCCATTGGCCGCCTACGCAGTGTGACGTATGTCAGGACGGCCGGTCTAGGCCTGCGGTGGGTGGTGCAGGCCCAGGTTCTCGTAGATTTCCAGAGTCGCCGTGGAGTTGTTGAGCGTGATGAAGTGCAGTCCTGGCACTCCCTCGGCCAGTAGCCGCGCGCAGAACTCCGTGGCGAACTCGATCCCGATCGAGCGTACAGCGGCCGGATCGTCCTTTGCTGTGAGGATCCGCTCTTTCAGGGCGGCCGGGAAGGCGGCGTTGGTGAGGGACGGGATCCGCTCCAGCGTCCGCACGCTGGCGATGGGCATGATCTCCGGAATGATCGGGGTGTCGCAGCCGGCGGCCGACACACGGTCGCGAAGCCGCAGGTAGTCCTCGGGTTCGAAGAACATCTGGGTGATCGCGTAGTCCGCACCGGCCCGGCACTTGTCGACGAAGTGACGGACGTCCGTCTCCCAGTCGTCCGAGCGCGGGTGCATGGCGGGGAACGCCGCTACGCCCACGCAGAAATCTCCGGACGCCTTGATCAGTTCGACGAGTTCGGCGGCGTAGGTGAGGCCCTGGGGGTGCCGCACCCAATCGCCCAGCGGGTCGCCCGGCGGGTCGCCGCGCAGGGCCAGCATGTTGCGGATGCCGGCGTCGGCGTACTGGCCGATGATGTTGCGCAGGTCGGCCACCGAGTGGTCGACGGCGGTGAGGTGGGCGATCGGGGTGAGCGTGGTGTCCGAGGCGATCGCCTCGGTCGCCTTGACCGTGCCCGCGCGGGTGGAACCGCCCGCGCCGTAGGTCACGGAGACGAAGTCGGGCCCGACGGCCTCGACCCGGCGCAGCGCGTTCCACAGGTTCCGCTCGCCCTTCGGGGTCTTGGGGGCGTAGAACTCGAAGGAATACGTCGTCTTGCCGGTCGCGAGCATCTCGCGCACGGTACGAGCGTGGTCCGACCTGATGGATGCGGTGCCGAGGGCCATACTCGCAGGTTAGCCAGGGGGCCTCGGTCCCCCAACCGAAGGCCGGACATTTGCCCGATTTGTCGGCCTGTTGTCCACTCCTTGGACAAACAAGGGCCGAACACGGCCCCAAGTCCACAGGAACCCGGTCTCGCTGACCACTGACTGAGACACCCGACCCGGGGCCGCAGGACGACCGGACAGCCACGGGGCCGCCGCGCGGCTGGGCGGCCGGGCGGGCCCTACGCCTGCCGCAGCCGCTTCGCGAACTCCGCCGCCGCCGCGCCCGGGTCGGCCGCCTCCGTGATCGCCCGTACGACGACGACACGGCGGGCGCCGGCCTCCAGCACCTGGTCGAGGTTGGTGAGGTCGATGCCGCCGATGGCGAACCAGGGACGGTCGGTGCCGAGGGCGGCGGTGTGGCGGACCAGGTCGAGGCCGGGGGCGTGGCGACCGGGCTTGGTGGGAGTGGGCCAGCAGGGGCCGGTGCAGAAGTAGTCCACGCCCTCCTGGGCGGCGGCCGCATCGGCCTCGGACTCGGCGTGCGTGGAGCGGCCGATCAGGATGTCGTCGCCGAGGATCGCGCGGGCGGCGGGGACCGGGAGGTCGCCCTGGCCGAGGTGCAGGACGTCGGCGCCGGCGGCGTGGGCCACGTCGGCGCGGTCGTTGACCGCGAGAAGCTTGCCGTGCCGGGCGCAGGCCTCGGCGAAGACCTGAAGGTGCTCCAGCTCCTCGGCCGCCTCCATGCCCTTGTCCCGCAGCTGCACGATGTCGACGCCACCGGCCAGCACCGCGTCCAGGAACTCCGCGAGGTCGCCCTGCTGCTTTCGGGCGCCGGTGCAGAGGTAGAGCCGGGCGTCGGCGAGCTGACTGCGGGCGGTGGCCGCGGTGGCGGTGTCGGACATGCGGTTCCTCTGTGGTCGGTTGCCGGGCGGGGGCGTATCGGACTGGTACCGGACGGTGGCACGGTAGCCGGATCCAGCCCGGCAGCCCCATGAACCGCGAGGGCATGCCGCTCGTCAGGCCCGTCCTCGGGTCGGCCCGCGGGCGACGGCCGCGGTGAACCGCGACCGTGGCCCGCGGGAACGGGTCCGGCCCCTACGCCGAACGGTGTTCGGATCCGGGTGTGGGGATCAGACGGCGAGCGCCTGGGCGCGACGCTTCACCTCCGTGCCGCGATTCTCGCTGAGGGCCTGCGCGGGCGTACCGGGCAGGCTCTCGTCGGGGGTGAAGAGCCACTCCAGCATCTCTTCGTCCGTGAAGCCGTCGTCCCGCAGGAGCGTCAGGGTCCCGGACAGGCCCTTGACGACCTTGTCCCCGTCGATGAAGGCGGCAGGGACGTGCAGCGCGCGGTTCTCACCACGGCGTACGGCGATGAGCTGGCCCTCCTTGACCAGCTGCCGGACGCGTGTCACCTCGACGTCGAGCATCTCTGCGATGTCGGGGAGAGTGAGCCAGGCGGGGACGAGAGCATCGATCTTTGCGTCAATCTCGGTCACGGTAACCAGCCTGCCATCTGCCACTGACAGTCGGAAGTCAGGCCTGTCCGACCAGGGGCAAGACCCCGCTCCCGGCCCTACGTCACGGACCTGCGTCACGGACGTGCGGCACGGTCCTACGCCACCGCCGCCTTCATCGGCCGCGCCGGGTCCGCCAGCAGCCCCGGGTTCATCTGCGTGCCCGCCTCGATCAGCCGCCGCCCCTGCGCGAGGTCCCTCGGCCGGCCCACCGCCAGGAGGGCGACCAGGCGGTCGTCCTTCAACCAGCAGACCGTCCACGCCGGGCCCGAGGGGTCGCCGCGCCACAGGGTCGTGTCGGCGGCGGCGTGGTGCCCGGCGTACTGAACGAAGCGGCCGAACTGCTCGGACCAGAAGTACGGCACGGGGTCGTAGACCGCGAGAGGCTCACCGGTGACCTCGCCGAGGATGTTGGCCGCGACCGTGCGCGGGCCCTGGAGGGCGTTGTCCCAGTGGTGGACCAGCAGGCGCTCGCCATACCTCCCCGAGGGAAACGACGCGCAGTCGCCGACCGCGTAGACGTCCGGCACGGAGGTGCGCAGGTGGTCGTCGGCCACGACCTCGCCGTGCGCGCCGAGCTCGATGCCCGAGCCGGCCAGCCAGGCCGTGGCGGGCCGCGCCCCGATGCCGACCACGACGGCGCCCGCGGGCAGCCGCGAGCCGTCGTCGAGGATCACCGCGCCGGGCTCGACGCGCTCCACGCGCGCGTGGGTGCGCAGCACCGCCCCGCTGTCCGCGTACCAGGCGGTCATCGGCGCCGCCACCTCCGCGGGCAGCGCCCCCGCGAGCGGCCGGTCGGCGGCCTCCACGACCGTCACGGCGCAGCCCGCCTCGCGCGCGGCCGTGGCGAACTCGGCGCCGATCCAGCCCGCGCCGACGACCACGATGTCGTGCTGCCGGGCGAGCACCGGCCGCAGCCGCTCGGCGTCGTCGAGGGTCCGCAGCAGATGGACGCCGGGCACGCCCTCGGTGCCCGGCAGCCGGATGGGTTCGGCACCGGTGGCGAGCACGAGGACGTCGTACGGGACGGGCCCGGCCTCGGTGTCCAGCTCGTGGTCGGCGGGGCGCACGCCCAGCACCTCGCGCCCCAGCTGAAGCTCGATGCCGAGCGCCTCGAAGTCGACGTCGAAGGCGGAGCCCTCGGCCTTGCCGAGCAGGACGGCCTTGGACAGGGGAGGCCGGTCGTACGGCTGGTGGGGCTCGGCGCCGATCAGCGTGACCGGGCCCGTGAAACCCTGTTCCCGAAGGGCGACCGCCGTCTGCACACCGGCCATGCCGGCGCCGGCGACGACCACGCTCCGCTGCGACCTGCTCGTCTGCTCGCTCACCTGATCACCATAGACAACTGACATTTTGTCAGTCAGGAGTCGTGCTCAGTGACCTGCTCCACAACGCTGGTGCCGCTGCCCGCCTGCGACTCCCACTCCCAGCTCTCCTCCAGCCGTACCCGCCCGTCGGGCAGCTCGACCACCGTCGACACACAGTGCCCCGACGACGTCGTCCCGTCCCGCTTCAGCTGCACGTACCGGAAGTCCAGCCGGTCGCCTTCCCGGGTGCCCACGAGACGGCCGCGTACGACGTCGCCGCCCGCGTACTCGGCCCAGATCTCGCCGTCCTTCTCGTGGTACGTGAACCGGGTGCGGGTACCCACCTGACCTGGGGACTGATCGGCGACAGGGGCGAGGACGAGACCGTCGAGCGAGCGGGCCACGGGCGGAGGCTCCCTTACTGAGACATACGGCGGCGGGCTAGGGTGGCCAACGTAAAGCACTCGCGGGAGCCCGGACGCACCGGGCTGAGAGGGAGGCTGGCGGCCTCCGACCGTACGAACCTGATCCGGGTCATGCCGGCGAAGGGAGGGGCTGGACGCCCATGTCGCGTACGCGAATGTCAGACGTCCTTGTCATCGGGGGCGGAATCATCGGCCTGGTCACGGCGTGGCGGGCCGCACAGCGCGGGTTCACGACGACCGTCGTGGATCCCGAGCCGGGTGGCGGGGCCGCCCAGGTGGCCGCCGGGATGCTGGCCGCCGTCACGGAACTGCACTACGGCGAGCAGACCCTGCTGGGCCTGAACCTCGCCTCGGCCCGCCGGTACCCGGACTTCGCGGCCGAGCTCACCGAGCTGACCGGCCACGACCTCGGCTACCGCCGGTGCGGCACGCTGGCCGTCGCGCTGGACTCCGACGACCGCGCTCACCTGCGCGAACTGCACACCCTGCAGCGCCGGTCGGGGCTGGACTCCGAGTGGCTGTCGGGGCGGGAGTGCCGGCGCCTGGAGCCGATGCTCGCGCCGGGGGTGCGCGGGGGGCTGCGCGTCGACGGCGATCACCAGATCGACCCGCGGCGGCTGGCCGCGGCACTGGTGGCCGCGTGCGAGCGGGCCGGTGTCGTCTTCCACCGGTCCTGGGCCGAGCGCCTCGACGTCGTACGGGACCGGGCAGCCGGAGTCACCGCGGCGGACGGCACCGCGCTGGGCGCGGACCAGGTGGTCCTCGCGGCCGGCAGCCTCAGCGGGCGGCTGCCCGGGGTCCCGGACGACGTACTGCCGCCCGTACGCCCCGTGAAGGGGCAGGTGCTGCGGCTGACCGTGCCGAAGCGGTACGCGCCGTTCCTGAGCCGGACCGTGCGGGCCGTGGTGCGCGGCAGCCAGGTGTATCTGGTGCCGCGCGAGAGCGGGGAGCTGGTCGTCGGCGCGACGAGCGAGGAGCTGGGCTGGGACACCACGGTGACCGCGGGCGGGGTGTACGAGCTGCTGCGCGACGCCCACGAGTTGGTGCCCGGCATCACGGAACTGCCGCTCACCGAGACGCGGGCCGGTCTGCGCCCCGGCTCCCCGGACAACGCGCCGCTGCTCGGCCCGACCGAGCTGGAGGGTCTGTCGCTGGCCACCGGGCACTACCGCAACGGCGTGCTGCTGACGCCGGTCACCGGGGACGCCATGGCACACGTCCTGGCCACCGGTGAACTCCCGGAGGAAGCCCGGCCGTTCACGCCGAAGCGCTTCAGCCCCGCCGCACTCACGGAGCAGCCCGCATGAGCGTCCAGGTCACCATCTCGGTCAACGGCGAGCGTCGGCGGATCGAGCCGGGCACGGCTCTCGACACGCTCGTGAAGTCCCTCACCGCGGCGCCCTCCGGGGTGGCCGCCGCCCTGAACGAAACCGTCGTCCCGCGCGCGCAGTGGCCGTCGACGCCCCTTTCCGAGGGGGACCGCGTCGAGGTCCTCACCGCCGTCCAAGGAGGCTGAACCATGGCCGACGATCCCTTTGTCATCGGCGGTACGTCCTTCACGTCCCGTCTGATCATGGGCACGGGCGGGGCGCCCAGCCTGGAGGTGCTCGAGCGGGCGCTGGTGGCGTCCGGGACGGAGCTGACGACGGTCGCGATGCGGCGGGTGAACCCGTCGGTGCACGGCTCCGTGCTGTCCGTGCTGGAGAAGCTCGGGATACGGGTGCTGCCGAACACGGCGGGCTGCTTCACAGCCGGAGAGGCCGTGCTGACGGCCCGCCTCGCGCGCGAGGCGCTCGGTACGGAGCTGATCAAGCTGGAGGTCATCGCCGACGAGCGGACGCTGCTGCCGGATCCCATCGAACTGCTGGACGCGGCGGAGACGCTGGTGGACGACGGGTTCACCGTGCTGCCGTACACCAATGACGACCCCGTCCTGGCGCGGAAGCTGGAGGACGCCGGCTGTGCGGCGATCATGCCGCTGGGGTCGCCGATCGGGTCGGGGCTCGGGATCCGCAATCCGCACAACTTCCAGCTGATCGTCGAGCACGCGCGCGTGCCGGTGATTCTGGACGCGGGGGCCGGTACGGCGTCGGACGCGGCGCTCGCGATGGAGCTGGGCTGCGCGGGTGTGATGCTCGCCTCGGCGGTGACGCGGGCGCAGGAGCCGGTGTTGATGGCCGATGCGATGAGGCACGCGGTGGAGGCGGGGCGGCTGGCGTATCGGGCGGGGCGGATCCCTCGGCGGCACTTCGCCGAAGCGTCGTCCCCTGCGGAGGGCTTGGCCGTGCTGGATCCGGAGCGGCCCGCCTTCTGAACGGCGTTGCGGTCCCGGCGGCGTGGTTTGCGTCACAGGTCGGCTGCAGTACCGCCCCGATCTTGGCCGGAACGGCGGGTGTGTCAGCGTCGGCTCGTACACTCGCCTGCGTGGATACGACCCTTCAGGACCCTCTGGTCGGGCAGGTGCTCGACGGCCGGTATCGCGTGGACGCGCGGATCGCGGTCGGCGGGATGGCCACGGTCTACCGGGCCGTGGACACCCGCCTCGACCGCGTCCTCGCGCTCAAGGTGATGCATCCCGCACTCGCGGTCGACGGGGTGTTCGTCGAGCGGTTCATCCGCGAGGCGAAGTCCGTCGCCCGGCTGGCGCACCCCAATGTCGTGCAGGTCTTCGACCAGGGCACCGACGGGTCGTACGTCTATCTCGCCATGGAGTACGTGGCCGGGTGCACCCTGCGTGACGTGCTGCGCGAGCGGGGCGCGCTGCAGCCCCGGGCCGCCCTGGACATCCTGGAGCCGGTGCTCGCCGCGCTCGGCGCCGCGCACCGCGCCGGGTTCGTGCACCGGGACATGAAGCCGGAGAACGTGCTGATAGGGGATGACGGCCGGGTCAAGGTCGCCGACTTCGGGCTCGTGCGGTCCGTTGACACCGTGACCAGCACCACCGGTGCCGTGCTCGGCACCGTCTCCTATCTCGCGCCCGAGCAGATCGAGCAGCCCGGCACCGCCGACGCCCGCGTCGACGTGTACGCGTGCGG
This sequence comes from Streptomyces sp. NPDC051243, assembly GCF_044455405.1. Classification (NCBI taxonomy): domain Bacteria; kingdom Bacillati; phylum Actinomycetota; class Actinomycetes; order Kitasatosporales; family Streptomycetaceae; genus Streptomyces; species Streptomyces sp. NPDC051243. The sequence goes on along the minus strand of NZ_JBITES010000006.1, from coordinate 46,904 downwards.
TGTCGTCCTGTACGAGATGCTCACCGGCGACAAGCCGCACGACGGGGACTCCCCCGCGGTGGTGCTCTACAAGCACCTGCACGAGGACGTCCCGCCGCCCTCGGCGATCGTGCCGGGACTGGCGTACGAACTCGACGAGCTGGTCGCGTCGGCCACCGCTCGCACCCCGGACATCCGCCCGTACGACGCCGTCGCGCTGCTCGCGCAGGCCCGCGAGACCCGCGCCGTGCTGAGCGCGGACCAGCTGGACGCGGTGCCGCCGCAAGCTCTCACGGCGGAGCACAGCAACGCCGACGACCGTACGAGCGTGATCCCGCGCGCGCTGAACATCCAGCGGCCGCTGCCCGTGAACGAGGACGAGCCGGATCGCGAGGCCGTCTTCGACCGGACCAGCCGGCTGGAGACTCCTCCCCCGCCGCCCCGGCGCGGATCCCGGACGTCCCGCGCTCCGCGCGGCCCGCTCCTCATCGTCGCCGCCGTCCTGCTGGCCCTCGGCCTCGGTGTCGGCGTCTGGTACATCAACTCCGGCCAGTTCACCGAGGTCCCGCCGCTGCTCTCCAAGACCGAGGCGCAGGCCAAGGAGCAGCTGGAGGAGGCCGGGCTCGAGCTCGGCAAGGTCGAGCGCGCCTACAGCGACACCGTCGAGCGGGGCACCGTCATCAGCTCGAACCCCGAGTCGGGCGACCGCATCCGCAACAACGACTCCGTGAGCCTGGTCATCTCGGCGGGACCGCAGACCGTGAAGGTGCCCGACCTGCAGGGCTACCCGCTGGCCAAGGCGAGGACCGAGCTGAAGGAGAGCGGCCTCCAACCGGGCATGGTGAACCGGGTGTTCAGCGACGACGTCACCCGGGGCTCCGTGATCTCCTCGGACCCCGGGACCGGCACCAAGGTCCGCTCCGGCTCCGCGGTCGAGCTCACCGTCAGCAAGGGCAGCCCAGTGGACATCCCGGACGTCACGGGCGAGAGCCTGGCCGACGCCAGGGCCGAGCTGGCGGAGGCCGGCCTGAAGGTGAAGGTCGCCCCGGCGCGGGTCAACTCCGAGTTCGACGCGGGCCAGGTCGCCCAGCAGTCTCCGGCGGACGGCAGCCAGGCCGCCGAGGGCGACACGGTGACGCTGACGCTGTCCAAGGGCCCGGAGATGATCGAGGTCCCGGACGTGGTCGGCGACAGCGTCGACGACGCCAAGGCCGAACTGGAGGCCGCCGGCTTCCAGGTCGACGAGGACCGGGGCCTGCTCGGGCTGTTCGGTGACACGGTCAAGAAGCAGTCCCCGAAGGCCGGGCAGACGGCACCCAAGGGATCGACGATCACCATCACCATCCGGTGAGGACGGCCGGGAGGAAGGCCCTTGCAGCGGGACGACCGCCCTTGCGGAAGGCCGTCACCGGCCGGTGACCGGGCGGTCCGGGCCGCATGACACCCTGAACGGGTGAGAAGTCAGCAGTCCGGCACCGCCCTCTCGGGCCCCTCCCGCAACCCCGTCGGCGGCCACGTCCCCGTGGCCGGCGGTCTCAGCTCGGTCGGGCTCAGCTACGCCCACGACCTCAAGGCCGAGACGGTCCAGGTCTTCGTCGCCAACCCGCGCGGCTGGGCCACACCCGCCGGGAACCCGCGCCAGGACTTGGAGTTCCGCGCGGTGTGCGAGGCCGAGTCGATCCCGGCGTATGTGCACGCTCCGTATCTCATCAACTTCGGCTCGCACACCGAGGCGACCGTCGAGAAGTCGGTGGAGTCGCTGCGGCACTCGCTGCGGCGCGGGCGGGAGATCGGAGCGCTGGGCGTCGTGGTGCACACGGGCAGCGCGACCGGCGGCAGAGAGCGGTCGGTGGCGCTGAAGCAGGTGCGGGAGCACCTGCTGCCGCTGCTCGACGAGCTGACCCATGACGACGACCCGTACCTGCTGCTGGAGTCCACCGCCGGACAGGGCTCCTCGCTGTGCTCGCGGACCTGGGACTTCGGGCCGTACTTCGAGGCGCTGGACGCCCACCCGATGCTCGGCGTGTGCCTGGACACCTGCCACATCTTCGCCGCCGGGCATGACCTGACCGGCCCGTCCGGCATGCACCAGACGCTCGACCTGCTGGTGGACACCGTCGGCGAGGGCCGGCTGAAGCTGATCCACGCCAATGACTCCAAGGACGTCGTCGGCGCCCACAAGGACCGGCACGAGAACATCGGCGCGGGTCACATCGGCGAGGACCCGTTCCGGGCGCTGATGACCCACCCGGCCACCGAGGGCGTACCGCTGATCATCGAGACGCCCGGCGGGAAGGAAGGGCACGCGGCGGACGTGGAGCGGCTGAAAAAACTTCGGGACGCGTAGCCGGATACGGAATACCCCTAGGGGGTATACGGTTCTTGCTCGGTGCAGGAACCGTAACCTGGCATTGGGGGCAGTCATGCAGCACGAAGCGCACATGTCACACACGCACCAGCATGAGGTGACCGCAACCAGCACGTGGGCGATGGCCGTCCGGGCCACCCTGCACTGCCTCACCGGCTGTGCCATCGGCGAGGTGCTGGGCATGGTGATCGGCACCGCGCTCGGCTGGAGCACCGTACCGACACTGGCCTTGGCGATCACTCTCGCCTTCTTCTTCGGCTACGCGCTCACCCTGTGGGGCGTGCTGAAGGCGGGCGTCGGACTGCGCGCCGCGCTCAAGGTGGCACTGGCCGCCGACACGCTGTCCATCGCCGTGATGGAACTGGTCGACAACGGTGTGATCGTGCTCTGGCCGGGCGCGATGGACGCCGAGCTGGCCGACCCGCTGTTCTGGTGGGTGCTGGCGATCGCGCTCGCCGTCGCCTTCGTCCTGACCACGCCGGTCAACAAGTGGATGATCGGCCGCGGCAAGGGGCACGCGGTGGTGCACCAGTACCACTGACGGCCGAGGCGGAACCGGGAGTCAGAGCTCGGGCCCGTCCCCGGGCTCCTCCTGGTACGAGTAGCGCTGCTCCCGCCAGGGGTCACCGATGTTGTGGTAGCCGCGCTCCTCCCAGAAGCCACGGCGGTCCGCGGTCATGTACTCCACGCCGCGGACCCACTTGGGCCCCTTCCAGGCGTACAGATGAGGGACGACCAGACGGAGGGGGAAGCCGTGCTCCGCCGTGAGCAGTTCGCCGTCCTTGTGGGTGGCGAAGATCGTGCGCTCGGAGGCGAAGTCGGCGAGGCGGAGGTTGGAGCTGAAGCCGTACTCCGCCCACACCATCACATGGGTGACGGCCGGGGCGGGCGGGGCGATCTCCAGGATGGTCCGCGCCGGGATGCCGCCCCACTCCGCGCCGAGCATGCTGAACTTCGTGACGCAGTGCAGATCGGCGACGACGGTGGTGTACGGCAGGGCCGTGAACTCCTCATGGGTCCAGCAGTGCTTCTCACCGTCGGCGGTGGCACCGAACACCCTGAACTCCCAGCGCTCGGGCCGGAACTTCGGAACGGGGCCGTAGTGCGTGACCGGCCAGCCGCGCTGCACCCGCTGCCCCGGCGGAAGCTCGGAGTGTGCTGCTGCTCCACTTTCGCTCTCCACCGGCTGACCCATGACTCCATCCTGACAGACCCGAAGCAGTGCACCTGACCTCACCCCCCTCAATTCCGAACAAACCGGACTAAGCATGCACTTACTTACTAAGTGAAGACTTACTGGACGATCTTCGTCGCCGGTGCAATCATGCGGCGCAACCTGCCAGTTCCCCCGCTTGGAAGGAGCCTCTGCGATGCAGGGCGACCCCGAGGTCCTCGAATTCCTGAACGAGCAGCTCACCGGCGAGCTCACGGCGATCAACCAGTACTGGCTGCACTACCGGATCCAGGACAACAAAGGCTGGACCAAGCTCGCCAAGTACACGCGTGAAGAGTCCATCGACGAGATGAAGCACGCGGACAAGCTCACCGAGCGCATCCTCATGCTGGACGGCCTCCCCAACTACCAGCGCCTGTTCCACGTGCGCGTCGGCCAGACGGTGACCGAGATGTTCCAGGCCGACCGGCAGGTCGAGGTCGAGGCGATCGACCGCCTCAAGCGTGGCATCGAGGTCATGCGCAACAAGGGCGACATCACGTCCGCGAATCTCTTCGAGTCGATCCTCGAGGACGAGGAGCACCACATCGACTACCTGGACACGCAGCTGGAGCTCATCGACAAGCTCGGTGAGGCGCTCTACATCGCGCAGCAGATCGAGCAGCCGAGCTAGGACCTGTCCGGTTCTAGGCCGCCTCGTCCAGCTCGGTCTCCAGGTCGGCGAGCACCGGCTTGCCCCGGTCGGCGAGCTCACGGCGCGGGCACGCACCCCTGCCCAGGAGCGCCTGAATACGGCGTACGCACGATCCGCAGTCCGTGCCGGCCTTGCAGGCGGAGGCTATCTGGCGGGGCGTGCAGGCACCGTCCTCCGCGTGCTTCTTGACCTGCTGCTCGGTGATGCCGAAGCAACTGCAGACGTACACGCGGTTCACCTCCCGGCGGGATCGTTGTGCCATCCCCTTGATCGGTGAGGCTAACCTAACCTTACCCGGCTCATAGGAACCGTAAAAGTGCTGTGGGGCGCGGATCGTATGTGATCCGCGCCCCACTGCACGTGCTCGTAACAGGCGGCCCCGTTACTGGTCCCTGTACATCTCCGCGACGAGGAACGCCAGGTCAAGCGACTGGCTGCGGTTGAGCCGCGGGTCGCAGGCCGTCTCGTAGCGCTGGTGCAGATCGTCGACGAAGATCTCGTCGCCGCCGCCCACGCACTCGGTGACGTCGTCACCGGTGAGCTCGACGTGGATGCCGCCCGGGTGGGTGCCGAGGCCCTTGTGGACCTCGAAGAAGCCCTTGACCTCGTCGAGCACGTCGTCGAAGCGGCGGGTCTTGTGGCCGGAGGCCGCCTCGAAGGTGTTGCCGTGCATCGGGTCGGTCACCCAGGCCACGGTGGCGCCGGAGGCGGTGACCTTCTCGACCAGCTCGGGAAGCTTGTCGCGGATCTTGTCGGCGCCCATGCGGACGATGAAGGTCAGCCGGCCCGGCTCGCGCTCCGGGTCCAGGCGGTCGATGTACTGCAGCGCCTCCTCGGCCGTCGTCGTCGGGCCGAGCTTGATGCCGATCGGGTTGCGGATCCTGGACGCGAACTCGATGTGCGCGTGGTCCAGCTGCCGGGTGCGCTCACCGATCCACACCATGTGCGCGGAGACGTCGTACAGGTGCCCGGTGCGGGAGTCGACCCTGGTCAGCGCCGACTCGTAGTCGAGCAGCAGCGCCTCGTGCGAGGAGTAGAACTCGACCGTCTTGAACTCCTCCGGGTCGGCCCCGCAGGCGTGCATGAAGTTCAGCGCGTTGTCGATCTCGCGGGCGAGCTGCTCGTAGCGCTGGCCGGACGGGGACGACTTCACGAAGTCCTGGTTCCAGGCGTGCACCTGGCGCAGGTCGGCGTAGCCGCCGGTGGTGAAGGCGCGCACCAGGTTGAGCGTGGAGGCGGACGCGTTGTACATCCGCTTCAGGCGCTCGGGATCCGGGACGCGGGCGGCCTCGGTGAAGTCGAAGCCGTTGACGGAGTCGCCGCGGTAGGTCGGCAGGGTCACGCCGTCGCGGGTCTCGGTCGGCTTGGAGCGCGGCTTGGAGTACTGGCCGGCGATGCGGCCGACCTTCACGACCGGCACCGAGGCGGCGTACGTCAGCACGGCGCCCATCTGGAGCAGGGTCTTGAGCTTGTTGCGGATGTGGTCGGCCGACACCGCGTCGAAGGCCTCGGCGCAGTCGCCGCCCTGGAGGAGGAACGCCTCTCCCTTGGCGACGGCCGCCATCCGGGCGCGCAGCTGATCGCACTCGCCCGCGAAGACGAGCGGCGGATACGACTCCAGCTCCGCAACGACTGCGCGCAGAGCCTCGGGGTCGGGGTACTCGGGCTGCTGCGCCGCGGGCAGGTCTCGCCAGGTGTTGCCAGCACTCGCGCTGGTCTTAGCGTTCACGGTCACGACCTCAACATTACGGGGTCGTGTCGGGCGTCCCGCCCCATGCCCAGCAATTGAGACACGGGGTACATGCCTCGGACATCGGGTAGGGTGCCTGGCATGTTCGCGCACTCGACCCAGAACTGGTGGTGGACCGCTCATCCGGCGGCCCACTGACTGCGCGTACGCAAGACTTCGCGAAGGCCGCCCGAGGGGCGGCCTTCGGTGTTTCCGGGGTCCGTTCCTCTCCCGCTGAGAAGGAGCACGGATCCATGAAGCTGCTCGGCTTGCTGGACGATCCCCGCCCGTTCGCCCTGCTGCGCCGCCGCACCCCGGGCCACGACCACGATCTGATCGAGGTGCTGATCGGCCCGGTCGCCACCTACGACCGCCTCGCCGACCTCCCCGACGAGGGCCTCGCGCTCGTCCCCTTCCGCCAGATCCGCGAGCGCGGCTTCGACGTCCGCGACGACGGCACGCCGCTGACGGTGCTGACACCCGAGGAGTCGTACGGCATCCCGCTCGCCGACGCCCTGCGACAGCTCCCGTCGCACGACGTCCGTGTCGAGGGCGGCGGCTTCGACGTCGGTGACGAGGAGTACGCCGGGATCGTCGGGCGGGTGCTGCGGGACGAGATCGGGCGGGGCGAGGGCGCGAACTTCGTGATCCGGCGGACGTACGAGGGTGCGATCCCCGAGTTCTCCCGCGCCGACGCGCTCGCGCTGTTCCGGCGGCTGCTGGACGGCGAGCGGGGCGCGTACTGGACGTTCGTCGTGCACACCGGGGACCGGACGCTGGTGGGAGCCAGCCCCGAGGTGCACGTCCGGATGTCCGGCGGCACCGTCGTCATGAACCCGATCAGCGGGACGTACCGCTATCCCGCCGAGGGGCCCACTCCCGGGCACCTGCTCGACTTCCTCGCCGACGGCAAGGAGATCGAGGAGCTGTCGATGGTCGTCGACGAGGAGCTCAAGATGATGTGCACCGTCGGCGACATGGGCGGGGTGGTCGTCGGGCCCCGGCTCAAGGAGATGGCGCACCTCGCGCACACCGAGTACGAGCTGCGCGGGAAGTCCTCGCTGGATGTGCGGGAGGTGCTGCGCGAGACCATGTTCGCGGCCACCGTCACCGGCTCGCCGGTGCAGAACGCCTGCCGGGTCATCGAGCGGCACGAGGTCGGCGGGCGCGGTTACTACGCGGGCGCGCTGGCGCTCATCGGCCGGGATTCCGGCGGGGCGCAGACCCTCGACTCCCCCATCCTCATCCGCACCGCCGACGTCGACGCGGACGGCGGGCTGCGGGTGCCGGTCGGTGCCACGCTCGTGCGCGGGTCGGATCCGCACAGCGAGGTCGCGGAGACGCACGCGAAGGCGGCGGGTGTGCTGGCGGCCCTGGGTGTACGTCCGTCCCGGCCGAGTGAGGAGCACGCGCGCGTGCGTCTCGCCGACGACCCACGCGTGCGTGCCGCGCTCGACGGGCGCCGGGCGTCGCTGGCGCCGTTCTGGCTGCGGATGCAGGAGCGGTCCGAGTCCCTGGAGGGCCATGCCCTGGTCGTCGACGGCGAGGACACCTTCACGGCGATGCTGGCCCATGTGCTGCGGTCGAGCGGACTGAAGGTGACCGTCCGGCGGTATGACGAGGCCGGGCTGCGGGAGGCGGTGCTCGGGCACGCGGGCCCGGTCGTGCTGGGCCCCGGGCCGGGGGATCCGTCCGACCTCACCGACCCGAAGATGCGGCTCCTGCGTGACCTCGCGGCCGAGATCATCCTCCCCCACGCTCGACTTCGCTCGCACGGGGGGACCCCCATCCACCGGCACGGTGTGCTGGGCGTCTGCCTCGGCCACGAGCTGATCGCGGCCGAGCTGGGGCTGGAGATCGTACGGAAGGAAGTTCCGTACCAGGGCGCCCAGACGGCGATCGACCTGTTCGGGCGGGCCGAGACCGTCGGCTTCTACAACAGCTTCGTGGCGCGCTGCGAGGACGAGGTGGCCGAAGAGCTGGCCGCGCACGGCATCGAGGTCAGCCGGGCCGGCAACGGGGAGGTGCATGCCGTGCGAGGACCCGGGTTCGCGGGGGTGCAGTTCCACCCGGAGTCGATCCTGACGCTGAACGGGACAGTCATCGTACGGGAGTTGGTCGGTCAGCTGCGGAACACGACCGTTTAGTCGTCCGGGGGCTGCCGCCCCCGGACTTCCGCTCCTGCCGGCGGCTGGCGGTCAGCCGAAGAACACCCCGACCTCCTCGTACAGCTTCGGATCCACCGTCTTCAGCTTGGCCGTGGCGTCCGCGATCGGAACGCGGACGATGTCCGTGCCGCGCAGGGCGACCATCTTGCCGAAGTCGCCGTCGCGCACGGCCTCGATGGCGTGCAGCCCGAAGCGGGTGGCGAGCCAGCGGTCGAAGGCGCTGGGGGTGCCGCCGCGCTGGACGTGGCCGAGGACCGTCGTACGGGCCTCCTTGCCCGTCCGCCTCTCGATCTCCTTGGCCAGCCACTCGCCTACGCCGGACAGCCGGACGTGCCCGAAGGAGTCCAGCGACTCGTCCTTGAGGACCATGTCGCCGTCCTTCGGCATGGCGCCCTCGGCGACGACGACGATGGGGGCGTAGGAGGCCTTGAAGCGGGAGGTCACCCAGGCGCAGACCTTGTCCACGTCGAAGCGCTGCTCGGGGATGAGGATGACGTTGGCGCCGCCGGCCAGGCCGGAGTGGATGGCGATCCAGCCGGCGTGACGGCCCATCACCTCGACGACCAGGACGCGCATATGGGACTCGGCTGTGGTGTGCAGCCGGTCGATGGCCTCCGTCGCGATGCCGACGGCGGTGTCGAAGCCGAAGGTGTAGTCGGTGGCGGACAGGTCGTTGTCGATGGTCTTCGGTACGCCGACGCAGGGCACGCCGTACTCGTCGGACAGGGCGGTGGCGACGCCGAGGGTGTCCTCGCCGCCGATGGCGATGAGCGCCTCGACCTCCTGCTTGGCGAGGTTCTCCTTGATCCGCCGGATACCGTCCTCCTGCTTGAGGGGGTTGGTGCGCGAGGAGCCGAGGATGGTGCCGCCGCGGGGCAGGATGCCGCGCACGGCGGGGATGTCGAGACGGACGGTGTCGTTCTCGAGCGGACCTCGCCAGCCGTCCCGGAAGCCGACGAAGTCATAGCCGTACTCCTGCACGCCCTTGCGGACGACGGCCCGGATGACGGCGTTGAGACCGGGGCAGTCGCCGCCTCCGGTCAGTACTCCGACCCGCATGGAAATGTCCCTTCGCCGCGGTTGCCTGGTGAGGGCCACGCTAATGGTGATCCGGGTCACACAGGGATGGGCGGGAAGGGCAATTCCGGTGAAGCGTCAGGCGGTTGGTTTACGCACGGACCGCATCATCGGGTCAGCGGATCTGCCGATCATTCGTCGTCGAGGCCCCGCTCGATCGCGTACCGCACCAGCTCCACCCGGTTGTGCAGCTGGAGCTTGCCGAGGGTGTTCTGGACGTGGTTCTGCACCGTGCGGTGGGAGATGACCAGGCGTTCGGCGATCTGCTTGTAGCTCAGGCCCTTGGCGACGAGCCGCAGCACCTCCGTCTCCCGGTCGGTGAGCTGCGGCGCCCCCGGCTGGTCGGCGTCGGAGGCGGCGGGCGCGGGCTCGGAGGCGAGGCGGCGGTACTCGCCGAGGACCAGTCCGGCCAGGCCCGGCGTGAACACCGGGTCGCCGACGGCGGTACGGCGCACCGCGTCCAGCAGTTCCGCGGTGGACGCCGACTTGAGCAGGTAGCCGGTCGCGCCGGACTTCACGGCCTCCAGGACGTCGGCGTGCTCACCGCTCGCGGACAGCACCAGGACGCGCAGAGCCGGGTTGTGACCGACCAGCTCCTTGCAGACCTGGACGCCGGGCTTGGCCGGCAGGTTGAGGTCGAGCACCAGGACGTCGGGGGTGGCGGCCTTGGCACGGCGTACGGCCTGGTCGCCGTCGCCCGCGGTGGCGACCACGTCGAACCCGGACTCGGTGAGGTCGCGGGCGACCGCGTCGCGCCACATGGGGTGGTCGTCGACCACCATGACCTTGATCGTGCCCTGCCGTCCGTCCGGTCCGTTCGCGGTGTCCGTCATCGCTGCTCCGCCTTCCCCCGTGAAGCGCTGGTGTCCTTCGGTACCTTCAGTTCCACTTCGGTGCCCTGCCCCGGCACCGAGATCAGCTCGGCGCTGCCGCCGAGGTCCCGCAGCCGCCCCCGGATCGACAGGGCGACTCCCAGCCGCCCCTCGCCCTCGGCCTGGGCGAGCCGGCCCTCGGGGATGCCGGGTCCGTCGTCCCGCACGGTGACGATCACCGAGTCGGGCTCGTCCTCGACCAGGATCCACGCGCGCGCGTGCTCCCCCGCGTGCTTGCGGACGTTGTCCAGGGCGGCCCCCACGGCAGCGGCCAGCTCCCGCGCCGCGAGCGGGGCCAGCGGCACGGGCGCGCCGGGCTCGGCGAGGCTCACCCGGGCACTCGCGTACGGGGCCAGCAGGGCACGCAGATCGACGGGACCGTCGGCGTCGTCCGGCTCCTGCACGGTCCGTACGACCGCCCCGTCCGCGGCGTCCTCGGAGACCCGCGACACGGGCAGCAGCCCGCCCGAGACCAGCGTGCGCAGCGCCACCTCCTGCTCGCCTGCCATCCGGCCCAGCTCGGCCGCCTCACCGCCGATGACGGCGCCGCGCCGCTGCACCATCGCCAGCACCTGCAGCACGCTGTCGTGGATGTCCCGGGCGAGCCGCTCCCGCTCACGCGTGGCCGCCTCGATCTCCAGGGCCCGGGCGAGGGTGCGCTCGGAGGCGCGGGCGACCTCGACGACGTACCCGATGGCGATGGAGGCGATCCACACGAGCAGCACCATGTGGACGGTGTCGCGGGTCGGCACGCCCGAGCGGTGCACCAGGTTGGCGGCGGCGACCAGCGTCGAGGCGAAGGCTGCCCAGCGCCAGCCGCCCTTGATGGCGAACGCGAGCACGGCGCCCGCGGTCCATATCGACGGCAGGGTCGGCGCCCCGGCGTCGATCCGCTCGGGCGTCTCGGCGAGCCGGGTGAGCAGGATGCCGGCCAGGGCGATGGTGAGGTCCACGACGAGGAAGCGCTTGGTGCAGCTCGCGGCGTTCGCGACCCTGGGCAGGGTGGCCAGCGTCCACACGGCCAGTACGGCGAAGTAGGCGATGGCCACCCAGGGGCGGGCGACCTCGTCGTAGGCACTGATGAACAGGCCGATGGCGTACACCATCGTCAGCACCCGGTAGCCGGTGAGCGCACGCCACAGCGGCTGCTCGACGGACATCCTCATGACCCGCTCACGTGCCGCCACTTGCCCCCACCCCTCGGCCCCCTCGGCTCAGCTGCGGCCGACTCTATTCGGGCTGTTCCCTCTTCTTGCGCGCCTGTTCCTTCTCGGCCTTCGCCGCCTCCGCGATCTGCCGCTTGGCGGCGGTCGCGTACATGTCGACGTACTCCTGGCCGGAGAGCCTCATGATCTCGTACATGACCTCGTCGGTCACCGCGCGGAGCACGAACCGGTCGTGCTCCATGCCCCGGTACCGGCTGAAGTCCAGGGGCTTGCCGATCCGGATGCCCGGCCGCATCAGCTTCGGCATGATCTTGCCGGGCGGCTGGATCTTCTCCGTGTCGATCATCGCCACCGGGATGACCGGCGCTCCGGTGGCGAGCGCCACGCGCGCGAGGCCGCCGGGCTTGCCCCGGTACAGGCGGCCGTCGGGCGAGCGCGTGCCCTCCGGGTAGATCCCGAACAGCTCACCGCGCTCCAGGACCTCTATACCGCTCTTGATCGCCGCCTCGCCCGCACCGCGCGCCCCGGAGCGGTCCACGGGCAGCTGGCCGACACCCTTGAAGAACGCCGCCGTCAGCCGGCCCTTGACGCCCGGGGTGGTGAAGTACTCGGCCTTCGCGATGAAGGTGACCTTGCGGTCGAGGACCGCGGGCAGGAAGAACGAGTCCGAGAAGGACAGGTGGTTGCTCGCGAGGATCGCGGGGCCCTCGGCGGGAACGTTCTCCAGGCCTTCCACCCAGGGCCTGAAGGCGACCTTCAGCGGTCCCCCGATGGTCACCTTCATCGCGCCGTACAACAACCGAGTGCCTCCCATGTCTGTCGATCAGACCTTAACCCGGAGCACTGTCAAAGAGTCCGACGGCCCTGGTCGGTGTCAGTGCGGTCGCGTACGGTGAAGCACACCTGGCTGTATCGATTCGCGGCTCCGCCGCGGTTCATGTCGTCGCTCTGGTTCATGTCGTCCCTCTCACGAACAGGAGACCGTAAGGTGCCGGTCCTTCCCGGAGCCGAGCCATACCGCCACGAGGGCGGGGAGGTCGGGGTCCTCCTCTGTCACGGCTTCACGGGTTCCCCCCAGTCGCTGCGCCCCTGGGCGGAGTACCTCGCCGAGCGCGAGCTCACGGTCTCGCTGCCGCTGCTGCCGGGGCACGGCACGCGCTGGGAGGACATGGCACTCACCGGCTGGCAGGACTGGTACGCCGAGGCGGACCGCGCCCTGCGCACCCTGCGCGACCGCTGCGAGCGGGTCTTCGTGGCCGGCCTGTCCATGGGCGGCACCCTGGCACTTCGGCTCGCCGCGAAGCACGGTGAGGGCGTGGCCGGCGTGGTCGTCGTCAACCCGGCGAACAAGGTGCACGGCCTGTCCGCGTACACCCTGCCGGTGTCCCGCCACTTCGTCCGTACGACGAAGGGGATCACCGGTGACATCGCGAAGGAGGGCGCCGTCGAGATCGGGTACGGCCGGGTGCCGCTGCAGGCGTCCCACTCCCTGCGGACCTTCTTCCGTCTGACCGACGGCGAGCTGCCGCAGGTCACCCAGCCGCTGCTGCTCCTGCGCAGCAGGCAGGACCACGTCGTGCCTGCCGCGGACTCGGCCCGGATCCTGAGCAGGGTGTCGTCGACGGACGTAACGGAGATCGTGCTGGAACAGAGCTACCACGTGGCGACGTTGGACCATGACGCGGACCGGATCTTCGAGGAGAGCCTCGGCTTCATGGACCGGCTCGCAACCGGCGTGGGCAAGGAAGGGACGACCGCACGTGGCTGAGCACGACTCCGACAGCGAGAAGCGCGGGGACCGCGAGGATCGCGAGCCGGAAGAGCAGCACGTCCCGTTCGACGAGGACGCAGCCTGGGCCGCGATCGTCGCCGGGTACGGCGAGGAGCCGGCGGACCCGCCGGGTTCGAAGCCGTTCAGGTCGGTGGAGGACCTGGCGCTGCTGGAGTCCGACGAGGACGACGAGCCCAGGGGCGCGAAGGACGACGACGGGCCGGGCGACAAGGGCGGGGAGTCCAAGGAGGACGAACCGGCCAGGCCGCTGGGCAGCTCTGTCTCCTTCGCGCCGGGCGTCGGCGTCGGTGCCGGCGCCGGACCGCGCGACTACAGCGTGCCCGAGCCGTCCGAGGACGACTTCGACGGCGACGACGAGGGCCACTTCGTTCCGCCGGAGCCGCCGCCGCTGCCCGACGCCGACGCGACCGCGAAGTTCGCCTGGCTCGCGGTGATCGGCGGGCCGGTGCTGCTGCTGCTCGCCGTCCTGCTCAGCTGGGACATGACGTGGTGGCTGGCCACCCTGGGCATCGGCGGGTTCCTGGGCGGGTTCGCCACGCTGGTCATGCGGATGAAGACGGACGACGAGGACGACGACGACCCGGGCCGGGGTGCGGTCGTGGTGGTGGGGGGGGGGGGGGGCGCGGGGGGCCGCCCCGGCGCGGCGGGGGGGGGGGGGGGGGCGCCCACGACACCG
>NZ_JBITES010000006.1:0-33200 GCF_044455405.1 Streptomyces sp. NPDC051243 | reverse complement strand
ACGACGACCCGGGCCGGGGTGCGGTCGTCTAGGTCGTGTCCGCAAAGTCCCGTCGTCCGCCCGCGGGGCAGGCGGGACTTTGCGGACACGACCTAGGACGCCGGGATTCTGAGGGCGGCCAGGAGCGGGAGATGGTCGGTGGCCGCCCTCAGGTCCGCGCCGGTGATGCCGAGCTGGTTCACGGGCACTCCGCAGCCGAGTACCTCGATGCCCTTGGTGGCGAAGATCGCGTCGATGCGCTGGTGGGGGTCGGTCGGGGTGGAGGTGTACTCGCTGCCCCAGGGGGCGGTGGCCCAGCAGTCCTGGAGGCCGTCCGCGATGCGGCGGAAGGTGCGTCCGGCGGGCCGCTCGTTCAGGTCGCCGCCCGCGACGGCGTGCGGGGTGCCGAGCCCGGCCAGGCGGTCCAGCAGCATGCCGCCCTGCTCGTAGCGCTCGTTCTTCTCCAGCGAGAGGTGGCAGCTCAGTACGCCGAGGCGGGCGCCGCCGAAACGGACCACTGCCGTGGCGAAGCCGCGGCGGTGGAGGCCGGGGGTGAGCGGGAGGAGTACGTCCTCCGTGCGCTCCACGGTGGCCCTGAGGTTGCACAGGATCGCGGGGCCTGCGGCGGTGGCGCCGCCCGTGAGGATCACGAGGTTCGTCGCGCGGGCCAGGCGGGCGAGTTTCTTGCGCCAGCGGAAGAAGCGGGGGGCTTCCTGGAGCAGGACTAGGTCGGGATCGCAGGCGCTGATGACGCGGGCGAGGGCGTGTGTGTCGTCGCGCATCGAGCGGATGTTGTAGCTGAGGACTCGGACGAGGGCTGAACCGTCGGGGTCTGTGCGGGAACCTGGAAGCGCCGGGAGGGACGTTGCCATGCCGTCAATGTACGCGGGAGCCGGGGTGGGAGGCAGCCAAGCGCCCAAAGGCTCGGGGCGCGAGGTTCGTGTGCGACTGCCGGTTCATCGTGGCTGATCGCGCAGTTCCCCGCGCCCCTGAAGGCGTGGCAGCGGCCGTGTCTCGAGAAGCGAGGGGCTTACATGATCGGGTCGGGCTCGCGGGCCAGGTCCGCCGCGCCCACCAGGCCCGCCTTGTTGCCCAGCTGGGCCGCGATCACGTCGGCGACCGGGCGCCAGTTGCCGCCCACCAGCCAGCGCTTGTAGGACTTGCGGATGGGGTCGAGGACCAGTTCGCCCTCGTCCGAGAGGCCGCCGCCGACGATGAAGGCGGACGGGTCGAACAGGGAGGCGAGGTCGGCGAGGCCGGCGCCGGCCCAGCGGGCGAGTTCGCGGTAGGAGTCGACGGCGACCGGGTCGCCCTGGCGGGCGGCCATGGAGATGTGCTTGCCCTCGATGCCGTCGGGGGTGCCGTCGCCCATGCCGAGCAGGATCTCGGCGTTCTCCGGGGTGGCGTTGGCGCGCTGCTTGGCGTAGCGGACCAGGGCGCGTCCGGAGGCGTACTGCTCCCAGCAGCCCTGGCTGCCGCAGCCGCACAGCAAGCCGTCCGGCACCATGCGGATGTGGCCGAACTCGGCGGCGACGCCGTAGTGGCCGCGGCGCAGCTTGTTGCCGATGATGATGCCGCCGCCGAGGCCGGTGCCGAGGGTGATGCAGATGACGTTGCGGTGGCCCTTGCCCGCGCCGAACTTGTACTCGCCCCAGGCGGCCGCGTTGGCGTCGTTCTCGACGACGACCGGGAGGCCGACGCGGGTCTCGACCTTCTCCTTCAGCGGCTCGTTGCGCCAGTCGATGTTGGGGGCGAAGTAGACCTCCGAGCGCTGGCGGTTGACGTAACCGGCCGCACCGATACCCACGCCGACGATCTCGTGGCCGGCGCGCGCGCCCTCCACCGCGGTGGCGATGGCGTCCACGATCCCCTCGGGCGTGCCCGGGGTCGGCACCTTGTGGGTCGAGAGGATGTTGCCTTCCTCGTCGACCACACCGGCCGCGATCTTGGTACCGCCGATGTCGACGCCGATGGTGAGTCCCATGAATCCCTCAGTTCCGGTCGAGCCCCGCTACGGCCAACCGTACCCGAGGCCCTGCCGTCGGGGTCCCGTCGTCCTCCCCCAGTGCCTTGAGGGCCTGGGAGGTACCCCCATGGCGGGACAGGGCTCCGGGAGGGAGTGGTCCCGCGTCGGACCGGGTCGGTGTCAGTCCAGGTCGATGCGCTGACTGCCGGGACCGTCGTCGTCACCCCGGTCCCGGCGGTCGTCGTCCAGTTCGTCCAGGGCGTTGGTGTCGTTCGTACCGCTCGTCCAGCGCCGTTCCTGGGCCTGGACCGCGGAGCGGTAGGCGGCGAGGAGTTCGTTGCCGGCGGCGGCCAGGTGGTCGAAGACGTCCGGATTGCGCTCGATGACCGGCTCGACGGCGGCTTTGGCCTGCTCCACGACCTGCTTGACCACCTGCTGGGCGGCCGGCCCGGCGACCGCGCCGAGCAGCGGGGACTGGAGGGTGGACAGCTTGTCCGCGACGGCGTCGACGAGCTTGCGCAGTTCCTCGGCGGCCGAGCCCGGCGGCCGGCCGTACTCGGCACGGCGGCGTGCCTTCTCCGCCTCGAGGTCCTCGGCGCACGCGGTCGCCCAGGCGTCGGCGTCGGTCGCCCGAACCTCGTCCACGGTCTCGTGCTCACCGGCGTCGGACGGGGGGAGCTCTTCGCTCATGACGGACTCCTGACTACGGTTCGTCCCTACGACGTTACCCGAACGGGCGTACCTGCTTCACCGTGTCCGCGGCCAGAGATCCGGGTCCGGCGCGAACCGGATCCGCAGCTCGCCGTCCCGCAGCGCGGCCCCGTCGACCCCGCATCGGCGCAGGGCGGACGGCAGGGGCACGATACGCCGGAACTGTCCGGCGGTGACGACGAGTTCGTCGCCGTGACGGATGAGGTCGAGCTCGTCGCGTACGGCACCGGGCAGCGGGATGGCCCAGACCAGGACGCCGTCGTCGGCGAGCCGGTCGGTGACGGGCCACTCGACCGTGGACGAGCCGTCATTGACGGTGGGCACGGAGAGCGCGTCGAGATCGTCGGCGCCGCGAGGGTCGCGTCCGAGGTGCGCGACGCCGTGGACGTCGAAGTCCTCCCGCCATTCCTCCAGGACCTTGCGCTGTTGGGCGACGGGTCCGGCCAGCCAGCTGCCGGGCGTCGCCGCCGTCTCCGGCAGGACCCGGTTGGCGATCAGCAGGTCGGGGCGCAGGCCGCGCAGGGCGAAGGCGAGGGTGGCGGCACGCACGGCGTCGGCGCCGCCCGGGCCCGGCTCGGCGACCAGCCGTACGACGGTGTCGCGGTCGGCCACGACGGCCTCGACGGCGGCGAGCTCGACGTCCCAGCGGGCCGCGGTCTCGTAGAGCCACTCCGCGGGCATCGGCACGCCGGCCAGCCGCCCCAGGACGGGCCGCAGGGCACGGGCAGCCTGCCGCTCGGACGGGAGCAGCCGGCGCAGGTAGCGGCGCAGCTCCTCGGGGAGGGAGAGCAGGGCGAGAGCGTGCGGGGTGGCCGGCAGGTCGACGACGAGGAGGTCATGGGCCTCGGCGAGCGCGGCGTCCCGCAGGGCACGCAGCAGTGCGAGTTCCTCGGCGCCGGGGAGCGGGGTGACCTCTTCCGGGTCGAGGCGGGAGGCCCCGAGGAGGTCGAGGGCGGAGGCGGCGCGGTCCTGGAAGGCGGCGAGGTCGTCCCGGAAGCCGGTGGCGGCGTCGGGGCGCCACGCGGTGAGGGTTTCGGTGACCTTGGTCGGGGTCGCGTTCGTGGCCACGCCGAGTGCGGCACCGAGGGTGTCGGTGCGGTCGGCGCTGAGGACCAGGGTTCTGGTGCCGTTGGTCGCCGCCGAGAGCGCGGTGGCGGCGGCGACGGTTGTACGGCCGCTGCCGCCCGGGCCCGTGATCAGGATGGTGCGCATGGGGCTGAACCGTAACGGACGTTGGCGTTCAGCCCGGTTGCACGGTGCCCGGCGTGGGCGGCGGGCGGCGGTGGGTCGCACAGCCCGGCGCTGACGGGGTGCCCCTGCGACCAGGTAAGGCACAGGCACCGCACCCCCTACGGCGCGCCCCCTACTTGCCCGACTCCACCCGCTTCTTCAAGCCCGCCAACGCCCGGTCGATGATGACCTTCTCGGCCTTCCGCTTGATCATCCCCAGCATCGGGATCTTCACGTCCACCGTCAGCTGGTACGTGACCTCGGTCGCCCCCGCCCCCGCCGGCTTCAGGATGTACGAGCCGTCGAGCGACCTCAGCATCTGGGACTTGACCAGCGTCCAGGACACCTCGTATTCACCGGTCCAGGTGTACCCCAGCACCTGGTCGTCCTTGATCGCGCCGGCGTCCATGACGAGGCGGACCTGCTCGGCGCGGCCCTGGTCGTCGGTCTTGAGGACCTCCGCCTCCTTCACCTCACCGGTCCAGTCCGGGTAGCGGGCGAAGTCGGCGATCACCCCCATGACGTCGGCCGGTGCCGCCTCGATCGTGATGCTCGAGCTGGTGTGTTCCGCCATCGCCGTGGCTCCTCCAGATGCGGGCCGCTATGAAGTCGTGGTGCGCACGCGTGTGCAGCGTGAAGGCTACCGCGCGCCCGACCAGCCGACTTCACCCCCACCTGCGCCGTCGTCGCGAAAACGCCCACCGGCGCCGAATTCACTCACCGCCCCGGCGCCCGCGCCAGCTCACCACTCCAGCACCCACGGCTTCCCCGACCCCGCGAAATGCCCCACGTTCACACACTCCGTCGCCCCGATCCGCATCCGGCGCGCCAACGGCTGGTGGACGTGCCCGAAGAGCGAGTAACGCGGGCGAGTCCGGCGAATCGCGGCCAGCAGCGCCCTGCTCCCCCGCTCGAAGCGCCGCGCCACCGTGTCGTACACCAACTCCGGGACCTCCGGCGGAATGTGCGTGCAGAGCACGTCCACCTCGCCCACGGCCTCGATCTTCGCGGCGTACTCCTCGTCGCTGATCTCGTAGGGGGTTCGCATGGGAGTGCGCAGGCCACCGCCGACGAAGCCGAAGACCCACCCGCCGATCTCCACCCGCTCCCCGTCCAGCACGGTCGTGCCCGGCCCGGCGTACTCCGGCCACAGGGGCGGCATGTCGACATTGCCGTAGGTGGCGTACGTCGGTGTCGGGAACGCCGGGAACATCTCGGCGTACTGCTTGCGCACCGCCTTCTCGATCACCGCCCGCCGGTCCGAGCCGATCCCGGCCCACAGCGCCGCTCCGAACGCCCGCGCCTCCTCGAAGCGCCGGGCGGTGCGCAGCTCCACGATGCGGTCGGCGTTCTCGACCCCGAACAGGTCGGGGAAGATGCCGCGCGAGTGGTCGGCGTAGTCCAGGAACAGCACCAGGTCGCCCAGGCAGATCAGGGCGTCGGCGCCCTCGCCGGCCCTGGCCAGGTCGCGGGCGTTGCCGTGTACGTCGCTGACCACATGGACGCGCGTCCTGCGGTTTCCCGTCGGTGTCGGTGCCATGACGATCAAGGGTAGGCGTGTGCGGCAGACGTGAACAGTGGCGGTGGGACCGATGGTTACTGGCCAGTCGTCAGACGGCTCGACTACTGTGCGCGCAGGAACACAAGCACAAACACCGATCCGTGTGACGCAGCAAACATCTCGCCGGGACCCCTGTCGAAGAAGCCATACCGGCGGGTAACGTCCGGTCGGTCCAGTCGTGCTCTGGATTTCAACATGTGAATGCCAGAGCACCTGCCCGAGCCTTGGACCGCACCGTCGCATCACACAACGTCGTGGCGCCGGCGCCCTATGAGGAGCAGCAGTCTTGCGCGAGTTCAGCCTTCCGGCTTTGTACGAGGTCCCTGCGGACGGCAATCTGACCGACATCGTCCGCAGAAACGCCGCGCAGCACCCTGACGTCGCCGTCATCGCCCGCAAGGTGGGCGGTGCCTGGCAGGACGTCACGGCCACGGCCTTCCTCGCCGAGGTGCGCGCGGCCGCGAAGGGGCTCATCGCCGCCGGCATCCAGCCGGGCGACCGGGTCGGACTGATGTCCCGCACCCGCTACGAGTGGACCCTCCTCGACTTCGCGATCTGGTCGGCGGGCGCGGTGACCGTGCCGGTGTACGAGACCAGCTCGGCCGAGCAGGTGCAGTGGATCCTCAGTGACTCCGGCGCGACCGCGATCATCACCGAGCTGGACAACCACACGGCCGCCGTCGAGTCGGTACGCGACCGGCTGCCCGCGCTCAAGCACGTCTGGCAGATCGAGGCCGGAGGCGTGGAGGAGCTGGGGCGGCTCGGGCAGGACATCAGCGACGCGACCGTCGAGGAGCGCAGCTCGCAGGCGAAGGCCGACGACCCGGCGACCATCGTGTACACCTCCGGCACCACCGGGCGCCCCAAGGGCTGTGTGCTCACCCACCGCAGCTTCTTCGCCGAGTGCGGGAACGTCGTCGAGCGGCTGCGGCCCCTCTTCCGTACCGGCGAGTGCTCGGTCCTGCTCTTCCTCCCGCTCGCGCACGTCTTCGGCCGCCTGGTGCAGGTCGCGCCCATGATGGCGCCGATCAAGCTCGGCACCGTCCCGGACATCAGCAACCTCACCGACGAGCTGGCCGCGTTCCGCCCGACGCTGATCCTGGGCGTGCCGCGCGTCTTCGAGAAGGTCTACAACTCGGCGCGCGCCAAGGCCCAGGCCGACGGCAAGGGCAAGATCTTCGACAAGGCGGCGGACACGGCGATCGCCTACAGCAAGGCGCTGGACACCGCGTCGGGCCCGTCGGTCGGTCTGAAGATCAAGCACAAGGTCTTCGACAAGCTGGTCTACAGCAAGCTGCGGGCGGTACTCGGCGGCAAGGGCGAGTACGCCATCTCCGGCGGCGCCCCGCTGGGCGAGCGCCTCGGGCACTTCTTCCGCGGCATCGGCTTCACGGTCCTGGAGGGCTACGGCCTGACCGAGTCCTGTGCCGCCACCGCCTTCAACCCCTGGGACCGCCAGAAGATCGGCACGGTCGGCCAGCCCCTGCCGGGCTCGGTGGTCCGTATCGCGGACGACGGAGAGGTGCTGCTGCACGGCGAGCACCTGTTCAAGGAGTACTGGAACAACCCGGGCGCGACCGAGGAGGCGCTGGCCGACGGCTGGTTCCACACCGGTGACATCGGCACCCTGGACGAGGACGGCTACCTCAGGATCACCGGCCGCAAGAAGGAGATCATCGTCACCGCGGGCGGCAAGAACGTCGCCCCGGCCGTGATCGAGGACCGGATCCGGGCGCACGCGCTGGTCGCGGAGTGCATGGTGGTGGGCGACGGGCGGCCGTTCGTGGGCGCGCTGGTCACCATCGACGAGGAGTTCCTGGGCCGCTGGGCCGCCGAGCACGGCAAGCCGGCGGGCTCCACCGCGGCGTCGCTGGCCGGGGACGCGGACCTGAACGCGGCGATCCAGGCCGCGATCGACGACGGCAACGCCGCGGTGTCGAAGGCGGAATCGGTGCGGAAGTTCCGCATTCTCTCCTCCCAGTTCACGGAGGACTCGGGCCATCTGACGCCGTCGCTGAAGCTCAAGCGCAACGTCGTGGCGAAGGACTTCGCGGACGAGATCGAGGCGATCTACGCCAAATAGGCGAGTGATCGACTCATGGCGCGGTGTCCTCCACGAGGACCCGCGCCATCGTTCGTTCCGCGAGCGCGGTGATCGTCACGAACGGGTTCACGCCGATCGACCCGGGCACGAGCGAGCCGTCGGTGACGTAGAGCTTCGAATAGCCCTTGACCCTCCCGTAGTTGTCGGTCGCCTTCCCCAGGACGCAGCCGCCCAGCGGGTGGTACGTGAAGTCGTCCGCGAAGATCTTGCTGTTCGAGCCGAACAGGTCGTACCGGTAGATCGTGGAGTTCGCCGAGTTGATCCGGTCGAACAGTTTCTTGGCCATGCTCACCGACACCGCGCTCTGAGCGGCACTCCAGCCGAGTTTCACGGCTCCCGTACCGCTGTCGTACGAGAACGACGCCCGCGACGGGTTCTTGGTGATCGCCAGATAGAGGCTGACCCAGTGCTCCAGTCCGGTCGGTAAAGGAGCGATCTCGGCGAAGACCGGGTTCGCGGCGTTGCCCCAGTCGTCGATGCCCATCACCGGCATGGTCGACTGGTTCTCCCCGACCGTGTCCCACAGGTGGTTGGCCCGCCCGAGCATCACGTTGCCGTTGGTGCCCCACCCGGTGCCGACGCTCGCGTCCAGGGCGGGCAGCGTGCCCGACTCCCGTGCGCGGACGAGGAGTTCGGTGGTACCGATGCTGCCGCCGCCGAGGAAGAGGTACGTACAGCCGTACTCCTTGGTCCCGACGACCGTGCCGGTGTCGTCGATCCGGTCGGCGGTCAGGACGTACGTCCCGTCGGCGGCCCTGCCGATCGACCTCACCCGCTCCAGGGTGTGGATGGTGACGTTCCCGGTGCCGAGCGCGGCGGCCAGGTAGGTCTTGTCGAGGGTGCGCTTGCCGTGGTTGTTGCCGTAGATGACCTCGCCCGCGAGCGCGGACCTGGTCGCGGTGCCGGCCGCCTCGCGCTGCATGTGGCCGAAGTCGTAGACGTTCGGGACGAAGGTGGTCTTCAGGCCGGTGTTGGCGGCGTGCTTGCGGGAGATCCGGGTGAAGCGGTACCACTCCGTGGCCTCGAACCACGCCGGGTCGATGCTGTTGACGCCCAGCATGGAGCGGGCACGCGGGAAGTACGTGCTGTACATCTCCGCGGTGTCCACGCTCGGGAACTGCTCGGCGAAGTACGACTGGAGCGGGGTGACCGCCATGCCGCCGTTGACCAGGGAGCCGCCGCCGACGCCACGGCCGACGTACACGGACATGTGGTCGTAGCGGACGCGGTCCAGGACTCCGGGGTAGGGATGGATGTCCTTGTTGACCACGTCCAGCCAGAGGAAGGTGGCCAGCGGGGCCTCGGTGCGGGTGCGGAACCACATGGAGCGGTGGTCGGGGGCCCTGGTGGAGCAGAAGACCTTGCCGTCGGGGCCGGGCGTGTTCCAGAGGCGGCCCATTTCGAGGACGAGGGTACGGATGCCGGCCTGGCCGAGGCGGAGGGCGGCTACGGCGCCGCCGTAGCCGGAGCCGATGACTATCGCCGGGGCGGATTCGACTGCGTCTGGCTGCGCCGCCTGGGCCGACTGAAGGCCTATGCGGGTGAAGCCTGCTGCGGCCGCGGCTTGCAGGGCCGCCATGCCCAGGATTTGACGTCTTGTCAGCTGACGCTGCATCAGGTTTGATGTCATGTGCGCAGCATGTGCGGAATTTGCTGTTCCGCCTAGTGGGGTGCCGAGTATTCGTTGTTGGCGGCTACGGGTTGTGTGTGGCTTGTCGCGCAGTTCCCCGCGCCCCTTTAGGGCGTTGCACTACAGCAACCGCTTCAGATGTTCCGCCAGCAAGTCCCAGCGCCACTTCTCCTCGACCCACTCCCGGCCCCGCTCGCCCATCCGGCTACGCAGCTCGGGGTCTCCCAGGAGCGTGATGATCCGGTCGGCGGCCTCCTCCGCGGAGCCTCCCCGCACCACCCAACCCGTCTCACCGTCGAGCACCGCGTCCGGCGCCCCGCCCGAGTCGCCGGCCACGACCGGCAGCCCCGTCGCCGAGGCCTCCAGGTAGACGATGCCGAGCCCCTCCACGTCCAGCCCGCCCCGCCTCGTCCGGCACGGCATCGCGAAGACGTCCCCGGCGCCGTAGTGCGCGGGCAGCTCGGACCAGGGCACCGCGCCCGTGAAGCGGACCGAGGCGGCGACGCCCGTCTCGTGGGCCAGCCGACGCAGGTCCTTCTCGTACGGCCCTCCCCCGACGATCAGCAGCACCGCCTCCGGCTCGGCGGCCAGGATGCGGGGCATGGCAAGGATCAGCGTGTCCTGACCCTTGCGCGGCACAAGCCGGGATACGCAGACGACCACCGGCCGGTCCGTCAGTCCGAGCCGGGCCCGGATCTCGTCACCGCCCGACCCCGGATGGAAGGTCTTCTCGTCGACCCCCGGCGGCAGCTGCACCATCCGCGAGGCCGCGTCCGGCGTCAGGGCGGTCGCGATCCGGGAGCGCGTGTACTCGCCGAGGTAGGTGATCGTGTCCGTCGCCTCGCCGATCCGCCCGAGCAGCTGCCGGGCCGCCGGCAGCTGGGCCCAGCCCGCCTCGTGGCCGTGGGTCGTGGCCACGAGGCGCTCGGCGCCCGCCTTGCGCAGTGCGGGGGCCATCAGGCCGAGCGGTGCCGCCGCACCGAACCACACCGACGTGCACCCGTGCTCCCGCAGCAGGCCCACCGCCCGCCGGGTCGCCCCGGGCGTCGGCAGCAGCATCGTCGTACGGTCCCGTACGACGGTGAAGGGCTGCTCCGCGTCGAAGGCGGCCGTGGCGGCGACGCCCTCGCGGCTGCGCTTCCAGGTGGAGGCGTAGACGACCAGCCGCTCCGGGTCGAGCCGTAGCGCCATGTTGTGCAGGAACGCCTGGATGCCGCCGGGACGGGGCGGGAAGTCGTTGGTCACGATCAGGGTCTTGTGCATCGCCGCCGACCTTACCGAAGCCGCTGTTCACAGCGAGGGCTCGGCCACGTTTATGGCCCGCTCACAGCTGGAGGAGACATCATGTTCTCCTCAAGGCGGGAAGTGAACGGCAGGGGATCCGGTGGAGACGACGGGCACGCGGCGGTCGTCGGCGTGGCTTCTGGTGAGCTGGGGCCTGACCAGGGTGATCCTGCTGCTGTTCGTGTTCAAGGTGTACGTCTTCCCCGGCCCGGACGTCACCAGCGATGTGTCGGTGATCTACCAGGGCTGGTACGAGGTGCTGCGCACCGGAACGTTCCCGCTGGACGACGTCACCTGGCAGTACCCGCCCGCCGCGGCCCTCCCGATCCTCTCCCCCGCGCTGGTGTTCTGGCTGGACTACCCGTCGGCGTTCTTCGCCCTCGCCTTCGCCGCCGACCTGGCCGTGCTGCTGCTCCTGCTGTACGCCGGCCTGCGCCCGGGCCGCACCCTGCGCGGGGCCTGGGTGTGGGTGGCGGGCGTACCGCTGCTCGGGCCGACCGTGTACGCCCGCTACGACGTGATGGTCACCGCCGTCGCCGTGGCCGCGCTGCTCGCGGGCGCCCGGCACCCGCGGCTGATGGGCGCGCTGGCGGCGTTCGGGGCGATGCTGAAGGTGTGGCCGGTGCTGCTGCTGGTCGCGGCCCGCAGGCGCGCCGCCTGGGGCTGGGCCGCGCTCACCGCCGCCGCCCTGTCCGGGGTGTTCGCCCTCGCCATGCCCGGCGCGTTCGCCTTCCTGACCTTCCAGCGCGACCGGGGCACCGAGGTGGAGTCGCTGGGCTCGCTGGTCTTCCATGTGGCCCGGCAGTACGGCTGGGACGGCCAGGTGCTGCTGAACTACGGCTCGGTGGAGTTCCTCGGCCCGTGGGTCGACGTCGTCAGCACGGCCGCGCTGGTCCTGAGCGGGCTCGCCTTCGGCTGGCTGCTGCTGTGGCGGCTGCGGGCACGGCGGTTCCACTCGCACACGCTCGCGGACGCGGCCTTCGTGGCGGTGCTGATGTTCGTGACGACCAGCCGGGTGATCAGCCCGCAGTACATGGTGTGGCTGATCGGCCTCGCGGCGGTGTGCCTGTGCTCCCGCGGCAGCCGGATGAAGCTGCCCGTCGGCCTCGTCCTCGCGGCATCGCTCGTGACGGTCCTCGAGTTCCCGATCTGGTTCTCGCACGTCGTCGCCAGCGACGCCCTCGGTGTCACCCTCCTGTTCCTGCGCAACGGCCTGCTGGTCCTGGCCACGGTCCTCGCGGCCCGCGAGCTCTGGCGCTCGACGGTCACCGGCGCCGCCCCGGTCCCCGTACCGGCTCAGGCCACCCGCGCCAAGGAGACCCCCCTGCCCTCCTGACGCCGGTCCCGCCGCAGCAGCACCGCCGCGCACTGCACCGCCATGGCGAGCGCCAGCGCCAGGCACACGCCGGGCAGGCCGAGGCCGGACAGCCCGAAGGCGAGCGGCAACGGTACGGCCGTACCGAGCACGGTCAGCCACGGCGGAACCGGCGCCGAACGCCGCCATGACCCACGTGGCGGCGGCCCCCAGCGCACCGGCCGCCACCAGCCCCGCGCTGCCCGACGCCAGCACGGCCTGCAGCCCCATCGCCCGACGGGCGTCCTGACCGGTGCCGAGCAGATGCGCGGTATGGATGGAGGCGGCCTGGCGTACGGCGTGGAAGGCCATGGTGGCGACGTACATGACCTCGTACGCGATCGAGTACGCCGCCACCGCCGTCACCCCGAGCCGCGCCACCACCGCGACCAGCACCAGCGCGCCCGCCTGCCGCACGGTGAAGTCGGCCGACATCGGCAGCCCGGTGCGCAGCATCCGCCGTGCCGCGCCTGGGCGGCCGTGCGCAGCAGCCGGTTCCGTCGCAGGGCGGCCGGCCCCACCGCCAGGGCCACGCTGCGGCACAGCACGGTCGAGGCGGCGGCGCCCTGGACGCCGTAGAGGTCGATGAGGAACGGGTCACAGAGCAGGATCAGCCCGTTGGAGAGCAGCGCGAGCCGCATCGGCGTCCTCGTGTCACCGGTGCCCTTGAGGATTCCGTCGACCAGGGTCGGCGCGAAGAACACCGCCGTCCCCGGCAGCGAGATGGCGAAGTACCCCACCGCCAGGGTCAGCGCGGCACCCCCGTCGAGCACCAGCCGCGCCAACGGCTCCCGCACCAGGAACCCGCCCACGACGACCACCGGCGTGACCAGCGCCCACACCGTCCATCCCCCGCACACCGCCGCCCGCACCGCTCCCGCGTCCTGCGCGCCCCTGGCGCGGGCGACCAGCACGGTCGTACCGGAGCCGAAGACGAGTGCCGCGCCGAGCAGGACGTTCTCGGTGTTGGTCACGACCGCCCTTCGGGGCGAGCAGAAAGAGTTGCTGCGGAGGACGCTGTCGACCAGAAGGCCGGGCGCAGGCTCGGCCGGGGAGGGGGTCGGCCCCGGGTGTAGGGGCCGCACCCCACCGGGGGTCCAGGGGCGGAGCCCCTGGAACGCCTCCGCCATCCCAAGCCGGTCGAGATCACCGACCAGGTCCGCTTCAACACGGTCCTGTCCTTCCTACGACACCTGCCGGACCGCCGGGAACAGGCCGAAGTGTTCCGCCGCCGGCTGGAGTTCCTCAACGCGCCGACGAGCTTCTTCTATGAGGGCGGCAAGGAGGGCGGCAAGCCCGTACGCGCCGAGGAGGCCGAGGACCTGTTCCGGCAGGGCATGCTGCGGGTGGCGCGGACGACCGGCGAGGCGGAGCGGGCGTGGCTGACGGAAGCCGTCGCGAAGCTGGATCAGCCGCCGAGCTGAGCCCGGAGATAGTCCCGCCACTCCCCCGTGAAGTCGTCCAGCGAAGTCCCGAGTACGTCCCTCAGCGCGCCCTCGACCGCTCCCGCCCGTCCCTCGTGCGCGCCCACGGCCCGGTAGAACTCCACGAGTCTGACCTCGCCCCAGCGCTCGGCGATCATCCGGCAGGCCATCCACCCGCTCTCGTAGGCCCGCGCCAGCCTGCCCGAGTCGCCGGTGAAGCCGAAGTCCGCGTCGGCGGGCAGCGCCTGCGGTACCCGGCCCTCGATGACCGCTTGCCACAGTTCGGGCGCGGCCTGGGACGGGGAGCGGCCGCTGCCGAGATAGCCGACCCAGTCGGCGTAGCCCTCGGAGAGCCACAGGGGGGTGGCGGCGCTGGTGTGGGCGCGGGTGGCGACGTGGGTGGTCTCGTGGGTGAGGACGACCTGTTTGCCGGTGGCGCCGAGGACCCCGTACGCGTCGGGGTTCACGATGATCCGGTCCGCGGGCGCGTCCGCCGGGGCGCCGGTCTCGCCGGTGGTGACCGCTGCGATCCCGCGGTAGGAGGAGGCGGGCGAGGCGAGGAGCCCCGCCATGCCGGTCAGCGACTCCGGTACGAGGACCACGACACGCCGGAACCAGTCCGTGCCCCACGCCTGCGACACGGCGGGCACCGCGTCGTCCGCCAGTTCCGCGTACCGCAGCAGCGCGGCCTCGGACTGACCGACGCCCATGACCAGGCTGTGCTCACCCCGTACGACGCTCACCCGGCCCTGGTCCCACAGCTGTTCGGCGGAACCCTTCGCGGGCCGCTCGGCCTCGACGTACCAGCCGCCCGCGGCGTCCAGGCTCAGGCTGAGCGTGCGCCCGGCGCTGACGGGAGCCCGGTCGTAGCCCCGGACGCGGTAGCGAAGCTCGGCCTCGGCGGTCGCGGTGTCGCCGGTGCGGTCCAGGCGGGTCAGGCGGTACGACCAGTCGGCGAGGGGCAGGGCCCGCAGGTTGCGGAACCAGCTCTGGGCGCCCGTGCGCAGGAACGCCGCCTGGTCGCGGTCGAGTATCGCGGCCTCCCGCGCGTCCAGGACGCTCTGCACCTCGGCCCGCGCACTGTCGGTGGCGGACCGCCCGCCGCACCCCACGAGGGAGACGAGCAGCAGACAGAGCGCCACGACGACCCGCGTCCCCGACGCCCGCCTTCGACCAGCCATTTCACGATCGTACGGCGGGGAAGGCGGACGAGTCAGACCCCGCGTTCGGACCTGCGGCCGGAGGGGGTCGCACAGCTCTGCCGCAGGCGACGTCACACGGAACCTGCGGCAGGCCGGGGTCGCAGGGACCTGCCGCAGGACGGGCTCGCACGGATCTGCCGCAGGACGGGGGTCGTACAAACCTGCCGCAGGACGGGCTCGCAGGGACCTGCCGCAGGACGGGGTCGCACGGATCTGCCGCAGGACGGGGGTCGTACAAACCTGCCGCAGGCCGAGGTCGCACGGATCTGCCGCAGGACGGGCTCGCACGGATCTGCCGCAGGACGGGGGTCGTACAAACCTGCCGCAGGACGGGCTCGCACGGATCTGCCGCAGGACGGGGGTCGTACAAACCTGCCGCAGGCCGAGGTCGCACGGATCTGCCGCAGGACGGGCTCGCACGGACCTGCCGCAGCACGGGGGTCGTACAAACCTGCCGCAGGACGGGGTCGCACGGACCTGCCGCAGCACGGAGGCCGTACAAACCTTCCGCAGGAGGGGATCGCACAGACCTGCCGCAGCACGGAGGCCGTACAAACCTGCCGCAGGAGGGGATCGCACAGACCTGCCGCAGGACGCGGGTCGCACAAACCTGCCGCAGGATGGCGTCCCGCCCGGCGGTGAAGCCTCCAGAACCGGCGCGATCCCTCAGGCCGCGCAAGCCGGTTCAGCGTGTCAGCGTGGCCTGCGCCGGCGTCCGGACTCCGGGTCGCTCAGCTCGGCGAAGCCGGAGGGCCTGCCCCGCCCGACCCTCGGCGCGCGGCGAGGCAAGCGTGCGGAGGGTGACACGGGCGGGCTTCGGGAAGGCCGTCAGGTACGTCAGTGCGCTCACCGGGCGCCAGGAGTTGCTCCGTTGCCCCCGCCCCCGCCCCCGCCCCCGCCACGCGGCGAGGGCCGGCCCGCGTCAGACCCTGGTGACCGTCGCGCCCGGCATCATGCCGACCGGGTCGTAGCGCACGGGTGCGCCGGGGTAGGGCGCGTGGATCACCTGGCCGTTGCCGACGTACATCCCGACATGGCTGGCGTCGGAGCGGTAGGTGACGACGTCGCCGGGCTGGGCCTCGGAGAGCGGGACCTGCCGGCCGGCGTACCGCTGGCCCTGCGAGGTGCGCGGCATGGCGACGCCGGCCTGGGCGTACGACCACTGGATCAGGCCCGAACAGTCGAAGCCGGAGGGGCCGTTGGCGCCCCAGACGTACGGCTTGCCCAGGGCGGAGTGGGCGGCGGCGAGGGCGGCGGCCGCGCGGCCGGAGGGCGGGAGGGCGCTGCCGAAGTCGGGCATGACGTCGCGGCCGGAGCGGGAGGCGCGGCCGTAGGCGGCGCGGTCGCTCGCCGTGAGGGTGTTGAGGAGCCTGCGGGCCTGGGCGAGTTTGCGCTCGACGGTCCGCTTGTGAGTGGCGACGGCCTTGCGGCTCTTCTCAAGTTCCACGAGCTTCTTCGCCGCCTCGGCGCGGTCCTGGGCGAGGACGCGCATCGCGTCCTGGAGTGCCTCCAGCTCGCCGGCCTGGTGGGCGCTGATCCGGGCGATCCGGGCGGCCTTGTCGAGGTAGTCGGCCGGGTCGTCGGAGAGCAGCAGGGCGAGGGAGGGGTCGAGGCCGCCGGACCGGTACTGGGCGCCGGCCAGCGAACCGAGGGCGTCCCGCATGGTGTTGATGCTCTCCTGCTGCCGGGCGATCCGGTCCTGGGCCCGGCCCACCTGGTCGCGGAGCTTGTCGGCGCGCTCGTCGGCCTGGTTGTAGGCCTCGGTGGCCTTCTCGGCCTCCTCGTAGAGGCGGTCCACCTTGGTCCGGGTGTCGTCGTGCGGCGTGGCCTTCGCCGGTACGACCCCGAGGGCCGTGGCGGCGGCTGACATGACGCAGAGCGCCGCACCGGCGCCCCGGTCGAACCCGGACGTTGCAAGACGGCGATGGGACCCCACGGGAAGCCGCTCTCCTTCCGCTCGCGGACAAGGACCGCTCCCCCCGTCGGCGGGGGAAACGCGGCAGACAGTAACTCCGAGCGGGGGCGGCCACCAACGACCGCCGTGGGCACACAAAGTGACGCCCCGCCTCTGACGCAGGTCATCGGCGGGGCGCGGGGTCAGCGAGTGCTGTCGTGATTCGCTCGTTCGGGCGGCACGTGGTGTTGATCTTGGAGGCGTACGGAGACGTACGGAGCCGTACGGCCGGGTCAGATCCGGACGCCGAACTGGAACGGCATGTTGTTGATCGACTCGTAGCGGACGACCGTGCCGGTGCGCGGGGCGTGCAGGATCTGGCCGTTGCCCGCGTAGAAGCCGACGTGGTGCAGGTCGCCGTAGAAGATGACCAGGTCGCCGACCTTGAGCTCGGACTGGCTGTAGATGCGCGTGCCGTAGCTGGCCTGGGCCTGCGAGGTGCGCGGGATGGAGACGCCGGCCTGGGCGAAGGCCCAGGAGGTCAGGCCCGAGCAGTCGAAGGAGGACGGGCCGGAGGCGCCGTAGACGTAGGGCGAGCCGATCTTGCTCTGGGCGGCCTGGAAGGCGGCCATCGCGCGGCCGGAGCCGGTGGCGGCGTTGCCGAGGTCCACGCGCTCGGCGGAGGAACGGCTGGCGCGCTCCTCCTCGGCGGCCATGGCGGCCTTCTCCGCGGCCGTCAGGGTGTTGAGCAGCTTCTGCGCCTCGGCGAGCTTGGCCTGGACTTCCTTCTTCTTCTTGCCCAGCTCGGTGCGGGTGGCGGAGAGGTCCTTGAGCTTGTCGGCGGCCTCGGCGCGCTGCTGGGACAGCTCGCGCTGCTTCTCCTGGATCTTCTTCAGCGACTCGACCTGCTGGGCGCTGAGCTGGTCGGCGGTGGACGCCTTGTCCAGGTAGTCGTCCGGGTTCGACGAGAGGAAGAGCTGGAGGGAGGAGTCGATGGTGCCGGTGCGGTACTGGGCGGCGGCCGCGAGGCCCATCGCGTCGCGCAGCTCGTTGAGCTCTTCCTGGCCGCGGGCGACGTTGTCCTGGATGGTGGAGATCTCCTTCTGGAGCTTCCCCTGCTTCTCCTTGGCCCCGTTGTACTCCTCGGTGGCGTGCTCCGCCTGCTCGTAGAGCTTGTCGACCTTGGCCTTGACCTCGTCCTTGCTCGGCTTCTCGCTGGGGGCCGCGTTGGCAGCCTGAGAACTGATGGCCACGGCAGCGGCGGCAGCGGTGGTCAGCACGGTCACACGTGCTCGGCTCGGCTGCTTGGGTCGACGGTGGGACGCCACGGAGGTGAAACCCTTCTTGTGAGTGATCACCCGCTCGGAGGTTCGACGCCAGACCCTAGTGACCCTCTTGTGATCAGATCAAATCCTCACACGAAAAATCTCGTCACACCCGCCATTCTTTACACACAACTCACATGTGGTGACGCGGGCTTGACGCTCGGTTGTGCGACAGGCCGACCAATTCGGGCATTAAGCCTGTACGTTGGCCCTTTCAGGACAGTCGCTTGAGAAGCACCGCAGAAGCCACCGGCCGCGCTCCGGCCCGGGCCACCCCGTCGGCCACCTCGCGGTCGGTCGAGGCGACGATGACCGGCCGGCCCGGCGGCTCGGCGCGCACCAGCTGGCGGATCAGCTCGTCGGCGGTCACGCCGGGCTTGGAGAACAGCACCCGCACGCCGCGCGGCGGTGCCAGCAGCACCGGCGCGGCCAGTTCGGCCCCGTCGAAGACACAGGTCACCTCGGCGCCGGTCTGGGCGGCGAGCTGCGAGAGCTGGCCGAGCAGCCGCAACCGCTGCTTCTCCAGCGGCATCTGGGGATAGCCGGTCTTGGTGACGTTGTAGCCGTCGACGACCAGATGGGCCTGCGGCAGGGCGAGGAGCTGGTCGAGGATCGCGGGGTCGTTCTCGGACAACGCCCGTGCGGCGATGTCCTTCGGGGTCATTCGTCCCGGTTCGACCGCGTCCACGGTCTCGGCGGGGCGCACGGAGACCGGCGGCAACGCCAGCTCACGGCGCAGTCCTTGGGCCGCGTCCAAAAGGGTGTCGAGGAGCAGCCGGACGCGCATGTCCTCGACACTGCGCCCCTCGCGCGCCGCTCTGCGCGTGGCCTCCAGGGCCGCCTCGGCCTCCCCGAGCCGCGCCTTGAGCCGCCGGGTCTCGCTCTCGGCCGCGGAGACCTGGGCCTGCCCCTCGGCGCGTACGGCCTCGATCTCGCCCTGGACCTTGCGCAGGGCGGCCTCGCCGCGCTTGACGTCGCTGAGGGCGGAGCGCAGCTTTCGGTGAAGCGATTCGGCTTCCTTCTTCGCCGCGTCCAGCTCGGCGCGCAGCCGCTCGGTCTCGGTCCGGGTGTGCTCCCGGGCGTGGGCGAGCTCCTCGCGCAGGCGCTCCAGCTCGGCGCGGCTCTCCTCGTCCGCGCGCTCGGCGTCGGCCCGCTCGGCCTCCTCGCCGGCCGCGGTGACCAGCTTGACCCAGCCGGTGGGCCGCAGAACATAGGCCGCGGCCGCCACGTCGAGCGGGTCCGCGGCCGGAGGCGCCGAGCCGGAGTCGAGAGCGCCGGACAGCTCCGGCTGGGCCTCTCTGAACTTCTCCCCGATGCGCTGCCGGAACAGCGGATCGGTCTCCAGCGCGGCGGCCATCGCGTTGCCGGCGAACTTGGCCCGGCGGTTCGGTGCGAACCGGGCGTACTGCCGCAGTTGCGCGGGCAGTTCGCCGACGGTCAGCCCGCCGAAGCCGTCGGACACGATCTGTACGACCTTGCGCCGCACACCGTCGGGCAGCGGACGGTCGAGCACCTCAGCGGCGCCGTCGCCCGGCCCCCCGCCTTGTGTCTCCACCATCCGTCAACACCCCAATTGCCTGTGCGGGGCCGGCTCCCGTCAGGAGCCGGCGCCCGGCCTGTCCACGAGTTCCACCTTGTCCACCGCGTTGCACCAGCGGCAGCGCACGGACTCGATCGTCTCACTGAGCACCTCACGCTCCTCGACCTTGGGCTCACCGGCCAGATCGAGGTGGACGTACTCCACGACCCTGGACGAGCGCGTCACGTCGAAACGCGTGAGGTTGCCGCAGAGGGTGCAGCGCCAGCGCGTCGTGGCGGTGGGCAGGGGAACCGTCATCGTGACTGTGCTCTTTCCTTCTAGGTCTTCTATTGTCCGCGACGCCCCGGTCTCCCCGGTGCGTGTGGCTCGTAACCCTACGGCCTGGCGGGTACTCGCCGCCTGTCCGTCTCGGGCGGCGAGGCGGTCTGTGCGCGTGCGTCCGGTTACGTCATGCTCTGTGTTCATGATCGGCAACTGGAGCGTGGTGCGTTTCGGGACTCGGTTCGGCAGGGCGGGCCGATCGGTCCTGCGGTCACCTGCGCCGGTGACGTACGGGCTGATCGCGCTGTGCTGTCTGCTCTTCCTGACCGGCCCGGCGGCGGGGCTCAATCCGTCGTACGGCTCCGGCGAGGGGCTGCTCGCGGCGCAGCGGGCCTATTTCCACCGCTGGGGCGTGGTCCCGGCCGAGCTGTTCGAGGGGGCGCCCCGGGCCGCCCTCACACCTGCCACGGCCCTCTTCGTGCACGGCAGCTGGGTGCACCTGCTCGGCAACATGCTCTTCCTCTACGTCTTCGGCGTGATGACCGAGGAACGGATGGGCCGCGTCCAGTTCGCGTTCTTCTACCTGGGCTGCGGCTATCTGGCCCTGCTGGGCTATGCCGCCGCCAACGACGACTCCACTCAGTCCCTGGTCGGCGCGTCCGGGGCGATCTCGGCCGTCCTCGGCGCGTTCCTGTTCCTCTTCCCCGGGGCGCGCGTGACAAGCCTGCTTCCCTTCCTGCTCTTCCTGCCGCTGCGCTTCCCCGCCTGGGTGGTGCTGCCGTTCTGGGTGGCCCTGCAGTGGGTGGCGGCGGGGCGGGCGGACCAGGGGCCGGGGGTGGCGTATCTGGCACACCTGGTGGGCTTCGGGCTGGGCTTCGGCTTCGCGTGGGCCCGCTTCGGACGGCCTACTAGAGTGAAGCCCACCCCAGCTCCGGCCCCCGAGGGAGAGAACCAGCCGTGATCACCGCGATCGTCCTCATCAAGACCAGCGTGGACCGGATCCCCGAGATCGCGGAGCGGATCGCTTCGCTGGAGAGCGTGACGGAGGTCTTCTCGGTCACCGGCACCTACGACCTGATCGCCATGGTGCGGGTGAAGCAGCACGAGGACCTCGCCGAGGTCATCCCCGGCCGGATCAGCAAGATCCCCGGCGTCGAGGCCACGGACACGCACGTCGCGTTCCGTACCTACTCCCAGCACGACATCGAGGCCGCGTTCGCCATCGGCCTGGACAGCTGAGAGCACCCCGGCACCTGGCACGGCCCTGGATGAAGAGTTCTTCATCTGGGGCTCATCCGCACCTCCGGCTGCCGTGGGCAGGATCGGCCGCATGGTCTTCTCGCACCGGATCGCGGCCCTGGCCGCCGTAGTGGCGATTCCGCTCGGCATCGCCGCGACCAGCTTCGCCCTCACCGACCAGCCGGAGTCGCCGAAGGTCCCGCCCAAGGTGGAGCTGAACAGCGGCTCCCCCACGCCGACGCCCACCCGGCCCGCAGCGACGCCGAGCGACGAGGTCGTCTCCAGGCCCCCGGTGACCGACAGCTCCGCGAGTGACGACGATGACGACGCTCCCGACCGCGAGACCTCGGACGACGACCGCGGTGAGCTCGGGGACGACGGCTAGCGAGTGCCACCGAGATCAGGACGGCTGCCGGGAACCGTGCCCCGTGGACGGGCCGAGCCGCGGCGACGGGAGCACCCCTGTGGGGGAGACCGTGCGGCCGCGACGCGGAGGACGGAGTCGGATGCGCGTGCCAGACCTCACGGCGCCGGCATGACCCGGGAGACGCCACCCGGTCCCGCGGGCCGGCGGATCTCCGCCCGGGTCCGCATCCTGCTGTGGCTGCTGCTCGTCATGGCCGTCGGACTCGCGTCGGTGGCGGCGACCACGCGCTCGATCCTGCTGCGGGACGTCGACCACCGGGTGAACGGGCTGCTCGCCCAGGAGGCCGGCGAGTTCGCCAACTTCGAGGAGCGGGGCGTCGACCCCGAGACCGGCCGCCCGTTCACCGACCCGTCCCGGCTGCTGCACGAGTTCCTGGAACGGCAGTACGCCGACCCGGACGAGGAGCTGATCGGTCTGGTGGGCCGGCCGGGCCGGATCCCGGCGCAACTCCGCCAGCAGCGCGACATCCACGTCGCCCTGCCCCTGCACGAGGACGCCGACGCCCGCCGCCGCATCTTCGACTCCCCGGACTCCACCGGCACGCTGCACCGCGCGTCCGGCGAGATCCGGTGGGCCAAGGTCGCGGTCGCACGGGCCGGCGGCGCGACGGAGGCCGCGTTCGTCGTCGCCTTCCACCCCGGACGTGAACAGGCCGCCGTGAACGAGGAGTTCCGGATCCTGCTGGCCAAATCTCCGGTGTCGCCCTGCTGATGACGACCGGCATCGGCTGGGCGGTCGCGGGCCGGATCCTCAAGCCAGTACGGCTGGTACGCACCGCGGCGGCACAGCTCACCGAGCAGGACCTCACCCGCCGTATCCCCGTGCACGGACGCGACGACATCGCCGCGCTCGCGCAGACCTTCAACGCGATGCTCGACCGGCTGGAGCGCGCCTTCGCCGCCCAGCGGGAGTTCGTCGACGACGCGGGCCACGAGCTGCGCACGCCGATCACCATCGTGCGCGGCCATCTGGAGCTGATGGGCGACGACCCGGCCGAGCGGGAGGAGACCATACGGCTGGTCACCGACGAACTGGACCGGATGAGCCGCATCGTCGAGGACCTGCTGCTGCTCGCCAAGGCCGAGCGCCCCGACTTCGTCACCCCTGAACCGGTCCAGCTCGCCGAGCTCACCGCCGACGTCTACGTCAAAGCCCGCACCCTGGGCGAACGTGCTGTGCGGCAAGCGCGGCGTGGCCCGGGTCTTCGGCCCGCAGAAGGGGGCGACGCCCGCGCAGGTCGAGGAGCTGTCGGCGGGCCTGGAGAACTGGGCCGACATCCTCAACCGCGACCTCCCCGTCACCCGCACCGACCTGCGGTACGGCGACGGCACCGGCGCGTCCGGCGGCGTGGGCGCCGGCCTCGCCGCACTCGGCGCCCGTCTGCTCCCCCGCTTCGAGGTGCTGCTGGGCCACCTCGACCTGGATGCCCGCCTCGCCCGCGCCGACCTGGCCGTCACCGCCGAAGGTGCCCTGGACCACCAGACGCCGCGCGGCAAGGTCCCGGCCGAGGTCGCCCGCCGGGCCAGGCTGTACGGCCGCCCGGTGCTGGCGCTGGCGGAGGCCCTGGTCCGGGCCTCCGAACTCCTCACGGACGCCACCGAACGCGCCCTGCGGATGATCCTGCTGGGCGCCCGGCTACCGGCTCACGCGGAGGTGTCCGGCACGCAACGCCCGTCCTCCGTACGGTAGTTCCACCGCGCGCCGTCCTGGACCAGCTCCCGTACGGCACCCACGAACCGCTCGACGTGCTCGTCGGGGGTACCGGCCCCGAAGCTCACGCGGATGGCGTTCAGGGACTTCTCGCCGGGCGCGGCCTCCGGCGCGCCGCACTCGCCCTGCGTCTGCGGGTCGCTGCCGAGCAGGGTCCGCACGAGCGGGTGGGCGCAGAACAGCCCGTCCCGCACGCCGATGCCGTACTCGGCGGAGAGCGCGGCGGCGAAGTGGGAGCTGTTCCAGCCGTCGACGACGAAGGAGATGACACCGACGCGCGGGGCGTCGTCCCCGAAGAGGGAGAGGACGCGGACCGCCGGGACCTCCGCGAGCCCCGCCCGCACCTTCTCGATCAGGTGCTGCTCACGGGCGACCAGGTTGTCGAAACCGGCCTCGGTGAGGGCCTTGCAGGCGGAGGCGATGGAGTAGGCGCCGATGACGTTGGGCGACCCGGCCTCGTGCCGCGCGGCACTCTCGTGCCACTCGACGTCGACCCCGCCGTCCTCACGCCTCGTCACCTTACGGCTGGCCCCGCCGCCCGCGAGGTACGGCTCCGCCTCCCGCAGCCAGTCCGCGCGGCCGGCGAGCACGCCGGAGCCGAAGGGCGCGTACAGCTTGTGCCCGGAGAAGGCGACCCAGTCGACATCGAGGTCACGGACGCTGACCGGGTGGTGCGGGGCGAGCTGGGCGGCGTCGAGCACGATGCGGGCGCCGTGCGCATGGGCGGCGGCCGCGAGTTCCCGTACGGGCCACAGCTCACCCGTCACGTTCGAGGCACCGGTGACGCACACCAGAGCCGGGCCATAGGGGTCGCGGTCGGCGAGGGCTCGCTCCAGGGTCTCGACGGCCTGGCGCGGGGTGCGGGGCGCGTTGAGGTAGGTGACCTGGGCGTCGCGCCAGGGCAGCAGGGAGGCGTGGTGCTCGGTCTCGAAGACGAAGACCTGGCAGTCGGCCGGGAGGGCGGCCGCGAGGAGGTTGAGCGAGTCGGTGGTGGACCGGGTGAAGACCAGCTGGTCGCCGGGGCGGCAGTCGAGGAACTCGGCGACCGTCCGGCGGGCGTTCTCGAACAGGTCGGTGGAGAGCTGGGAGAGGTAGCCGGCGCCGCGGTGGACGCTGCCGTAGTACGGGGCGTAGGCGGCGACGTCGTCCCAGACGCGCTGCAGCGCGGGCGCGCTGGCGGCGTAGTCGAGCGCGGCGTAGGTGACCTCGCCGCCGGTGACGAGCGGGACGGTGACATCCCGGCCCAGAACGGGCAGCGGCGAGCAGACGGACTGGTCGGCGGCAGCGGTGGAGACGGACATGACGGAACTCCCGTGAAAGCAGGTGGAATTCACCGCGCGAGCGCATGCGGAACAGGGCGGCTCGAGCGTGGTGAGGGTGAAAGGGGATGCGGAGGCGGGGCTCTGCGGCCCTATCGCATTCGCTTGCTCACGGAAGGCTCCCTCGAACGACCAGGACCCCTGGTTTCGAGAGGGGCCCGCGCTTGCCGCAGACCTCGCTGCCTACGGCCTGGTCTTCACCCGGGGCACCCCGCCACGGACGGAGGGTTGCCGGACAGTCGGCCGGGGCCTCATGACTGTCACTCATGACCTGGTACAGGAACGTACGTGAAATGATCGTGGTCCCGCAACTCGTGTCCGAATCGCGGGACCACAGGCGCATCGCTCACGCGTTGCTCGCGGCCACCCACAGCTCCAGCGTCCGCTTGGCCGCCCCTGAATCGATCGACTCGGCCGCCCTCGCCATACCGAGCCGGATCTGCTCGGCGAGCGGAGCGTCCGTCGGCTCCAACGCCACCAGCGCCGCCGCCGAGTTGAGCAGTACGGCGTCCCGCACGGGCCCCGTCTCGCCCTCCAGCAGCCGGCGCGCGACCTCCGCGTTGTACGAGGCGTCCGCACCGCGCAGCGCCTCCACCGGCACCAGGTCGATGCCGACGTCACGCGGGTCGAAGCCCTCCTCGGTCACCTTGCCGTCGCGGACG
Source organism: Streptomyces sp. NPDC051243 (assembly GCF_044455405.1). Taxonomy (NCBI): domain Bacteria; kingdom Bacillati; phylum Actinomycetota; class Actinomycetes; order Kitasatosporales; family Streptomycetaceae; genus Streptomyces; species Streptomyces sp. NPDC051243. The sequence continues at coordinate 8,378 of NZ_JBITES010000006.1, read as the reverse complement.
ACCCACACCCGCGAAGTGGCCGTCGTCGTCAGCTCGTCGAGCCCGTCGTCGCCGCGGAACACCAGCGCGGACGAGCCGCGCTCGGCCAGTACGCCGGCGATGAGCCCCGCCATCCGGGTGTCGAAGCAGCCGACGGCGGAGGAGGTGACGCGAGCCGGGTTGGTCAGCGGGCCGAGCAGGTTGAACGAGGTCGGAATCCCCAGGTCCCGCCGGACGCCACCGACGAACCGCATCGAGGGGTGGAACTTGGCCGCGAAGCAGAAGGTGATCCCGGCCTCGTCCACCACCCGCGCCACGCCCTGAGGCGACAGGTCGAGGTTGATGCCGAGCTTCTCCAGCACGTCGGACGAGCCGCTCGCCGAGGACGAGGCCCGGTTGCCGTGCTTGACGACCTTCGCGCCGGCGCCCGCGATCACGATGGCGGACATCGTGGAGATGTTGACCGTCTTGGCCCGGTCACCACCCGTACCGACGATGTCGACGGCCGGCCCGGGGATGTCCAGCGGCTGCGCGTGGGCGTACATCGCCTCGACGAGACCGTTGATCTCCTCGACCGTCTCGCCCTTGGCCCGCAGCGCCACCATGAAGCCGGCGATCTGGGCGTCCGAGGCCTCGCCGCTCATGAAGCGGTCCATCGCCCAGGCCGTGTCACCGGCACTCAGGTCCTGTCCGGCGAGCAGGGCACTCAGCACCTCGGGCCAGGAACGGCCCGCCGCGGTGTCGCCTCCAGCGGGGGTCACAGCGCTCATCAGCCGCTCCTGGGGTCAAAGGTGTCCCGCTCTACGGGACGCGAGTCTCAACGGGTCCACCCTATCCAGCCCCGGGACCCGGAGAAGGGCCCCGTCCGAAGACCGGACGGGGCCCGCGTCCCACTGCGCAGGGCCCGTGCACGGCCGAGGGCCCCGTCCGGGAAACCGGACGGGGCCCTCAACCGTGGCGTAGCTGGCGCAGCGATCAGTGGTGGCCGTGGCCGCTCGTGATCTCCTTGTACTCCTCGACCGTCGGCTTGGGGATCTGGCCCTCCTCGCCGTAGTACGACTTGCTGAGCTTGGCGCGCAGCTTCTCGGAGCCCTTCACCTTGCGCTCGACGCCGTTCTCGTCGACCGTCGGGCCGATCTCGGCCGGCTTGTACTGCTCGTGCGCGGTGAGCGTGTACAGCGCGTCCTGGCTGAGCGGCTCGTGGACCTCGATGAACTCACCGTGCGGCAGGCGCTTGATGATGCCCGACTCACGGCCGTGCAGCACCTTGTCCTTGTCCCGGCGCTGCAGGCCGAGGCAGATGCGCTTGGTGATGACGAAGGCCAGGACCGGGCCGGCGAAGAAGCCGATCCGGACGAACCACGTGACCGCGTTGATCGACAGGTGGAAGTGGGTGGCGATGATGTCGTTGCCGCCACCGATCAGCATGATCATGTAGCCGGTGACCCAGGCGACACCGAAGGCGGTACGCGTCGGGGCGTTGCGCGGCCGGTCGAGCAGGTGGTGCTCACGCTTGTCGCCGGTGACCCAGGACTCGATGAACGGGTAGAGGGCGATCACGCCGAGGAAGAGTCCGAAGAGCACCAGCGGGACGAAGACGCCCAGGACCAGCGTGTGGCCCCAGAAGTTGATCTCCCAACCGGGCATGGCACGGACCAGACCCTCGGCGAAGCCCATGTACCAGTCGGGCTGGGCGCCCGTCGACACGTGGTCGGGGCGGTACGGCCCCATGGCCCAGATCGGGTTGACGGACGCGATACCGGCGAGCGCGGCGATGGCACCGAAGACCAGGAAGAAGAAGCCTCCGGCCTTGGCCATGTAGACCGGCAGCAGCGGCATGCCGACGACGTTGTTGTTGGTCTTTCCCGGGCCCGCGAACTGCGTGTGCTTGTGGTAGAAGACCAGGATCAGGTGGCCGACCACGAGCCCGAGCATGATGCCCGGCAGCAGCAGGATGTGGATCGAGTAGAACCGCGCGACGAAGTCGACGCCCGGGAACTCTCCGCCGAACAGGAACATCGAGATGTACGTCCCGACGATCGGGACCGACAGGATCGCGCCCTGGGTGAAGCGGACACCGGTACCGGAGAGCAGGTCGTCCGGGAGCGAGTAGCCGGTGAAACCGGTGAACATGCCGAGGACGAACAGCAGGAAGCCGAACAGCCAGTTGATCTCACGCGGCTTGCGGAACGCGCCGGTGAAGAACACGCGCATCATGTGCACGAACATGCCGGCGAGGAAGATGATCGCCGCCCAGTGGTGGATCTGCCGGACGAGCAGACCGCCACGCACGTCGAAGGAGATGTGCAGCGTGGAGCTGAACGCCTCCGACATCAGCGTTCCCTGCAGCGGGACGTAGCTGCCGTGGTACTCCACCTCGTTCATCGACGGGTGGAAGAACAGCGTCAGGTACACACCCGTGAGGATGATGATGATGAAGCTGTAGAGGCAGACCTCACCCAACATGAACGACCAGTGGTCGGGGAAGATCTTGCGCATGTTGGCCTTGGCCAGGGAGTAGATCCCGAGCCGGCCGTCGGCCCAGTCGGCGACGCGCTCGCCGGCCGGTGCCTTCCCGCGTGCGCGGGACTCGGTGGTCTCTGTAGTGCTCATCCGCGCTCCCAGAATGCAGGACCGACGGGCTCTTCGAAGTCGCCGAGCGCCTCGAGGTAGCCCTCGTCGTTCACACCGATGCGCAGCTGCGGCAGGGCGTGGCCGGCCGGGCCGAAGATCACTCGGGCACCGTCGGAGAGGTCGAAGGTGGACTGGTGGCAGGGGCACAGCACGTGGTGCGTCTGCTGCTCGTACAGGGAGATCGGGCAACCGACGTGGGTGCAGATCTTCGAGTACGCGACGATGCCCTCGTGCGACCACTCGAGCTCGCGCTTGTCCTTGATGTCGTCGGGCTGCAGCCGGACGATCATCAGGGCGGCCTTGGCGATCTCGTTCTGGAAGTCGTGGTCGTGCTCCTCCAGGCCCTCCGGCTTGGCGAAGGTGAGGGAGCCGACCGCGACGTCCGAGGGACGCAGCGGCTCGTTGGTGTTCATGTTGACGAGCAGCTTGCCCTTGGACCACAGCGTGTGGCGCAGCTTGGTGCCGGGCAGCGGACCGAGGTCACGCAGCAGGACGACACCGGAGAGCGGGAACAGGGCCAGCGCGCCGAACATCGTGTTGCGGATCAGCTTGCGGCGACCCAGCGCGGACTCCTTCGCGCCCTGCTTGAAGTCGGCCATGACCTTGGCCCTGACCTCGGGCTCCGCCGCGATCGGGTGCCGCTCGTCCGCGATCTCGTGGTCGGACATCAGCGTGCGGGCCCAGTGGACCGCGCCCGCGCCGATGCAGAACAGCGCCGCCCCGAGGGTCAGGCCCAGCGCGAAGTTCATCGCGTTGATGTGCCCGAGCGGGAAGACGAAGATCGACTTGTCGTGCGGGATCGCCACGAACGAGGCGATGAAGCCGACGGTGGCCAGCATCGACACCGTGAACAGCAGGGCGACCGTGCGCTCGGACCGCTTGGCGGCCCGCTCGTCGATGTCCTGGATCCGGTGCTCGTGGGGCGGCAGGCCGGGGTCGGCGAAGGGGTTCTTCTCGTCCGCTACCGCGACGGTGGCGTCCTGCTCAGCGGGCAGGTTCTCTTCTGGAATGTCTTGGCTACTCATGACTTCTTGGCCTTTGCGGTCCGGGCGGCGACCCACACGGCGATGGCGATCAAACCGCCGAGTCCGAAGATCCAGCCGAACAGACCCTCACTGACCGGCCCGAGGCCGCCCAGCTCCAGACCGCCCGGGTTGACCGTCTCGTCGCTGTTGACCGCGTTCAGGTACGCGATGATGTCCTTCTTGTTCTGCTCCGACAGCGTGGTGTCGGGGAACGACGGCATGTTCTGCGGGCCGGTCTGCATGGCCTCGTAGATGTGCTTCGGGTCGACGCCCTCGAGCGTCGGCGCGTACTTGCCGTGCGTCAGCGCGCCGCCCTTGCCGGTGAAGTTGTGGCACTGGGCGCAGTTGTTACGGAAGAGCTCGCCGCCCTTGGCGATGTCCGCGCCCTCGGGGCCGTACTGCTCCTCGGACGGGACGGCGGGGCCGGCGCCCAGCGAGGCGATGTACGCCGCGAGCTGGTCGATCTCGGCCTGCGAGTAGATGTTCTTCTTCCGCGGGACCTGGGCGCCCTGGGAGGTGGCGGCCGGCATGCGGCCCGTCGAGACCTGGAAGTCCACGGCCGCGGCGCCGACGCCCACCAGGCTCGGACCGTCGGTGGTGCCCTGACCGCCGGTTCCGTGGCAGCTGGCGCAGCCGACGGCGTAGAGCTTCTTGCCCTCCTCGATGGTGAGGGACTGGGCGGTTTCCTCGGCCTGCGCCTTGTCCGCGGGCGCGAACACGGCGTACAGCCCCCCCGTGCACGCCAGCGCGAGGAGTAGGACGACGACCGCCGCCAGCGGATGGCGTCGTCGTGCGGAGAGCTTTTTCACGGATTACCCCGGTGTCAGGATCTTCTGCGTCGATGCTTCTGGTTGGTGCGTTTGTGGAACGCGCGCGGGATCGGGCCCGGCTACTTGATCATGTAGATCGTGGCGAAGAGGCCGATCCAGACGACATCGACGAAGTGCCAGTAGTAGGACACGACGATCGCGGCGGTCGCCTGCTCGTGCGTGAACCTCTTCGCCGCGTAGGTGCGGCCGAGGACCAGCAGGAAGGCGATGAGACCGCCCGTCACGTGCAGGCCGTGGAAGCCGGTGGTCAGGTAGAAGACCGAGCCGTACGGGTCGGACGAGAGCGAGAGGCCCTCGTGCTTGACCAGCTCGGTGTACTCGTACACCTGACCGCCGATGAAGATCGCACCCATGATGAAGGTGACGATGAACCAGCCCCGGAGCTTCTTGACGTCACCGCGCTCGGCGGCGAAGACACCGAGCTGGCAGGTGAGGGAGGAGAGCACCAGAATCGTGGTGTTGGTCGCCGAGAACGGGAAGTTCAGGAAGTCTGCCTTCTCCTTCCAGAACTCGGGACCGGTCACCGATCGCAGGGTGAAGTACATCGCGAAGAGGGCCGCGAAGAACATCAGCTCGGAACTCAACCAGATGATGGTTCCGACGCTGGTGAGGTTCGGTCGGTTGACCGACGGGTGCGCGTGACCCTTGTCTACTGTCGTTGCTGTCGCCACGACCGACATTATGTCGGTCGCTTATCCCGCCCTCACTCCGGGGGGTGCCGTTCGGAGTGTCTTCCCCGTTCATACCGGTGTTGACGTGGTGTTCAAGGGAGTAGCATCCGGCTCAACGGGCCTGTCCTTACGACGCTGACGTCACGGAGGAACAATGCAGCCGACCGCCACGGTGCTGGTCTACAGCGACGACTCCAACACCCGCGAGCAGGTGCGGCTCGCCACCGGGCGCAGGCCCGCGCCGGATGTTCCTGTGGTGCGGTTCGTGGAGTGTGCGACTCCGGCCGCCGTCATCAAGGAGCTGGACAAGGGCGGGATCGACGTCTGTGTCCTGGACGGCGAGGCGGTGCCCATGGGGGGCATGGGGGTGTGCCGGCAGATCAAGGACGAGGTGTTCAACTGCCCGCCGGTGCTGCTCCTCATCGGGCGGCCGCAGGATGCGTGGCTGGCGACGTGGAGTCGTGCTGAGGCTGCGGTGACGTTGCCTGTGGAGCCGGTGGAGTTCGCCGGGGCGCTGGCTTCTCTCTTGCGGACGAAGCGGCTTCAGAGCGCCTAGGAGCTCGATTCGGCCTGTGGTCCGGCGACTGCGGGTCGTGGGGGGGCTGGTCGCGCCCACGCGGCGGAGCCGCATATCGATACAGCCCCGCGCCCCTTGGTTGGCTGTCGGCCTGTTGGCCTAGATGCTCTGCGGCCTCAACCTCGCCCGTTCCGACGGGCTCGGGCCCTCCGGTGTGCCGGCTACCAGCGCGCTGCCGTTGCGCCAGTTCTGCCACGGCAGGTTCCAGTCGCCGAAGCCGTTGCCGAAGGGTTCCATGGTGTTGCCGTACGAGTTGATGACCTTGACGATGTCGCCCTCGCGGATGTTTTCGAAGAACCACTGGGCGTTGGCGGTGCTCATGCCGGTGCAGCCGTGGCTGACGTTGGCGTAGCCCTGGGAGCCGACCGACCAGGGGGCCGCGTGGACGTACTCGCCGCTCCAGGTCACGCGGGTGGCGTAGTAGACGGGTAGGTCGTAGGACTCCGCGGAGCCTTCCGCTATGCCGATGCTCGTGCCGCGCATCCGTACGAAGTACTCCTTGGCCAGTACGACCTTGACGCCGTTGCGGGTCTCGAAGCCGGGCTTGCCCGTGGTGACGGGTATCGACCTGACCGCCTCGCCGTTCCGGTAGAGCGTCAGCTGGTGGGAGGCGGCGTCGGTGACGGCGATGACCTGGTCGCCGATGGTTATTCGCAGGGGCTTGACCTTGCCGCCCCATATTCGGTCGCCGATCTTGACGCCTTCGAGATTGCTGCGGGCCTGGATCGTGGCGCCGGTGGGCCAGTACTCCTTGGGGCGGTAGTGGAGTTCCTTGTCGTCCACCCAGTGCCAGGTGCCGTCCACGGCGGGCGTGGAGTCGACCTTCAGGGCCCGCTCGACTATGGCGCGCTGGTTCCTGTCCTTGACGGGCTGGTTCAGGGTTGCGGTGATGGGCTGGCCCACGCCGTACGTGCCCGCCTTCGGGCCGAACTCCACCGTCAGGTGCTTGTTGGTGGTCGGCATGCTGGTGTCGAAGGTGAGGACCTTGCGGCCGGGGGCACCGTCCTCGTCCTCGGTGCTCACCCGCACCGTGTAGCGGGCGTTGGCGGCGAGCGGGGAGGTGCTGTGCCAGCGGGACCCGTCGGCGGAGAGTTCGCCCGCGACGTAGCGTCCTGCGGCGTCCCTGGCGGTGACGTCGGTTATTCGGCCGTCGGAGTCCTCCGCGGTTATCTCCAGGGGCTTGTCGGGGTCGGCCTTCCTGCCGTCGCCCGAGGGGCCGTTGAAGGCGATCTGGTCGGCCGCGTCGTAGGGCTCGGCGGCCAGCGGGTTGCCGTCGCTGCCGCAGGCGGCGGCGTTCGCGCCGAGTGCGGCCAGCAGGAGCGTGCAGCCTATGACGGTCTTCGTGCGCGGTGGTCTGTTGCTCATGGCTTCACGCTAGGAAGCGGCGTCCACAGGGGCGCGCCAGGTGGCCCGTACGGGTAATCTTTATTACTGCAAAAGCAGGAGCCCGGACCCTCCTGACGGAGTGTCCGGGCTCCATGTGAGCTCAGCTCGTGTTACTGGGTGCGGTTCTCACCGCGGTAGTACTCGAAGACCCAGCCCCAGATGCCGACCAGGATCAGCGGCGCCGAGAAGTACATCAGCCACCAGCCGATCGCGACCGACAGGAAGGCGAGCGCGCCACCGATCCCGAGGGAGAGCGGCTGCCAGCTGTGCGGGCTGAAGAACCCGACCTCGCCGGCGTCGTCCGCGACGTCCGCTTCCTTGTTGTCCTGTGCGCCGACGTCGACCCGCTTGGCCGTGAAGCCCAGGTAGAAGCCGATCATGATGCACAGACCGAAGGCCAGGAAGAGGGCCGTGGTACCGGCCGGCTCCTTCGACCAGACGCCATAGACGACAGCCATGGCGAGGACGAAGACGCTCAGCCACATGAACATCTTGCCCTGAACCTTCACTTGCCGGCCTCCTTGCCACCAGCCAGAGCCTTGTCACCGTGAGGGGCGTTCTCGATCTCGTCGAGCGCGGCGATCTCAGGGTGGTGCAGGTCGAAAGCCGGGGATTCGGAACGGATCCGCGGCAGGGTGAGGAAGTTGTGCCGCGGCGGCGGGCAGGACGTGGCCCACTCCAGCGAGCGGCCGTAGCCCCACGGGTCGTCGACGCCGACCGGCTTGCCGTACTTGGCGGTCTTCCACACGTTGTAGAAGAACGGCAGCAGCGACGCGCCGAGCACGAACGAGCTGATCGTCGAGATCGTGTTCAGGGCGGTGAAGCCGTCCGCCGCCAGGTAGTCGGCGTAACGACGCGGCATGCCCTCGGCACCCAGCCAGTGCTGGACCAGGAAGGTGCCGTGGAAGCCGATGAACAGCGTCCAGAACGTCATCTTGCCGAGGCGCTCGTCGAGCATCTTGCCGGTCCACTTCGGCCACCAGAAGTGGAAGCCGGAGAACATCGCGAAGACGACGGTGCCGAAGACGACGTAGTGGAAGTGCGCCACCACGAAGTACGAGTCGGAGACGTGGAAGTCCATCGGCGGCGAGGCCAGGATGACACCGGTCAGACCACCGAAGGTGAAGGTGATCAGGAAGCCGGTCGCCCACAGCATCGGCGTCTCGAAGGACAGCGAGCCCTTCCACATGGTGCCGATCCAGTTGAAGAACTTCACGCCGGTCGGTACGGCGATGAGGAACGTCATGAAGGCGAAGAACGGCAGGAGCACACCGCC